>NZ_JAJCYB010000099.1 GCF_029263155.1 Pseudonocardia sp.
CGGCGGCGGCGAGACCGGCGGCGGTGGCGAGACCGGCGGCGGTGGCGAGACCGGCGGCGGGGGCGAGACCGGCGGCGGCGGCGAGACCGGCGGCGGCGGCGAGACCGGCGGCGGCGGCGAGACCGGCGGCGGAGCACAGAGCGAGAACCCCGGGTCGGAGGGGACCGGCGGCGCGCAGAACGAGCCCGTGGCCAGCCCCGCTCCCACCTCGAGCGCGGCGCCCACCACGGAGACGGTCGCCTGAGGGGTCCGAACTCCTTCGTCCTCGCGGGCGAAGGCTGGAGCCGGGACCGGTGCGGAGGGGAGCCCCGTACCGGTCCCGGTCTCGCTTCCGAATCGATCGAGAAGGGCCGACACCGACACCGCGATCGCCCGGTGGCGTAGGTGATCCCCGGGATCGTCGGCCCCTGACCTGGTCGCGCACACTGGGTCCGTGCGCATCCGCCGTGCCCGACCGGACGAGGCCCCCGCGCTGGCAGCGCTCGCCGTCCGCTCGAAGGGCCACTGGCCCTACCCGCCGGATCTGCTGGCGCGCTTCGCCCGCGGCCTGGGGATGAGCGCGGAGGTGGTGGCGGCCAACGAGGTCTGGCTCGGTGAGCGTGACGGCCGCGTCGGAGGCTTCTACACGCTGGTGCACCGCGCCGACCGCACCGTCCTCGACGACCTGTGGCTGGAGCCCGCCGAGATCGGCCGCGGCTGCGGGCGGGTGCTGTTCACCCACGCCCGACGCCGCGCCGCCGATGCCGGAACGGGGGTGCTGGAGTGGGAGGCCGAGCCGTACGCCGTGGGGTTCTACGAACGGATGGGCGGCGTCACGGTCCGGTGGACCGCGTCGCCGCTGGGCCGGCCGCTGCCGGTGATGCGGATGACGCTGCCGTAGCCGCGCGTCGCGGCGGGACCGCGGGACCGGGGACGGCATGCTTGCGCGGTGCTGATCGGGGTGGGAGCGGCGCTCGTCGCGATGCTCCTGAACAGCGTCGGCGCGCTCCTGCAGGCCGACGGCGCGCTGCGCGCCACCCGGACGCGGCCGATCGTCGTGCAGCCGCGCTACCTCGCCGGTCTGGGGTTCGACGGCGCCGCGTGGCTGTGCAGCGCGGTGGCGCTGCGGTTCCTGCCGGTGTTCGCGGTACAGGCCGTGCTCGGCGGCACGATCGCGCTGACCGCACTCGCCGGGCGGCGGATGTTCGGCACCGTGCTGCGGCGGGTCGACCGGGCCGCCGTCGGGGCGTGCCTGCTCGGTCTGGTGCTCGTGGCCGCGTCGGCGGGCCGGTCCGGGCCGCCGACGCGATCACCCGTCGTCGACGTCGTGCTGCTCGGGTCGGTGCTGCTGCTCGCCGTCGCCACCCTGGTGCTGCGCCGCGGCACGCACGCCTGGCCGCTGGCCGTGGTGGCCGGGCTCGGCTTCGGCGGCGCGGCGCTGTCGGTGCGGGCGGCGCACGTGCAGGGCGGCCTGGACCCCACCATGCTGGTGTCCCAGCCGGCCACGTACCTGGTGCTCGGTTTCTGGGCGGTGGGCCTCGTCGGCTACTCGTCGGCGCTGTCGCGCGGCGAGGTGGCCTCGATGACTGCTCTGCTCACCGTCACCGAGGTGGTCGTCCCCGGGCTCGTCGGCATCGTGCTGCTCGGTGACCCGGTGCGTCCGGGGTGGGAACCGGCGCTGGCCCTGGGGCTGGCCGTGGCCGTGGCCGGGGTCGTGGTGCTCGCGCGGGCGCCGGGTCAGCGTCCGGGCCGCCGCTGAGCGCAGGTCCGTTCCGTCCACGACAGGCGGAGCGGCCCCCGCCAGGATGGTGACATGCCGAGCTGGGACGACGTCGTGGAGATCGGGTGCGGGCTGCCGGAGGTCGAGGAGTCGACCTGGTTCCGCAGCCCGTCGCTGAAGGTGAAGGGCAAGGGATTCGCGCGGTTGCGCACCGAGGCCGAGGGCCTGCTCGTGCTGATGTGCACGCTCGAGGAGAAGGAGGCGATGCTGGCCTCGGGCGACCCGACCTTCACCACCACCCCCCACTACGACGGCTACGGCGCGATCCTCGTCGACCTCGACGTCGTGGAGCGCGAGCAGCTCGTCGAGCTGGTCACCGAGGCCTGGCGGTGCAAGGCGCCGGCCCGGGTGCGCGCGATGCGGACCACTCCTCCCGGGTGAGCGCGTACTCGACGTCGCCGTGCTCGGCGCCGTCGAGCGGCTCGTCGTAGTGCGGGTGAACGGTGCGCACGTGGCGCAGCCCCGCCTTCTCCAGCACCCGCCGGGAGCCGGCGTTGACCGCCATCGTGTCGGCGACGACGCGCCGCGCGCCCATCTCGGTGAAGCCCCTGTCCACCAGCGCGATGGCCCCCTCGGTGGCGAACCCGCGTCCCCACGCGGCGGTGTGCAGCCGGTAGCCGAGCTCGAGCACCGCCGGTTCCGGGTCGACCTTCGGCGGCCGGAACAGGAACCAGCCGAGGAAGGTCCCCGTCGCCTTCTCGACGGCCGCCCAGTACCCGTACCCCTGGTCGTAGAGGCGCCGGAAGTACGGGAGGCGCTCGGTGCGGACCAGCTCGGCGGTCTCGACGCAGGGGCCGAGGAAGCGCATCACGTCCGGATCGTTGTGCAACTGCACCAGCAGGTCGACGTCGTCGGGTCCGAACTGGCGCAGGGCCAGCCGCTCGGTCTCCAGGAAGGTCTCCACGGCACCGAGGGTGTCATTTCCCGCACGCGAGTTCGGCCCGCGCGGCTGACCGCTGGGGAGGGTCGCGCCCACGGGAAGGTGTCGTGACGGTGTGAGGGAACCGGAGTGACGGCGGCGTCCCCACCGGTCCCGCTCGGCTGCCGGATGCGTCGGGTTCCACCTCCATCTCCGTCTCGTGACTTCCTTGCTGGCAGGCTGGGCCGATGGAGATCGTCGGAGTGGACCCGCGAGATCAGCGGTGGGAGTGCGACTCGCCGCGATACCGCGTCTACTTCTACGAGGGCACGACGTCCGACGAGTACGAGGTCCGTGGCGCCGAAGACGTCCACGCCGTTGTCGAGTGGGCGGAGAACGACCACTCCGGGCGCTCGTACGTGCTCTACGCGGTCGTCGATCAGGATGGCCTCGGGATGCTGCGACTGGCGGGTGAGGACCCGTACGAAGCAGCGGATTCACCGGTCGGCGGCGCGTAGGTGCGGATCGACGCCGCATCGGCGATTGCCGCCCGCCCCGAGAGCGGGACCACGTTGCGGACCGTCGCGCGACCCGGGGATGTGCGCAGCCGCGACCCTGGACATGGACAACCCTCGGGGGTCGTGCCTGCCCCCGCGCTGGTACACGCAGATCCCGTGTGGGCCACGGCGCTGGGAGAAGGACCCCTACGACGAGAGCGAAGGAGAACGTGCTCGGACGAAGCTCGACGACGCAGTCACCGCCCTCGGCGAGCGGGAGTCCCGACCACTGCGCCGCTCGGTTGCCTCCCTCGACGAGCGATTCCTGGCGGCAACCGTGCCCGACCCGTCAGTACCCGCAACGCGGCCCTGGTGGCAGCGCCGCGACTGGTTCTGACGGATCACCCCGGGTGATCGGGCGCCCCCTCCTCGGCGACTCCGGGCCGTCCGGCGCGGCCCTCACGGCAGACCGGCCCGACGATCAGGCCCAGCTCGCCGAAGCACCGCCGGCCACCGGACACGTCGACGACGAGCCGGACGACGGCGCGGCCGGCGCCCTGGTCCCGACGGGCTGAGGACACGTCGTGGGCACGCGGTGAGACTCGATCAAGAACCGATGAAGGCCCAGGTGCGGCAGTGCCGTCTGACCTGGGCCTTCGGTGTGGAGCGGATGACGGGAATCGAACCCGCGTATTCAGCTTGGGAAGCTGATGTTCTACCATTGAACTACATCCGCAACATGCTCGCAGAAGCGTATCAGCTCACGCTGAGTCATCGACGTTACTCTCCGGGTACCCCCGTCCGAGTGGAGTTGGCTCGATGGGTGCCGCCCGCCGGCACCCGGTCTCGACGCGCGGTGCCATCGCGGTTCACACTGCTGTGGCCCCGCATGGCCAGCTCCCCCGGCCGAGAAGGACCCGAGCATGACCCAGAGCAGTTCCCCACTGGGTTCGCTCCCGGAGCAGGATCACGATCACGACGTCCTGCTGATCGCCGGAAGCCGACCCGAGGTGGCCCGGCTCGCGCCGGTCGCCACCGCGTTCAACGACATCGACCGCATCCGCGCGCTCACGGTGGCCACCGGCGTCGACCCGATGGGGGTCCACGAGGCGTTCGAAGCGCTGGGGGTGCCCGCCGACGTCACGCTGCTGCTGCGCGAGCCGCCCGGCACGCACCCGGCGGCCGTCGGGGCCATGCTCATGACCCGCCTCGACGAGTTGCTCGTCGATCTCGACCCGTCGGCCGTCATGGTCTACGGCGGGGGGATGACGGCGGCGATGGCCGCCCAGGTGGCGTTCTGGCGGCAGATCCCGGTCGTGCACCTGCAGGCCGGGGTGGCCAGCGACGACCTGCTGTGCCCGTTCCCGCAGGAGGCGAACCGGCGCATCATCGGACAGCTCGCCTCGCTGTTCCTCACCACCGGCGGCGCCGCGCTGGGCAGCCCGATCGGGCCCAACGCGATCCCGGTCGGTGACACGATGGCCGCCAACCCCCAGCCCGCCGACCTGCGCTTCGCCCGACTCGTCCGCCGGGTCCGTGCGGGGGAGTCCAAGCTGGTGCTGGTGGGCCTGGACCGCGCCGATTCGCTCGGTGTCCTCGCCGGGCTGCCCGACCTGCTCGAACGCGAGCCCGGCGTGGAGATCGTCGTCTACGGCGAGCTGGCGATCCACGGGGCGGCCCATCCGCTCACCCGGCACGAACGGGCCATCGCCGTCCACACGCTGCCGCTCGCCGAGCTGGTCGGGCTGATCGCCGCCGCCACGGTGCTCGTCTCCGACGATCCCGACCTGGTCACCGACGCCCCCGGACTGGGCACCCCCGCGGTGCTCGTCGACGGCCCGCACGTCCCGCACCCCGGCGACTCGATCCGCAGCATCCTGTCCCCGGCGGTGATGACCACGGTGCGGCAGGTGCTCGCCGTGTCGCCACCACCGGAGGGCGTGCCGTCCGACGGCAAGGAGGCGCAGCGGGTGGAGCAGGCCGTCGCCTGGATGTTCGGCCTCACGCCGTCGCCGGCGCTGACCGAGCCCGTGGTGCCCGAGCAAGCTCGTGAGGAGTCGCCGACCACCGAGGAGCAGTCCACCAGCGAGGCCTAGGGTGGCGCCGTGCTGCTCTCGGACGGTGACCTGGTCAAGGAGCTCGACAGTGGTCGCCTGGCCCTCGACCCGTGGGACCCGGCGATGCTGCAGCCCTCGAGCGTGGACGTGCGGCTGGACCGGTTCTTCCGGGTGTTCCAGAACTCCCGCTACACCCACATCGACCCGCGTGAGCAGCAGGACGAGCTGACCACCACCGTCGAACCCGAGGGCGACGACCCGTTCGTGCTGCATCCCGGGGAGTTCGTGCTGGGGTCGACGTTCGAGTCGGTGTCGCTGCCCGACGACCTGGCCGGACGCCTCGAGGGGAAGTCGAGCCTCGGGCGGTTGGGCCTGCTCACGCACTCCACCGCGGGCTTCATCGATCCCGGCTTCACCGGGCACATCACGCTGGAGCTGTCCAACGTCGCGAACCTGCCGATCATCCTGTGGCCGGGGATGAAGATCGGCCAGCTGTGCCTGTTCCGGCTGTCCAGCCCCGCGCAGCGGCCCTACGGCAGCGACGGCGTCGGCTCGCGCTACCAGGGGCAGCGCGGTCCGACACCGTCGCGGGCGCACCTCAACTTCCACCGGGTGGACACCCGGCGCTGATCAGCTGCGCGGATCCCAGCGGAAGCTCCGCCTCGCCAGAACCGTGAACACCACGGGCCACACGACCAGGCTGAGCAGGCCGGGCAGCGCCGCCGGCAGCCCCAGCAGGCCGGGCGCCCACGTGCCACCGGTGAACGCGAGCTGCGCGAGCAGCCCGATCGGCGCGCCGGGCACCAGCACCAGTGCCTGCCACCACGAGTCCAGCGGCAGGATCGGCACCACGAACGCCGCCCCGAACATGGCGAAGAACAGCGGCAGCGTGGTGATCTGGGCCCGCTCCGGCGACGGCGTCACGACGGTGGTCGCGAACCCGGCCGTCACGCACACGGCGAGCCCGCCCAGGGCCGCCAGCACCAGCGGCACGGGATCGGCCGGGAACGGCGCACCCAGCACGGTGTTGATGACGGCGTAGAGCGCCAGGTGCACGACCGCGGTCGCGACCGCGGGCCCGGTGGTGGCCAGCAGCACGCCCGTGTCGCTCAGGCTGGTGGTGCGCATCCGCTTGAGCACCCGTGACTGGCGCCGCGCCACCACCGTCTGCGTGATCGTGGTGTAGACGCCCATCGTGAAGGTCAGCACGAGTTGCAGCGCCACGACGAGGCTCCACAGGCCGGGGTCCGCGGACGAACCCGGGTCGAACGTGAATGCGAAGAACGCCCCGAACGCGACGGGCAGGAACAGCGACGAGATCGCCGCGGTGCGGTTGCGGAGCAGGAGCCGCACCTCGGCGGCGGCCAGGGCGAGCACCCTCCCGGCAGGCGATGTCGTGGCGGTGGGCGCGGTCATGTCTGCTCCGATCCGGTACGGACGGCGTGGTAGATGTCGGCGAGCGAGGCCGGGGCGGCGCGCAGGTCGGACAGCCGCACCCCTCGAGCGGCGGCCCAGCCCAGGAAGTCCGTGAGGTCGCGCTGCAGGTCGTCGGTCTGGACGCGTACCTGCGCGCCGTCCCGATCCACCGTCCCGCCGAGGACGGGCAGCTCGTCCGCACCGTCGGGCAGCGTGGCCGAGAACCCCGCCGGCTGCGTGGCGATGATCTCCGCGAGCGTGCCGGCGACGGCGAGCCTGCCCTCGTGCATGATCGCCACGCGGTCGGCCAGCGCCTCGGCCTCCTCGAGGTAGTGCGTCGTGAGCACGACGGTGCGGCCGGCCTCCTGCAGCTCCTGGATGGCGTCCCAGGTGCGGCGGCGCGACCCCGGGTCCAGCCCGGTGGTCGGTTCGTCGAGGATCACCAGCTCGGGCGAGCCCCACACCGCCAGCGCCAGATCGAGACGGCGCTTCTCGCCACCGGAGAGCTTCGAGACGGCGACGTCGCGGCGGCCGGTCAGCTCGAACCGCTCCAGCAGCCGCTCGGGCCGGTCGGGCCGCTCGACGAGCCGCTCCCACAGCCGCAGCGTCTCGACGACGGTCAGCTCGTCGACGAAGCCACCCTCCTGCAGCTGGACACCCATCCGGGGCTGCAGCGCGGCCCGGTCGACGGCTGGGTCGAGGCCCAGCACGCTCACGGTGCCGCCGCTGCGGGTGCCGAAGCCCTCCAGCACCTCCAGCGTGGTGGTCTTGCCTGCGCCGTTCGTGCCGAGCAGCGCGAAGACCTCGCCCCGCCGGACGTCGAGGTCGATACCGCGCACGGCGGAGAAGTCGCCGTAGCGCACCTGCAGCCCGCGCACCTCGATCGCCGGCGCCGCCTCGACCCGGCGGGGATCCGGTGCGGTGGTCGTCTGTGTCATGGTTCCACCGTGACCGACCGGTGTCGTCGTCGATAAGTACCGGGGGTCACCCGTGGGGCTGACATCGCGCAGCAGCCGCGATGACAGGTGTCATCAGGGCGGACCGGTGGCGGTCGGCCTCGGATACCGTCACCGGGTGCACACATCACCGCCGGTCCCGGGGTTCGAGGAACGCCGCGTGCGCTCCGCCCGCCGGTTCGGCCGGATCGGCGTGATGAGCACCGTGCTGTACCTGCTGCTCGTGCCGATCCCGCTGTTCCTCGACGCCCTCCGGCCCGGCTTCGCGCCGATCATGGTCATGCTCTACGTGGCCGGGTTCGGCCTGCACGTGTGGCGGATCCGCGAGCTGATGCAGTCGCTGGGCCGCCCGGCCGCCACGTGGTTCACCGTCGCCGCGTCGGCCGTCGGGCTCGCGGTCACCGTGGTCGGGCTGGGCAGCGGGTCCCTCGGCTTCACCTGGTCCCTGCTGGGCGGGATCCTGCTCGGGGACATCGTCGGCGGCCTGCGGGCCCGGGTCACCGCCGTGTGGGTCGTCATGGCGAGCGTGCTCACGGCGGTGCTCGGCTTCTGGGTGACCGGCCTGATCTATCCCACGGATCCCGAGTCCCAGGCGTTCCGCTGGATCAGCCTGGGCCTCGCCGTGATGTACGTGGCCGGCATGTGGATCCTCGACGTCGAACGGCTGTGGTGGCTCAAGGCCGTCATCGACCTGGACGGTGCCCGCCGCACGGCCGCCGAGCTGGCCACGGCCCGCGAGCGGCTGCGCCTCGCCGACGACCTGCACGACATCCTCGGCCACGCCCTCGAGGTCGTCGCGTTCAAGAGCGAGTTGGCGGCACGGCTACCCGACCAGGAGCGCGCGCGCAGCGAGATGGTGGAGGTGCAGCGCGTGGCGCGCGAGTCGCTGTCGGAGGTGCGCGCGCTCGTCCGCGACACCCGCACCACCGATCTGGTCACCGAGATCGCCGGGGCCCGCGCCGTGCTCGACTCCGCCGGCGTCGTCCTCGTGGTGCGCGGCGATCCCACGACCGTCGGCCCCACCGCCCGCAACGTGCTCGGCCGCGTCCTGCGCGAGGCCATGACCAACGTGCTCCGGCACGCCGAGCCGAGTCACTGCACCATCGAGATCCACGTGGAGAACGGCGACGCGCGCTTGCGTGTCGTCAACGACGGGGCCCTTCCCTCCGGTGAGGCCGACGCGGGAACGGGCCTGGCGGCGCTGGATCGCTACCTCCACGAGCATGCGGGCCACCTCGACGCGGGCCTCACCGACGACGGGACCTTCCGCCTGGACGCGATCCTGCCGGTGGGTGCCCGATGAGCGAGCCTTCGGGCGCGGGCCGTGCCGACCGGTCACGGAACGGGGCTGCGGCGACGACGCGGATCCGGCTCGTACTCGCCGACGACGAGTCCCTCACCCGGGGAGCGGTGGGAGCGCTGCTCGGGCTGGAGGCCGACCTCCTCGTGGTCGGGGAGGCGGGCACCGGCGACGAGGCGGTGACCGCGGTCGCCGAGCACCGGCCGGACGTCGCGGTCCTGGACGTGGAGATGCCCGGGCGCGACGGCGCCGAGGTGGCCCAGTGGGTGGCCGCCAACGTGCCGGGCACCCGCTGCATCATCCTCACCCGACACGCCCGGCCCGGGGTGCTGCGCCGGGCCCTGGCCGCCGGCGCCGCGGGGTTCGTCACCAAGAGCGCCCCGGCCACCGTGCTGGCGGACGTGATCCGCCGCGTCCACCGCGGCGGCCGGTACGTCGACCCCGACCTCGCCATGACCGCGCTGATGACCGAGGAGTGCCCGCTCACCGACCGCGAGCTGGACGTGCTGCGCCACGTCGACGCCTCCGGCACAGCGGCCGACATCGCAGGCCGCGTGCACCTCTCACCCGGGACGGTGCGCAACTACCTGTCGTCGGCGATGCACAAGCTGGGCGTCGGCACCCGCATGGAGGCCGTCGAGCAGGCCCGCGACCACGGTTGGCTCTGACGCACCGCGGCGCGGACCAGTAGGGTCTACCGGCGATGGACGACCAGCGCCGCAGCCCCGCCGGCCCACCGGCCCACCGGCCCCAGTCGCCGCCACCGGTCGCCCCGTTCCACGACCCCGTGCCGCCGCAGCCGCCCTCGCGGCCCGCGGCGTGGAAGCGGCTCACCCGTACCGTCCGGGGCGCCGCCGGACTCGGCATCGGGGCCGCCGCGCTCCTGCTCTGGCCGTTCTCCGACTGGTCGGCGATCCCGTGGCTCGCCGGCGTGGCGGTGCTGGTGCTGCTCGCGCTGCTGCGCCTGGACCGGCTGCTGCGCGGCTGGGTCTGGCACCTCGCGGGCCTCGTCGTCGTCGGCGGGCTGATGCTGTCGACCAGCCCGTGGGCGTGGGCAGTTGCCGCGAGCATCGGGGTGCTGGTCGCCGGGCTGCTGCAGCTGCCCGCCTGGCGTCTCGCCGCCGTCGGTGCGGCGCTGTGCCTGGTCAGCGGTGTGGCGTTCGCATTCGTCAACGTGCAGGACGCGCGGGAGGCGGCCGCCGCACAGGCGCAGACCAACGCGCTGGACAAGGGTCGGCAGGGGTTCGCTACTCCGATCGAGGTCCTGCCTGCGCTGCTCAACAGACTTGCGTACGGAGACCGGCCGGAGGCCGCGGCCGCGGTGTGCGACAACCTCCTGTCGGCGCCGGCTGCGGCGTCGTTCACGGCTTCCCTGGAGGCCCCGGACTGTCCGTCGGCAGTGAAGGCACTGGCTTCGCGGGTGTCCGAGCCGAACGACTACGCCGACGCCGAGGCGCCCTCCCGTGTGCAGGGCGACGGGTTGGCCGTCGACGCCTGCGCTCTCACCTGGGAGGCCGTGGCCGCCGGACCACAGCTCGGACGTCTCACCGTGGGCCGGGAAGGCACCGGCCAGACCTACATCGTCACCTCGTTCGCGGCGTGCGGAGCCTCATGATCTGAACGGACGGGGCTCAGCTCTGGGAGTCACCCTGCGCGGGTTCCTTCGCCGGCTCGGAGTCCGACGCCGAGCCGTTGGCGGAGCTGTGGCCGTTGGTGTCGGTGTCCCCCCGCCTGACGGCGGCGAGCAGCATCTGCGAGACGTCCTGTACCTGCATGCCCTCGCCCTCGCCCTCGCCCTGCTTCTGGGTGAGGCCGTCGGTGAGCATGGTCTTGCAGAACGGGCAGCCGACGGCGATGGTGCCGCCGCTCGCCGCCCCGTCGGAACCGGCCACGGGCGTGTCGAGGTTGGCGCCCCGCGCGTTGAGCGCGGTCTTGCTCGGGGTGTCGGCGCCGGAGAGGGTGGCGATGGCCTCCTCGGTGCGGTTGACGTTGACCCGCTGCCCGATCCGCTCCTCCATCCACATCTGTGCACCACCGGCGCCGCAACACATCGAACGGTCGGCGTGCCGGGGCATCTCCGTGAGCGTCGCGACCGCGCCGACGAGGGCGCGGGGCTCCTCGTACACGTCGTTGTGCCGGCCCAGGTAGCAGGGGTCGTGATAGGTGACGGGCGCGAGCTTGTCCTCGGACGGGGCGGCGACCGGGACGAGCTTGCCCTCGCGGACCAGCTTGTTCAGCAACTGCGTGTGGTGGACGACCTCGTAGTGCCCGTCGAGCTGCGGGTACTCCCGGCCCAGCGTGTTCAGGCAGTGCGGGCAGGTGGTCACGATCTTGCGGGTGCCCGGCTCGCGGCCCTCGAACACCGAGTTCAGGACCTCGACGTTCTGCTGGGCGAGCATCTGGAACAGGAACTCGTTGCCCGAGCGACGCGCCGGGTCACCGGTGCAGGTCTCCTCGGGCCCGAGCACCGTGTACTCGACACCCGCGCGGTGCAGCAGCTCCGCGGTGGCCTGCACGGTCTTCTTCGCGCCGTCGTCGAACGCACCCGCGCAGCCGATCCAGAACAGGTACTCGGTCTCCGGGGCCAGCTCGCCGTCGAAGACGTTGACGGTGAAGCCGAGCTTCTTGGTCCAGTCCAGGCGCTCCTTGGAGTTCTGCCCCCAGGGATTGCCCTTGTTCTCCAGGTTCTTGAACAGCGTGCCCAGCTCGGAAGGGAACTCCGACTCGATGAGCACCTGGTGGCGGCGCATGTCCATGATGTGGTCGACGTGCTCGATGTCGACCGGGCACTGCTCCACGCACGCCCCGCAGCTGGTGCACGACCACAGCACGTCCGGGTCGATGACCCCGCCCTGCTCCGCGGTGCCCACGAGCGGGCGCGCGGCCTGGTCCGGGCCGGACCCGCGGACCCGCTCGAAGCCCGACTCGGGTACCCCGTGTCCGGGGTGCGCGGTGAGCCCGGCCGAGAAGTCGATCGACCCCTCCTCCGGCATGTCCCGGCCGCCGATCATGTACGGCGCCTTCGCGTTCATGTGGTCGCGCAGATCCATGATCAACAGCTTCGGCGACAGCGGCTTGCCGGTGTTCCAGGCCGGGCACTGGGACTGGCAGCGGCCGCACTCGGTGCAGGTCGCGAAGTCCAGCATGCCCTTCCAGGTGAAGTCCTCGATCCGGCCGCGACCGAAGACGTCGTCCTCGCCCGGGTCCTCGAAGTCGATCTTCTTGCCGTTCGACTCCATCGCCGGCAGCGGGCCCAGGGCCTTCGGGAAGCGCTTGGCCGAGACGTTGATCGGCGCGGTGAAGATGTGCAGGTGCTTGCTGTAGGCGACGATCACCGTGAAGACCAGCATCACGCCGATGTGCAGCAGCAGGCCGATGGACTCGACGACCTCCAGGGTCGGCTCGGGCACACCCGCGAACAGCGTCCCGAGACCGATCGACGCCCATGCGCCGGAGGTGTAGGGCAGGTACCCCAGCGCCGAGGCCGCTGCCCGGTAGAGGAACAGCGTCCACAGCACGTTGAAGATCATGAACAGGATCAGCCACGCACCGCCGGTGTGGCTGCCGTAGAACCGCGAGTCCCGGGCCTTGCGCTCCGGAGCGTTGCGCAGCCGGATCACCGAGAACACGCCCAGCGAGACCAGCGCCAGCACCGCGATCGTGTCCTGCAGGAAGCCCAGCACCGGCCAGGTGCCGATCAGCGGGATCGCGAAGTCCGGCACGAACAGCGCACCGTAGGCCTCGATGTAGACCGTGATCAGGATGACGAACGCGTAGAAGGTGAACAGGTGCGCCAACCCGGGCACCGACCACTTCAACAGCCTGCGCTGCCCGAACACCTCGACGAACTGCGCGCGTACCCGCTGCCCCAGCCCGTCGGCGCGGTCGTTCGCCGGCTGGCCCGACGAGATCAGCTTGTAGATCCAGAACGCGCGGCGGCCCGAGACCGCGACCGCGATCACGGTCATCGCCAGGCCGATGATCAGTCTCTCGAGCACGGGTACTTCCTCCCATACTGGACCGCGAGTGGTGGACCGCGGCCCGCTGCGCAGCAGACTAGACGCTCGGGTCGGGGCTGCCTGCCCGGACGCCGCAGCGGATCACGGCGAACTTACCCGGCGGTAACCACCGACTCCAGTCGGGACACGGTGACGGACGCCTCAGTCCCCGGCAGCGTCTGCACATCACTGAAGGATCTGCGTCCGAACAGGAGAGAATCACCGGAACAGATGAAGCGCAGCAGAACGGGCCCTTCAGCCGGCTCCGGGTGTTGAGATCGCAGTCGTGGAACAGTCGCCGGCGGGGGGAGCATACATGAGACAATACGCATGGATCGGGATCGCACTGCGAGTCGGAACGACGGTGATGGTCGTCCTGACGCTCGTGACCATCGGGTGGACGAGACCGGAAAACGCTCCGTCGTACGACGGGAGCGACATCGAACTCGTGTCAGCCGGTGGATGTACGGTCAGAAGCGGTCCGGCCACCCTCAACCAGAACTGTATCCATGTCAGGGGCGAAGGCCTCCACGTGGACAGCATCAACGGCTACATCCAGGCCGGTTCCTTCCCCTACGGCCCATCCACCGTCTGTGAGATCACCGTCGAGATGACCGGCACCCTCGCCGGCAACGTTCCGTATTTCGTGTCGGCCAGGACGAAGCCCGGCTGTTCGTTCATCTCTCGGGGAATCACGGCGACGGTGAACAAGAAATTCGCACCGGACTCCAAGATATGCAGCCGTACGTACTGGGGGGCGACCTATGGTTGGTCGACGCCAGCCTGCATCACCGTACGGTACTGAGACTGCTCGCCATCCATTCGGATGGCGGTGAAAGACGCCGGCGACCGGACGTGAGCCGCACGTGTCCGCGGTGCGGCTCACGTCTATGCTCAACCCGGGCGGACATGGTGTACTCGGAGGCTCCGGGACGTCGGTCTTGGGGCGGGTACCGAGCAACCTCGGGCTGGTCGGGCCACGAGGATGGAGCGATGATGATCGGACCAGAAGCGCTCGTCGCGCTGGTTGCACAGGCAGTATCGTCAGGCCCACTACAGCAGTGGATCCAGGACAACGTCGTACCGCTGATCCTGCTCGGGATCGCGATCATCCTGCTGTGGATCGGCGGGCGCGGCGACAACGCCGGTGTGGCCCGCCGCAGTGTCGGACTCATCATCGGACTCGTCGCCCTGGGAATCGCCGTGTCGGGCAACGGCCCGGAGATCGGTAGCTTCCTGGCAAGCCTCCTCACCGGGTGAACGGCGTGCTCGTCCGCACCGATGACGAGGTGTACCGGGTCGACTCCGTCTGGCTCGGTCCGCCGCGCGCCACGTTCCCCTGGCGCGCCCGCTACGTCTCCTACGGCGTCGGGCTGCTCGTGATGATCCTGGTGATGTTCGTCCAGCGCCGGGTGGGCATCGGGTTGGACTTCTTCTCCGTGGCCTGGGCCCTCGTGCTCACCGTCGTCGTCACCCGGTTCCTCGGTCAGCGCATCGACTACGAGCGCCCGCTGGGCCAGGTCGTCACCCTGTTCGGGCACGAGGTGCGCGGCCCGCGACGGCGAACGGCGGTGGCCGGTGGCCCCGTCCGGTCCGGTCACGTCCGGCTGGGATCGGTCGTCAGGCCCGCCCACCGCAGGAAGGGTCGGGCCCGTGGCGCGGCGTGAGAAGAAGCTCCGTGACGTCCCGCCCGTCGAACCGCGCCGCCGGCGCGGTCGGGCGCTGGCCGGTGAGTCGGGCCTGCCGAAGTACACCCCGGAGATCGCGCTGCGCTCCATCGAGGGCCACCTGACGCGGACCGGGACCCAGGTGATGGCGTGGTACCGGCTCGCCGCCCAGGCGTGGAGCTTCCGCAGCGACTCCCAGCGCGAGGTGCTGATCCGCCAGATCGCCGCGCAGCTCGGCGAGCTGCAGGGCCGCTGGCTGCACCTGCGGGTCACCACCCGGCCCTACCCGGTGCACATGTGGGCCGAGTCGTTCGACAACAACGCGCTGGGCCGCATGCCCGATGTCGCGGGCGCGCTGGGCTGGGACGGTTTCCTGGAGGGCGAGCAGCGACACCTGATGGGCCTGTCGATGTCGGACAAGGAGGTCTTCCTCGGCATCGAGGTCTCCGGGCGCGGGATGGTCGACCGGTGGATCGAGGCCGCCGCACCCGTACTCGGCCGGATCGCCCCCGCCGCCGTGCGCGCCGAGCTCGCGGCGCTGGACTCCGAGGTGGCCCACCTCGACGAGCTGGTGGCCGGCAACGGTCTCGACGCCGTGCCGGCGAGTGCCGCGGACATCGCGTGGCTGATGCAGCGGTCCTGCGCGCTGGGCCTGCCCTCGCCACGCACGCTGTCGGTGGTGCCGGGCGGGGTCACCCGCTGGGAGACCGAGGACCTCGCCGGGTTCACCGACGGCATCGACATGTACCAGGAACCCTACGCCCCCACGGTGCGGGTGGCGGGCCGGATCCGGTCGCAGACGGTGCAACGCAACGTCGCCGTGCTGTCGGTGGGGCTGATGGAAGGGCTGC
This sequence comes from Pseudonocardia sp., assembly GCF_029263155.1. Classification (GTDB taxonomy): domain Bacteria; phylum Actinomycetota; class Actinomycetes; order Mycobacteriales; family Pseudonocardiaceae; genus Pseudonocardia. The sequence continues at coordinate 15,361 of NZ_JAJCYB010000099.1, forward strand.
GTATCCCCGAGGTCGACGACCCGTGGATGCAGCACAGCGACCGCCTGCCCTTTCCCGTCGAGTGGTCGGCGCGGATCTACGTCCGCCGCCCCGAGGAGGTGGCCGGTGAGCTGCAGCGCCAGATGGGCAAGGTGCGCTCCCAGATCCGGCACTACACCCACGACCACGATCTCGACCCCCCGATGTCGCTGGCGCGCCAGGCCGACCGGGTGCTGGAGGTCGAGGACGAGCTGACCACCGGGCTCACCCAGCTCAACACCCGCCTCTACGGCTGGTGGCGGGTGGCCGTGGCGGGCAAGGACGAGGCCGAGGCGGTCAGCCGCGCGCAACAGGTGCTCGACATCTACCGGCCCAAGGTCCAGATGGAGCACCCGGAGGCGCAGTACAAGTACGCCCGCGAGTTCATCCCGGGCGAGCCGCTGGCGTCCACCGCCTACCGCCGCCGGGGCTCGGTCACCTGGGCCGCCGCGGCGGTCCCCGCGGCCACGGCGAGCGTCGGCGACCGGCGCGGCATCATGATCGGCGAGACGTGCACCGCCACCCGCCGCCCGGTCGCCTGGGACCCATGGCTGGCCCAGGAGGTGCGCCGGGCCTCCGGCCTGACCGCCGTCGTCGGCGGGCTGGGATCCGGGAAGTCCTTCCTCACCGGGCTGATCGTCTACAAGACGCTGCGTTCGGGCGCCACCTGGACGGTGCTCGACCCGTCCGGTCCGCTGGCCGAGCTCACCCGGCTGCCGGAGCTGGCCCCGTTCTCCCGGCACATCAACCTGCTGCGCGCCGACCCCGGCATCCTCAACCCGTACCGGGTCGTCGCCGAGCCGCGGCGTGACCACTTCGCCGACGAGGAGGACCCCGAGCGGGCGTGGCGCCGCGAGCGCAGCCTCGCCGCCGCCACGAGACGCCGGCTCGTCCTCGACGTCCTCACCGGGCTGCTGCCCTACGACCTGTCCCGGCTCCCGCACACCCGCATCGTGCTGCTGCGTGCCGTCCGTGAGGTGGGTGGCGGGCACGACCGGCACCCCGGTCTGGTCATCGACGCCCTGCGCCGGCACGCGCGCGACGGCGAGGAGCACGCGGGGGTCGTCGCCGACTTCCTCGACGAGCGCCGCGAGCTCCCGCAGGCCGCGTTGCTGTTCCCCGACACCACCCGCGACGACCCGTGGACCGCCGACCGCGACTTCCGCCTGACCGTGCTCACGATGCAGGGCATGACCCTGCCCCGCCCGGGGAGCCCGCGCGAGGAGTGGACCGACGGGGAGTCCCTCGCCGTCGAGCTGCTGAACCTGGCCTCCTGGCTCACGCAGCGCACCATCTACGAGGCGGACCGCAACCTGCGCAAGGGTGTGGCCCTCGACGAGACGCACTTCCTGTCCCAGGTGCCCACCGGCAAGGTCCTCATCGACCGGCTCGCCCGCGACTCCCGCAAGTTCAACGTCCGCGCCCTGTTCGCGTCACAGCTGGCAGGCGACCTGTTGCGCGTCTCCGGGTTCGCGTCGCTGGTCAACGCGGTGTTCGTCGGCCGCACCGACGACGGCGAGGCCCAGGACGAGGCGTTGCGGCTGCTCAAGGTGCCCACCGGGGTCGGCTACGAGCAGATGCTCGGCACGCTCTCGCCACGCCCGCGCCACGACGACCGCCCCGACGACACGCCGCGCCAGTTCGTGTTCGCCGACGGGCACGGCGGCGTCGAGAAGATCCGGATCGACCTGGAGGCCCCGCACCTGGAACACGTCCGGGCCGCGCTGGACACCAACCCGGACGCCTCCCGGGTGTCGGTCCGGGGGGTCCCGGTGCCCGCCGCCGCCGCGCCCGCCGCGGTGCTGGCACCTGACGAGCCGGCCCCACCACGGCCCGCCGAGCTGGTCGTCGACCCCGCCGACGACGACGTGCTCGACGACTTCGGCGAGCTCGACGACGACGTGCTCGGCCTGACCCGCAACGGGCACCACGACAGCACGACCGTGGACGACCGGGAACGGGTGGCCGGGGAGAGCGTGCGGTGACGCCGGCACCGATCGGGGTGCTGCCGGTGGGGCTGGTGTTGCTCGCTGCCCTGCTGGTGGCGCTGCGCCGACGGCGCAGGCGGAGCGGTCGGGCGTCGCGGCGCGGGGCCCTGCTCGTCGTCACCGCGATCGTCGGCGGGTCGGTGCTGATCGGACAACCGGCGATGGCGCAGCCCTTCGACTGCAAGGAGGCCCCCGAGCCGGACCGGCCGGGCACCGGGCTGGTCGGCTCGCTTGACCCCTCGCCCTACGGTGTCGGCGAACCCGGAAGTGTCTACGACGAGGTCGGTTACGCGGGACTGATCTGGCACAACTACGACCTCGGTTGTGCGGGGTCCGCGGTCTTCAACCCAGCCAGCACCACCGACACCTGGCTCGGCAACCAGGCGTTCAACGTGGCGAAGTTCGCCGTCGGTGGCGTCAACTGGTCGCATTACCTGATCGCCAACGGCAGTGGACTCCTCGCGCCTCTGGACGACCTGATCGTCGGCGGTACCCAAGCGATGTACGACGCGGTCTTCACCACCTGGATCGGTCCGGCCCTCGCGATCCTAGCGGTGTTCCTGCTCGTGCTCGCGCTACGCGGAGATCTCGCGGAACAGGCGAGGCGAGGGGGGTTCGCGCTGATCGCGCTCGTCGTCGGATCAGCCGCGTACCTCGCACCGATCGACTGGTCACGAGCCGCCGACAGCCTGCTGCTGGACGGGATCACCGAGATGCAGGAGGGGTTCCTGGATCAGGTGGGACTCGGCAATCGGGACACGCTGCCGACCGTACTCGTCGATCAAGTGATCTACTCCAATTGGCTGCGCGGTGAGTTCGGCGCGCCCGATGTGCCACAAGCCCAGGAACTGGGTCGCGATCTCCTGCGTGCGCAGACCTATACCAAGCCGGAGATCGCTCAGCAACTCGCGGGTCCGGAGCTGGCGGAGCAGAAGAAGGCCGACTTCGCCGCGATCGGCGAGCAGATGGGTGACCGCTACCCCTACTTCACCGGCGAGGCCGGCAGCCGCACCGGCGCCGGCGTGCTCGCCGTCGTGCAGGCGATCTGCATCGCGCTGTTCCAGCTGCTGTCCAAGGTCCTGGTGCTGGTCGCGATGCTGATGCTGCGGCTGATGGTGATGACGGCGCCCGCGATCGCCGTGGTGGCGGTCCTCAAGCCCGACATCCTGCCCGCGCTGCTGCGCGTGGCGGGGGCGGCGGTCGTCAACACCCTGGTGGTCGGCGCGCTGGCCGGGCTGCACGCGCTGCTCGTCGTGTCCCTCTTCCGGCCCGGCGCCGGCATCGACCTGTGGCTCGCGCTGCTGGTGACCGGGGTGGTCACGGTCGTGCTGTGGGCCGTCGCGCGACCGTTCCGCCGCCTGGTGTCGATGGTGTCGCTCACCCGCGAGCAGTTCGGCGGGATCGTGCCGGGCGCCGGCACCGGTCCGATGTCGCGGGTGTGGCAGCGGATGCGAGGCGGGGAACCCGACGACCGGCAGTCCCGCTGGTGGGACGAGCGTCGCGGCGCCGCCGCCGGTACCTCCTTCACCGACGGCGGGCGGCCCGAGGCCCAGCCCGGCACCCGGGTGCGGGCCACGGCCGAGCGGGTCGTACCGGCCCGCCGCGAGGTGGAGGCGCCCGCGGCGCCCACGCCGGTGTCGTCCGCGCGCCGTCCGGCACTCCCGCGCGGGGGCGGCTCCGGGGTGGGCGCCGCCGCTGCGCCGCCCAGCTGGTCCGACCCCGGTGAGATCGACGACCGCACCATCTACCGGCGCGCCGACGCGATCCCGCGCCGCCCGGGCGCCGCCCGGCCGGTGGAGGCCGAGATCGTCGACGGCGCGCCGGTGTACCGCATCTACCGCCCGCGCCCCGCCTTCGACGGTCCCGTCTACGACCGCACCGGTGGCGGCCGTGCCGATTAGGTCCCCGCGCGGCCGCGCGGCGGCCTACCGGGCGGTCTGGCAGTGGCCGCTGCGGTCGCCCACGCACCTCGCCGTGACCGCGGCCGTGGTGCTCGCGGTCGTCGTCGGGGTGAGCACGGCCCTCACGGCGCTGAACCCACCCGCGCCCGCGACCGCGACCACGGCAGCGAGCTCCACCCAGGGCAGCTCGCGTCCGGCACCGTCGTCATCTCCCCGGGAGACGCGGACCCCGGCGCCGACCGCACTCCCTCCGCTGCCGGAGCTCACCCCGTCGCCGCAGCCGCTCAGCAGCGCTCCCGCAGCCGCGCTGCAGGTGGCGTCCGCTTGGTCGGCGGCGTGGGTCCGGCCCCCGGAGGACACGACGGCCGAACAGTGGCTCGACGGGCTGCGGCCCACCACCACGCAGGAGTACCTGGGCGTGCTCGCCACCGTCGACCCGGCGGCGATCCCGGCCAGCCGGGTGACCGGCGAGCCCCGGCCGGTCAGCGTCGCCGCCGACTCCGTCGAGGTCGAGGTGGCCACCGACGCCCTGACCCTGCTCGTGCTGGTCGTCCGCACCGAGGACGGGGACTGGCGCGTCTCCGGGTACGACCGGGTCTAGGGGCCGATGATGCGCCTGCTGCGCCCGATGCGGCTGCTCGTCCCCGCCGTCGCGGTGCTCGCGGCGCTCGGGCTGGTGCTCGTCGTCGGGATGATCGCGTTCACGGTGAACGGCGGCGGGGCGCGGTCCGCGTCGGCGTACGCGGCCTGTGACGCGGGCCTGCGGGGTGGCGGCGTCGGCCTGGTCCCCGACCGGGCCGGCACCACGGCGGCCACGCTGTCGGAGGAGCAGCGGGTGAACGCCGCGACCATCATCGGGGTGGCTCGCGACATGGGCGCGCCGCCGCGGGCGTGGCTCGTGGCGCTGGCCACCGCGATGCAGGAGTCGACGCTGCGCAACATCGACTACGGCGACCGGGACTCGCTCGGGTTGTTCCAGCAGCGCCCGTCCCAGGGCTGGGGGTCCCCGGCCCAGGTCACCGACCCCGTCTACAGCACGACGATCTTCATCGAGCGGCTGCTCGAGGTGCCGGGTTGGGAGACGATGCCGGTCACCGTGGCCGCCCAGACCGTCCAGCGCTCGGCGTTCCCGGCCGCCTACGCGAAGTGGGAGGGGCTGGCCGCCGACCTCGTGCGGACCCTCGCCGACGTCGCCGATCCCGCCGGCTGCGGGCGCACCGCGGTGCTGGCCGAGGGTGCGGCGGCCACGGCGATCCAGTTTGCGCTCAGCCAGGTCGGCGATCCCTACCTGTGGGGCGGCAACGGGCCGGACCGCTGGGACTGCTCGGGGCTGCTCGTGGCGGCGTTCCGCGAGGCCGGCATCACGCTGCCGCGGGTGTCGCGCGACCAGTTCCGGGCCGGGGGACACGTCCCGGTGCGCCAGATGGCGCCCGGGGACCTGTTCTTCTACGGCACCGACCCGACCGACCCCCGCACCATCCACCACGTCGCCATGTACATCGGCAACGACCAGATGGTCGAGGCCCCCTACACCGGGGAGTTCGTCCGCGTGCGGCCCATGCCGTGGGACCACCCGAGGCTGCTGCCCGTGGCCACCCGCCCGGGCACCACACCGAACCGGGCGTGACCACACCGTCACAGCCCCTCTGCCACGATGGCGGTGATGGACAGCGACCCCCCTACCCCGGCCTCGACCACCCCGGTGGCCGACTACCTCGACCGCCCCGCCCCCGGCGCCACCGAGGACCACCTCGTCGTACCACGCTCGCTCGCCCAGTCGATGCCGCTACGCTGGCAACAGGTGTTCGTGGGGTTGCTGGCGGACCTGCACGACGCCTACCGCGACCAGCCGTGGCCCCAGTACCGCGTCGTCCCGAGCCGCTGGGAGCGGCTGGCCGACATGGACGAGGAGCAGCTCGCCGCGTCCGGATTCCACGCCGACCTCGGCCCGGACGGTGAGCTGGAGTACCGCGACGCCCGCGACGAGCTCGTGACCGACGCCGCGACGCGCCGCGTTCTCGCCCCGGTCGACGACCCGCTGCCCCGGGCCTCGGCGGGGCGCGTCCCGCCGCGCCCCGCCGACCCCCTGTAGGGCGACCCCGGTCGGGCGCGCCCCCGGTCGGGCGGCCCCCTCAAGGTCGCACGCCGTTCAGCGCCGCGACGTGCCGTCCGCGGTCCTGTGCGTCCCGGGCCCGGACGGGTGTCACCGGCCGAGGATCCCGCATCGGCCCGCGTCACTCCGTCATCCCGGCGGCCCGGAACAAGATACGGCCGCCACCCGTTGCACCCTTCGAACAAGTTGAGCGGATCCGGCTCAAGGGCGGCGTCGCCGCCGTCGGGCCTTCGTGGCAGACTTGAGTCGGACCAACGCAAGGCAAGCATCTCGGAGGAACACCATGGCTCGTGCGGTCGGCATCGACCTCGGCACCACCAACTCCGTCGTCGCCGTCCTCGAAGGCGGCGAGCCGACGGTCATCGCGAACTCGGAGGGTGCACGCACCACCCCGTCCGTCGTCGCCTTCGCCCGCAACGGCGAGGTGCTCGTCGGGCAGTCGGCCAAGAACCAGGCCGTCACCAACGTCGACCGGACGATCCGGTCGGTCAAGCGCCACATCGGCACCAGCTGGTCGACCGACGACATCGACGGCAAGAAGTACTCCGCCCAGGAGATCAGCGCGCGCGTGCTGCAGAAGCTCAAGCGCGACGCCGAGTCCTACCTCGGCGAGCCGGTCACCGAAGCGGTGATCACCGTGCCCGCGTACTTCGAGGACGCCCAGCGCCAGGCCACCAAGGAGGCCGGTGAGATCGCGGGCCTCAAGGTCCTGCGCATCGTCAACGAGCCTACCGCGGCCGCGCTGGCCTACGGCCTGGACAAGGGCGACAAGGACCAGACGATCCTGGTGTTCGACCTCGGCGGCGGCACGTTCGACGTGTCCCTGCTGGAGATCGGCGAGGGCGTCGTGGAGGTCAAGGCCACCAACGGCGACAACCACCTCGGTGGCGACGACTGGGACGAGCGGATCATCACCTGGCTCGTCGACAAGTTCAAGTCCAGCCAGGGCATCGACCTGACCAAGGACAAGATGGCCGGGCAGCGCCTCCGCGAGGCGGCGGAGAAGGCCAAGATCGAGCTGTCGAGCCAGAACTCGGCCACGATCAACCTGCCCTACATCACCGTCGACCAGGACAAGAACCCGCTGTTCCTCGACGAGACGCTGTCGCGCGCGGAGTTCCAGCGGATCACCTCCGACCTGCTCGACCGCACCCGCACCCCGTTCAACCAGGTCATCAAGGACGCCGGCATCTCGGTCGGCCAGATCGACCACGTGGTGCTCGTCGGCGGCTCCACCCGCATGCCCGCCGTCACCGAGCTGGTCAAGGAGCTCACCGGCGGCAAGGAGCCCAACAAGGGCGTCAACCCCGACGAGGTCGTCGCCCTCGGCGCGACCCTGCAGGCCGGCGTGCTGCGCGGTGACGTCAAGGACGTCCTGCTGCTCGACGTCACCCCGCTGAGCCTCGGCATCGAGACCAAGGGTGGCGTGATGACGAAGCTCATCGAGCGCAACACCACGATCCCCACCAAGCGCTCGGAGATCTTCACCACCGCCGACGACAACCAGCCGTCGGTGCAGATCCAGGTGTTCCAGGGCGAGCGCGAGATCGCGGCGTACAACAAGAAGCTCGGCATGTTCGAGCTGACGGGCCTGCCGCCTGCACCGCGGGGCGTGCCGCAGATCGAGGTGTCCTTCGACATCGACGCCAACGGCATCGTCAAGGTCTCGGCCAAGGACCAGGGCACCGGCAAGAGCCAGGACATGACGATCACCGGCGGCTCGGCGCTGGGCAAGGACGAGATCGACCGCATGATGCGCGAGGCCGAGCAGCACGCCGAGGAGGACAAGGCACGCCGCGAGGACGCCGAGGTCCGCAACCAGGCCGAGTCGCTCGTCTACCAGACCGAGAAGTTCCTCAAGGAGAACGACGACACGCTGCCCGACGACCTCAAGGCCGAGGTCAACACGGCGCTCACCGAGGCGCAGGACGCGCTGAAGGGCACCGACACCGGGGCGATCAAGGCGGCCACCGAGAAGCTGGCCACCGAGTCGCAGAAGCTCGGGGCCGCGCTGTACGCCCAGCAGGGCGCCGACGGCGCGGGCGGGCCCACCGGGGCCGCCGGAGACACCCCCGGTGCCGACGGGTCGCAGGCCCAGGCCGACGAGGACGTCGTGGACGCCGAGATCGTCGACGAGGAGAAGGACCGCACGTGACATCCCACGACCGCAACGAGCACGCCGGCAACGGCGATGGCGAGCGGGTCGTGGTGCGGGACCGGCGCCGGGTGGACCCGGTGACCGGTGAGGTGCGCGCCCCGGCAGGCGACGAGCCCGCCGGGGCCGCCCCCGCTGCTTCCGACCCGGTGGAGGAGGTGTCCGTGACCGAGGCCGAGGCCGACCCCCGGATCGAGGAGCTCACCGGCGAGGTGGCGGAGCGCACCGCCGACCTGCAGCGGGTCAGCGCCGAGTACGCCAACTACCGGCGCCGGGTCGATCGCGACCGCGAGGCGGTGCTGGTCGGGGCGCGGGTGCAGTTCGTGTCCGAACTGCTCACCGTGCTCGACGACCTCGACCGCGCGGAGAGCCACGGCGACCTCACCGGCCCGTTCAAGGCGGTGGCCGACAAGATCGTGGCCGTGACGCAGAAGCAGGGTCTGGAGCCGTTCGGCTTCGACGGGGAGCCCTTCGACCCGTCGCTGCACGAGGCCGTGCAGCACGAGACCAGCGACGCCGCGGGACCCACCGTCACCGTCGTGTCCGCGGTGCTGCGCCGCGGCTACCGCATCGCCGACCGGATCCTGCGACCGGCGATGGTCACCGTCGTCGACCGGGTGCCGGACGGCCCGGTGCCCGACCCGGATCAGCCGACCGAGACGTCCGAGCAGTAGGGAGGAGGCGCCGTGACCCAGCGCGACTGGATCGAGAAGGATTTCTACCGTGAGCTGGGCGTCGCCTCCGACGCGTCCACCGAGGACATCAAGAAGGCGTACCGCAAGCTCGCCCGCGAGCTGCACCCGGACGCCAACCCCGGCGACGCGAAGGCCGAGACGCGGTTCAAGACGGTGTCCGAGGCCTACGGCGTGCTGTCCGACGACAAGAAGCGCAAGGAGTACGACGAGACCCGGGCGCTGTTCGCCGGCGGCGGCGGCGCCTTCGGGCCCGGCGGTTTCGGTCCGGGCGGGTTCGGTGGCGGGGGCGGTGGCGCGCAGAGCTTCGACCTGAACGACATCTTCGGCCAGGGACAGGGTGGCGCCGGCGGTCTCGGCGACATCTTCGGGGGCCTGTTCGCCAACCAGCCCGGCGGCGGCCGCCGTGGCACGGCACCGGCCGGTGCCCGCCGCGGCACCGACGTCGAGACCGAGCTCCGGATCGACTTCGTGCAGGCGGTACGCGGGGCCGACGTGCCGATCCGGCTCTCCTCGCCGGGTCGTTGCGACCGCTGCGGCGGCACGGGAGCCAAGCCGGGCACCACGCCGCGCCAGTGCCCCACCTGCAACGGGGTGGGCCTGGTGAGCCGCAGCCAGGGCGCGTTCGCCTTCTCCGAGCCGTGCCGCGACTGCCGCGGTACCGGCCGGCTGATCGACGACCCCTGCCCGGAGTGCGGCGGCGACGGCGTGAGCACGCGCACCCGCCAGCTCACCGTCCGCGTCCCCGCGGGCGTCGACGACGGCAACAAGGTGCGGCTCAAGGGCCAGGGCGAGCCCGGACGCGGCGGGGCCCCGGCCGGGGACCTGTACGTCACCGTGCACGTCACGCCGCACCGGCTGTTCGGGCGCTCGCCCCGCAACGCCGACGACCTGACGCTCACCGTGCCGGTGACGTTCCCCGAGCTGACGCTGGGGAGCACGGTCACGGTGCCGACGCTGGACTCGGCGGGGGTCCCCTCCACGGTCTCGCTGCGGATCCCGCCCGGCACGACCTCCGGGCGCACGTTCCGGGTCAAGGGCCGCGGCGTGGTGCGCAAGGCGAGGACGGGTGACCTGCTCGTCACCGTCGAGGTGGCGGTGCCCTCGAAGCTCGACGACGCGGCCACCGCCGCCCTGGAGTCCTTCGCGGAGGCCACCAAGGCGTTCGACCCGCGCGCCGACCTGCTCGGGGGCGGTCGGTGAGCAGGCCGGGCCGGGAGCCGGGCGGGCCCAGCGCCGACAGCCCGGTGTTCGTGATCTCGGTGGCCGCCGAGCTGGCCGGCCTGCACGCCCAGACGCTGCGCAGCTACGACCGGCTGGGGCTCGTGAGCCCCGGCCGGTCGGCAGGCGGTGGCCGCCGCTACTCGGCGCGTGACATCGCGCTGCTCCGCGAGGTGCAACGGCTCTCGCAGGTCGAGGGCGTCAACCTGGCGGGGATCAAGCGGATCATCGAGCTGGAGCAGCTCGTCGACGACCTGCGCACCCGCATCGACGAGATGGCGCAGGAGCTGCTGGCCGCCCGGGCGGCGGCCGAGCAGGCGGCGGCCAGCGTGCACGCCTCCTACCGGCGAGATCTGGTGCCGGTGGACCGGCGCCAGGCGCTCGTGGTCTGGCGCCCGAAACCGCGCGAGTGAGCGACCCGGTCAGTCCATCGTGAACGGGTCGTAGCGGATGCGGTCCAGTGGCGTGCCCGCCACCAGCATCCGCGAGACGGTGGCCCTGATCATCGACGGGGAACCGCAGACCAGCACGTCGTGGTCGGCCCACGCCCCGTAGCGGGTGACGACGTCGGCCAGCGTCCCGCTCTCCGCGCCGGAGTCCTCCTCGTCCTGCTCCACGACCGGGATCACGTCGAGCCAGCTGTTGCTGTAGGACAGCTTGCGCAGCGCGCCGAAGTCGTAGAGGTCCTCCCAGGTGCGACCGCCCACGAACACCTGGGTGCGGGGCCGCTTCTCCTGCGCGGCGAGATCCTCGATCAGCGCCTTGAGCGGAGCCATCCCGGTGCCGCCCGCGATCATCAGCAGATCGCGCCCAGACGTGCGGTCGATGCTCATGCGGCCCATCGGGGGCCCGATCCGCCAGGTGTCGCCGACGCGCGAGTGCGCCACGACCGCGCGGCTCACCCAACCGCTGCTCACGGCGCGCACGTGGAACTCCAGCGTGCCGTCGGGGCGGGGGGCGTTGGCGGGGGAGAGGTAGCGCCACAGCCGGGGGCGCTGCGGGGTCTCGACGCTGACGTACTGGCCCGCCCGGTACGGGATCGGCTCGCTGGTCTGCACCGTGATGACGGCCAGGTCCCAGCCCATCCGGGTGTGGCTGACGACGCGGCCCAGCCACGAGGCCGGCCCGCGCTCGGCCTGGGCCGCGGTCCGCATGGCTCCCGCGACCACGCCGTAGGCGTCGGTCCAGGCCTTCTCCACCTCGGGGGTCCAGGCGTCACCCGCGAACTCGGCGACGGCCGAGAGCAACGCGCCGCCGACGGCGTCGTAGTGCTTGGCGATCACACCGAACTTGCGGTGGTCACGCCCGAGCTGTTCGAGGAACGGGACGAGGTCGTCGGGCTGGTCGACCATCTGCACCACGTGCACGAGCGCCCGGAGCAGCCGGCTGCGCTGCACCTCCATGTTCACGGGGAACAGGTCGCGCGTCTCGGGCGCCCGGCTGAACAGCGTCGCGTAGAAGTGCCGACCCACGTTCTCGGCGTGCGGTTCGACGAGCGCGAAGCTCGAACGGATGATCTCGACCATCCCCGACGCCCCGCTCCGGGACTCACCGGCCGAGGGGAGATCGGCGGTGAGCAACTGTTCGGCGGTCATTCGGTGGCCGGCTCTCTCTGCTCGACGGGGCCGCATCGGGGTGCGGTGACGCGGGGTGCTAGCGGCTCAGCCTAAAGCACGCACGGGAGGATGACGCCACCCGGCGACGCTCGAACCGTGACCGAACGTGCGCGGGATGGCACTGTGCGGGGGGTGACACCTCCAGCCGGGCCCGTGCCCAGTGAGCCGTCCGCCGTCCCCGAGACCGCCGACCCGCACCGCCCGGGCTCCTCCGGGGAGCACGAGCTGCAGTGCGCGTACGGCACCCGCGACCGCGCCGACCGCTTCTACTCCGAGCAGGTGCGCGACCGGTTGTTACCGGCGATGGTGGAGTTCGTGCGCCGGATGGAGATGGTGTTCGTCGCCACCGCGGATGCGTCGGGTGAGTGCGACGCGTCGCTGCGCGCCGGACCGGCCGGCTTCGTCCAGGTGCTCGACGATCACACGCTCGCCTATCCCGAGTACCGGGGCAACGGCGTGCACGCCAGCCTCGGGAACATCACCGAGAACGGTCACGTCGGGTTGCTGATGGTCGATTTCGAGCGGGACCGGATCGGCCTGCACGTCAACGGTGGCGCCCGGATCGTGGCCGACGACGAGCTGCGCGCGGAGCATCCGGAACTGCGCCACGACCCGGCCCCGGGTCGGCAGGCGCAGTGGTGGGTCGTCGTCGAGGTCGAGGAGGCGTACGTGCACTGCCGCAAGCACATCCCACAGATGCAGCGCGTCGCGCAGCGACGGCCGTGGGGCACCGACGACCCGGCCGGCAAGGGCGGCGACTACTTCGGGGCCAGGGACACCGCGCCCACTCAGCGCCGGTAGGCGCGCAGCTTCGCGTAGAGGGCGGTGCGCGAGATGCCCAACTCCCTGGCCGCGGCGGACTTGTTGCCGCCGCACTCGGCGAGCACGGTGGCGATCACCGACGACTCGGCGCGCTCCAGCGGGGTGAGGGCGCGTCCGGTGGCCGCGACGCGGATCCCCTCGGGCAGCGCGTCCGCCCCGACGACCCCGGCCCGGGCGCGACCGGCCGCGTCACGCAGGGTCCGGACCAGCTCGGCGACGTTGCCGGGCCAGCCGTACCGGACCAACGCAGCCAGCGCATCCGGGGCGAGCACCAGGTTCCGGCCGTGCCGGCGCAGCTCCTGTCGGGCGAGCCCGGCGACCTCGTCGGTTCGCCTGCGCAGCGGCGGAAGGCTCACGGCGGAGGCGCCGATCGCGTCGAGCAGCGGCGCGTGGCCGTCGGGAGGGATCGTCACGCCGACCGGCCGCTGCTCGCCGGTCAGCGCCGTGGCGAGGGCCGGTACCGCGTGGGCCGACAGCACGTCGGCATGGCGCACCACCACGGGCATCCCGTGCGGGACGGTGACCGGGTGCGCGGCGTCGAGCACGGCGGTCTCCGGGCCGAACACCGTGCTCAGCAGCGTCGTGCGGCCGCTGCCCGGCTCACCCCGGACGGCGACCGGTCCGGTGGCGGCGAGGGCCCGCACCTGCGCGATGAGTCGGCCCCAGCGGTCGCGCCGCGGGCCCCGGGTCCGTGGTGCCGGTTCCGGGGCGGCCGGACCGATCACGCTCAGCACGGCGCCGGTCGTCGTCGGACCGTCCCTCACCAGCCGCAGGCGCGCGGTCAGGCTCGAGGGCAGCGTGACCTGCATGCCGTCGGCTCCGTGGCGCACCTCGTCCCAGATCGCGTGCTGCTCGAGGCCGAGTGCGGTGGCCGCGGCGTTCGCGATGACGACGTCGTCCCCGACGGTGAGCACCGGCCCACTCGCGCTGCGCTGCTCGGTCAGGAAGGCGTCCAGCAGGGCGCGCTCCCGCCGGCTCGCCGCGTCGCGCAGGGCGGCCTGCACCTCGTCGACGAGCTTGCGCACCACCACCGCGAGCAGCGGCGAGGTGTCCTGCGCGCGGCACGTCACGTTGACCGCGCCGACGGTGCGCCGGGTCACCGGGTGCCGCACCGGTGCCGCGACGCACGTGACCTCGTGGAACCGCTGCACGAAGTGCTCCGATCCGCGCACGACGGCGAGCCCGCCGGTCTCCAGCGCGGTCCCGAGCCCGTTGGTACCGACCATCGCCTCGTCGAAGCAGAATCCCTGCACCACCGACAACCGGTCCAGTGCGCCGCGCAGCATCGGCTCGGACACCCAGCGCCAGACCACGCTGCCGCGGGCGTCGGACAGCGCGAGGCAGGACCGGTCACCGACCAGCATCTCGGCCATCCGCTCCATGATCGGCACGGCGACCCGGACGAGATGGGTGTCCAGGTCGGTCTCGACATGGGGTGGCTCGACGAATCGGGGGTCGACGCCGCTGATCCGCGACCGCCGCCACGACGTGAGGACCTCGCCACGGACGCCGTGCGGCTCCTCACCCGCATGGAACCGCTCCCACGCCGTACCGACCGTCATGAATGCCCCCTCCGCGCCGTCGCGTGTCCCCGACGATCGCACGGATCAGCCCTTGTCGGTGAGCTCCTGCTGGTACTTCGCGGCCATGTGGTCGACGGCCGCCAGCTGGCTGGCCGCGTGCCCCTCCCGGGTCTGCGATGCGCGGCCGGCCGCGGCGAGCGTGCCGGCCGCCTGGTCCTGGAACTCGGGGAAGACGTGCTGGGCGATGAGCTCGAACGAACGATGCGTGGCGACCGGGTCGGCCCAGTCGTGCCCCATGATCAGCATCGCACCGAAGCCGCCGTTGCTCTGGGCGACCAGCTTGCGGACCTGCGCCTTCGCGTCCTCGACGGTGCCGATCGCCCCGATCCCCGCCTCGTTGACGAAGTCGATCATGCCCTTGATGTCGCCGCTGTCGGTCACCCCCATCTGTGGGAACGCGGCGACCTTCTGGAAGTAGTTGAACCAGTGCTCGATGCCGAACTCGACGTCACGATAGGCCTGCTCACGGGTCTCGGCGATGTGCATGAGCCCGACGAGGCGCCAGCCGGAACGGTCGGGGGTCGGCTGACCGTAGTGCGCGGCCCGCTCCTCGACGACACCCCAGTGGTGGGCGAGGGCGTCGAACCCGTCCTGGGTGAGGGTGGCGCCGATCGAGAGCAGGCCGACACCGTGCCGCCCGGCCAGCCGGGGCCCGGTGGGTGAGGCGACGGCGGCGACCGCGATGTCGAAGCACGGGTCGGTGTAGGGCCGCAGCTGCAGCTGCGCGTCGATGAGGTTGTGCGTCCTGGTCTGCTGGGTGACCGACTCGCCACGGAGCAGCCGCATGATGATGTCGAGGTTGACATCGAGCAGCTCACGCGTGTCGGTGGGGTTGAGCCCGATCATCGACGAATCGGTCGGCAGCGACCCGGGGCCGACACCGAGCATCGTCCGTCCACGGGTGAGGTGGTCGAGAAGCACCATCCGGTCGGCCACCCACAGCGGGTTGTGGTAGGCGACCGAGGTGACGCCGGTTCCCAGCTTGATGTGCCGGGTGCGCTCCGCGGCGGCCGCGATGAAGATCTCCGGCGACGCGATGATCTCACTTCCGGCCGAGTGGTGCTCCCCGATCCAGGCTTCGTCGTAGCCCAGCGCGTCGAGGTGCTCGACGAGCTTGAGGTCGCGCTGGATGGCCAGCGTCGGGTTCTGGCCGGGGGCGTGGAACGGGGCGAGGAAGGTGCCGAAGCGCAGACGGGTCATGGTCCGATGATGACTCGCGTCACAGGCGATGAGGTGTGCGGATTCCGTACAGGAGGGACCTTTGTGCCGACCGTCGCGTTGACGTGTTGTGTCGTGCCGTTTCCGGATCATGTCCCCCGGATAACTCCTGGTCACAGCATCGGCGTGTCCCCCTCTTCCTCTTGTCGAACGGCTTCCCGCGCCGGATCGTCCTGCGCCGTACAACTCAATTGCGTCCACCTGTCGTAGGGGGCGCTGGACCAGAGGATGGCGTTCCATGAAGCTGCCTGTTGCGCTGGCGCTCGTCGTCGGCATCGTCGGCGGGATCCTGACCTGGCTCTACGTCGGCCCGCTCGCCGGCCTCGGCCTGTTCATCCCGGCCACCTTCCTCGGGGCCGCGAGCTTCTTCGCGGCCGGCGGGGATCTCGACGCACTGAAGAAGTCGGTGCCCGCCAACCTCTGGGGCGTCGCGTGGGCCACCGTCGCGCTGATCCTGATCGGTCTGACGACGAGCCCGCTCCTGATCGGGGTGATCGTCGGCGGCCTGACCGGGGTGATGATCCTCGGTGCGCTGCTCCCGGCGCTGGGTTTCGTCCCGGGCCACGTGATCGGGTACGCCTCGACCGCGGGCTTCGGCCTGCTCAGCGGGGCTGCCGGGACCGACTTCTCGCTGCCGACCGGCCCGTTCACGGTCATGGCCATCTCGTTCGTCGTCGGCGGGCTGTACGGCTACGCCGGAGCCCTCCTGGTCGGCAGGCTCGTCAGCGCCCGCGCCCCGCAGGCGGCCTGAACGCGGGGGCGACCGGGCCGGCGTGGTCGCGCCCGGCACCTCCTGGGCGGCGGGGCTGGCTAGCCTGGGCCGGTGGCCCCCGAGCTGACCCTGCTCCCGCGGGTCGCCCACCGCGGCCGGGAGATCACCGGGCCCCGGCTGCGCGGCCTGCTGGCGCTGCTCGCGGCCGATCTGCGCGCCGGCGCCGGCACCGCCCGCCTCGTGGACGGGCTGTGGCCCGACGGGCGGCCCGAGAACCCGACCAAGGCCCTGCAGATCCTCGTGTCGCGCGCCCGGGCGCAACTCGGGGCGGGGGTCATCGCCACGACGGCGACGGGCTACCGGCTGGCCGTGGACGAGGGCCAGGTCGATGCGGCCGCGCTGCTGCGCCACGTTGCGGCGGCCACCGAGCTCCAGCGCACCGCCGACCACGCCGGTGCGCTGGACACGGCCGAGGCCGGGCTGGCGCTGTGGGACGGCACCGGCGACATCGAGGCGGGCGATCCGGTCGCGGAGCTGCGTCGCCACCGGATGGCGGCGGTCCGGACGCTGCGGCGGGTCCGGGCGCTGGCCCTGGCCCACCTCGGTCGCCGCGACGCGACCGCGCTCGCGGAGCTGCACCGTGAGCACCCCCGCGACGAGGAGGTGCTGCTGGAGCTGCTGCGGGCCGAGGCCGCGACCGCGGGGCCGTCCGCGGCACTGGCCCGCTACGACACCTTTCGCCGGACCCTGCGCGACGAGCTGGGCACCGACCCCGGCCCGGCGCTGCGGGCGTGGGCACAGGACCAGCTGCGGAGCCAGGGGCCCGAGGTGCGCCGCGGGGTCGCGTACGAGCCCAACGAGCTGCTCGGGCGCGATGCCGACGCCGCCGCGGTCGGGGAACTGCTCCGCCGGGCCCGAGTGACGTCCATCGTCGGGCCGGGGGGCCTGGGCAAGACCCGGCTGGCCCACGTCGTCGCCCGGCAGGCCGAGCACCGGGTCGTGCACCTGGTGGCGCTCGCCGGGCTCGGCAGCGCCGGCGAGGTGGTCGGCGAGGTGGCCTCGGCGCTGGGGCTCGGCGAGTCGCGGCACCGCGCGGCGGTGGATCCCGACGTCGTGACCGGAATCCTCGGTGCGCTCGGCACGGGGCCCACGCTGCTGGTGCTGGACAACTGCGAGCACGTCCTGGACGGGGTCGCGGACCTCGTGCGGGTGCTCGTCGCGATGACGCGCGATCTCACGGTGCTCACCACCAGCCGCGCGCCGCTGGGTCTGACCTCGGAGTCGGTGTACCCGCTGCCCGAGCTGACGCTGCCCGTCACCGTGGAGCTGTTCGGGCGGCGGGCGCGAGCGGCCCGGGCGGGTGTCGAGCTGCCCGCACCGGTGGTCGAGGACCTGTGCCGCCACCTCGACGGGCTGCCACTGGCGGTGGAGCTGGCCGCGGCGCGGACCCGGGTCATGTCCGTCGCGGAGATCGCCCGGCGCCTCGACGACCGGTTCGCGCTGCTCCGCGGCGGAGCGCGGGACGCCCCGGAGCGGCATCGCACGCTGCACGCCGTCGTCGACTGGAGCTGGAACCTGCTCGACCCGGCCGGGCGGGCGGCGTGGCGGGCGCTGTCGCTGTTCCCCGGCGGATTCACCGCCGGCGCCGCGGCGCACCTGGTCGGCGGACCCGCCCGCGGGGACGTGCTCGGGGTCCTGGAGCACCTGGTCGACCAGTCCCTGCTGGCGGTGGACGACACCGGCTCCGAGGTCCGCTTCCGGATGCTGGAGACCGTGCGCGAGTTCGGCGCCGCCCGCCGGGACGAGGCCGGCGAGACCGAGGCGGCGATCGACGGCCTGCTCGCCTGGGCCCGCGACCTCGGTGTGGCGCACCACGCGGCCCCGTTCGGCCCCGACCCGGCCACCGCGCTCGCCCGGGTGTCGGCCGAGCAGGACAATCTCGCGTTCGCGCTGCGGCACGGACTCGAACGCTGCGACGGCGCCACCGTCGCGGCCGTGACCGCCGTGCTCGCCGGCCTGTACACGTTCGGCTCCGAATCGCTGCGGATGGTGGCGCTGGTGCGCGACACGTCCGGAGTCCTGTCCCGCTTCCGGCCCGGGCCCGCCCACGTCGAGGTCGCCCGGACCGCCGCCACGCTCGCGGTCGCCACCCAGTTCAGCCTGTTCGGCGCGCGGGCCACCCGAGCGCTGGTCCTGCTGCGCCGGCTTCCGCCCGCCCCCGCCGACACCCCGGTCCGGGCGATGGCCACGGTGCTGGCCGCCGCCCCCGAGGTCCTCGGCCCGGACCCGGAACCGCTGCGGCGGATGTGCGGGTCGGCGGAGCCGCTGCTGGCCGGGATCGCCCGCGGTGTCGCGATCTACGTTCACGCGCACGCGAACGACCCGGCCGGCGCGCGGGGGGCGGCCGAGTCGATGGTGGCCTCGTTCCACGTCACGGAGCATCCGTACCTGTGGGTGCTCGCCCGCGCGCTGCTCGTGGAGAAGCTGCTGCTCACCGGCGACGCCGCCGCGGCGCTGCCGCGCATGCGCGAGATGCAGCGGCTGCTCGACGGGTTCGGTGACTCCGCAGACGCGTTCCAGATCCGCTGGGCCGCCGCGCTCGCCCACCTGCAGGCGGGCGACCCGGACGAGGCCGAGCGCCTGCTGGACGGGGCCGAACCGAGCCGGGCCGCGGGCTTCACCTTCGACGTCGAGCTGCGGGCGGAGATCGCGCTCGCCCGGGGCGCCCTCGATACGGGCCTGGGGCTGTGGCGCCGCGCCGTGACGCGGCTGCGTGACACCGAGGGCCTCGACGTCGACCCGACCGGCCTGGAGCCGTGGGCGCTGGAGATACACGCCACCGCAGTGGTGGCCCACGCGCGCCACGGGCGGCTGGACCTCGTCGCCGACATCGCCACCGACCTCCCGCACACCCTGGCCGCGATGCTCGACACCCCGGTCGACCGGCCGCCGGGGTACTTCGTCGTCTACCCGCTGTGGGGTGCGTTCCTGCTGGCCCAGGCCATGCTCGAGCTGGCGGAGGGACGGGACGGTGCGACCGCCGCGCGCATGATCGCCCTGGCACAGGCCCTGCACTACCCGCAGCAGGCACCGACGATGGCGGCCCGGCACGCCGTCGACCTCGCCCGGCGCGCCGGCGGGCCGGCGTACGACGAGGCGGTGTCGTCGTACGCCGGCCTGGACCCCGAGGGCCTGCGCCGGGCGGCGCAGGAGCTGCTGGGTCAGCGGGACGGGTCGCGCTCGTAGAGCCTGCGGGCCCACAGGTAACTGGCGATTGTGATCGCCAGGCACCAGCCGATCGCGAGCAGTGCGCTGTCGAGCGGTCCGCCGGTCAGCAGGCCCCGCAGCGTTTCGATGATCGGGGTGAACGGCTGGTTCTCGGCGAACCAGCGCAGGCCGGCGGGCATGGACTCGGTCGGCACGAAACCGCTGCTCAGGAACGGCAGGAAGGTCAGCGGCATCGGCAGGTTGCTGGCCGTCTCCACGCTCTTGCTGACCATGCCCAGGGCCACCGACAGCCAGGTCAGCGCGACGGAGACCAGCACCAGGATCCCCCACGCGCCGAGCCACCCCAGCGGCCCGGCCGAGGGCCGGAATCCGATCAGCAGCGCCACCCCGACGACCGCCAGCACGCACACCATCGACTGCACGACGCTGCCGACGACGTGCCCGGTCAGGACCGAGGCCCGGGAGATGGACATGGTGCGGAACCGGGCGACGATCCCCTCGACCATGTCCATCGCGACGGTGATCGCGGTGCCCTGTGCGGCCGACGCCACGGCGATCAGCAGGATGCCCGGCGTCAGGTACTGCAGGTACTCGGTGCGGCCGCCCCCGACCCCGAGCCCCGCACCGAGGGTGCCGCCGAAGACGTAGACGAACAGCAGCAGGAGCACCACCGGCAGGCCGATGAGCATCAGTGTCAGCGACGGGTAGCGCAGCAGGTGGCGCAGGCTCCGGCGCACCATGGTCGCCGAGTCGCGCAGTGCGTACGTCGTGGTCATCGGGCCTGCTCCTTCGTGGGGTTCGCGGGGGATGGACGGGCCGACGCAGGAGACCCGGGACGGGTCGGGCCGGTGAGGGCCAGGAAGACGTCGTCGAGGTCGGGGGTGTGCACGGTCAGCTCCTCGACGTCGACGGCGGCCGCGTCCAGGCGGTCGAGCAGCCCGCGCAGCGACCGCACGCCACCGTCACCGGGTACCTGCAGCGTGAGCGCCTCGTCGTCACGGGTCGCGGTGTCGAACATCTCGGCCGCGGAGGCCAGCGCGGGACCGTCGGCGAAACGCAGGGTGACGTGGCCGCCGGGGACGCGCCGCTTGAGCTCGGCGGCCGTGCCCTCGGCGACGACGTGCCCACCGTCGAGCAGGGCGATCCGGTCGGCGAGCCGGTCGGCCTCCTCCAGGTACTGCGTGGTCAGGAAGATCGTGACGCCACCGGCCACGAGGCCGCGGATGATCTCCCACATCACGCGGCGGCTGCGCGGGTCCAGGCCGGTGGTGGGCTCGTCGAGGAAGATCACGCGCGGGTCACCGACCAGCGTCATGGCGAGGTCGAGGCGACGCTTCATGCCGCCGGAGAACGTCGCGACGGCCTGGCCGGCCGCGTCGACCAGGTCGAACCGTTCCAGCAGCTCGTCGGCGCGTCGCCGCCCCTCGGCCCGACCCAGGTGGCGCAGGTCGGCCATCAGGATCAGGTTCTCGCGGCCGGTCAGCAGACCGTCGACGGCCGAGAACTGCCCGGTGACGCCGATCGCGGCGCGCACGGCGTCCGGCTCGCGGGCCAGGTCGTGGCCCGCCACCCGGAGCTCGCCGCCGTCAGCCGGGATCAGCGTGGACATGATCTGGACGGCGGTGGTCTTGCCGGCGCCGTTCGGCCCGAGCAGCGCGAAGATCGTCCCGGTCGGCACGTCCAGGTCGATACCGTCGAGCACCGGCGTGTCGCCGTAGGACTTGCGCAGTCCCGTCGCCGCGATGGCGGACGGTGGAGGTGAGTCGGTCATGGTCGCAGCGTGTGCGTGGTCGGTCTTGCGCCGGTTTCACTGCGGTTTCACCGGCCGGCGCCAGATCCACGCCGGGCCTCAGGACCCCGGAGCCCGGCCGCCCCCGGTCCGGAACACCGGCCAGCCGATCTCCGTGCGCCAGGACCCGGCCACGGCCGTGTCCGACGGGCCCACCAGGTAGCGCTCGCGCACCGGCCCGGCCACGGCCATCGCCTGCTCCGCGACCCACGAGCCCAGCGCACCGTAGGTGACGTCGATGTCGTCGTGCGGCCCGGGGTGCACCGTCACCGCCAGCTCTGCAGTCGGAAGGACCAGCGGATGCACCCGGCCCTCGACGGGCGGATCGGCCACCGGCACGAAGACCGTGGCCGATCCGCGTTCCTCGGTGAACAGCGCGTTGCCGTAGAGACCGCCGCGGGGCCCGGTGGGTTCGCAGCGCCTCCGCCGCAGCACCGCGTCGAGCTCGGCCGCGGCGTCGCGGTAGAAGTCGAGGACTCCCTCCAGGTCCACCGTCGCGACGATCGCGGCCACCGTCGTCGCGGCCTCCCGTCGCAACTCCGTCACGATCGGGGCGGGGGACGGGGCGAGGAGCCTGCGCAACGCCGTCACCGCCTCGCGGGTGCGATCGAGTTGCTCCTCCAGGCGCGCGAGATGGGCGGCGACGAGCGCGCCGCGGGCGTCCGGGTCGGTGGTGGCCAGCACCTCACCGACGTCGCGCACGGGCATGCCCAGCTCGCGGAACCGGTGGATGACCTGTGCCGTGGGCACCTGCGCCGTCGAGTAGTAGCGGTAGCCGGTGTGGGGGTCCACGGACTCGGGTTCGAGCAACCCGGCGCTGTGGTATCGGCGCAGCGTCCGCACGCTGAGGTGGGTGATTCGGGAGAAGTCGCCGATCGTGAGCCGAGCCTGCATGCGCGCACTCTGGACCCTCCTCCCGGGAGAGGGTCCACGGTGGTCCGATGGACACCACGACGATCGACCGCTACTTCACCCTCGCCGCCCGCCCCGACCCCGCGGACCACCTCGCCCTGTTCGCCGACGACGCGGTGGTCGAGGACGAGAACCGGACGCATCGCGGCCGGGCCGCCATCCACGCCTGGCGGGCGGAGGCGCCGCGCGTGTCCTACGACGTCCTCGCCGTCGAGCCGGGCCCGCGGGCGCGCGTCGAGATCGCCGGGGACTTCCCGGGCAGCCCGGTCGAGCTCACCTTCACGTTCGGCCTCGACGGGGACGGGCGGATCTCGCGGCTGGCGATCCGGCCGAACGGCTGATCGGGCCGGGAACGGGCGGTGCCACGGTGGCCGTCGGTCCCATGTCACGACCGTCTTCCCGCACCGGAGGCGCTCGGACGCCCGGTCATGCTCCCGCCGTACGGCCGGCCGCGGGTGCAGCGGGCTCAGGCCGGCGGGGCGGGCTCGGTGGTCCGGATCAGGCCGCGCGAGAGCCGCCGCAGCAGGTCGTCGAGCAGCTCGGTGTCCGAGCCCAGGATCTCCCGGAACTGCTGCTGCACCTCGGCTGAGGCGGCGTCCCACGCGGCCAGTGCCTCGCGTCCGCGCGGGGAGGCGAAGACCAGCACCCGCCGCCGGTCGTGCTCGTCGGCGCGGCGCAGCACCAGGT
Source organism: Pseudonocardia sp. (assembly GCF_029263155.1). Classification (GTDB taxonomy): domain Bacteria; phylum Actinomycetota; class Actinomycetes; order Mycobacteriales; family Pseudonocardiaceae; genus Pseudonocardia. Next base: position 38,016 of record NZ_JAJCYB010000099.1, read on the forward strand.
TGGCCGACACCATCCGGTCGACGAGCTTGCTCAGCTTCGGCGCCAGCATCATCGCGTGGTCCCCGACCACGTTCATCGGGCAACCTCCCTGCTCGACGAGCAGCGAGAGGATCCGCCACTGGTCGATACCGGAACCGTGCGCGCGGAGCGCCTCGTCGAGCCGCTGCGTGGCGGCGCGCTCCACCAGCGAGAGCAGTCGCAGGGACTCGTCACCGTCCAGCCGCCCGGGCCCTACCGCCATCAGAGAATGTTATCCCTGCGATTGGAGCAGCACGATCCTGGCGACGACTGACTAGCGTATTGCCATGACCTCACCTGTGGTGCCCCAGCACCTCACGGTGCCGCCCGGGCCCGAGCGCGACGTCTTCAACATGGCCCTGGTCATCCCGCTGCAGGGGCCCGCCGGCATCTTCGGGCCGTCCTGCGAGAGTTGCGCAGCGCTCGCGATGGAGGAGGTCAACGACGAGGGAGGCGTGCTCGGCCGCCGGCTGAACCTGGTCCCGGTGGACGGCGGAGCGCCACCGGCGGCCGTCGCCAGGGAGATCGACGCCCTCATCCGGGTCGGGGCGATCGAGGCCGTCACGGGCTGGCACATCTCGGCGGTCCGGGAGGCCATCGCCCCCGCGATCGCCGGGCGCGTCCCCTATGCCTACACCGCGCTCTACGAGGGCGGCGAGCGTCGGCCCGGCGTGTTCATGACCGGGGAGACGCCGGACCAGCAGCTGGGCCCGACGCTCGACTGGTTCGCCGGCGCCGCCGGGATCCGGCGCTGGACGATCGTCGGCGACGACTACGTGTGGCCGCGGCTCTCCGCTCGCGCCGCACGGCGGTTCCTGCGGCAGATCGGCGGCACGGTCTGCGACGAGATGTACGTCCCGCTCGGCACCACCGACTTCGCCGACGTGCTGCACCGGGTCGAGGCCAGCGCCTGCGAGGCCGTGCTGATGCTGCTCATCGGCCAGGACGCGGTCGAGTTCAACCGGTCGTTCACCGCATGGGGGCTCGACCGCGACGTCCTGCGGTTCAGCTCGCTGATCGACGAGAACGTGCTGCTCGCCTCCGGCGGCGACAACACGCGGGGCCTCATGACCTCCGCCGGGTACTTCGAGGACCTCACGACGGCCTCCTGCCTCGACTTCGCGGCCACCTACTTCCGCCGCTTCGGCCCGGACGCCCCGGTGCTGAACAGCCTGGGTGAGTCGTGCTACGAGGGCGTGCGGCTGCTCACCCAGCTGATGCGCCGCGCGGCCTCGACCGAGGTCCTGCCGATGACCTCGGTCGCCGAGGGGCTCGCCTACGAGAGCCCGCGCGGGACGGTCGAGGTGCGCGATCGGCACCTGCGGCAGAAGGTGTTCCTCGCCGCCGCCGACGGCCTGTTCTGGGACGTCATCCAGCAGCTCTGACCGTCCGCACTCGTCCGCCGCGGCCATTGACAAGGCCTGTGACGCTGCGTATTTTCCTAGGAAATTGTTTCCACAATTCAGGCGCACCGCCTCCGTCTTCTGACGGCCGGCGGTGGGTCCGGATCGCCGCGCCCGGACACGGAGCGTGGCAGACCGCCGGCCAGGAGGTCGATCAGATGGCAACGTACGGGTACCGATGCGAGGTCGACGGACCCGTCGACGTCCGCATGCCGATCGGGACGGCGCCGGCAGCCCTCCCCTGCCCGCGCTGCGGCACGCCGTCACCGCGGGTCTACACCGCGCCACTGCTCGGGCTCGCCGACCGCACCCGCATGGGCGTGATCGACCGGACCGAGGCCTCCCGGTCCGAGCCCGCCGTCGTGTCCTCGCTGCCGGCGGCCCCGCGCCCGGGGCGGGCACGACGCGCCCCGTCGCCCCGGCTGGACCCGAGGACCAGCCGGCTGCCACGCCCCTGAGGCCACCCCACCCCGACGCGCCGGTCCCCCGGCGTTCGACGTTCGTACCAGGTGACACGGATGAGGAGTGCTGATCACCATGCCCGAGGTCGTCTTCCCTCTCGACTCGATGAAGAAGTTCACCGAGCAGCGCATCGTCGGCCACAACCGCTGGCACCCCGACATCCCCGCGCAGGTGCAGGTGAAGCCGGGTGACTCGTTCCGCGTGGACTGCCGGGAGTGGTTCGACGGCGCCATCCACAACGACGACTCCGCCGACGACATCCTCAACGCACCGCTGGCGAGCGTGCACGCACTCTCCGGACCGATCGCGGTGGAGGGCGCGCAGCCCGGCGACCTGCTGATCGTCGACATCCTCGACGTCGGTCCGATCCCCCAGGAGGACTCCGGACCCCTCGCCGGGCAGGGCTGGGGATACACCGGCGTGTTCGCCACCCGCAACGGCGGCGGATTCCTCACCGAGCAGTTCCCCGACGCGTACAAGGTGATCTGGGACTTCACCGGCGGCGTCGCGACCTCACGGCACGTGCCGGGCGTCGCGTTCACCGGCATCGTCCACCCGGGCCTGATGGGCACCGCGCCGTCGGCCGCGCTGTTGTCGACGTGGAACGCCCGCGAGCAGGCCCTGATCGACACCGACCCGAACCGGGTGCCGCCGCTGGCCCTTCCCCCGCTGCCGGACTCGGCGATCCTGGGCAACCTCACCGGCGACGAGTTCACCCGCGTCGCGTCCGAGGCGGCCCGTACCGCGCCGCCCCGGGAGAACGGCGGCAACCAGGACATCAAGAACCTCACCAAGGGATCCCGGGTGTTCTACCCGGTCTTCGTCGACGGCGCGAAGCTCTCTCTGGGCGACCTGCACTTCTCCCAGGGCGACGGCGAGATCACCTTCTGCGGCGCGATCGAGATGGGCGGGTTCATCGACCTGCGCGTCGACCTGATCAAGGGCGGGATGGACACCTACGGTGTCTCCGAGAACGCGATCTTCATGCCGGGTCGCACGGACCCGCAGTACAGCGAGTGGCTGGCCTTCTCCGGCACGTCGGTGACGCTGGACGGCGAGCAGCGCTATCTCGACTCGCACCTGTCCTACCAGCGGGCCTGCCTGCACGCGATCGACTACCTGCAGAAGTTCGGCTACAGCGACATCCAGGCCTACATGATCCTGGGCGCCGCACCGATCGAGGGCCGCCTGTCCGGCGTGGTCGACATCCCGAACTCCTGCTCGACGGTCTACCTGCCGACCGAGATCTTCGACTTCGACGTCCGGCCGGGCAAGGGCGGCCCGCACCAGGTCGACCCGGGTATGGGCGTGCCGGTGGCGCGCGCCTGAGGACACCCGCACCACCCCGTGCGGTCCGGGGGCGGGCCCTGCTGCGGCCCGCCCCCGCGTGCGGCCGCGCTCGGAACCGCCCCGAAGACGCCGCCCGGCGGGCGGCACACACCGTCGCGCCGGCGTACGCACGGCACCGGCCCACTCCCGAGGATGGAGCATCCCCATGACCGCCGGCACGGCAACGACGCACCATGCGCTGGACTGGGTCAACGGCACCGCACCGCGGTTGCAGGAGCGCGTGCGGCGGATCCCGCCGCTGGCGTTCGTCGAGAACTGCCTGCGTGGCGTCGGGCAGGTGATGTTCATGAACAACCCGCTGACCGGCTTGTTCGTCCTGCTCGCGGCCTGGACGTTCGACCCGTGGATCGGCTTCGGCGGCACCGTCGGCGTCGTCGTGTCCACGCTGGTCGCACTGCTGATGGGATTCGACCGGGGCGCGATCCACGCCGGGCTCTACGGCTTCAACGGCGTGCTCTGCGGGCTCGCGCTCGCGACGTTCCTGGCCCCGCCGTGGGACGGCGTGGCGACGGTGTGGATCGTCGCGGTGAGCGCGGGCTCGTCGATCGCGATGGCCGCGCTCGCCGCGCTCTTCGGCGGCGCGTGGGGCGTCCCGCCGTTCACGTTGGCGTTCAACATCTCCGTGCTGCTCTTCCTCATCACCGCGCTGCACGCCGTGCGGGGCCGGGTCGGCGAGCTGATCGTCCCGACCCCGCCCGCCGTGACCGGCCCGACCGTGTCCGAGGCCCTGCGCGAGAGCGCCACCTCCGCCGCCGGGACCGACCTCGCCGCCGTCGTCAACGCCGTGCTGCGCGGCATCAGCCAACTGTTCTTCGTCAACAGCATCCTCGGCGGCATCCTCATCCTGGTCGGGATCCTGTTCTGCTCACGGATCGCCTTCGGCTTCGCGCTGGTCGGCTCCGCGGTCGGGATGGGCGTCGGGATGGCGCTCGGCGCCGACGGCACCGCGATCTACAACGGCCTGTGGGGGTTCAACTCGTTCGACGCCTGCCTGGCCATCGCCGGTGTCTTCTACGTCTTGACCTGGCGCTCGGCCCTGCTCGGGATCGCCTGCGCCGCATACACGGCGCTGCTGTTCGGCGCGATCGCCTCCTTCCTCGGCCCCTGGGGGCTGCCGGCGATGACGCTGCCGTTCTGCTTCGGCGTGCTGACGTTCGTCATGCTCAAGGACGCCTCGCCGCGGCTGTTCACGTTCGTGCCGCCCGGGGAGATCGAGACACCGGAGGCACACCTGCGCCGCGCCCGGACCGTCTCTGCCTGAGGACCGGGCGGGGCGGCCCGCTCAGGGAAGCCGACCCTCGACCTCGGACCGTTCGCCGTCGGGCCGGCCCGTCCCGGTCCGCCGGGCGAAGCCGCGCACGCCGGGACTCGAGGTCAGGGTGTGGACCAGCACCGACGCGCAGATGGCGAGCGAGGCCGCCGCGAACAGGCGCTCGTATCCGGGCAGGCCGTAGCGGTGGGCGAAGGCGATGTAGTAGATGCCGGCCACGCCGAGCGGCCCGAACCACGACAGGAAGCCACGGCTGGACGGGCCGGTCGCGGTGAGCGACAGGGTCGCTGCGGCCACGGGCGGGCGGCGCAGCAGCAGCACCCAGGCCGCGAAGAGCAGGCCGGGCGCGCCGAGCGCGGCCCACCCGGACCACGGCAGCACGGTGCCGAAGACCCCGAACACCGCCACCACGCCGAGTCGGCTCGCGGCGCCGAGCGTGTCCCCGACGGGGGTCCGCAGTTCGTCGGGGAGGGTGAGTGACATCGCCAGCGCCGCGAGGAACGCCCCGAGCACACCGCTGCCACCGAGCAGGTGCACCAGGCCCAGGGTCAACAGTGCGCCGGCCACCCCGAGCAGCGGGACGTAGCTGCCGGACATCAGCTCGCGTCCCTCCGCCAGCCGGGCGGCCCGCGCCGCCGCCCACCCCAGCACCGGGCCGATGGCCACGGCCAGGCCGATCTCGCGCCCGGCCTCGAGCAGCCAGGTCTGCACCGCGGTTCCGACGGTCTCGGTCGCAAGCAGGCCCGCGAGCAGGACGAACGGCAGCGCCAACCCGTCGTTGACGCCGGATTCGACCTGCAGGGTCCGGCGCAGCCGTCGGGGCAGCATCCGCTCCGGGAAGGCACCGGAGGCCAGGGCCGAGGCGACCACCGGATCGGTGGGGGTGAGCACCGCACCGAGCAGCAGCGCGGCCCCGACCGGCACGCCGAGCAGCAGCCAGGCACCGCCCGCGGTGACCAGCCACATACCGGCCATCACCACCGTCAGCAGGACCAGCAGCCGGCGGGCGTTGTGGCGCAGGTCGTCCCGGGTGATCTGCAGGGCGATGTCGGCGACGCCGAGTGCGAGCCCGATGCGCGCGACGTGCTCGAGCAACGTGTGCCGCTCGACGGCGGCCGCCGGGTCGATCCAGCCGAGCGCGACCGGCCCGACGAGGGCCCCGAGCGCGAGAGCGAGCAGCACGGGGGACAGCGAGTTGCGCTTGAGCAGCCGGGAGCTCAGCCCGAGGACGAGCACCGCGCCCGCGAGCAGCGCCAGCAGCGGATCCACCGGGTCACCCGGTTCCCGTCGTCGCGCCGGGCCGGGGCGGGTCGGAGGGCGACGGTGGACGCGGCCGACGGCAGTATGTGGAACGGGCCATGTCCGACCTGCTACCCGGCCGACCGCGGGGGAAACCTCGACCTGCGCGACCCGCCCGGGGCCGTGCTGCGAGAATCCCGCCGCGCAGGGTGCGCGGTGGAGGTGCGATGAGCCGGGCCGGACTGCGGGCGGTCGTCGTCGGTGCGGCGCTGGCCGTGCTGGCCTGCGGGTGCGGGAACCTCCCGACGCCGCGCCCGAGCGCCGGGCCCCCGGCGACCGCCACCACCACCACCGCCGCCGCCGCGACGCCGACCGTGGATCCCGACGGATTCCCGACCTCCTTCGGGCGCGGCATCTACGACGTCGGCGTCGACATCGCACCCGGCACCTACCGCACGGGCCCGAGCTCGAGCTGCTACTGGTCGCGGTCGGTGCCCGGCCCCGAGGGCCGCGGCCGCGAGATCGTCGAGGACGTCTTCGACCGCCCGGAGGGCGGGGTCCACCGGGTCACCCTGGCCGAAGGCGAGAGGTTCAACACCAGCCGCTGCGGCATCTGGGACGCGGAGTGATCCGCGGCGGCCTCGACGACCCCGGCCGCCCCGAGGACCGCCCGACACTCAGCCGATGCTCAGGCACGATGGGCACCCTGGTGGTGGAGAGGAAGGTGACCCCATGAGTGCCCTCGGTGCATTGCTCGGATTCATCCTGCTGCTGTTCCTGATCGCGTTGATCGTGCGGGCCGTGCTGGACTGGACGGGACTGGTCACGGCCGGCGACAACCGCTGGGTCAGCGGCGCCCGCGAGGTGTCCCACCGCGTGACCGAGCCGGTGATCGGTCCGGTGCGGCGGGTGCTGAAACCGGTGCGGATCGGCGGCGTCCAGCTCGACCTCGCTTTCACCGTCGGCTTTCGTCGCGACCCTGATCCTGCGCTCGCTCGTGTCGCAGCTGTGACTCCGATCCGCGGGTAGCGCGCTCGCCCCGCGGCGTGCGGGTGGGGTGTCGCTGCGGGTTCGCAGGCTTCGACTTCCGCCCCGTCGGCCGGCCCGCCGCGCGCCGGGGTCGGGAACACGCCTTGCCGGAACGGCAACGGAGGTCGCAATGACCGCGGCAGTGGGCGACCCTGGACCGGTGACCGACGACATCCAGGCAGGCTCCCCCACGACCGATGCACCGTCACCGGTCGACACCTACATCGGAGATCCGGCGGAACGGGCGGAATGGGACCGGCGCTACGCCGACAATGGGCCGCTGTGGAGCGGACGTCCCAACGGCGCGCTGGTCGCCGAGGTCGCCGGTCTCACCCCCGGGCGGGTGCTCGACGTCGGCTGCGGCGAGGGCGCAGACGCCGTCTGGCTCGCGCGCGGCGGCTGGGACGTGACCGCGCTCGAGGTCTCGGGCGTGGCGTTGGAGCGGGCGGCCGGGCACGCGCGCGACGCCGGGGTCACGGTCCGGTGGGTGCACGCCGGGCTGGCCGAGGCGGCGCTCCCGCCGAGATCGTTCGACCTGGTCTCGGCGCAGTACCCGGCCCTGCTGCGCACCCCCGACGCCGCAGGCGAGCGGGCGCTGCTCGCGGCTGTCGCACCCGGGGGAGTGCTGCTGCTCGTGCACCACGCGGGGATGGACACCCAGCCGGTGCCCGAGGGCGGGTTCGACCCCGCCGACTACGTCTGGCCCTCCATGGTCGCCGCGTTCCTGGACGAGGACTGGGAGGTCGAGGTGGACGAGCAGCGGCCGCGCGTCGCGCCCGAGGGCGGGGCCGGTGCCCACCACACCGACGACGTCGTCCTGCGGGCGCGCCGGCTGCGCTGAGGCGTGGCTGCGCTGAGGCGTGCCGGCCGGCGCCCGATCACGCCAGCAGCTCGACCGCCGGCGCGAGGTCGTGGAGGAACTCCTCGCTCACCGCCCAGTACCCGACGCCGAGCGCGTCGCGGCGGCGCAGCAGCTCGTCGGCCATCTTCCGCGACGGGCTCCCGGACTCTCTGGCGCACGCGCGCCGCACGGGTGGGCAGGTGGCGCCGGCGGCCTACCGGCGCGGTCCGGCGTACTCGGCGATCGCGCGGAACGCGAGCTTGGGTTCCCAGATCATGTCCGGGTAGGTGTCGCCTCGGCGGTTCTCCAGGACCTTGACGATGCCGTAGCTGGCCAGGTCGAGATCGTCTCGCGGATCGCCGTCGGGGCGGTGGGGATGGGAGTGCAGAGCGAAGAGGAAGACGAACGCGCTGTCGACGCCCTCGGAGTCGAAGATCTCCAGCAGTTCGCGGACACAGGTCGCCTGCTCCTCCTCGTCACGCACGTACTCGCCCTTGAGCCGCACCGGTATGCCACGGGCGTCGTTCTCGACGATCTCCAGTCCGCGGGCACCGTCCGCACTCGCGCCCTGGTAGGTGGCCGCACCGAATTCGGTGATCGCCACGGGCTTGCCCTGCGCGACGAGCCCTCGCACGCCCTCGGCGAACCGGTCGGCGACCTCGGGTGAGCGGTAGAGGTCCACGGAGACGATGTCGAAGGGTGTCCAGTCGACACGTTCGAGGGGGATCGAGGCGTAGGTGATCCGGCCGGTGAAGTGCCGCCGCACGACGGCGACGGCCTCGACCAGGAACTCGTTGACCGACGCGCTCACGCGAGCGACCCGCTCCGGCAACGACTGCGGATCACCGACCAGCTGCCGGACCCGCTCCTCGAGCGTCGTGCCGGGGAGGAACCCCGGGAGCATCAGACTCAGCTCGGCGCCGACGACGAACACGACCTCGCCACCGCGGAGACGCACGCGCTCGGCCCGTGCTGCGCAGTCGGCGAACAGGGCCAGCACGTCGTCGCCCGGCAGCTCGAGCGGGTAGGGCGAGAACCAGACCTCCAGACCCAGGTCGACGGCGCGCGTTGCGGCGATCTCGAGCCGCGCGGGATCGCCGCCGGTCAGACGTACGGCGTTGCACCGCAGGTCGTCGCGGATGATCTGCAGCTCGCGCGCGGTGACGTCCGGGTCGAAGCCCGGGAGGGCGTTCACGCCGTCGACGACGAAGCCGGTGTCGTAGGTGACGCCCCGGGCGCGCATGGCAACCTCCGGTTAGGTACTAGTCGTACCGTAAATGGCCCTGAGCACAGCGTCAACGATTTGCAGACGGGTACCATCCGTGCCGTAGGCGAAGTCGACGAATGTGGTGGGACCTGATGACGGACCAGGGCCGGGGCCGGACGCGACGCCGCGGCGTCGCCCTGGAGGAAGCCATCCTTCAGGCCGCGGTCGAGGAACTCACCGAGTCCGGCTTCGCCGCACTGACGATGGGCCGTGTGGCCACACGCGCCGGCACCAACAAGAACGCGGTCTACCGGCGCTGGCCCCATCGGCTGGCACTGGGTGTCGCCGCCTATCGAGTGCTCGCCGAGAAGGCTCCGGTGCCGGACACGGGCAGCCTGCGCGGCGACGCCCTCGAACTGCTCCGCGGCGCCAACCGCCACTGGAGCTCACCCCTGGGCGGGATCCTCCGGGAGCTGATGGCCGCCGCGGGCGGAGCACCCCAGTTCCTGGCCCAGCTGACCGGCGACGCCACCGACGGGCTGACCGCGACCTGGCTGATCGTCCTGGGACACGCCGTCGAGCGACACGAAGCCGCACCGGAGGCGCTGCACCCGCGGGTCGCCACCGTCGCCATCGTGTTGCTGCGCAACGAGTTCCTCATGCGAGGCATCCCCCACGCACCCGACGACGTACTCGTGGAGATCGTCGACGAGGTCTTCCTGCCACTCGTCGCACGACGCAGGGCCACGTAGGGGACGGGGCGCACCCACGCGTCGCGGCGACGTCCCTCGTCGTCGCGGCCGTCGTGCCGGCGCTGGTGTTCGGCCCGTCCGGTTCGCCGCTGTCGCGTCAGTCCCGGCCCTTACGGGCCAGGTATCCGGTCACCGCGATCTCGGCGCGCAGGGGCAGTCCGGCGCGGATGCGTTCCTCGGCGAGACGCATCGCGGCGGCGTGGAAGGCCTGCTCACCGACGTTGCTGATCGCCTCGTAGGCGGGTCCGGTCGACGCCAGGGCCCGCGCGTAGGTCTGCGGGTCGGCGAACTCCGACGCGAAGGGCACGTCGACGCGGCGGATCTCGACGTAGCCCGCCCGCCCCAGCAGCTCCTCGCCGACGCCGGGTCGCCCCAGGGCGACCATCGCCGCCTGGTTCGCCACGGCAGGCCGGGCGGCGAGCTGGAACGGGCTCAGCGCCCACGCGCCGGGCGAGATCTTGATGTGTCCCCAGACGGTGAGGCCGAGGCGACCGCCGGGCGCGAGCACGCGACTGATCTCCGAGATCACGTCCGGGGTCGTGCCCCAGACGCCGCGGAAGCTGGTGACGACGTCGAACGACCCCGCGTCCCAGGGCAGGGCGTGCATGTCCCCGACCCTGATGTCGGCGCCCGGGCTGCGGTCCCGCGCGACGGCCACGAGCCGCGCGGACGCGTCGATGCCGGCACAGGCCGCCCCCCGCAGCCTCGCGAGCTCGATGGCCAGTCCGGAACCGCAGGCGACATCCAGCAGGCGGTCCCCGTCGTCCACCCGCAACCGGTGGTGAACGGCGACGTACTCGCGACAGTGGGAGGGCTCGAACAGGGTGGCGAAGTCGACCGCCTCCCGACCCCAACCCTCGTCGACGCCACGCCAGCCCTGGATGTCCTCACGAACGGTCATGTGCACCTCATCGTCGGTTCGCCGGACGGGATCGCCGCGCGCCGCCTCATGCGGCATGCCGTGACCGGCGCAGATGTTCCATCAGCCGGCCACACAGCAGCTTCGCGTCGGAGCCGACACCGGCCAGGAGATTCGATGCCCGATGGCGGGTGACGGGCAGCCCGAGCACGTACATCCCCGGCGCCTCCAGCGTTCCGCCGTCGTGGCGGAGCGCGCCACGGTGGTCGAGCAGCGCCGGGTCGAGCCAGGGGTAGCTGGGCCGATGGCCGGTGGCCCAGACGACGGCGGAGAACCGGGCCAGGTCGAGCTCGGTCACCGGCGGTGGTACCGGGGTCGGGTCCGGTCGCTCGAGGGCAGCGACCCGGTCGCCCAGGTCCTGCTCGGCCACGTGGAGGTCGATCCGATCCAGGAGCCGGGCCTGCTTGAGATCGGCGATCTTGATCAGGTTGGCCAGCGCCCCGGAGATCTGGGCGTACCGACCGGCCACCCCGACGAGGCGACCGCACATCTCGACGCCCGCCGCGGACAGCGCGGCCAGGTCCAGGGTGCGCCGCTGCGCGGTGCCGACCAGCTGCAGCGACGGCAACCGACGGGCCCGGGTCAGGTCGGGCACCTCGTCATAGCGCTCGTCGAGGATGCCCAGGTCGTTCATCCAGCGGTAGATGTCGCGCCCGCGGTAGGTGCGCGGCACCCGGACGTGGTCGCCTGCGGCCACCGTGACCGCGCGGCCGGCCCGTCGCAGCTCGTCGGCGATCTGCACGCCCGACGCCGCGGCCCCGACGACCAGCACCGCGCCCGGCGCGATCTGCCCGGGGCCGCGGTAGCCCGACGCGGCGACCTGCTGGAGGTGGCCGGGCAGGTCCCGGGCGAGTGCGGGCAACCGCGGCTCGCCCTCCGTCCCCGTCGCCACGACGACGGCCCGGCAGCTCCACGGGCCGTCGTCGGTGTCCACCTGGAAGCCCGACGCGGTGGGCGCCACCCCGACGACCGTGGTGTGCGGGCGCACCGGCGCACCGAACGCACCGGCGTAGGCGTCGAGCAGCGCGACGACCTCGTCGGCGCGCTGGTAACCGTCGGGGTCCTCGCCGTCGTAGCCGTGGCCCGGCAACCGGCTCATCCAGTTCGGGGTGAGCAGGCGCAGCGAGTCCCAGCGGCGCAACCGCCAGGACTCGGCGACCGCGCCCCGCTCCAGGATCACGTGGTCGACACCGCGGCGGGCGAGGTACCAGCTCATCGCCAGGCCCGCCTGCCCGCCGCCGATCACGACGACGGTGGTGCGCACCTCAGCCGACCTCCACCGTCACGGCGGTCGGGTTGGTCAGGATGTCGTAGACCGCCGACCGCTTCTGCGACTGCGCCACGATGGCCTCGACGTCCGCGCGCGGGGCGTCGGCGTCGATCTCGTAGCGCACCCGCACCGCGCTGAACCCGTTGCGCACGTCGGGGTCGGCTCCGAGGATCCCCCGGATGTCGTGGTCGGCCTCCACCACCGCACTCACCGAGCGCAGCTGCACGTTACGGTGGGTGGCGACCGCGGCGATGCCCGCCGTCAGGCAGCCGGCCAGCGCCGCCAGCAGCACCTCGGTGGGCGTCGCCCCGTGGTCCGCGGAGGCGAACACCTCCGGGTGATCGCCCTCGAACGTGAACGGCGTGCGATGGGTGTGCTCGGCACCCAGCCCGGAGAAGTCGTGCACGGTGGTGCGGGAATGGGTGCCCTTCACCCACTCGCAGCGGGCGCGCCACCGGAACTGCGCGGCGTCGGGTGCCGCGGCCAGCGCGTCCCGCGCACCCAGCAGCGCCGCGACGTCGACGCCGTTGTCCACGGTGGGGCTCTCGACAGTGCTCATCATGCCTCCTCTGCATGCGGTCCGCGGCGGACCGGCTGCGACACGAACTGAAGCACCGGTCGCTTGCAGTCCGGTTGCACTCCACCTGCAAGGAGGGGAAGGCGCGGTGCCGCCAGGCGCCCGCACGGGCTGAGCCGACGGGCCGCGACGCTCCGCCATGACGTTTCCGACATCGGCTCCCGCCGGCTGACCGGTGCGCCGGAACCCGCAGTCAGTCCTCGGACGACTCCGGGAGGACCTCGCCGTCCTCGAGCACGTTCGCGCCGGGGGTCTCCTGGAGGAAGATGGCGATGTCCTTCTTGGCGGTCCCGGTGATCTCGCACCAGGCGTCGGCGAGACCGTGCAGCAGTCGGGCGCGCACCTCGGTCGAGCGGCCGGAGCGGATGGTGCCGACCAGCCGCGGACCGTCGACCGGCTCGCCCGCCACGAAGACACTGCGGGGCGGCACCTCGACGAACGAGCAGTGCACGTACGCCGCCGGGGCCCCGGTCACCTCGGCGTGCACCTTGGTCATCGCCGCAGCCACTTCCGCCCTGTGGCTCAACGTCGGGTCACCCGAGGGAACGGTGAACTGGTAGAAGGGCACGGCGACCTCCGGGATCGGTTCGACTCGAATCGAGTGTAACGATAGACAGGGCAGTCCGAACCCACAAGCTGCTGACACTCAAAAAGCCTTACACTGCGTGGCGTGCGACACGACGATCTCGGCGACGTCTACTGCTCCGTGGCCCGGACCTGGTCGGTCATCGGCGAGCGCTGGACGATGATGATCCTGCGCGAGTGCTTCCGCGGTGAGCGCCGCTACGACCGCTTCCGGAGCAAGCTCGGCCTCGGCGCGAACGTCCTCAACGACCGGCTCCGCGTCCTCACCGATGAAGGTGTCCTCGAGCGCGTCCCTTACCAGACCGGTCCGGTGCGCCACGAGTACCTCCTCACGCCGAAGGGCGCCGACCTCTACCCGGTTCTCGTCGCGCTGATGAACTGGGGCGACAGGTACGAGAACGACGTGCCCCCGGTGGAGCTGATCCACCGCGACTGCGGGCATCCCGCCCACGCCCGCATGACCTGCACACGATGCGGTGAGCCGATCGCGTGGCGGGCCATGACCGCCGAGGTACAGCCGGCGGCCTGGTAGCCGTCCGAGGCCCGAGCCGTGACCGACCCGGTGCTCTCGGACCGGGTCCTGGACCGCGGGATCGTCGCCGCACTGAAGCGTGCCGCCACGGACACAACGTGTGAATCACCCTGACCTCAGCCAGCAGAGTCACGACCCGTGCATTGCTTCGACCCTGAGCCATGACTTGGGGCGCTGACCTGCGAAGATGGAGCCGCCTTGGGGAGTCGAACCCAGACCTACGCACTACGAGGACAGCGTCCGATCTGTCAAGCCGACGATCCTGAGCTGCCACCTGTACGCTGCATGCAACCGATGACGTAGGGGACGTAGGGGCAGTCGATGGCACTCGAACAGGTGGCCCGGCCCGGCAGCTTGGCCGAGCTGGCCTATGACAAGTTGCGGACCGCCGTCCTCGACGGGCACTTCCGCCCGGGCGAGAAGGTCAGCGTGGTGACGCTGGCCGCCGAGCTGGGAATGAGCAGAAGCCCGGTGCGCGCTGCGCTCGAGCGACTCGTCAACGAAGGTCTGATCCGGCTGACCGCGGGTGGGGCGTTGATCGCCGAGCCGAGTCGCGACGAGCTGCTGGAGGCACTGGTTGTACGGTGCGCGCTGGAAGGGCTTGCCGCCCGCCTCGCTGCGCCTTCATTGAACCAGGCCGACCTCGACCACTTGCGGGCTATTCACGATCGTCTGGACCGGGCGGTGCAGGCCGGAGACACGGGGGCCGTGCGCGCGGCCGATCTCGAATTCCATCAGCAGGTTCAGGCTCACAGCGGGAATGCATGCCTCGTCGAGAACCTCACCCGGATCCAATCCAAGATCATGATCGCCACGTACTCGACACCGTGGGGGCCGCACCTGGCCGACATGCTCTCCGAGCACACCGCGATCCTTCGTGCCCTCGAAAGACGCGATCCTGAATCGGCTCACGCGGCAGCGACTCACCATCTCACGAACCATCTCGAACGCCTCAAGGTCGCGTGGCAGCGCGCACCAGAGGAATCGCTGGCGGCCTCAGGGGGACTGTAGATAGATCGTTCGACAGACCCTCGCGCACGCTGCCAGGAGATCCGTGCCTCAGCCGGCGAGGACCCGTCGACGGGAGACTGTACAGCGACCGGTGTATCCGACCCCGACACGCCGGGCTGAGGTCCGGCGGGATGGGTGGCGCACTTCCGACGGGCCGTGTGCTCGTCGCAGACGTGCTCGCGCTCGGTGCTCGTCGACCTGGTTGAGGAGGCGGGTCTGCACCTTCACAGCCTGGCGCTCGGTCTCCTGGTACTGGGTCGCGGACGCGCTGGCCGAGCTCGGCGCGCACGTGCACCTGGCCCACCCGCTGGGGGTCAAGCCGTTCTCGTATCGGCGGGTGAAGAACGACGAGCGTGACGCCGCGGACCTGGCTGACCTGCTGCGGATGGGCCGGTTGCCGGAGGCGTGGATCGCGCCGCCGGCGACCCGGGAGCTGCGTGAACTGGTGCGGCACCAGGAGAAGCTGGTCGGGCTGCGGTCGAACCTGAGTGTCAGGTCCACGCCGTGCTGGCCGGGGCTGGGGTCACGGTACCGATGAGCGATCTGTTCGGCGTGGCGGGCCAGCAGCTACTGGCCCGGGTCGAGCTGGCGGTCGCGGCCCGGGCCCGGGTGAACTCGCAGCTACGGCTGATCGCCACCCTCGACTTCGAGGTCGAGCTGTTCGCCAAGCTCGTCGCCGGCCGGCTCCGCACCCACCCCGGCTACGTCGCGATCCAGGTCATTCCCGGGATCGGGCCGGTGCTGGCCGCGGTGTTCGTCGCCGAGATCGGCGATGTCGGTCGGTTCCCCGGACCGCCGCAGCTGGCCAGCTGGGCCCGGGCTGACCCCACGCCACCGCGAGTCCGACACCACCGTCCACCGTGGACGGATCACCAAGCAGGGTTCCCGACTCGTGCGCTGGGCCGCGATCGAGGCCGTGCAACGCGTGCCCGCGCACACCCGTCTCGGGCAGGTCCGCGACCGGGTCGGGGAACGGCGCGGACGCAACATCGGCGTCGTGGCCGCCGTCCGCGAGCTGATCGGGCTGGTCTTCTACGGCCTACGCGATCACCACATCCGCTGCCTGGCACCGCGAACCGCGGCGGCATGAGCAGCACCGCAGACCGCGGTGGGGGTGCGGATCGTCCAGGTCATGACCCCCGGGTACCGGCGAGGTCGTCCTCACTGATTGATCCCGCCCCACCGCGAACTCGTCGTAGCACTCCATGCCGCCCTGCGCGGCGAAGGGATGACCGACAGCCCCCCCCCGCGGGGGCCTGTCCTGCCTGCCGAGGAATCGGCGCTGGAGCACGCACACCGATCCACCGTCACCGAGACGATCACGGAGCCGGACCAACCCCTTCCTCCACCCTGAACAGCATGCGCTGCACGACGTCGACGTCGCACACAGGCGCGCCCAAGAGCAGGCGGACGACGGCAGGAACAAAGATCAAGAGCAAGAACTGGGGGTTGACCGGCCCCGCTCCTTCAGGGATGACCTGCTTCTTCTGTGGAGCCGCCTTGGGGAGTCGAACCCCAGACCTACGCATTACGAGAAATTTCGCCGGCAGGTACTCCATGCACCCGGTCCATCGGTGCACGTCACCGAGTTCACGGTGCACACCGTCCTCCGGCGTGAGCCGTCGTTTCGTGCCACGAACCGTGCCACGACGGAGATCAACAACCGGTCCGATTACCACACTTTGCACAGGTGACCTGCCGGACCGCACACCGCAAGCAGGTCGCCGCATCGCTTCTCTGCACACGACGGTGCCCGTATCCTGAACGCGTGAGCGAACCTGTCACCAGAGTGACCGCCGAGGAGTCACCTTCCTGGGCAGAGGTCGTGCGCCATACAGAGCACGGCGACACCGTCGCGGTCATCGCACACGGAGACCACGTCGCCGACGTCGTACCCTCCGGCGAGCTCGACCGCCTACGCGAGACCATTGAGGTCCTCTCCGACACCGACCTCGTCCGCGATCTCCTCGAAGGCCTCGCCGACGCCCATGCCGGCCACGTCGTCCCTGCCTCGGACATCGCCGCAGATCTAGCTGCCCGCCGCGCGACCGGAGGATGACCGAACCTGTTACGTACTCGGTCACGTTCGCCCCGTCCGCCCGCCGCCGGATGGACAAACTTCCCCTTGACGCAGCGATCGCCCTCCTCGAGCACATCACCGGACCGGTGGCCGAGAATCCTCACCGGCTCGGTAAGCCACTCGAAGTTCCCTACGACGGCGTCTGGTCAACCCGACGTGGCGAGTACCGAGCGCTCTACATGATCGACAACGAGACCAACATCATCACCGTGGTCGCCGTCGCCCACCGCCGCGACGCCTACCGTCTTCCGTAGCTGCGCCCCTGAGCCGCCGAGCGACGCACACTCGACCCGTGCCATACAGCAGGCCTCTGAACAGCCAAAAACCCTCGCCGTCCGTGCCACGCTCCGCTGACTGGCCGCAAGGGCAGAGCTTTGACAGCCTCTGACCTGCATGAATAGAGCCGCCTTGGGGAGTCGAACCCCAGACCTACGCATTACGAGTGCGTCGCTCTAACCGACTGAGCTAAGGCGGCGTCGTGCCGCGGACGAGTGTACCGGCGACGGTCCGGGCGTCCGGGGTCAGGTCGACTCGGCCGGGACCAGCACGAACGCGGCGGAGTCGTAGTAGGTGCGGAGGCGGGTGATCGCGTCACCGTCGAGGTCGATGACCGTGACGCCGCGGTAGTCGATCGGGCGGTCGTCGCGCAGGGTGCCGCTGCTCGTCCATTCCAGCGCGAACTGGTCGTCGCCCTCCACCACGTTGAAGAAGGTGGTGCGGACCTCCTGGAACTGGTCGCGGTACTCCCGCCAGAACTCGGCCACCTCGCCCTGCCGCTCGCCGCGGGCGTCGAGGCGTTCGGTGACGGCGTCGGGGGCGAAGAGCGCCGCGAACACGGCGGTGTCGGAGTCCTGCTCGAACCGGCGCAGGCCGGCCACGAAACGGCGGGCGCGGTCGTCGGCGATGTGGTTATCCTCCATGTGGTCGGGCTACCCGGTACGGGCGGGCTCAACCGGTGTGGATGATCGTCATCATCGCCTCGGCGGCGATCTCGGGCTTGACGTTCTGGTCCAGCGCCGTGCGGCAGGCGAGAACGGCGTCGAGGCGGCGCAGGGTGGACTCGGGGGTCCACTCCTGGGCGGCGCGCTGCACGTCCGCGGCGCGGTCGGGGTTGGAGAGGGGGACCTGGGCGCCGCTGCCGGCGGCAAGGACGTCGCGGAAGAAGGCCGTGAGGTCGACCAGCGCGCGGTCCAGGGCGTCGCGCTGGGAGCGGGTGTTGCGCAGCTTCTGGCGCTTCTCCAGGTCACGCTCGGCGGCTTTGGCCGACCGGGCCGCCCCGGCCACGCCCTTGCCGACGCCGCCGCCGCCCATCGCGATGCCGAGCTCCTCGCGCTCGGGGACGTCGCGGGCCTCGCTCAGGGCACTGGCCTCGGCCTTCGCCCCGCGCACGAGGTCGGCGGCGAAGGCGAACGCGTCGCCCAGCGAGCGGGTGCGCAGGGGCAGGCCCAGCACCATCTCGCGCTGGGCGCGGCTGTCGGCGTTACGGGCCAGGTGGCGCGCGCGGCCGACATGACCACCCGCGACCGACGCCGCCCAGCCGGCCGTGTCCGGGTCGATCCCGTCGCGGCGGACGAGCACGTCGGCGATCGCCCCGGGCGTGGGCGTGCGCAGCGGAACGATCCTGCAGCGGGACCGGATAGTCACAGGAATATCGTCGGGATGATCCGACGGGGAGCACAGCAGGAAGATGGTCAGCGGCGATGGTTCCTCGATGGCCTTCAGGAGTGCGTTGGCGGCGCGCTCCCCGAGCCGGTCCGCGTCCTGAATGATCACGACCTGGAAGCGGCCGGTGGCTGGGTGCTTGGCGGCCCGCTGCACGATCTCGCGAGTCAGCGCGACATTGATACTCAGCCCCTCCGGCACCACCTCGCGCACGTCGGCGTGGGTGCCGCTCATGACGGTGTGGCAGGCCGCGCAGTGCCCGCAGCCGGCCTCGGCGCACTGCAGGGCCGCCGCGAAGGCCCGCGCCGCCACCGAGCGGCCCGAACCGGGTGGGCCGGTGAACAGCCAGGCGTGCGTCATCGCGGAGGGGTCCTGGGCGGCGGCGCTCAGCTCGGCCACCGCGGCGGGCTGGCCGACGACCTCGTCCCACACCGTCACGGGACCCCGACCCCGTCCGGCGCACCCACCGCCGGCGGCAGCATCGGCCCGATCCCGGCCAGGACTCGCGCGGCCACCTCATCGGGCGTGCCTTCCGCCTCGACGACGACGTAGTGGTGGGGCTCGGCGGCCGCCATGCGGGTGAGCAGCCGCTGCACGCGCAGGTGCTCCTCACCGGGCATGCCCGGTGAGGCGGCGTCGGCCGGTGCGGCGCGGTCGAGCATCACGGACACGTCGGGCCGCAGCCGGCCGGTGGCCCACAGCACCAGACTGTCCAGCTCGCGGGGATCGACGTCCCCGGCGGCCACTCCGAACTGAACGAGCGGACTGACCAGGAACCGGTCGACGACGACGACCGCACCCTGCGCCAGCCCGGGCCGGATCACCCGCTCCACGAGATCGGCCCGCACGGCCGCGGCGGCCAGCGCCTTCGCCCGCGCCCCGCCCAGCGCCGCCTCGCGGATGGCGGCGGTCCAGCGCTCGCGGTCGCGGCCGGACTCGCCGAGCTCCACGACCGTGTGCCCCGCGGCGCGCAGCGCGGTGGCGAGCAGCGTCGCCTGCTCGGCCGTCTGCTCCGCGGGGGCACCCTCGACGGCGATCAGGACACCCGACCCCTCGCGAGGGTCGCCGCGGCGCAGCGCGGCGAGCAGGTCGGGCAGCATCGGCTCGGTGCGCCGGTCGTCCATCTGCCGGTAGGCGAGCATCCCGACCACCGCGGCCACCAGGCCGCCGGCCAGCATCACGATCCGAGTGCCGTCGATGAGGAACGACCGGCCCAGCAGGTCGACGCGCTGCGTGCTCACCAGCCCGACGACCAGCGGCACCAGCGCCATCGACCCGAGCAGCGTGAGCCGCACGATCGACTGGACGAACGCGACGATCCGGCCGCGAATCCCGTCCGCCACCGCGGTGCCGATGATCGTGAGCCCGGTGAGGAACGCGATGCCCGCGAACCCCCCGACCAGCCCCACCGCCGCGATGGCGACGAACAGGTGCGGCGCCACCGCGACCAGCACCAGCGCGAGGCCCGCCGCGACGATCGCGGCGCCGAACAGCCGGTTGTGCGGGATCCGGCGGGCCATCCGCGGGGCCGCCCCCATGCCCGTGGCGAGCCCGGCGAAGACCGAGGCGAACAGGATGCCGTACGCGGCGTTGCCGCCACCGAGGCTGGTGGCGTAGAGCGTGGCCGACCCGACGACCGTGCCGCCGGCCGCGAACGCGCCGACGATGCCGGCCACCAGCCCCCGGACCAGCGGGGTGTCGGCCACGAAGCGGGCCCCGTCGCGGAGCAGCGTGAGCACGCCCGGCGCGATCTCGCGGCGCCCGTCGGAGCGCCCGGAGATCTCCGGGATGCCGAACCACACCGTGATCGCCATGACGAGGTAGGCGCTGCCGGTGATCGCGAGGGCCAGGTGCAGCGTGGCCGTCTCCCCGGCGTCGCCGCCGAGCGTCGATCCGGCGCTCGACAGCACCGTGAACAGCCCCGACGCCAGCAGCACCGCCACCCCGTAGGTGACGACGAGCGCGAGCTGGTTGGCCGTCTCGATCTGGTCGGGGCGGCGCAGCAGGTTGGGCACCGCCGCGTCCTTGGCCGGGATCCAGAACATCGCGCAGATCTCGATGAGGAACACCGCGACGAACAGCCACGCCAGCGACCCGACCAGCGGGATGGAGACGAACAGGCCGAACCGCAGCACGTCGCACACGACCATGACGCGGCGGCGGTCGAACTTGTCGGCCAGCGCCCCGGCCAGCGGGCCGAGCACCAGCGCGGGAAGCAGCTTCGTGGCGACGACGCCGCCGAGGGCGAAGCTCTGCGCCTGGTAGCCCGACGTGAGCTGGGTGGCCAGCGCGGACAGGGCGAGCAGGCTCAGCCACTCGCCGGTGGCCGATCCGGCCGTGACCAGCCACAACCGGCGGAACGCGGGGATGGCGAGGACGCTGCGCACCCGGTGCGAGGTGGGCGCGGACAGCTGGGGGGAAGCCATCGTCACCTCCTCGGGGCCGGTCGGACCCAGGGTAGTCCGGGGTACCGACAGGACCTCCGACGGCGGCTGTCAGCCGTGCAGGAGCACCATCACCAGCTGGATGAGGATCACCGCGTACACGGCCACGAAGAAGAGCGTGAACAGCCGCGACCCGATCCGGCCCCGGGCCAGCCGGGACAGTCCGAGGATCCCGGGCTCGGGAGCGACCGGGGGCCGCGCCCGGGCCGGATGGTGGCGGACCGGGGGCGGGGCCGGGGTCGCAGGCGGCCGCGGCACGGGCGCGGCGGGGGCGGCGGTCGGCGGCGGGTCGGCCGCGACCGCCCGGAGCACGGCGGGGCGGGTCGACGGCGGGTGGGGCGGATCGTGGGAGGCACCGGAGGGCACCCGGAGCCACGGCGGGGCGACGACGTCGTCGAGCACTGCGGTGACGGATCCGATCCGGGCCGCGAGCGGCGCGCATTCCGGCCGTGCGGCGCCGGTTCCGGGCCGGCCGACGAGACGGACCGGACCGGACCTGCGCGGCCGGGGCACCGTCGCCCCACCGCCGCCGGTGTCGCCGTCAGCGTCGGTCATGGTGCGATGGTAGGCCGGGTCGCGCTGCGTGCCCGGCTCATCCACCCCGTCGGGCGATCATCGGGCCTCCGAGCGGGCTACCCGTCGTCGTCGCCACCACCCCCGCCTCCGTCGCCCCCATCCCCGTTGCCGCCGCCCCCGTCGCCGCCGTCCCCGTCATCGGGTGGCGGGCCGTCACCGTCCGGGTTCTCGCCCGGGGCCGGATCCTCGGTGGGCGGGGCGGGCGGCGGCGGCACCTCGCCACTGGAGATGCTGAGCACGATCGTCTCGCCGGGCAGCGCCGTGCCACGCGGCAGTTGCCCGAGCACGGTGCCGCGGGCGGCGGCGTTGTCGACCGTACGGGTCGTGACCGCCCACCCCGCCGACTCCAGCGCACCCCGGGCGTCGTTCTCGCCCCGCCCGACGACGTCGGGCACGCGGGACTCCGCACCGCCCTCCAGGTAGCGCTCCTCCACGGGGGGCAGCGGGATCACCGGCTGGCCCTCGAACAGCGGCGCCATCATGCCGTACCAGGTCTCCGCGGGGGTCTTGCCGCCGAAGATGTTGCCGTTGCGGCAGGCGAACGGGGCGCCGCCGCTGTCGCAGAGCGCGTCGGGACGGTTGTCGTTGTCGTAGGTGATCACCGCACCGGACAGCTGCGGGACGACCCCGAGGAACGCGGCCGACTTGTTGGCCTGGGTGGTGCCGGTCTTGCCCGCCATCGGGCGGTCCCAGCCGACCTGTCCGGCCGCCCTCGCCGCGGTGCCGCCGGGGAGGTCGTCCTTGCTCATCGCGTTCATCATGGCGTTGGCCAGGCCGGGCTCGACGGCCTGTTCGCACGGTGCCTCGGTGATCTCCACCGGGTTGCCCTGCGAATCGGTGATCTCCTCGATGGGAGTGGGCGGGCACCAGACCCCACCGCTGGCCAGCGTGGCCCCGACGTTGGACAGTTCCAGGACGCTCGTCGGGCTCACCCCCAGCGTGAACGACGCCTGCCGCTGCGCCTTGGTGACCTCGGCGATGGACCGGTCGGTCGGCTGCCCGGTGTTCGGGTCGACGAACCGGTCCTCCGCCAGGGAGCGCATCCCCAGCCGCACCGCCATGTCGACCACGTCGGGTACGCCGGTGAACTCCATCAGCTTCACGAAGGCGGTGTTCGGCGACTGCGCCAACGCGTCGGTGATCGTCATGCGCTCGGAGTAGTTGCTGGAGTTCTGCACGGGCAGCGGGCGACCGCCGCCGTCGACGTAGATCGGAGACGCGTACCCGCTGGGCGGCACCGCCATCTGGTAGTTGATGCCCAGACCCTTCTCCAACGCCGTGGCGGCGGTGAAGGTCTTGTAGACCGAACCGGCGCCCAGTGGCACCGGGATGTAGGGCAGGCCGTAGGAGGTCTCCAGCGCGTCGGCGTCGAGACCGAAGACCCGGCTCGACCCCATCGCCAGCACGCGGTGCCGCTCGGCACCCGGCTCGACGGAGGCCATGACGTTGGCGACGTTCGGCTGGTCCGGGGGCACCTCGGCCACCAGCGAGGCCTGCATGGCGTCCATGACCCGCCGGTCCAGGGTGGTGCGGATCGTGTAGCCGCCGCGGTTGAGCTGCTCACGGGTGACGCCGGCCTTGGCCAGGTACTCCTGCACGTACTGGCAGAAGAAGCCGGTGGGCCCGGCACCGATGCAGCCGATGCCCTGGGTGTTCAGCGGGTTGACGACTCCCAGCGGGCTGGCCAGCGCCTCGTCGGCCTGCGCCTGGTCGATCATCTGCTGATCGAGCATCTGCTGGATGACCAGGTTCCGGCGTTGCACCGCGGCATCGGGCCGGGTGACCGGGTCGGTGGCCGACGTGCTGCGCACCATCCCGGCGAGCAGCGCCGCCTGCGGCACGGTCAGCTCGGCCGCCGTGACCCCGAAGTACGTCTGAGCGGCCGTCGCGATCCCCGCAGCACCGTTGCCGAAGGGCACGATGTTCAGGTAGCGGGTGAGGATCTCCTCCTTGCTCAGCGACTGCTCGAGCTGCAGCGCGATCTGCGCCTCCTTGAGCTTGCGCGCCGGGGTCTGCTCGGTGGCCTTGAGCCGCTCGGTCTCCGTCTCGGCCTCGACGTAGAGCAGGTAGTTCTTGACGTACTGCTGGGTGAGCGTGGACGCGCCCTGCTCGATGCTGCCCGACACCGAGTTCGTGACGAGCGCTCGCGCCGTGCCCTGCCAGTCGACGCCCTGGTGCTGGTAGAATCGCCGGTCCTCGACGGCCACTATCGCGGCCTTCATCGCCGGGGAGATCTCGTCGGCGGTGACGGCGTCGCGGTTCTGGTTGGACTCGAAGAAGTAGGCCATCGGCGCGCCCGCCGA
Organism: Pseudonocardia sp.; assembly: GCF_029263155.1. GTDB lineage: Bacteria > Actinomycetota > Actinomycetes > Mycobacteriales > Pseudonocardiaceae > Pseudonocardia. The sequence goes on from NZ_JAJCYB010000099.1 coordinate 61,546, forward strand.
GTCGGTGACGACCGAGGTCTGCGGGAGCGGTTTGTCCAGGACGTCGGTGGAGACGCTGCCGACGCTGTCGCTGGCGTCGTTGGCCACCAGCCCGATCCCGAGCGCGACCGGGAACGCGATGCCCGCCGTGATGATCCCGGCGAGCAGGCACAGCCCGAGCAGCAGGGAGACCGGCCGGACGAGATGGCGCGGGAAGCTCACGGTCGAGGAGCCTACGCCCGGAGGTGTCGGGAGCCGGTCAGGCCGGTCCCGGCGGGAAGTTGAGTATTTTTGCTCGCTGTCGGAGGGAACCCGGGGCTCGCAGAATCCGTCTGTGGTGGTCGTGACGGCCATGCGAACGAGATCTGGAGGGCCCATGAGCGAGCTCGCGAGCTCATCGTCGGCGCAGCGGCACCGGTGGAACTGGCGGGCGGCGGCGCGCTGCCGCACGACCGACGCCGACGGGCTGTTCGTCACCGGCGCGCAGCAGCGGGAGGCGCGGATGTTCTGCCGCTCATGCCCGGTGCGCACGGAGTGCCTGGCGCACGCGCTCGACGAGCGCATCGAGTTCGGGGTCTGGGGCGGCATGACCGAGCGGGAGCGGCGCGCGTTACTGCGCAACCGCCCCGAGATCGGGTCCTGGTACGAGATGCTGATCGACGCCCGATCGGCCTACTACGCCGCCGATCCCGGAGTGGACCCCTACGAGCACACCGCCACCGGGCTGGCCAGGGCCGCCGAGCAGGCGGTGGCCGCACGGATGGCGCAGCGCCTGCACGAGTCGGCCTGACCCGGCCGCCACGGACGACCAGTGCCTCGCGCGGAGACGCCGCGGATCTGGTGGGCCGGTCTCGGACGGAGTGCCGGTTCGCGCCGGCCGGTGTGGATCTTGTGGACCGGGCGGTTCTTGTGGCCGATACACGGCCGGGTAGCTCGGTGCGCCGGTGTGCAGCGGCACGTGCAGGTGGGCGCCTACGGCCGGGCGGGCGCGGCGGCAGCGGGCGGCGCGGCGGCAGCGGGCGGCGCAGCGGCAGCGGGCGGGCGCCCTGCGGGGGCACTCGGGCCGGCTGGGCTTGCCGGCGTTGAGCACCCAGCGCATCTTCGGGTCGCTACGGGCGCACCGGGCAGACCGCGGAGCAGGCGGCGGTGCGCGAGCTCGAGGCGCGGCCGGGCCGCCCGACGCGGCCCGGCGGGCCGACGCAGCCGGGCGGGCCGACGCAGCTCGGCGGGCCGACGCAGCCGGGCGGGCCGACGCAGCCGGGCGGGCCGACGCAGCCGGGCGGGCCGACGCAGCCGGGCGGGCCGACGCAGCCGGGCGGGCCGACGCAGCCGGGCGGGCCGGGTACACCGGCGGGAGGCGGTACGGGGCACACATCGGCCGATACGACCGGACCGGGCCGACTCGGCGGCGAATCCTCGCAGTCGGGTGGACCGACGCAGCCCCGGAGCCGACACAGCCGACTGGGAGGTGGCGGCCGAACGGGGAGAGCCGAGGCAGCCGGGCCTCGACGGTACAGAAGTGGGGCACGGCGCTTGTCGGACCGAGTCATCGCCGGTGGTCCGGTACCCCGAGCGCGGCCGCTCGGCTCGCTCCGCGGGCCTTGATCGTCGATTCGGAACGGCCGACCGCGCTGAGCACGGTTGCCGGTTCCCGGTCGTCGATCATCGTGCATGGCATCGGCCTCGATCGCCGGTTCGGAACCGGCAGGCGCGTCAACAGCGCCTGGAGGTTCCGAGGCGGCGATCATCGAGCACGGCCCGCCAGCCCCGCAGGCCGAGCCCACAGCCCAGCCCCGCAGCCCAGCCCCGCAGCCCAGCCCCTCAGCCAGCCAAGCGATCGAGCCGGCCGCCTGCCCACCGGTCGAGCCGGGCCCGGTCCACACCCCGCCACCTCGGCCCCACACCCCCGGCCGTGCCGTGGACCGGTGCCGTGGACCGCTACTCCGCCTTGCGCAGCGGCGTGGCGTCCGGGGCGGGGGTCGGGGCCGTCGCGTCGGCGAGCCGGGCGCCCACCTCGCGCAGACCGGCGAGGTCGGCGATCTCGGCCGCGACCACCGGCACCCGGGCCACGGCCACCGTCGGGTGGGCGTTGCTGAACCGCGCGAGCAGCCGCTCCTCGCGCTCGGCGAGGTCGACGCGGTCGGCGTGCAACCGCAGCACCGCCACGGCCAGGGGCGCGCCGCGCAGCCCGTCGGCGACGTCTCGCGCCTTGCCGGCGGACAGCGGGGCGAGGACCGGGTGGGTGCGGTTGAGCACGAGCCCGGCCAGCGGCATGTCCTCGCCCGCGAGCCGGTCCACGAAGTACGCGGCCTCGCGCAGCGCGTCCGGCTCCGGCGCGGCGACGACGACGAACGCGGTGCCCGGCGAGCGCAGCAGCGCGTAGGTGGCCTCCGCGCGCTCCCGGAACCCGCCGAACATGGTGTCGAAGGCCTGCACGAACGCGGACGCGTCGGCGAGCAGCTGCCCGCCCAGGATCGTCGACACCGCCTTCGCGAACAGCGAGAACCCGGCTCCCACGATCTTGCGCAAGCCGCGGCCGCCTGCACGCGCGGGTGCCGAGAGCAGCCGGATCATGCGGCCGTCGAGGAAGGTCGACATGCGCTGCGGGGCGTCGAGGAAGTCGAGCGCCGAACGCGAGGGCGGGGTGTCGACGACGATCAGGTCCCACTCGCCGGTGGCGGCGAGCTGGCCGAGCTTCTCCATCGCCATGTACTCCTGCGTGCCGGAGAACGACGAGGAGATCGTCTGGTAGAAGGGGTTGGCGATGATCGCCTCGGCCCGGCCGGGCTCGGCGTGCGTCTCCACCATCTCGTCGAAGGTGCGGCGCATGTCCAGCATCATGGCGTGCAGGTCGCCGTCGGCGTCCTGGACGAGTCCGGGCTCGTTGGTCAGCGCCTGCAGGCCCAGTGCCTGCGCGAGCCGCTTCGCCGGGTCGATCGTGAGCACGACGGTGCGGCGGCCGCGCTCCGCGGCCCGGATCGCGAGCGCCGCGGACGTGGTGGTCTTGCCGACCCCGCCCGACCCGCAGCAGACGATCACTCGGGTGTCCGGGTCGTCGATCAGCGCGTCGACGTCGAGCGCGGCCGCGGTCCTCATGCCCGTACCCCGGTCCCGACGCCCTGAGCCACGAGTTCCTCGGCCAGTTCGTAGAGCGATCCGAGGTCGATGCCGTCGACCATGGTGGGCAGCTCCAGACGGGGCAGGTCGGGGCCGGAATCGAGCCGGGCCAGGGCGACGCCCTCGGCGTGCACGCGCACGGCGTGGTCCACGGTCTCGTCGACCAGCGCGCTGATGACGTCGGGTGGCAGGTCCAGCCCGGCGGAGGCGAGCCCGGCGCGGATGCGGTCGGCGTCGACGCGCCCGCCCGCGGCCGCGGTGACCGAGCGGCCGGGCAGCCACTGCGGACGCACCTGGTTGACGATCACCGCGCCGGGCCGCAGATCGGCGTCGACCAGCTGGTCGACAGCATCCAGCGTCTCGGTGACCGGCAGGTCCTCCAGGAGCGTGACCAGGTGCACCGCGGTGGCCGGGGAGTGCAGCAGCCGGACGACGCCCTCGGCCTGGTTGTGGATCGGTCCGACCTTCGCGAGGTCGGCCATGGCCTTGGTGACGTCGAGGAAGCTGACGACACGGCCGGTCGGCGGTGCGTCGAGGACGACGGCGTCGTAGGCCGGGCCGCCACCCGGGTCGCGGCGCGTGACGCACTCCTTGACCTTGCCGGTGAGCAGCACGTCGCGCAGGCCCGGCGCGAGCGTGGTGGCGAACTCGATCGCACCCATCTTGCGCAGTGTCCGGCCCGCCATCCCGAGGCGGTAGAACAGCTCGAAGTACTCCAACAGCGCCGCCTCGGCGTCGATCGCCAGCGCCCGCACCTCGCCGCCTCCGGGCGCCACCGCGATCCGGCGCTCCTCGTAGGGCAGCGGCGGCGTGTCGAACAGCTGCGCGATGCCCTGGCGGCCCTCCACCTCGATCAACAGCGTCCGTCGTCCGTCCGTGGCGAGCGCCAGGGCGAGCGCCGCGGCCACCGTGGTCTTGCCGGTGCCGCCCTTGCCGGTGACGACGTGCAGGCGCACCTGCGCCAGATCGTCGTGCCACGCCGCCGTCGTCGTCATGACCACCAGGTTACGAGCACGTGTGCGGACCGGGCGCTCGATCGGAGTGAGGCGCTGGCTACAGTCGGGCCATGAGCTCCCCCTCGCAGACCAGGTGGGAATACCTCACCGCCCCCGTCCTGATCCACAACACCCAGGCGATCCTCAACAACTTCGGCCGCGACGGCTGGGAGCTGGTGGCGGTCACCACCGGCGCCAACCCCGAGCAGCTGGTGGCATGGTTCAAGCGGCCGGTCCAGGGATGACCGCCGACGTGCTGGCCTCCGCGCAGGCGGCGTCGTGACGGCCCCGAGCGCGCGGCTGCGCGAGCTGGGCATCGAGCTGCCGAAGGTCGCCGCACCCGCCGGGGCCTACATCCCGGCCCGGCGCAGCGGGAACCTGGTGTTCACCGCGGGCCAGGTGCCCTTCGTGGACGGCACGCTGGCGGCCACCGGCAAGGTCGGCGCCGAGGTGGGCGTCGAGCAGGCGCGCGACCTGGCCCGCACGTGCGCGCTCAACGCGCTGGCCGCCGTCGACGCGCTCGTCGGGCTGGACGCCGTCACCGGCGTGGTGAAGGTGGTGGGCTTCGTCGCCTCCGCACCGGGGTTCACCGCGCAGCCTGCCGTGATCAACGGGGCGTCAGACCTGTTCGGCGAGGTGTTCGGTGAGGCGGGAGCCCACGCCCGGTCGGCCGTGGGCGTGGCCGAGCTGCCGATGAACGCCCCGGTGGAGGTCGAGATCATCGTCGAGGTCGGGGGGTGACCGCCGAGCAGGCGGGTCACGACCTGCTGGTGCGGCTGGCCGGGAGGCTGCCCGACGCGGTGCTCTGGCGGCTGCGCGACTGGCTGGCCGCCCGGGCCCGCGCCCCGCTCGGCGCCATGCTGCCGCGCGAGCTGCTGCGCCACCGCGTCGGCCTCACCGACGACGAGCGTGAGCTGCTCGTGCGCAGCGCGGGCGAGTGGGGGGCCTCGCGACGGCTGCTGGAGGCGGTACTGCCGACGGACTCCGTCGTGGGCACCGAGTTCGTGTTCCACTCCGGGCCGCACGGGCTCGACACCGCGGCGCTCAGCGTGCTCGGCGTCGTGCGCGGGCATCCGGGCTCCGTCGAGCTGCGGCAGGCGTGGCGCGCAGGCCCGCGCCGCGAGCAGCGCGTGGTCGTCGTCCACGGCGGTGAGCGTCCCTGGACGCTGACGGGCACGGTACAGCGCGTGCTGCGGGCCCACGGCGACCGCACACCGTGCGTCGAGGTGCTCCCGGCGCACGGGGAGCCTCCCGCCTACCACCAGGCGGCCATCATCGGCTCGGCGCCGTTGTGGCGGACGGCCGTGGAGGCAGTCGCAGTAGGGGCGTGATGGTTCCTCCGACTGCCGGCGGGCGGGAGACAGGATGACGGAATCGGGAGGGCCGGTGGACGACCGGACGACGGGGGCCTCGCCCCACGAGCTCCTGCTGGCACTTGCCGGCCGGATCGACGACGACCTGCTCGCCTGGTGTCGCGAGCTGGTCGCGGTGGGCGAGGACGGGCACGCGGTCGAGCTGCTCACCGCCACCCTGATCGCCGACCGCACCGTCCTCCCGGCACGCGCGCGCGCTGCCGTGGTGGCGGCCGCCCGGGCCGCCCGTACCGACCTGGACGCCGACGCCGCCCTCGTGGCCGCCGAGACCGAGTACGGGACGCCGCACCGCTTCGACGCCGGACCCTCCGTCGACGCCCTGGCCGCCGCCGTGGGCGCGCTGCCCGCGCGCCAGGTCGCCGGCTGCCGGACCTGGGTGACCTCGCGGCTCACCCCCGCAGGCACCGCGCCCGGGCCGCTGCCGCACCCGGTCGTGCTGGTCGAGGTCGCCGAGGACACGCGGCCCGTCGATGTCCTCGCCTACCAGATGGCGATCGCCTGCGAGCGGGCCGGACAGCGGGCGGCCGTGGAGGTCGTCGTCGCCGGTGCGGACCGCCCGCAGTACCAGCAGGAGGCACTGCGTACGGCCCGTCCGGTGCACGTCGACGGGGCGGCGGCCGCCGTGCACGGGGAGTCGGGCCCACGGGAGCCGGGCCCAGGTGAGTTCCCGGCGGTCTTCGCGACGGCGGACGCCTTCGCCACACCGGAGGTCCGGCCGGAGCCCGTGGCGTTCCTGTCCCCGCCGCGGGATCACCGGCCTGCGGTGGCCGAAGCTGCCGTGGCCGAGCAGGAGGCGCCGGAACCGCCCGCGTCCGTGCCCGCCGCCGAGGAGCGGGAGGGGTCGGGGTGGCGCGCCGCCCGTGGCATCGTCCCGCCCCCGGCATCCGAGGCCCCGCCCCCGGCGCCCGAGCCGCTGCCCCCGGTATCCGAGCCGGCAGCGGGCGAGACCCCGGTGCCCGAACCGAGCACGCCCGAACCACCGGCCACCCGGCGGCGCTCGTTCGCCCCGCTGCGCGGACTGGCCGGGCCCGACGGCCGGCCCGGTCCGGCGCGAACCGTCACTCCGCTGCCCCGCCCGGCGACCCGGCCGGGCCCACTCCAGACCGGGCACGGCACCCCTCGCCCGCTGGCCCCGGTGGCCGACGACGGCACGACGCCCCCGATCCTCCCGCTCCCGGCGGCCGACACCGACACCCCCGAGTTCGCCTCGCTGGGCGATCCGTTGAGCGAACCGGTCGAGCCGGAGCCCCACCGCGAGACGGTGATCGACGAGGACGACCCGCTGGGGATCGGGCGGCTGCCGGTCCACGACGCGCAGCCCGGGTTCGGGCCGGCCGCCCCGGCCGCGGACTCGTGGCTCGCCGACTGGATCTCCGGCGACTGGGCGATGCCCCGATCCGCACTGGACGGGGCTGCCGGCCCCCTGCCCCCCGTCGACGGCTCCGACCTCCGGACCTCGCCGCGAGCGGAGGCACCCGCGTCGCGCGAACGGGCGGAGCCGCCGCCCGCCGACCGCGTTCCGCAGATCCGGCCACGGGTCGAGATCGACCGGGTCGACCCCCCATCGCCCCGCCGACCGGTACCGCCGGCTGCCCCGGTGCCGGCGACCGCGGCGACGGGCACGCCCGGCGTCCCGCCGGAGTCCGAGCCGGAGCAGACGGGCCTCATCCTGCGCCCGGAGTCCGCCGCCCGGCTCAGCGAGTCCGACCGCGAGCTGCTCGCCCGGCTGCAGGCCGACCTGGGCGAGGGGTCCCGACGACGGGTCACCCGCCAGCCCGGGATCGACGGCGACGACGGCAGGCACGAGTCGTCGACCGGCACCAACGGCCGGGGTCAGCGGCCTGCGGCGCCCCCGGACATGACGGGCTGACCCGCGAGCCCGAGCGCCCGCTCGACGATCTCCTGCAGCGTCACGGCGTGGGCGATGTCCAGGCCCACCGGCGGGCCCTCCCTACACGCGGCGGCCACGAAGTCGTCGAGCAGCCGGGCGTAGCACGCCGTGGCGTCGCCGACCCCGCCGGACAGCTCGTGCCGCCCGGCCCCGCCGAACACCGTCAGCTCGATCTCCGACGGATCGACGGGCAGCCGCAGCGAGAGCGTCACCGTGCTGTGGGCGCCGCCCGCGTGGTCGAGCCCGAGTCGCCAGAGGTCCGGCTCGTCGTGATGGGCCCAGCCCACCCCGGTCACCGGGCCCAGCGCCGCGCCGAGCAGGTCGATGGCGTGGGGACCCAGGTCGAGCAACGCGCCGTGCTCGGCCCGCCACGCCGACGCCGCGTACTGGCCGCCGAGCAGCGAGCCCGAGAGCCACCGCACGGCGCCGACGGTGTCGGGTCCCGCGCCGTCGGGGATGCCGTCGAGCCACGCCCGGATCCTCGGGTCGTAGCGCAGCGTGAGCACGACGGCCGACGTGAGACCGCGCGCCGCCTCCGCCAGGGCGCGGGCCGCGGTCAGGTCGGCGGCCAGCGGCTTCTCGCAGACCAGGTGCTTCCCGGCTGCTGCGGCCCGCACCGCCAGCGCCCCCTGCACCTGCGGCGGCACCGCGAACGCGACGGCGTCGACGGCGTCGAGCAGCTCGTCGAGGTCAGCGGCCGCCCGGCTCCCCAGCCCGTCGGCGAGGGCCGCCGCGATCTCGGGACGGCGCGTCCACACCGCCGCCAGCTCGGTGCCGGGGTGCGCCGCCAGCGCGGGCCCGTGCACCCGGCGAGCCCACGGCCCGCCCCCGACCAGTCCCACCCGCAGCCTCCGCACCGCCTACATTCTGCTCGTGACCCCCGAACCGGCCGTTGCCCGTCCCGCCGCCACGGTGCTGCTCATCCGCGATGCCGACGGCCCCCGGCCGCTGCAGGTGTTCCTCCAGCGCCGGGTGGCCGGCATGGCGTTCGCGGGCGGGATGACCGTGTTCCCCGGCGGGGGCGTCGACCCGTCGGACCTGCCTGATCCCGCGCTGTGGTCCGGGCCGGACCCCCACTGGTGGGGCAACCGCATCACCGCAGGCGCCGACCTCGCGGGCCGGCTGGTGCACGCGGCCGTCCGCGAGACGTTCGAGGAGTGCGGCGTGCTGCTGGCCGCCCGCGCCGACGGCTCACCGCCCGACCGGGCGGTGTTCCCCGCCGAGCGGGCCGCGCTGGTGGCGCGCGAGCGCACCCTCCGGGACGTGCTGACCGCCGGCGGGCTGGTCCTGCGGGCCGACCTGCTGCACGCATGGGCGCGCTGGGTCACCCCCGAGGAGTCGCCACGCCGCTACGACACCGCGTTCTTCGTCGCCGCCGTGCCGGAGGGCCAGCAGGCCGACGCGCACACCACCGAGGCCGTCGAGGCGGCGTGGTGGCACCCGGCCCAGGCCCTGGAACGCTGGCAGGCCGGTGAGATGGAGCTGATGGCGCCCACGTTCCGCACCCTGCAGGAGATCGGCGAGTACCCGGACACGGCCTCCGTGCTGGCCGCGGCCGCCGAGCGGGAGGTGGCGCCGGTGACGCCGCGGGTACGCAAGGACGGCGACCACGTCGTGATCGTGCTGCCCGGTGACCCGGACTTCGAGATCGCCGCGGGGCACCTGCAGCCGGGTGGCGCCACGTGAGCCATCCCGCCTACCGCACGCTCCGGGCCGTCACCCCGCTGGCCTCGGTGCTGCTCGCCGACAACCCGTCCCCGATGACGCTGGAGGGCACCAACACCTGGGTGCTGCGGGCGCCCGGCGTCGAGGGGTGCGTGGTCGTCGACCCGGGGGAGGACGAGATCGGGCACCTGGAACGGGTGGCCGCCCAGGGGCCGGTGGCGCTGGTGCTGCTCACCCACCGCCACCACGACCACGCGGGCGGCGCGGCGCGGTTCGCCGCACTCACCGGTGCGCCGGTGCGGGCGCTCGACCCGTCGCTGGTACTCGGCTCGGAGGCCCTCGGCGAGGGCGACGTCGTGGCCGCGGCCGGGGTCGAGCTGCGCGTCGTCACCACGCCGGGACACACGTCGGACTCGGTGTCGTTGCTGCTCGACGGGCCCGGCGCCGCGCAGGCTGTGCTCACCGGCGACACGATCCTCGGCCGCGGCACCACCGTGATCGCCCCGCCGGACGGCGCGCTGGGACCGTACCTGCACTCGCTGCGCCGCCTCGCCGAGCTCGCCCCCGGCACCGCGGTGCTGCCCGGCCACGGCCCGGAGCTCCCGGACGCGCCCGCCGTCGCGGCGGCGTACCTCGCCCACCGCGAGGAGCGGCTGGAGCAGGTGCGGCACGCGCTGACGCGGCTCGGGTCCGGCGCCACCGCCCGACAGGTCGTCGAGCTGGTCTACGCCGACGTCGACGAGTCGCTGTGGCCGGCCGCGGAGTGGTCGGTGCAGGCGCAGCTGGCCTACCTGCGCGGCTGATGGGGTGTGGCGCACCCGGTCACAGCGGGGTGGCTCTACTCCGGTCCGATCGGAGCACAGCCACCCCGCCGTGGCTCTCGGACGGCGCCGAGGCCGGTCGGCGGCATCGGGGCCAGGGTCGCGCGGCGCGCCCAGAGCACCGTCGCCACCGCCGCTCCGGCGATGCCGCCCGCCAGGAACGCGCTGGGTGGCCCGGCCAGGTCGACGGCCACGCCGGCCATGACCTGCCCGCCCGAGATGCCGAGGACCGCCGCGGTGACCACCCAGCCGAACCCCTCCGTCGAGGTGCCGGCGGGGGCCGCGAGCTCGACACCGAGGGAGTGGGCCGTGACCTGCGGGGTGATCAGTGCCCCGGCCGCGAGCATCGCCACGACCAGTACGGGCAGCCCGAGCGGGCCGATCAGTGCCATCGCCGCGACGCAGGCCGCGAAGGCCGCGAGCAGGAACGGCATGCGCAGGTGCAGCGGCCGCGGCCACGGCGAGAGCGAGTATAGGAAGCCGGCGAGCACCGAGGTCACCGACCAGGCCGACAGCAGCACGCCGCCCAGCAGGGGCGAGCCCGCCGCCGTGCCCACGGCCGGCACGCCCACCTCGACCGAGCCGATCACCAGCCCGAACCCGAGCGACGCCAGCGCGACGGTGCGCATGCCGGGCCGGGCGAGCGCACCCAGCATCCCGACCGAGGGGCCCGCGGGGGCCGGCCGCTGCGCGCGGACCGGCCTGCTGAGCGCGAAGATCGACGTGCCGACCACCATCCCGGCCATCGCGACGGCGAGACCGGTGCCCGGCCACGGCGCCACCACCAGGATCGCGGCCAGCGCCGGGCCGAGGATGAAGAAGACCTCCAGGCTGATCGCCTCGTAGCTGTACGCGGCGTCGCGTCTCGGCCCGGCCGGCACCAGGTGCGCCCACAGCGCCCGTGACGCACCGGGCATCGCGGGTCGGACCAACCCGGACAGGGCCGCCACCCCCACCAGCACCGCGAGCGGGGCGCCTGCCTCGAGCGCGAGGATCAGCCCACCGCCCGCGAGGGCATAGGTCAGGGCGGCGAGCAGCAGGGGCCGGGTGGGGCCGACGCGGTCCATCAGCCGCCCCTGCCCGACCGCGCCCAGGGACTCCCCGGCCAGTGCCCCGGCCGACACCAGCGCGGCGACGGCGTAGGAGCCGGTCACCCGCTGCGTGTAGAGCAGCACGGCGAGGGTGGTCATCGCGATCGGCAGCCGCGCGAGCGCCGAGGCGAGCGCGGGCACCAGCGCGCCGGGGGAGTTCAGGGCGGCGCGGTAGTCGGCGAGCGCGGCGGACGAGGAGGACACGACGAGCAGGGTCGCACATTCTGGGACGACCGTGCCACTTTATTCCGGCGGATGCGGCTGCGAACAGGGCGGCGACGTCCTCCCCCCCCCCCCCGCGGCCGGGGTACCAGCCGGCCCCGATGCGGCGGGCGCCATGCACAGAACCGCCCACGTGGCCGACCGTGGCCCCGGACGACGGCGCCGCACGCGGTGAACAAACCGCGTCCGCGGGCCGCACCGCCGCAACCACCTACCTGCGGTGACCCGCCATGATCGACGTACCGGAACGCGCAGCGGGGCCGGACACGCCTCCCGGTTCCCGCACGCCGATCACCGGCACGGCGCCGACACCCCTCGGGTCAGCGGGCGCGGCGGGCCAGGCGCTCGGGCTCCAGGATCAGCACGCTCTTGCCCTCCAGCCGCAGCCAGCCGCGGTGGGCGAAGTCGGCGAGCGCCTTGTTGACGGTCTCGCGGCTCGCCCCGACCAGCTGCGCGATCTCCTCCTGCGTGAGGTCGTGGGTGACGCGCAGCAACCCCGACTCCTGCGACCCGAACTGCCGGGCCAGCTGCAGCAGCGACTTGGCCACGCGACCGGGCACGTCGGTGAAGATCAGGTCGGCGAGCATGTTGTTCGTGCGCCGCAGCCTCCTGGCGAGTACCCGCAGGAGCTGCTCGGCGATCTCCGGGCGCTTGCCGATCCACTCCCGGAGGGCGGCGCGGTCCATGGTGTAGGTGCGCACCTCGGTGACGGCCGTGGCTGACGACGTCCGCGGGCCCGGGTCGAAGATGGACAGCTCTCCGAACATGTCGGAGGGGCCCGCCACCATCAGCAGGTTCTCGCGCCCGTCCGGCGACTTGCGCCCGATCTTGACCTTGCCGGCGCCGACGATGTAGAGCCGGTCACCCGGCTCCCCCTCCGCGAAGATCACGTGCCCACGCGGGAACTCCGCCGGTTCCAGCGCCTGCGCCAGTGCGTCGGCCGCGTGCGGCTCGACGCCCTGGAATATGCCTGCGCGGATCAGAATCTCGTCCACTTCACCGCTCCTCGTCCCGGCCGCTGCCCCGCGGCGGATCACCGGCGCGCCAGTCTAGGGGGTACGCCAACAGTCCGTGACACCGCAGCGGCCGTTTCGGGTGCACGACCGGGGGACATCGGGTCGAACACGCCGCCGCGAGCCCGATCCGGGCCGACGGCGACGACGGTCAGGCGGCCCTGCTGGGCTTCTCCGGCTTGCCCCCGCGCGGGTGCCGGTTGCGCAGCCGGAACAGCTCCAGCGCCCGGACCGTGCCCTGCCGGAACAGGGCGCGTACCTCGTCGGGGCGTGGGCGCTCCAGCAGCTCCTCGAGCTCCTCCGGGCGCACGGTGGACTCCCGCAGCCTGGACTCCACGCGCTCCATCCCGAGCGCGAAGAACATCACCAGCAGCGGTACGAGTACGGACAGCCAGGCAGTCATGTCGGGACAGATGTTCCCGCACTGGCTCCGGCCATGCGTCGCGGGGGTCGCCGCGTCGCGATCCCGATACCCGTTCGTGACCCGGTTCGGCGGGTGCCGGGACCGTCGGGGGGTCGCCGTACCCTCGTGGGCGTGACAGGTTCCGCCGCTCCCACCGCACGCAGCGCAGCCAAGCTCGCCAGGCGGGTGGCTGCGGGCGAGCCGCCGCTGGGCCGCGCGCGACGCGTCGGTCGGATGCTGCGCGAGCTCGCCGTCACCCATCCCGACGCGCACTGCGAGCTCGACTTCTCCACGCCGCTGGAGCTGGCCGTCGCCACGATCCTGTCCGCGCAGAGCACCGACAAGGGCGTCAACCTCGTCACGCCGTCGCTGTTCGCCCGCTATCCCACGGCGCTGGACTACGCCGGGGCCGACCGCGCGGAGCTCGAGGAGCGGATCCACAGCACCGGGTTCTTCCGCAACAAGGCGTCCTCGCTCATCGGGCTCGGTGCCGCCGTCGTCGAGAAGCACGGTGGCGAGCTGCCAGGCACGCTCGACGAGCTCGTCAAGCTTCCGGGCATCGGCCGCAAGACGGCCAACGTGATCCTCGGCAACGCCTTCGACGTTCCCGGCATCACCGTCGACACCCACTTCGGCCGGCTCGTCCGGCGGTGGGGCTGGACCGAGGAGGAGGACCCGGTGAAGGTCGAGCACGCGGTCGGCGCGCTCGTCCCCAAGCGCGACTGGACGATGACGTCGCACCGGGTGATCTTCCACGGGCGGCGGGTCTGCCACGCCCGCAAACCCGCCTGCGGCGCCTGCACGCTTGCTGCCGACTGCCCCGCCTTCGGCGCCGGCCCCACCGATCCCGAGCAGGCCGCGGCCCTGGTCAAGGGTCCCTCGCGGCCTCGGTTGCTGGCCCTGGTCGGGATCTCCGAGGCCGCTGCTCCCGCCGCTGCGGCGTCGGTCGCCGACCAGGACGTCCCATGATCCGGTCGCGGCCCACCACCGCAGGCCGCCGCGGGCGATCGCGGGCGAGCGGGCGATGAGTGGCCATCCGCAGGCCGCGCGCACCGGTGCGGGCCGCGCCGAGATCGTCTCCACCGTGCTGGTGCTGCTGCTCGTGGGCCTCGCGGTGTTCGCCCTGTGGCCCCGCGGTGCGGATCAGGCCGACCCTACCGCCACCCAGCGGGTCGCCGTACCCGTCGGTGACGCGGAACTCGCCCCGCTGCGGGCCGCCGCCGGGCTGCCACCGTGTCCGACGGGAGCCGGCGGGCCCGGCGGCCCGCTCGACGGGGTCACCGTCGGCTGTCTGGGTGCCGCGGGGGAGGTCGACCTCGGCGCGGTCACGGCCGGGGGCCCGATGCTGATCAACCTGTGGGCGTCGTGGTGCGCCCCCTGCGTGGAGGAACTGCCGGTCCTGGCCGAGTACGCCGCGCGCCCCGGCGCGGTCCCGGTGCTGCTGATCGATCTCGACGACGACCCGCGGGCCGCGCTGCGCCTGCTCGACGACCTCGACATCGCGTTGCCCTCGGCCGTCGACCAGGGCAACGCCGTCCGTCTCGCCCTCGACGTGCCGCCGAGCCTGCCCTACACCTACGTCGTCGACGGCGGCGGCAGGCCCACGCGGGTCGACCCGCCGGTCCCGTTCCGCACGGCCGATGCGGTGGCCGCCGCGGTCGCCGAGCTGAGCCCGCGGTGACGCTGCAGCCCGAGCGGGCCCCCGAGCGGCTGCGGCCCCTGCTCCACGCGGTGCGCGACGTCGACGCCCCCACCCTGAGCCGGCACCGCATCCCTCCGCCCGACGGCGGGCGCCGGGCGGCCGTGCTGATCCTGCTCGGCGAGCATCCCGCCCACGGCACCGATGTGCTGCTCGTGGAGCGGGCGAGGACCCTGCGCGAGCACGCCGGACAGGTCGCCTTCCCCGGCGGCGGCACCGAACCCGGCGACGCCGACGCCGTGGCCACCGCGCTGCGGGAGGCCGAGGAGGAGACCGGCCTGGATCCGGAGGGAGTGGTGCCGCTGGCCCTGCTGCCCGACCTCTACATCCCGCCGTCGGGTTTCGTCGTCACCCCGGTGCTGGCGGAGTGGGAGCGGCCCTCGGCCGTGCACGCCGTCGACGCGGGGGAGACGGCGGCCGTCGAGCGGGTGCCGATGACCGTGCTGGCGGAGCCGGCCAACCGGGTCCAGGTCGGTCACCCGTCCGGATACGTCGGCCCGGGCTTCCTGGTGGCGGGTCTGCTCGTGTGGGGCTTCACCGGGGGCCTATTGTCCGCGCTGTTGGATCTGGGGGGATGGGCGCAGCCCTGGGCACCGGCCCGGGTACTGGACCTCGACGAGGCATGGACGGCGGCCCGGGCGGGCCGACGCGGGATCGCGGGATCATGAGGGCAGTCTTGGTGAGCGGGGCTCGCGAGCGAATCGACAACACAGCGCTTCCCCAGCGCAGCGCCGAGCGAGCGCAGCGAGGGAGTGCAATGAACGAGCCCGCGAGCGAATCGACAACACAGCGCTTCCCCAGCGCAGCGCCGAGCGAGCGCAGCGAGGGAGTGCGATGAGCGAGCCTGCGAGCGAATCGTCAGCACAGCGCTTCCCCAGCGCAGCGCCGAGCGAGCGCAGCGAGGGAGTGCGATGAGCTGGGTCGATGTTCTCGTGGTGGTGCTGGCGCTGATCGCGGGGGTGTCCGGGTGGCGGCACGGGATGGCGGTGGCACTGCTGTCGTTCGTCGGCGTGCTCGGCGGGGCGATCCTCGGCGTGCGGCTGGCGCCGCTGCTGGCCTCGGGCATCGAGTCCAACAACGCCCGCATCATCGTCAGCATCGTGGTGGTCGTCGTGCTGGTGGCGCTGGGTGAGACCACCGGGGTCTACTTCGGCCGCCGCATCCGCGACCGCATCACCGGCGAGCACACGCTGCGCGTGGACTCCACGCTCGGATCGGTGCTCCAGGCGATCACGGTCGTCATCGCGGCCTGGCTGGTGGCGCTGCCGCTCGCATCGGCGAGTTTCCCCGGTCTCGCGTCCGGGATCCGGGGATCCGAGGTGCTGCGCGTCGTCGACTCGGTGATGCCCGAAGGTGCCCGCGCGCTCCCCGACGAGCTGCGGCAGCTGCTCGACAACTCGGGCTTCCCGGAGATCTTCAGCAGCCCCTTCGACCGCACCCCGATCGAGGAGATCGGCCCCCCGGACCCGTCGCTGGCCGGCAACGCGGTGGTGCAGCAGGTGGCCGGGAGCGTACTGAAGGTCCGCGGGCGGGCGCCGTCCTGCCAGCGCGCGCTGGAGGGCACCGGGTTCGTGATCGGGAACGGCCTGGTGATGACGAACGCGCACGTGGTCGCGGGCACCCAGGACGTCGGGGTCGAGGTCCTCGACGGGCGTGGCAACCCCGACCTGCTCGACGGCGACGTCGTCCTCTACGACCCGCGGGTCGACATCGCCGTGCTCCGCATCCCCGGCCTGGACGCTCCGGAGCTGGTGTTCCGGCCCCGCCCGGCCCAGGCCGGCGAGGACGCGATCGTGCTGGGCTACCCGCTCGACGGGCCGTTCGTGGCGAGCCCGGCGAAGGTCCGGCAGCGGATCACGCTGAACGGGCCCGACATCTACGACGACGGTGAGGTCAGCCGGGACGTCTACACCGTGCGCGCGATGGTGCAGTCGGGGAACTCCGGCGGCCCGATGATCGACCGCGACGGCCAGGTGGTCGGTGTCGTGTTCGGCGCGGCGCTGGACGACAGCGAGACCGGCTTCGTGCTCACCAACGAGCAGGTGGCGGCGTCGGTCAACCCGCAGGCCCAGCTCGGTGCCGAGGTGGACACCGGCGTCTGCGCGAACTAGTGCCGGCCGGTCAGACGTCGCGGGTGATCGTCTGCTCGCGGCCGGGGCCCACGCCGATCGCGCTCACCGGGGCACCGGTGAGCTCCTCGATCCGCTCGACGTAGGCGCGGGCGGTGGCGGGGAGCTCCTCGAAGGTGCGGTACGGGGAGAGGTCCTCGAACCAGCCGGGCAGCTCCTCGTAGACGGGCACGGCGTGGTGGACGTCGGTCTGGGTCATCGGCATCTCGTCGACGCGGCGGCCGTCGATCTCGTAGCCGACGCAGACGGGCACCGTCTCCAACCCGGAGAGCACGTCGAGCTTGGTGAGGAAGAAGTCGGTGATCCCGTTGACGCGCACGGCGTAGCGGCCGATCACGGCGTCGAACCAGCCGCAGCGGCGCGGCCGGCCGGTGGTCACGCCGACCTCGCCGCCGGCCTTGCGCAGGTGCTCGCCCATGGCGTCGAGCAGTTCCGTGGGGAACGGGCCGGACCCGACGCGGGTGGTGTAGGCCTTGAGGATCCCGATCACCCGGGTGATCCGGGTCGGGCCGATGCCGGAACCGACGGCGGCACCGCCTGCCGTCGGGTTCGAGCTGGTGACGAACGGGTAGGTGCCGTGGTCGACGTCGAGCAGGGTGCCCTGCGAGCCCTCCAGGAGCAGCGACTCGCCCGCTTCCAGCGCCTGGTTGAGCAGCAGCCGGGTGTCGGCGATGCGGTCGGCGAAGCGCCGCCCGTACGCGAGGACGGTGTCGACCACCTCGTCGACGTCCATCGCGCGCCGGTTGTAGACCTTCACGAGCACCTGGTTCTTGGTGGCCAGCGCGGCCTCGACCTTCTGGTGCAGGATCTTCTCGTCCAGCACGTCGGCCACGCGGACCCCGACCCGCGCGACCTTGTCCTGGTACGCGGGGCCGATGCCGCGGCCCGTCGTGCCGATCTTGGCCTTGCCCAGGAACCGCTCGGTGACCTTGTCCATCTCGACGTGGTACGGCATGATCAAGTGCGCGTCGGCGGAGATCATCAGGCCGCCCGTGTCGACGCCGCGGTCCTCCAGGCCGGAGAGCTCCTCCAGCAGCACACCGGGGTCGACCACGACGCCGTTGCCGATCACGTTCTTCACCCCGGGTGTGAGGATGCCCGACGGGATCAGGTGCAGCGCGAAGTTCTGGCCGTCGGGGAGCACCACGGTGTGACCGGCGTTGTTGCCTCCCTGGTAGCGCACCACCCACTGCACCTGGTCGCCGAGGATGTCGGTGGCCTTGCCCTTGCCCTCGTCGCCCCACTGGGCGCCGATCAGCACGATGGCGGGCATGTGAGACTCCAGATCTGAAGGCGACGTGGCGGCGGGAGGGTAACCGATCAGGTGGGTTCGATCGACTCGGAACTTCTGCTGCTGACCTGCGCGGACCCGTCCGGGGAGCGGTGGCTCCGCGGTTACGGTAGTCGGCGGGTCCCCACGGTCGACGGGGTGCCCACCGTGACGTTGCCCGCCCGCCCGGGGCGCGCTGACCTCGATCCCGTCCTCACCGAGCACCGACCCGGGCGGATCATGGTGCACGGCACGGACGCCGACCTGGCTGCCGTAGTGCTGCGCCTGCTGCGCACCGAGCGGCTCGACGTCGAGGTCGCCTACCTCCCTTCCCCTCGGCGGTCGGCGGTGGCCGCGATCTGGGGGTTGCCGAGCGGTCCGGCGGCCCTCGCCCTCGCGATGGGGGGCCGGGCGGAGCCGGCACCGCTGGTGCGCGACGACACCGGCGGCGCGCTGGTCGGCCGCGCGGAGATCCGCGAGCTGCGCGGCGAGTGCTGGTGCGACGACACCCTCGTCCTGCGCGGCACCGCCCCCCGTCTGGTCGTGGCTCCCGGACCGCGCGGGATCGCGGTGCGTGTCGGGCGCGGCTCCGGCCTCCCCGACGGCCTGCCCCGGCCCGCGCCCTCGCGCTCCCGGATCGGGGCGGGCGGAGCGGTGGGCCGGGCGGTCCAGGTGGGCGGCACGCCCTTCACGGTCACGGCCGACGGGCGGGCGTACCCACGCCCGTTGGAGCGGCGCACCTGGTACCGCCACACCACCGACTGGCTCCTGGTCCGCCCGTGACGGCGGGTCGATCGCAGCGGGGATCGTCGCGCGCGGAGATCGCTACGCGGCGGGGCGCTCGTGGTAGGTGTCGACGTACTCCTGCTCGGAGAGCTGCGCGATCGCGTCCATGATCTCGTCGGTGACCGCGCGGCGGATCATGCCGGAGCTCTCCAGTCCGTCGTAGCGGGAGAAGTCGAGCGGGGCGCCGTAGCGCACGGTGACCCGGCGGACCCGCGGGAACCGCCTGCCCACCGGCTGCACCCGCTCGGTGCCGACCAGCGCGACCGGGACGACCGGGGCCCCGGTGCCGAGCGCGAGGCTGGCCACGCCCGTGTGGCCGCGATGCAGCCGCCCGTCGAGGGACCGGGTGCCCTCGGGATAGATCGCGAACGCCCCGCCGTGCTCCAGCACCCGGCGCGCCGCGCGCAGGGCCGCGAGCCCGGCCGACGCGGACCCTCGCTCCACCGGCACGTACCCCAGCGCGGACAGGAACGCGGCCAGTGAACGGCCCTTGAGGCCGCGGCCGGTGAAGTACTCGGCCTTGCCCAGGAAGGCCACCGGGCGCCGGGCCGTGAGCGCGATGACGGCGGTGTCGACGGCGGCCCGGTGGTTGGCCGCGATGATCACCGCACGGTCCCGCGGGATGCGCGCCGCGCCGTGCACGACGGGCCTCCAGACCAGCCGAACGAGCGGGGCGAGCAGCCATCGCACGAGGAGATGCACGGGCGGGGAACGCGGCCGGTGACGCCCCGGTTCCCGCCCGTGAGGGACACCACCCGGTCGGCGCACCGGAAACCCGGTTGCGCGGCCGCGGGGATCGGGACACGCTCGGCGACGACATGTGGATCTGAGCGCACCCCGCACCGCCCGCGGCCCGGCCCGGCGGTGCTCCCCCCGTTCCCCGGTGGTGCGCGCATGCCTGCTCTTCTGGCCCATGACCTCGTCAAGACCTACGGCGACCGGACCGTCCTGGACGGTGTGTCCCTCACCGCCGCCCCCGGCGTCCGCATCGGGCTGATCGGGGAGAACGGCGCCGGCAAGTCGACGCTGTTGCGCCTGCTCGCCGGTGTGGAGGAGCCCGACGCCGGCACGGTCGAGCGCCCGCCCGACCTCGGCTTCGGGCACCAGCAGCTGCCGTTCCCCGGCTCGGCGACGGTCGCCGCGGTCGTCGACGACGCCCTGCGCGAGGCCCGCGCCGTGCTGCGGGACCTCGACGACCTCACCACGCGCCTGCCCGCCGACCCCGGGCTGCTCGGCGTCTACGGCGAGCGGCTGGAGTGGGCCCAGGACCACGACGCGTGGGACGCCGACCGCCGCGCCGCCCGCACGCTCGACGGGCTCGGCCTGGCCGGCATCGACCTCGGCCGGCCGCTCGACACGCTCTCGGGTGGGCAGCGCAGCCGTGTCGGGCTGGCCGCGCTGCTGGTCCGGCGCCCTGCCGCGCTGCTGCTCGACGAGCCGACCAACCACCTCTCGCCCGCGCTGGCCGACGAGCTGGAGGAGGTGCTCGGGTCGAGCCCGGGTGCGGTGGTGGTGGCCAGCCACGACCGGTGGCTGCGGCGCCGCTGGACCGGCCGGGTGATCGCCCTCCCGGCGGGCGGGTGGTCGGCCGAAACGCGCCCGCCACGCGGTCGTAACCGGGCGCGGTGAGGATGGCCGCCATGTACCTGAGCCCGCAGGAGCAGGACAAGCTGCTCGTGCACGTCGCCGCGGACGTCGCGCGGGGTCGCCGGGCGCGTGGCCTGCGGATGAACTACCCGGAGGCGGTCGCACTGATCACCGACCACGTGCTGGAGGGGGCCCGCGACGGGCGGTCCGTCAGCGAGCTGATGTCGAGCGGGCGCGAGGTGCTCGCCCGCGACGAGGTGCAGGAGGGGATCCCGGAGATGTTGCACTCCGTGCAGGTCGAGGCCACGTTCCCGGACGGCACGAAGCTGGTCACCGTGCACAGCCCGATCGCATGACGGAGAACTCGATCACCCCCGGCGAGATCCTCCCCGGTGACGGCGACGTGCCGCTGAACCCAGCCCGCCCGCGGACGACGCTCACGGTGACCAACACCGCCGACCGGCCCGTCCAGGTCGGGTCGCACTTCCACTTCGCCGCGGTCAACCCGGGCCTGGAGTTCGACCGGGCCGCCGCGTGGGGCACCCACCTCGACATCCCGGCCGGCACGTCGGTGCGTTTCGAGCCGGGTGTCGAGCGCGAGGTCGCGCTGGTGCCGCTCGGCGGTGGGCGGGTCGTCCCGGGTCTGCGGGTGGAGTTCGCCGGTGCGCTCGACCAGCGCGACCACACTCCCGGCCCCCTGACCTACGGAGAGACGTGACGTCCATCGAGCGCGGTCGCTACGCCGACCTGTTCGGTCCGACCGTCGGCGACCGGATCCGCCTCGCGGACACGAACCTGCTGATCGAGGTCACCGAGGACCGCAGCCGGGGCGCCGGATCGGGCGACGAGGTGCTGTTCGGCGGCGGCAAGGTGATCCGCGAGTCGATGGGGCAGTCCGCGCGCACGTCCGCGCAGGGCGCCCCGGACCTGGTGATCACCGGTGCGGTGGTCCTCGACCACTGGGGCGTGGTCAAGGCCGACATCGGGATCGCGGGAGGCCGGATCGTCGGGATCGGCAAGGCCGGCAACCCGGACACGATGGACGGCGTCGACGACGCGCTGGTGATCGGCCCGTCCACCGAGGTGATCGCGGGCAACGGCCGCATCCTCACCGCTGGCGGCGTCGACTGCCACGTGCACTTCGTCTGCCCCGAGCTGGTCGACACCGCGCTCGCCTCGGGACTGACCACGCTCGCCGGTGGTGGCACCGGACCGGCTGACGGCACCAAGGCCACGACCGTCACCCCCGGACCCAGGGCGATCGGGCGGATGCTGCAGGCGATGGACCACCTGCCGATCAACCTGCTCCTGATGGGCAAGGGCAACACCACCAGCACGGACGCCCTGTGGGAGCAGCTGCGCGCCGGCGCGGGCGGGTTGAAACTGCACGAGGACTGGGGCACGACACCGGCGGCGATCGACGCCTGCCTGCGCGTCGCCGACGCGTCGGGCGTGCAGGTGGCGATCCACACCGACACGCTCAACGAGGCCGGGTTCGTCGAGTCCACGCTCGCGGCGATCAACGGGCGCTCGATCAACGCGTTCCACACCGAGGGCGCCGGGGGCGGGCACGCGCCGGACATCATCGAGGTCGTGTCGCGGGGCAACGTCCTGCCGTCGTCGACGAACCCGACGCGCCCGCACACCGTCAACACCATCGACGAGCACCTCGACATGCTGATGGTCTGCCACCACCTCAACCCCGGGGTGGTGGAGGACCTCGCGTTCGCGGAGAGCCGGATCCGGCCCACGACGATCGCGGCCGAGGACGTGCTGCACGACCTCGGCGCGATCTCGATGATCAGCTCGGACAGCCAGGCGATGGGCCGGATCGGCGAGGTGATCATCCGGACCTGGCAGACCGCGCACGTGATGAAGGCCGCCCGCGGCGCGCTGCCCGGCGACGGCGCGGCCGACAACCTGCGCGCCCGCCGCTACGTCGCCAAGTACACGATCAACCCGGCGATCGCGCACGGGATGGCCGACGAGATCGGGTCGGTGGAGGTGGGCAAGCTCGCCGACCTCGTGCTGTGGGACCCGATGTTCTTCGGGATCCGCCCGCACCTGGTGCTCAAGGGCGGGTTCATCGCCTGGGCGGCGATGGGGGACGCGAACGCCTCGATCCCCACCCCGCAGCCGGTGCTGGCGCGGCCGATGTTCGGGGCGGCGCCGCTGGTCGCCGCGGCCACAAGCCGCAACTTCGTGTCGACGGCCGCGCTGGCGGCGGGGCTCGATCACCTGGGCATCCGCACGCCGTGCGTGCCGGTGGCCGACACCCGCCGCGTCGGCAAGGCCGACATGATCGGCAACGACGCGCGGCCGGACGTGCGGGTGGACCCGGACTCGTTCGCCGTGCGGATCGACGGCGACCTCGTGGAACCGGCACCGGTGGACCGGCTGCCGATGGCCCAGCGCTACTTCCTGTTCTGATCCCCGTGCCGAGGTCACCAGAAGGCGAGCACCACGAGCGTCACGAACAGCGCAGCGATGTAGGAGCCCACGAACGCGGCGATGTCGCCGAAGTGGATGCCGTGGTTGGTGCTGACCTTCAGCACGACTGGCCCGATCCTCGTGGTTGCGGCGACCGCGAGACCGAACAGGGTGGCGCCGACCCAGACGACGGCAATGATCATCATCCGGCCACTGCGCACGGCGACGGGAGGGCTGTTCACACGAGGAGGACGTCTGGCGGCATGCCGGGGTTCCCTGCCGTTCACCGGATGATTATCGCCACAACCCTCTCCCGACACCTCTTGGCCGAACCGTGACGGGCCTGGCCGCGCTCACCCTGGCCGACGCCCGCTTCCCCGGCGGCGGTCACGTGCACTCCGGCGGTGTGGAGGAGGCGGTCGCCCGCGGGCTTGTCACCGGCCCGGCCGACCTGGCCTGCTTCCTGTCCGGCCGGTTGCGCACGGCCGGGCTCGTGTCAGCGGCGTTCGCGGCCGCGGCGGTGCGCGCCGATGCCTTCGCCGATCTCGACGCCGCGCTCGACGCCCGCACCCCGTCGCCTGCCCAGCGGGCGGCGTCGCGTGCACAGGGACGGGCGACGCTGCGGGCCGCGCGTCTGTCGTGGCCCTCGCCCGTGCTCGACACCCTGTGCGTGGTGCACCCGCGCCCGCACCACGCGCTGCTGGTCGGCGCCGTCGTCGGGATCGACGGCGGCCCGCCCGCCGACGCCGCGCGGTGCGTCGCCTACCTGAGCGTCAGCGGGCCCGCGGCGGCGGCGATCCGGCTGCTGGGCCTGGACCCGTTCGCCGTCAACGCCGCGATCGTCGGGCTCGGTGGCACCCTGCGCGACGTCGTCGACGCGGCGGTCGGAGCGGCGGGCGGTCCGGTCGCCGACCTGCCCGCGCCCGGGGCTCCCGTGCTCGACCTCATGGCCCAGTCCCACGTCGTTCATCACCGGGAGAAGGTGCGTCTCTTTGCCAGTTGAGCCCCACGGGCATGGCCACGGCCACTCGCTCGATCCCTCCGCCGTCGAGCCCGACCCGCACACCTCCGACGAGACGACGGGGCGCGCCGTGCGCATCGGGATCGGCGGGCCCGTCGGCAGCGGCAAGACCGCGCTGGTCGCGGCGCTGGCGCGCAGCCTCGCGCCGCGGCTGGCGCTCGCCGTCGTCACCAACGACATCTACACCACCGAGGACGCCGACTTCCTGCGCCGGGCCGGGGTACTGGCCCCCGACCGGATCGAGGCCGTGCAGACCGGATGCTGCCCGCACACCGCGATCCGTGACGACATCACCGCCAACCTCGACGCCGTGGAGCTGCTGGAGGAGCGCTTCGGGGACCTCGACCTCGTGCTCGTGGAGAGCGGCGGCGACAACCTCACCGCCGTGTTCAGCCGCGGCCTGGTCGACCGGCAGATCTTCGTCGTCGACGTCGCGGGCGGCGACAAGGTGCCCCGCAAGGGCGGGCCCGGCGTCACGACCGCCGACCTGCTCGTGATCAACAAGGTGGACCTGGCGCCGCTCGTGGGGGCCGACATGGACGTGATGACCGGGGACGCCCACCGCGTGCGGGCCGGGCTGCCGGTGGTGACCCAGTCCCTGGTGGACGACCCGGCCGCGACCGCGGTGACCGGCTGGGTGCTGGCGCAGGTCGGCGCCGTGCGCGCGCTCGCGTGAGGGCCCGGGCGCGGCTGGTCGTCGAGCGCTCACCGGGCGACGGGGCCAGCGCGGTGCGGGAGCTGCGGTCGCAGGCCCCGCTGACGCTGTTGCCGCAGCGGGGCACGGCCGCGGCGCGTACGAAGGCCGTGACCGTCCACCTACTGGGATCGGCCGCCACCCCGCTCGGCGGCGACGACGTCGAGCTGGACGTCGTCGTCGGGGCCGGGGCCGACCTCGTGCTGACCGGGGTCGCCGCCGCGCTGGTGCTCCCCGCGCAGGGCGGCGAGCCCAGTCGCCTCGCCCTGCGCCTGGAGATCGGCGACGGTGGCAGCGTCCAGTACCTGCCCGGGCCGACCGTCGTCACCGCGCGGGCCGACCACGAGAGCGTCCTCGCCGCCCGACTCGGCCACGGGTCGCGGCTGCGGTGCCGCGAGGTGCTGGTGGCCGGGCGCAGCGGCGAGCGGTCCGGTCGCTACCGGGGGACCACCCGCGTGACCGGTCCGGGCGGGCCGCTGCTGGTACAGACCCACGAGCTCGGGGACGCGGCACTGCACGCCTCCGCCGCCCATCTCGCGGGCCGACGCGTACTGGCCGGTGAGGTGCTCGTCTGGGGAGCGGACCCGGCCGAGGCGGTGGCCGGCGAGTGGTGGTCGCTCACCCCGCTGGGGCGGGGCGGGTCGCTGGCCACCGCGGTGGCGGCGGATGCCGTGACCGCCTGCCGGGAGCTGGCGTCGGCCGTGGCGGCGCATCCGGGCTGGTCCGCGACGGCGACCGCCGCCGCGGACGGAGACGTCACACCGCGTGCTTGTCGCCCCGCGCGGCGTGACGCATGACGGAGAGGATCTCCTCCTGTTCGGGGGTGGTGCCCCGGGTGTGGGCGCGGTGGATGCCGTCGCGGTGCGCGATGAGCGTGATGTCGGGCTCGCCGTCCTCGGAGACCTTCGCCATCGCCCAGCGGCCGAACACGCGCTCGGCGATCGGGGTGGTCTCGAGCAGCTCGACGTGCTCGTGGCGGGGATCCTTCTCGATCTTCTCGTAGAGCCGGCGGACGACGGCCTCCAGCACCTGCACGAACCAGTTGTCCGACAGCAGCAGCGCACCGCAGATGTTGCGCTCCTTGTTGTTGCTCCGCGCCTGGCTGAACAGACTGCCCAGCGCCACCTTGCGGCGGTCCTCCACGATGCGGTTGCGGCTCCGGTAGATCAGGCGGATGACACCCTCGGACGTCGCATCGGCCACGAAAGCCACTCTCCTTTGAATTGTCCGACGAAGCATCGGCCCTTGCAGCCGATCGTCGACCCGCCCGATAGACCGTGGGGTCTCACATTGAGACGGGCATCACAGACTCCGGCGGTCCACCAGCCGCTGGAGCTTGCCGACCGACCGCTCCAGGGTGTCAGGATCGACGATCTCGCAGGTCACGCTCACCCCGACCCGGTCCTTGACCGCGGTGACGAGTTCGAGCGCCGCGGCCTCGCGTCGCTCGAACGGGGTCTCCGGGCGGGCCTCGACGCGCACACCGAGCGCGTCCATCCGGCCGGCGGTCGTGAGCACGAGCTGGAAGTGCGGCGCCAGCCCCGCCGTCCGCAGGACGATCTCCTCGATCTGGGTCGGGAAGACGTTCACCCCACGCAGGATGATCATGTCGTCGCTCCGGCCGGTGATCTTCTGCATGCGGCGCATGCCCGGCCGTGCGGTACCCGGCAGCAGTCGGGTGAGGTCGCGGGTGCGGTACCGGATGATCGGCAGCGCCTCCTTCGTCAGCGAGGTGAACAGCAGCTCGCCCTCCTCGCCGTCGGCCAGGACGTCCCCGTCCAGCGGGTCGACGATCTCGGGCAGGAAGTGGTCCTCCCAGATGTGCAGGCCGTCCTTGGTCTCCACGCACTCCTGCGACACCCCGGGGCCCATCACCTCGGACAGCCCGTAGATGTCGACGGCGTGGATGTCCATCCGGTCCTCGATCTCCAGGCGCATCTGCTCGGTCCACGGCTCCGCGCCGAAGATCCCGACCTTCAGCGACGACGCCCGCGGGTCGAGGCCCTGGCGCTCGAACTCGTCGATGACGGTGAGCAGGTAGCTCGGCGTCACCATGATGACGTCGGGGGAGAAGTCGACGATCAGCTGCACCTGCCGGGGGGTCATGCCTCCGGAGATCGGGATGGCCGTGGCCCCCAGCTTCTCGATGCCGTAGTGCGCGCCGAGCCCGCCGGTGAACAGGCCGTACCCGTAGGCGTTGTGCACCTTGTGCCCGGGCCGCCCGCCCGCCGCGCGGATCGAGCGGGCCATCAGGCCCGCCCAGTTGTCGATGTCGGTCGCCGTGTAGCCGACGACGGTGGGCCGGCCGGTGGTGCCCGACGACGCGTGGACGCGCGCGACCTGGTCCTGCGGGACGGCGAACATGCCGAACGGGTAGTTGTCGCGCAGGTCCGCCTTCGTCGTCATCGGGAACCTGGCGATGTCGGCGAGCTCGCGGCAGTCGTCGGGGTGCACGCCGTGGGCGTCGAAGGACTTCCGGTAGTGGGCCACGTTGTCGTAGGCGCGGCGCAGGCTCCACTGCAGCCGCTCGAGCTGCAGCGCGCGCACCTCGTCGACCGACATGCGCTCGGCCGCGTCCAGCATGTCCCGCGGCGGGGCCTCGCCCAGGCGCACGGTCATCGCGCCACCTCCTTCTTCGCCACCAGCGTCAGCACGTCGTAGCGTGCCACCGACTCGCCGTCCTGGCGGGTGATGTCGGCGTCCCAGCGCACCTCGCCGTAGGCGGCGGAGTCGCGCGGGGTGAGCTGCTTGCAGGTCAGGGTCACGGTGAGCGCGTCGCCGAACTTCACCGGTGCGAGGAAGCGCAGGCGGTCGACGCCGAAGTTCGCGAGCACGGGACCCGGGTCGGGGTCGACGAACAGCCCCGCCGCCAGCGAGACGACCAGGTAGCCGTGCGCCACGCGCTCGCCGAACAGCGGGTTCGCCGCGGCCGCCTCGGCGTCCATGTGCGCGTAGAAGGTGTCGCCGGTGAACTCGGCGAAGTGCTCCACGTCCTCCTGCGAGACGACGCGCGGACCGCCGACGATCGTGTCGCCCGGCCGCAGCTCCTCGAGGTGCTTGCGGAAGGGGTGGACGTCGGTAGCGGTGCGCGCCGCCCCGGTGACCCAACGGCCCGTGATCGCGGTGAGGGTGTCCGGGTCGGCCTGCACGGCGGTGCGCTGCATGTGGTGCAGCACGGCGCGGATGCCGCCCATCTCCTCCCCGCCACCCGCCCGACCCGGCCCGCCGTGCACGAGCTGGGGCATCGGCGAGCCGTGGCCCGTCGACTCCTTCGCGTTGGACTGCGTCAGCACCAGCAGGCGGCCGTGCCACGGCGCGACACCGAGCACCACATCGCGGGCGAACGCCGCGTCCCCGGTGACGACCGAGCCGGCGAGGCTGCCATGCCCGCGCGCGGCGTAGTCGAGGAGCTGGGCGGTGTTCTCGTACGGCAGGAGCGTGGCGACCGGGCCGAACGCCTCCACCTCGTGCGGCTCCGCGCGTTCGGGGTCACCGACCAGCAGGACCGGCGAGAGGAACGCGCCGCGCTCGGCGTCGGCGCCCGTGACGTCGACCTGCTCGGGATCGCCGAACACGATGCGCCCGGCGTCGGCGAGGGCCTTGATGCTGCGGCGGACCTCCTCGCGCTGCTCCAGGCTCGCGAGGGCACCCATCCGGACGCCGTCGGCGGCCGGGTTCCCGACCGTCGTCCCCGCGAGCCGCGCCGACACCGCCTCGGCCACCGCGTCGACGTGCTGGGCCGGCACGAACGCGCGCCGGATCGCGGTGCACTTCTGGCCGGCCTTCGTGGTCATCTCGGCGACGAGCTGCGACACGTACAGATCGAACTCGGGCGTGCCGGGCCCGGCGTCGGGGCCGAGGACCGACAGGTTGAGCGAGTCGGCCTCGGCGGAGAAGCGGACGCTGTTGCGGACGATCGCCGGGTGCGCCCGCAGCGTGGCGGCCGTGGCCGCGGAGCCGGTGAACGACACGAGATCCTGGCCGGTGAGGTGGTCGAACATGTCACCGACCGAGCCCGCCACGAACTGGAACGTGCCCTCGGGCAGCAGGCCCGAGTCGACGACCAGCTCGGCCAGCCTCGCGGTGAGGAACGCGGTGGGGCTCGCGGGCTTGACCACGCTGGGCACCCCGGCGAGGAACGCGGGCGCGAACTTCTCCAGCGGCCCCCACACCGGGAAGTTGAACGCGTTGACCTGGACCGCGACCCCGTGCAGTGGCGTGGCGACGTGCTGTGCGACGAACGTGCCGCCCCGGCTCAGCGGCTCGACGTCACCCTCGACGTAGAGCGTGCCGCCCGGCAGCTCGCGCCGGCCCTTCGACGCGTAGGCCAGCAGCACGCCGATGCCGCCGTCGACGTCGAACTTCGAGTCGCCGAGCGTGGCGCCGGTCCGGGCCGACAGCTCGTAGAGCTCCTCGCGGTGCTCACGCAGGTGCTGCCCCAGCGCCTTGAGCAGGGCGGCGCGCTGGTGGAAGGTGAGCGCGCGCAGCGCCGGGCCACCGACGGTTCGGCCGTGGTCGAGCACCGCGGCGAAGTCGACGCCGGCCGAGGAGACCCGGGCGATCTCCTCCCCGGTGACGGCGTCGTGCAGCGGCCGCCCCTCGTCGGTCGGGGCGTGCCAGCCGCCCCGGACGTAGCTGCGCAGGACAGGTGCCACCGGCGGGCCTCCGTTGACTCACTCTACCGACCGTTCGTTCGGGCGAGACGCTAGCACCCCCCGCCGCGGCGGCCAAGGTCCCGCGCTCCGCCCCCCACCTCCGCCCGGGTTGCAGTGAAGCCACCCCACTGCAGCCAGGTGGCAGTGAAGCCACCCCACTGCAGCCAGGTTGCCGCGGCGGGTGGGCGACCGATCGTTCGGTCGGCGCTACGCTGCCCCCGTGACCGATGACCCCGCCGTGCTGCTCACCCGCGACGACGTCGACCCGGCCGTCGCCCTCCTGACGCTCAACCGGCCCGTGCGCTACAACGCGCTCACCGTCGAGCTGAAGACGGCGCTGCTCGCGGCGGTGCAGGAACTCGCGAAGACCACCGACGTGCGGGCGCTGGTGGTCACCGGGTCGGGCAAGGCGTTCTGCGTCGGCCAGGACCTCGGCGAGCACGCCGCGGCCCTGGAGGCCGACCCGGACTCGGCGTTCGACACCGTCACCGAGCACTACAACCCGATCGTGCTCGGGCTCTCCGCGCTGCCGTTCCCGGTGGTGGCCGCCGTCAACGGGCCGTGCGTCGGCGCCGGGCTGGGCTTCGCGCTCGCGTGCGACCTGCGCGTCGCCGCCGCCGGACTGAAGTTCTCGACCGCCTTCGTCGGCATCGGGCTCACCGCCGACTCCGGCCTCTCGGCCGGCCTCGCGCACGCCGTCGGCGTCTCGCGGGCCACCGAACTGCTGATGCTCAACGAGACCTTCACCGCCGAGGACGCCGCGAGCTGGGGCCTCGTGCGAGCCGTGGTCCCGGGCGAGGAGGTCGTGCCGGCCGCGCTGGAGCTCGCACGACGCCTGGCCGCCGGGCCGACGCTGGCGTACGCGGAGGTCAAGCGGGCGGTGCGCCGCGGGGCGGTGTCCGATCTACCCACGGTGCTGGCGGAGGAGGCCGCCGCGCAGGCCCGGCTGGCCGCCACCGAGGACCACCGCGCCGCCGTCGACGACTTCCTGCACAAGCGCCGGCCGGAGTTCCGGGGCCGATGACCAGCGGTGCCCGCGTGCGGCGCCCGAGCCACGGCCCGGGTTCGCTGCTGGAGGTGGCGGTCGGCGAGTTCATCACCCGCGGCTACGACGCGACGTCGATGGAGGACCTCTCGCGCGCGGCCGGGATCACGAAGTCGTCGTTCTACCACCACTTCGCCGGCAAGGAGGCACTGCTGCGGGCCGCGCTGGAACGGGCGCTCGACGGGCTGTTCCCGATCCTCGACTCCGACGCGGCACGCACCGGCCCGCCGCTCGCGCGGCTGCGGCACATCGTCCGCGGGCAGATCGCGGTGCTCGTCGCCGAGCTGCCCTACGTCACGCTGCTGCTGCGGGTCCGGGGCAACACCGAGACCGAGCGATGGGCGCTCGGGCGGCGCCGGGAGTTCGACGCGCACGTGGCCGCGCTGGTGCGCGAGGCCGTCGACGCGGGCGAGATCCGCGCGGGCGTCGAGCCCGCGCTCGCCGCGCGGCTGCTGTCCGGCCTGGTCAACTCCGTGGTCGACTGGGCCAAGCCGGGCCGGGGCACCACGACCCTCGCCGACGACGTGGCGCGCGCCGCGTTCGAGGGCATCCTCCCCGCCCGGTGATCACCTTCCGCGCCCGCTGCGGGTCGCGGCCCACGGCGGCCGGACCGCTGCGCCTGCACGGCCCCTGATCGTGCGCTGCCATCGCCCGGATCGGGGACGTCGTCCGGCCCGCCGGTCCTCGCGTGTCCCCGACGCTCGCGCACCCTTCAGTCATGTGCGCACGTCGGGACGTGCGCGGATCACCACAAGGTGCGCGGGTGTCGGAGTCCCCGGGATGTCACGCGAGCCGGGCCGCCTGCCGCAACGCCCACTCCCGGGACGGGATCCGGCAACGCCCACCGCGGTCGTGCGCCGCCCGGCCCGGTGCCGCAACGACCGACCCGCTTGCGCGCGGGACGGTCGTGCGGCACCATGAGCCGAACGAACATTCGGTAGGAGGATCCGTGAGCGAGCTCCAGGCCCAGTTCGAGGCCACGATCGACGCTGACCAGCGCATCGAGCCGCGGGACTGGATGCCCGAGGCGTACCGCAGGACGCTGATCCGGCAGATCGCGCAGCACGCGCACTCGGAGATCATCGGCATGCAGCCGGAGGGCAACTGGATCCTGCGGGCGCCGTCGCTGCGCCGGAAGGCGATCCTGCTGGCCAAGGTGCAGGACGAGGCCGGGCACGGCATGTACCTCTACGCGGCGGCCGAGACCCTGGGCGTCGACCGTGAGGAGCTCACCGAGAAGCTCATCGACCAGAAGCAGAAGTACTCCTCGATCTTCAACTACCCCGCCCTCACCTACGCCGACATCGGCGTGATCGGCTGGCTCGTCGACGGTGCGGCGATCTGCAACCAGGTGCCGTTGTGCCGCTGCTCCTACGGCCCCTACGCGCGGGCGATGGTGCGGATCTGCAAGGAGGAGTCGTTCCACCAGCGGCAGGGCTACGAGCTGCTGCTGGCCATGGTCAACGGCACCGATGCGCAGCGCGAGATGGTGCAGGAGTCGACGAACCGCTGGTGGTGGCCGTCGCTGATGATGTTCGGCCCGCCCGACGACGACTCGCCCAACTCCGCGCAGTCCATGGCGTGGGGGATCAAACGGCACACGAACGACGAGCTGCGGCAGCGGTTCGTCGACATGGCCGTGCCGCAGGCCGCCACGCTGGGCGTCACGCTGCCCGATCCCGACCTGCGGTGGAACGAGGAACGGCAGGCGCACGACTACGGCGAGCCGGACTGGGCCGAGTTCAAGGCCGTCATCGCCGGCTCCGGGCCGACCAACGCCCAGCGGGTCGCGCACCGGCGCCGCGCCCACGAGAACGGCGCGTGGGTGCGCGAGGCCGCGCAGGCCTACGCGGAGAAGCAGGCCGCGAGGGTGGAGGTCGCGGCATGAATCCCCCCACGGACAGTGGTAGTGCGCAGACAGCGGCCGCCGCCGCTGACAGCGGCCGGTCCACCGGCGCCGGGTTCACCGCCGAGGGCGGGCACGGCGCCGTGCCCACGAGCGGCGTCGAGACCGGCACCGGTCAGCGCAAGCGGCGCGGCTGGCCGCTGTACGAGGTGTTCGTGCGCGGCAAGCGCGGCCTCAACCACGTGCACGTCGGCTCGCTCCACGCCGCCGACGACGAGATGGCACTGCACAACGCGCGCGACCTCTACACGCGGCGCAACGAGGGCGTGAGCATCTGGGTGGTCAAGGCCGACCACATCGCCGCGTCGAGCCCCGACGAGAAGGACTCCTTCTTCGATCCCGCGGGCGACAAGGTCTACCGGCACCCGACGTTCTACGCGATCCCCGAGGACGTGCCGCACCTGTGAACACCCACCACACCGACGTCGGCGAACAGGCCGTGACGGACACCGACGGCACCAACGCCTACCAGTCCCTGTCCGAGACGACCGGCCACGACGACCCGCGCTGGGCGTTCGGCACCGGCATCGTCGAGGAGTCCGGGGCCGAGATCACCTCGCCGGTGCCCGAGGGCGTCGACCCGGCGGATCTGGCCGCCTACTGCCTGATGCTCGGCGACGACGCGCTGATCTGCAGCCACCGGATCTCGGAGTGGGTCTCGAACGCCCCGGAACTGGAGGAGGAGGTGGCGCTGGCCAACACCGCGCTGGACCTGCTCGGGCAGGCCCGCCTGCTGCTGGCCCGCGCCGGCCACGTCGAGCGTCGGGGCAGTGACGGGGCCGGTCGCGACGAGGACGAGCTGGCCTACCTGCGCACCGAGGCGCAGTTCCGGCATGTCGCGATGGCCGAGCTGGGCGACGGCCTCGACTTCGCGCGCGCGATCGCCCGGCTGCTGATCTTCTCCAGCTGGCGGCTGGCGTTGCTGCACCGCCTGCTCGGCTCGGCCGACCCGGTGCTCGCGGCGGTCGCCGGCAAGGGGGTCAAGGAGCTGACCTACCACCGCGACTACGCCGCGCGCTGGACCCTGCGCCTGGGCGACGGCACCGCCGGGTCGCACGCCCGCATGCAGGCCGCGCTCGATGCGGTGTGGCCCTACGTCGAGGAGCTCTTCCGCACCTCCGACGAGGAGCGGCGGCTGGTCGCGGCCGGCGTGGCGGTCGACCCGGCCGAGACTCGCGCCGAGGTCGACGCCGTGCTCGACGAGGTGTTCGCCGCGGCCACCCTGGCCCGCCCGGACCGGCCGCAGATCGGCACCATCGGCGGCCGCAGCGGGCGTCAGGGCGTGCACACCGAACACCTCGGGCACGTGCTCGCCGAGATGCAGAGCCTGGCCCGCCAGCACCCGGGGGCGACGTGGTGACCACGACCAGGATCGACGCGCGCACCGTGGTCGCGCAGGTCGTCGACCCGGAGATGCCGATGCTCACCCTCGACGACCTCGGCGTGGTGCGCGGCGTGGACGTCGACGGCGACACCGTCACGGTGACGATCACCCCCACCTACTCCGGCTGCCCGGCGATCGAGGTCATGCGCGACGACCTGCGGGCGGGGCTCACCGCCGCCGGCTGGCCGCGGGTGCAGGTGCGCACCGTGTTCTCGCCGCCGTGGAGCACCGACTGGATCTCCGTGGAGGGTCGGCGCAAGCTGGGCGAGGCCGGGATCGCACCTCCTGGGCGGTCCGGACCGAGGACGACCGGGCCGATCCCGCTGACGCTCACCGCTCCGTCGACGGCGGTGCGCTGCCCGCGCTGCGGCTCGCCCGCCACCGAGGAGTTCTCGCACTTCGGCCCCACCCCCTGCACAGCGCTACGCCGCTGCCCAACATGCCGAGAACCCTTCGAGCACATGAAGCCGATCTGACGCACCGTGCGAGCTGACCTCGGAGCCGGCACACAGGTCCCGGGCCTCGCACACAGGGCCGGACCTGTGTGCGGACCCGTCAACCTGTGTGCGAGCGTCACCCAACCAACGATGGGAAAGCCAGTGGCGGACTTCCATTCCCTCCCGGTCGCGTCCGTGGAACGGCTCTGCGACGACGCCGTGGCCGTCACGTTCGCCGTCCCCGACGACCTGCGCGGGCTCTACGCGTTCCGCCCCGGCCAGTACCTGACGCTGCGCAAGCACACCGTTGGGGGCGAGGAGCGGCGGTCGTACTCCATCTGCGCACCGGCCGGGGCCGCGCCGCGGGTGGGCGTGCGGCGCGTCGACACGGGCCTGTTCTCCGAGTGGCTGGTGGACGGCCTGGCTGCGGGCGACGAGGTGGAGGTCGGCCCCCCGTCCGGCTCGTTCACCCCGGAACTGGAGGCCGGCACCCACCACGGGTTCATCGCCGCCGGGTCGGGGATCACGCCGGTGCTCTCGATCGCGGCGTCCCTGCTGGCCGCGCACGACGACACCCACGTCACTCTGCTCTACGGCAACCGCCGCACCGACACCGTGATGTTCACCGAGGAGCTGGCCGACCTCAAGAACGCCCACGGTCCCCGCCTGCACCTGCTGCACGTGCTCTCGCGCGAGCCGATGGAGGCCGAGATCGTCGGAGGCCGCCTGGACGCCGCGAAGCTCGGCGAGCTGCTCACCCGCCTCGTCGACACCGCGGATGTGGACCACTGGTGGTTGTGCGGCCCGCTCGGGATGACCGAGGACGCCGTGGACGTGCTGACCGGGCTGGGTGTGCCGAGGCCGCGCGTGCACCGCGAGCTGTTCTACGTCGACGAGCCGCCGCCGGAGCTGCACCGCGCCGAGGAGGTGGTGTCCGGCGAGGTCAGCGAGGTGAACGTGATCCTCGACGGCCGCAGCACCCGCCTCACCCTGCCGCGCGACGTCCCGGTGCTCGACGCCGCCCAGAAGGTGCGCGGGGACCTCCCCTTCGCGTGCAAGGGCGGGGTGTGCGGCACGTGCCGAGCCCGGGTCACCGACGGTGAGGTGACCATGCGGCGCAACTTCGCGCTGGAGGACGACGAGGTGGCGGCCGGGTTCGTGCTCACCTGCCAGACGCTGCCGGTGTCCGGCGCGGTGACCGTCGACTTCGACTCCTGACCACCGGACCCCGACGTCCCGCTCACGCCGCGTGCTGTGGCACGGGTGAGAGCCGGGCTACCGGGCCGAGGCGGGCAGCAGGAGCTTCTCCTGCCCGGGGTTCGCCGGGGTTCCGTAGACGAAGTACGTCTCGGCCGGCAGCGTGGCGCCCCCGATGGCCAGTCCCGTGTCGAAGTCGGCGAGATCCCAGGTGACGGTCTCGTGGTCGGGCTCGAACTGCAGGATGCCGGAGTTGCCGAACAGCTCGATGCGGTTGCCACCGGGTTCGAACACGTAGAGGAACGCGCCCTGGGTGATGCCGTGCACGTCGGGACCGGCCTCGATCCGGATCCCGTACTCACGGCACAGCTCGGCGGCGTCGGTGTTGTGCTGCGGCACGCCGTACCAGAACGCCAGGTGGTGCAGGCGCCCGCGGGTCCCGGTCTGGTCGAGCATGACCGCCATCTCGTGGCCCAGGATGTTCACGCTGAGCCACACGCCGATCTCGGTGTCGGTGGTGAAGTCCACGACCCGCTCGCGGGTGCCGAAGCCGAGGGCCTGCTCGAACATCTCCTTGTGGGCGGTCACGTCGCTCGCCATGAGGTTGACGTGGTCCAGCCGGCGCGGGGGCAGACCCTGCAGCGGCCGCTTGGACCGCCGCGTCAGGATCGGGCTGCGCAGCTCGGGGGGCGCGGTGTACTTCTCGACCTCCCAGACCAGCTCCATCGCGTGCCCGTCGGGGGTCTCGAAGGCGAAGGTCCGCCCGACGCCGAGATCACCCTTCGTCCAGCCCCGGCCCAGGCCGGCGGTGTCGAGCGCGGCGGCGCGGCGCTCCAGCGCCTCGGCCGAGGTGGTGCGCCAGCCCAGCATGCCCAGGCCGGCCTGGTCGGCGGCGGTCAGTTTGAGGCTGTGGTGGTAGGGGTCCTCGTAGCAGCGCAGGTAGACGGAGTCCCTGTCCCGCGCGGTCTCGCGCATGCCGAGCAGCTCGGTGAAGAACCAGAGGCTGCCCTCCAGGTCCGGGGTGAGCAGCTCGGCGTGGGCCAGGTGCGCCAGCTCGAAGCGGGGCAATGGGGTGGTCACGATCGTTCTCCTTCGGGATGGACGATTTCGGTGTTCGACGGCGTCAGTCATGGACGGGCGTCGGCGAGTGCGGGGCCGCATGCCGCTTCGGCGTCGTGGCCGTGGATCCAGCCCAGCCACGTGTCGAGTCCCGTCAGGCGCTCGTCGCGGGCGTCGGCGGCGGGTCCGTCCGGGAGGTGCAGGGCGGCCGAGGTGTCCCACGACGCGCGCTGCACCGCACGGGCCCGTGCCCGGCGCAGCCGCTCGTAGCGGCCGAACGCCGACTCGTGGCCGTCCGGGCCCGCGTCGGCGAGGCAGCGGGCGAGCACGGCTGCGTCCTCGATCGTCTGGTTCGCGCCCTGCCCGTGGTGGGGCAGCATCGCGTGGGCGGCGTCGCCCAGCAGCACCGCACGGCCACGGCTCCAGCGCGGCAGCGCGGGCAGCGTGAACAGGCCCCACCGGTCGCTCTGCGGTCCGGCCTCGACCATCTGCCGCACGGCGGGGTGCCAGCCCGCGAACGCGGCCGCCAGCTCACCCGGTTCGGCCTCGGTGAGCCCGGCCGGGTGCGTCCACCGCTGCGGTCCGTCCAGCACCGCGAGGAAGTTGACCGTCCCGCCGACCTGGTAGTGCAGCAGGTGCGCGCCCGGTCCCACCCAGAACTGGACGGCGGCGGGGTCGGGCAGCAGCGACAGCGCCGCGGTCGGCACCATCGCGCGGAACCCGCTCGTCCCCGAGTAGACCGGCTCGCCGCCGGACACGTGCCGGCGAACGCTCGACCGCACCCCGTCGGCCCCGACGACCACGCGGGCGCGCACCGTCCGCCCGTCACGGAACGCGAGGTGCACCCCGGCCGGGCCGTCGGAGATCTCCGCGAGGCAGCGTCCGAGATGCAGCCGCTCCGCCCCCCACGCCACGCTGAGCGCGCGTTGCAGCGAGGCCCGGTGGATGCCCCAGAACGGGGCCCCGAAGCGGCGCGCGTACCGCTCGCCGATCGGGTGGCGGGCGAGCACGTCCCCGCGGCGCCAGTGCCGGAACTGCAGTTCCGTGGGCACCACGGACGCGGCGGCCAGCTCGTCGCCGAGCCCCAGCCGCTGCAGGATCCGCGAGCCGTTCGCGGCGAGCGCGACCGCCGCGCCGACCTCGCGCAGTTCCTCGGCCTGCTCGAACACCTCGACCGACCGTCCGCGCTCGCGCAGCGCCAGCGCGAGGGTCAACCCGCCGATCCCGCCGCCGACGACGGCGATGTCGACATCCGCCGCGCTCACGGCCGCACCGCCGGGGCCGGGGCGCTCGTCGCCGTGCGGTTCCGGATCAGCAGCAGGGCCCCGGCGGCGATCACGCCGGGGATCGCGAAGGCCAGGAAGTTGGCGTAGAGGGGGACGCCTGCGGTGAGCAGGACCCCGCCGAGCAGCGGTCCGATGATCGCGCCGATGCGGCCGACCCCCAGCGCCCAGCCGATCCCGGCCGAGCGGGCGTGCCCGGGGTAGAACTGGGCGGCGTAGGCGTTGGCGAAGATCTGCGCGGCGAAGGTCGCGCCGCCGCCCAGCGCGACCGCGGCGTAGACCCACAGCAGGTTGCTGTCGCCGAGGAAGCCGAGTGCGCCGACGAAGGCCGCGGCCACGAGGTAACTGACGACCAGCACCAGCCGCGTGCCGTAGCGGTCGGACAGGTACCCGCCGACCCAGGTGATGACGATGCCCGCGAGGAAGAGCGTCATCAGGAACGACAGGCTCGACCCCAGGGGGTACCCGGCCTCGATCATGAGCTGGGGCAGCCAGGTGAGCAGCCCGTAGATCATCAGCAGCACCATGAAGAACGCGATCCACAACATCGCCGTGTTCACGCCGTTCCCGTCGCGGAACAGGCTCGCGACCGGCGAGGCGGCGGCGGTCTCCCGGTCCGGTCCCCGCACCGTGAGCTCGCCGTCGGGGGGCAGGCCGGGGTCGAGCGCACGCAGGGTCCTCCCGAGCTCGTCGGTGCGGCCGCGGCGGACCAGGAACGCCGGCGCCTCGGGCAGGTACCTGATCAGCAGTGGCACCACGAGCAGCGGCAGGGCGCCCACCAGGTAGAGCGAGCGCCACCCGTAGGCCGGGATGAACACCACCCCGATCAGCGCCGCGGCGATGCCACCGACCATGTAGCCGCTGAACATGACGCTGACCAACGTGCTGCGCAGCCGCGCGGGCGCGTACTCGGTGACCAGCGCGACCGCGTTCGGCATCACGCCGCCCAGCCCGAGACCGGCCAGGAACCGGTAGATCCCGACCTCCCACGGCGAGGTCGCGAGGAACACCGCACCGGTGAAGACCGTGTACAACACGACACACGCGATGATCGGCATCCGCCTGCCGACCCGGTCGGCGAGCGCACCGAACGCCATCGCGCCGAGCATCATCCCGACCAGGGCACTGCTGCCGATCAGGCCGGCGGCGGCCGGGCTGATGCCGAACTCGGCGATCATGCTCGGGACGGCGGCCCCGTAGATCGTCAGGTCGTAGCCGTCGAACAGGATCACCAGCCCGCACAGGGCGACGATCCGCATGTGGAACCGACCGAATCGGCTGCGGCCTATGGTCGTATCCAGGTCTACTGGTTGCACGGGACCCACCTCGTCGTCGGGGCTGA
The DNA here is from genome assembly GCF_029263155.1 of Pseudonocardia sp. Lineage (GTDB taxonomy): Bacteria > Actinomycetota > Actinomycetes > Mycobacteriales > Pseudonocardiaceae > Pseudonocardia. The sequence continues at coordinate 100,040 of NZ_JAJCYB010000099.1, forward strand.
GCGGGCACCGTCGCACCCCTCGACAGCGGTGACGTAGCACCGTGTTCCAGTCACTGAAACGGGATCGCGCGGCATGATGGCCGGGCCCCAACCCCTGCCGAGGAGACGGAGATCCGGTGACGACCCCGCACCCCCAGCAAGGCGTCCAGTCCATCGAGATCGGGATGCGGGTGCTCACGGCCCTCGAACGCGGTGGCGGTCCGATGCCGCTGTCGCGGATCGCCACCGACAGCGGCCTGCAGCCGAGCAAGGCCCACCGCTACCTGGTGAGCCTGCTGCGTACCGGGCTGGTCTCGCAGGAGGTCGGCACCGGCCTCTACAACCTCGGCCCGGCCGCCCGCCGCCTCGGCGTCGAGGCGCTGCGCCGTGTCGACGAGGTGGGAACGGCCTCGCGGCACGCCTGCGCGCTGCGCGACCGCACCGGGCACACCGTCTACCTCGCGGTCTGGACCGACGCCGGTCCGAGCCTGGTGCGCCAGGACCACGGCTGGCATCCGCTGCCGATCCTGGTCCGGGTCGGGTCGATCCTGCCGATCACCGACTCGTCGCTCGGGCGCGCGTTCCTCGCCTATCTCCCCGAGCCGCTCACCCGCCCGATCCTGCAGGCTCAGCTGCAGCGGAAGGAGACCTCGGAGGTCCCGCCCGATCGGCTCGCCGAGCTGCTCGCCGAGGTCCGCCGCACCGGCCTGGCCGCGGTGCGCGGCAGCGTCATCGCCGGTCTCAACGTCATCTCGTCGCCGGTGTTCGGTGCGGGCGGCGGTCTCGAGGTCGTCATGGGCGTCGCCATGCCGGCCCGGTTCGACGGCGATCTCGACGTCCGCCGCATCGGGGACGCGCTGCTCGCCACGACCGGTGCCGTCTCGATCGAGCTGGGCGGCGCCGACCAGGCCTGACGGCGTTCTACATTACGTATTGCGTTACACAATGCAGAATCGTAGGGTCGGCAGGGCCCTGTCGACGCCGGAGCGCGGCGGGTGATCTCGGAGCGGAGAGAGGACCACCGCATGAGCGACGTCGAGGTGCCGACGGTGTCCGACGGTGCGCCCTCCAAGCTCGGTCGGGCGCTTCGCCTGCTCAGGGCGTTCGAACCCGGTGACACCGAGCTCAGCCTCGCGGAGCTGGTGCGCCGGACGAGTCTCCCGAAGGCCACCGCACACCGGCTGCTCGGCGAGCTCGCGGAGTGGGAACTCGTCGAGCGCAGCGGCACCGGGCACCGCCTCGGGGTCCGGCTCTTCGAACTCGGTGCCCTGGTCCCGCTGCAGCACCGCCTCCGCGCGGCCGCCGAGCCCTACCTCACCGACCTGTTCGAGAGCACCCGCGCCACCGTGCACCTGGCGGTGCTGGACGGCTCCGACGTGGTCTACGTGCACAAGCTCGGGAGCCGCCACTGCCCCGTCGTGCAGTCCCGGCTCGGCGGGCGGATGCCGGCGTACTGCACCGGGGTCGGGAAGGCACTGCTCGCCCACGCCCCGCCCGCCACGGTGCAGCAGGTGCTGAGCGACGAGCTGGTACGGCGCACCCCGCGCACCGTCGTGGCCCCCGGCCTGGTCCTGCGCGAGCTGCGGGCGGCGCGCGGGCGCGGCTTCGCCGTCGAGCACGAGGAGTCCACGCGCGGCATCGGCTGCGTCGCGGCGCCCGTGCTCGGGACCGACCGGCAGGCGATGGCCGCCGTGTCGGTCACCGGATGGGCCCACCGGCTCGACGTCGACCGGCTCGCACCGGCGGTGCGTGCGGCGGCTCTGGGCATCGCACGGGCCGTGCAGCACACGAGCGCGTGACCCGGCACGCGGCGGAGCCGGATCGGCACCGCCCCGAAGTGCTCAGCGACTGGCCGCTCGCCGGTACTGGTGGTTGGCCAGCGGCACGAAGACCGCCAGGATGATCACGACCCAGATCAGCGTGTAGAGCTCCGGGTTGGCCAGGGACCATGCCGTGGACGGGACCGCGTCGGGGTTCGGATCGGGGTTGCCGAACAGGTCGCGCGCGGACTGCGTGACCGCCGAGACCGGGTTCCACTCGGCGAACGTGCGCAGCGGGCCGGGCAGCGTGTCGAGCGGCACGAACGTGTTGGCCGCGAACGTGAGCGGGAAGGTGACGATGAACGACGCGTTGTTGACGACCTCCGGGCTCGGCACCAGCAGCCCGACCCACGCCATCACCCACGAGATCGCGTAGGCGAACAGCAGGAGCAGCAGGAATCCGGCCAGCGCCTCGCCGACCGAGGTGTTGATGCGCCAGCCGATGAGCAGCCCGGTCAGCGACATCACGATCAGCACGATCACGTTGTTGAGGACGTCGGACAGCGTGCGCCCGGTGAGCACCGCCGAGGGCGCCATCGGCAGTGACCGGAACCGGTCGACGATCCCCTTGCGGACGTCCTCGGCCATCGCCGCCCCGGTGATCGTGGCCCCCAGCACGACGGTCTGGGCGAAGATGCCGGCCATCAGGAACTCGCGGTACCCCGAACCGCCGCCGGCCGGGTCGATCGCGCCGCCGAAGACGTAGGCGAACAGCAGCACGAACATGATCGGCGACAGCGTGGTGAAGACCAGCAGGTCGGGCACCCGCTTGATCTTGATCAGGTTGCGCTTGGCCACCACGGCCGAGTCGGACACGACATCGAGCACGCTCATGGACCGTCCTCCGTGGCGCCCTGCCCGGTGAGGGTGAGGAACACGTCGTCGAGCGTGGGCCGGCGCAGACCGGCGTCGTCGACCGGCACGCCGGCGTCGGCGATCCGGCCGAGCGCCTCGCGGAGCAGGTCGACCCCGCCGGTGACCGGCATGAGCACGCAGCGCCGGTGCTCGTCGAGCACGGGCGCGGCCACCCCGAGCGGGGCCAGCAGCGCACCCACCTCGCCGAGCCGCCCGACGTCGGTGACGGTGATCTCCAGCCGCTCGCCCCCGACCTGCGCCTTGAGCTGGTCGGCGGTACCGCGCGCGATGACCCGGCCGTGGTCGATCACGACGATGTCGTCGGCGAGGACGTCGGCCTCCTCCAGGTACTGCGTGGTCAGCAGCAGCGTGGTGCCCCCGGCCACGAGCTTCTGGATCACCGCCCACATGTCGGTGCGGCTGCGGGGGTCCAGGCCCGTGGTGGGCTCGTCGAGGAAGAGCACCGGAGGGGCCGCGACCAGCGCGCCCGCGAGGTCGAGCCGGCGCCGCATGCCGCCGGAGTAGGTGCGGGCCGGGCGGTTGCCCGCGTCGACCAGGTCGAACTGGGCCAGCAGCTCCCGCGCCCGCTCCCGGCTCCGCCTGCGGCCCAGGTGGTAGAGGCGGCCGATCATGTCGAGGTTCTCGTAGCCGGTGAGGTACTCGTCGACGGCGGCGTACTGCCCGGACAGGCCGAGCCTGCGTCGCACGGACCCCGGATCGCGCAGTACGTCGATCCCGCCCACCTCGGCCTGCCCGGCGTCGGGTGCCAGCAACGTGGTGAGGATGCGCACGACCGTGGTCTTGCCGGCGCCGTTGGGACCCAGCAGACCCAGCACCGTGCCCTCGGGCACGGCGATGTCCACGCCGTCGAGCGCGGTGACGCTCCCGTAGCGCTTCACCAGGCCCGAGGCCCGGATCGCGTCCTTCATGGCACCCCCCGGTCGTGTCGGGGCCCACTGTGCCCGAACCCCCCGACAATCTCGTGGAGGTTTCGGACCAGGATGGTGCGCATGACGGTGCGCTGGGGAATCGTGGGTCCGGGCCGGATCGCGGCGAAGGTCGTGGCGGACTTCCCGCACGTGCCCGGTGCGGAGGTGGTGGCCGTGGCCTCCCGCTCGGCCGAGCGGGCCGGCCGGTTCGCCGCGGAGCACGGCATCGGCCGGGCGCACGGCTCGTACCGCGCGATCGTCGACGACGACGGGGTCGACGTCCTCTACATCGCCACCCCGCACCCCCAGCACCGGGCGATCGCGCTCGCCGCGCTGCGGGCGGGCAAGGCCGTACTCGTGGAGAAGGCGTTCACCGTGACCCCTGCCGCCACCCGCGAGATCGTCGCCGTCGCCGCGGAGACCGGAACCTTCGCGATGGAGGCGATGTGGACCCGGTTCCAGCCGGCGATCGTCCGGATGCGGGAGCTGCTGGCCGACGGCGCGATCGGGGAGGTGCAGTCCGTGCAGGCCGATCTCGGGGCCCAGCACCCCACCGATCCCGCGGATCGCTTCTACGACCCGTCCGTCGGGGGAGGGGCATTGTTCGACGTCGGCGTGTACCCGATCTCGTTCGCACAGATGGTCCTGGGCACCCCACGGACCGTCACCGCACACGGGGTGCTGAGCGAGACCGGCGTGGACGTGGAGGAGGCGATGCTGCTCGGCTGGCCCGGCGGACGCAGCGCGTCGCTGCTGGCGTCGCTGCGCTGTGCCACACCCGGCCGGGCGCGCGTCGTCGGCACCGAGGGATGGATCGACGTGCCACCGCGCTTCCACCACCCGTCGCAGATCGTGCTGTGCCGCAACGGGTCCGAGCCGCGGACCGTCGAGGCGCCTGCCACCGGGGCCGGGTACGCCCACGAGCTGCGGGAGGTGACCGACTGCGTCGCCGCCGGGCGGACCGAGAGCACCGTGATGCCGCTCGCGGACACCGTGATCGTGCAGGACGTGATGGACGAGGTGGCGCGGCAGCTCGGGATGGCCGTGCGGGAGGGCCCCGCCGAGCTGTAGCGGGGGGTCGGCCGGAGAGACCGTCCACCCCCTCCTGCGGAGGTCTCTCCGTGCCGGAACCAGAGCTATACCCACGGTCGGGCGCGCACAACTCGGCCATGCCCCGCATTCGTCCGGCGGACAGCGACACGTCGCTGGGTGGACACCGCGTGACGGCGCGGGCCCGGATGGCCGAGTGCGCGGGACACCGCCCTCCCCGTAGCGTCCCCCGCGCAGCCGGCGAGGGGAACACCGTGACGGACTCGTTGATGCGACTGCACATCTCGACCGGCGACCCCGACGAGGCACACCAGTGGCTCAGCGACGCCTACGCCGACCACCGGGTCACCCTGTCCGGCCGGAGCACGGCGTTCCGCTTCACCCACAGCGTGGCCGACTGCGGACTGCTCAAGGTCGGGGTGGCCCGCCACACCATGACGCTGCACGGCACCTGGGAGCCCCTCGACGACATCATGCTGTTCAGCCACCTGCTCACCGGCCGGTTCACGATCCGCTCGCCGCACGACGAGGTGGCGGCCGGCCCCGGTGACGTGTTCGGCTACGACCCGGACACCCTGATGCAGGTCGAGTGGAACGACATCAAGATGGCCCAGGTCCGCATCCAGCGCTCGGCGATGGAACGGCTGGCCGCCGAGATGCTCGGGGACGACCGCGGCTCGGTCCCCGTCGGTTTCGACCTCGCCCGCCCGGTCACCGCGGCGAAGGCCGTGCACTGGAAACGGCTGATGCAGTACGTCACCACCGACGTCGCCACGAGCCCGGGCGTGCACGGCAGCCCTCTGGTGATGCGGCACGTGCAGCGCCTGGTCGTGGCCACCGCGCTGGCGACGTTCCCGAACTCGACGCTGACCGGGACACCCGTGCCGGCCGGGTACGCCTCGCCGGACGCCGTACGGCGGGCCGTCGAGTTCATCGAGGAGCACGCGGGCTCCGACATCGACCTCACGGCGGTGGCCGAGGCCGCGCACGTGGGGCCGAGGGCGCTGCAGCGGGCCTTCCGGCGCACCCTCGACATCACGCCCCTGGGCTACCTGCGCTCGGTGCGCCTCGACCGCGCGCACGCGGAACTGCGCACGGCCGACCCGGGTGCGGGCGCCACGGTCAGCGGGATCGCCGGCCGCTGGGGGTTCGGGCATCCGGGCCGGTTCGCGGCCGACTACCGCGCCCGCTTCGGCCGTTCCCCGAGCGAGACGCTGCGCAACTGAGCCGGATGTCGCAGATTGCGTCAGCGGCACGTTCGGGCATGCGCCACACTGGCGGCCCCGTCCCGTGAGGAGCGACGATGCTCAAGATGCGCGTACTGCGGCTGGTGGTGCACGTCCGGACCCGGGAGCCGGTGCTGCTGCTCGGTGAGGTCGACGGCGAACGGTGCCTGCCGGTGTTCCTGCGCCGGGCCCAGGCGGACATGATCGCGCTCGGCGAGCGCGGGGAGTCGGACCCCGAACTGCCCCAGGACATGCTGCTGCCCATCGTGCGCGGTCTGGGCCACGAGCTGCACGGCGTCGAGATCGTGGCGCTGGTGGACAGCATCTTCCAGGCCGAGCTGGTGTTCGACGGCGGCACCCGCGTACAGGCCCGGCCCAGCGACGTCCTCGCGATCGCGGTGCGCGAGGGGCTGCCGATCGGGGTCGCCGACGAGATCCTCGACGAGGTGGGCCAGCCCATCGCGGACCTGTTCCCGCACGGCACCGACGCGCCGCCGGAGAAGCAGCTGGAGGACTTCAAGAAGTTCATCGACGAGGTCTCCCCCGAGGACTTCGCCCCCCCGGCGCCCTGAACCCGGCCCGGCCCCGGCGCCGCGATCACGGCGGGATGGTCGCTCGACGATCCCGGGTTGCGGCCGGCCGCCCCTGATCGTTCAGAAGCGGCCGCCGCCGCGCCTGCCGCGGGAGGAGGAGCCGCCGAAACTGCCGGGCGAGCGGCCGCCGCCGAACCCGCCCCCGCCGAACCCGCCGCTCCCGCTGAACCCGCCGCGGGTGGCACCGGAGATGATGCCGCCGAGGATCAGGCTGCCCAGGTCCACGCCGAGGCCGCCACCCCGGCCGCCCGACGGCGCCGACCACGCCGAGGCGTCCGACTGCGCCAGCCGCAGCGCCTCCTGCGCCCGGGCGTCGGCCTGCTGCGCCTGCGCCTGCGCGGTGCCCACGTCGCCGCCCGACGTCGCGGCCTGCAGGTGGCGCTGCGCCTCCGCCAGGCGGGTGCGCGCCTGCGCACCGACCGCGCCGCGGCGGGTCCCGATGAAGTCCGCCGCGGCGGCGACCGACGAGCGCGCGGTGAGCAGGGTCTGCTCCAGCACCGCGGCGGCGCGCCGGGCACGGTCCTGCGCGGCCCGGGCCTGCGCGATGCCGGTGTCGAGCGCGGACCCGGCGTCGTCGAGCAGGCGCAGCGCGGCGATCGGGTCGGACGACTCGGCCTGCGCGGACGCCGCGATCGCCGCCCGCGCCCGCGCCACGATCGGCGCCAGCGCGGCGTCGGGCAGCGCGCCCGCCTCGGCCACGTCCTGCTCGGTCTCGGCGCGGGCCGCCGGGATCCGCGCCGCGGCGTCGGCCAGCTCGGCCTCGCGTCGCGCAACACCGTCGAGCAGCGTCTCGGCCTGGGTGATCGCGTCCTCGGCGGCGCGACCGGAGACCACCGCGGCGGCGGGGCGGGCGGCGTCCAGCTCGGCGCGGCCCGCGGTGATCTCCGTACCGGCCACGGCGAGCAGCTGCCGGGCCCGGTCGAGGTGGCCGGCGACCGGTTCGAGCGCGCTCGGGGCGTAGCGGGCGCCCAGCGCGGCCCAGGTGGCCTGGACCTGCGGCTCGCGGGCGGCCACCGCATCGCGACGGCCGGCGAGCCCGGTGAGGTACTGCGGCGCGGTGGCCTCGAGGTTGCGCAGCTCGTCGAACGCGGCCACCTGGGCGTCGAGGCGCTCGTCGGCGGCGCGGCAGGCCCGGATGATGTCGGCGTACATCGCCCGCTGGGCCGGCTCGTCCTCGGGGACGTCGTCGTCGAGGAGCTGGCGGATGCCGAACGCGCGCAGCATGTCGGAGCGCGACTCCTGCACCGCCGTGGTGAACGCGGTCACCGCCTCCTCGCCGAAGTGCGCGCGTGCGGCGGCGAGCTCCTGCTCGGACGTGCGCACCGCCTCGTCGACCTCGATCAGGCCCGCGCTCGCCCGGTAGGCGAGGTCGTCGGTGGCGACGTCGGTGAACTCGTCGCGGGGTGGGGCGGGCTGCTCGGCCTCCGGGGCCGCCGCGGCCCCGCGCCGCCGCCGGGACACCAGGTAGGCGCCCCCGCCGACGGCCGCGACGCCGCCGATCACCAGCGCGGCCACCGGCACGCCGCCCGACCCGCCGCCCAGCCCGTCGGACAGCGCGATCGCGGCCCCGGCCCAGTCGTCGACGGCGAGCCGGTCCTCGGTGGCGGCCAGCGCACTGTCGATCGCCGAATCGGACGGTGCCGCACCCTCGGCGATCGAGACCCCGTAGGCCCGGTCGCCCACCGCCACCGCCAGCAGCACGTCGTCATCACCGAACTGGGAGAGGCGAGCGGCGTCGTCGGCCCAGTCCTGGCCGTCCGCACCGTCGAAGCTGTCGACGTAGACGACGAACAGCTGGGTGCGGTCGGCCTCGCGCAGCCTGCCGAACGCCTCGGTGATGCGGGCCTCGTCGCCGGGGGCGAGGACACCCGCGGAGTCGGTCACCGCGTCCGCGACCCGCGACGGCGGCTCGGCGCTCGCGACGCCGAACCCGCCGAGCAGCACCAGGGCCGACACCACGGCGAGCAATCCGAACCTGCGCACGGCGACCTCCATCCGATGATCGGTCCCATCATGTCGTGCCCGTCCCCGCAGCCGTGGGGCGCCCGACGGGGCACGCGGCCCCGGAGGCTCCGGGACCTCGGCCGAGGCGATCCACTTCCCCTGGATTGGCCCTGGCCGATCACGCCATGTGGCCGAGGATGAGGACATGGCCGTCGTCGACCTCCGCCCGCTCCCCGTCAGCCAGAACCCGGCGCGACGACTCACCCAGCTGGCCGGCGGCCTCGCGCTCTACGGCTTCTCGATGGCCATGCAGATCCGCGCGACGCTCGGGCTCAACCCGTGGGACGTGCTGCACGAGGGCCTGAGCCGGCAGACGCCGCTGAGCTTCGGGCTGATCACCGCGATCACCGGCGTGGCGGTGCTGCTGCTGTGGATCCCGCTGCGGCAGCGGCCGGGCATCGGGACGGTGGCGAACGTGGTGGTGATCGCCGTGGCCGTGGACGTCGGGCTCGCCGCGCTGCCGGCGCCGGACGGCCTGGTGGCGCGGATCGCGCTGATGGTCGGCGGTGTGGTGCTGAACGGTCTCGCGTCCGCGGCCTACATCGGCGCCCGGCTCGGACCCGGCCCGCGCGACGGGCTGATGACGGGGCTGGCCGCGCGCACCGGGAGCTCCATCCGGCTGGTGCGCACCGGGATCGAGATCACGGTCCTCGCGGTGGGGTGGCTGCTCGGCGGGACCGTCGGCGTCGGCACGCTGCTCTACGCGCTGGCGATCGGCCCGCTCACACAGGCGTTCCTGCCGTTCCTGGTGGTGCGGGCGGCGGGCCCGGACCGGCCACGTCGATGACCGCCGCGGAACCGGACGCGGTCCGGGTCAGCCGACGGCGACGGCGACGGGCGCCGGCTCGGTCAGCGTCCACGGCCGCACCACCGTGACCAGCACGACCAGCGCCAGCACCATCCCGCCCGCGACGACCGCACCCATGGCGAGGGCGTCGTTGCCCAGCACGCCGACGACGGGCGAGATGACCGCACCGATCCCGAACTGCACGGCGCCGAGCAGCGCGGCGGCGGTGCCCGCGGTCTCGCCGTGCCGCGCCAGCGCCACCGCGGGGGCGTTGGGCAGGGCGAACCCGGTGCAGAACAGCACCAGCCACATCCCGCCGAGCACCCCGACCAGCCCGCCGAACGCCGTGGCGGCGATCGTGACCAGCAGCAGACCGGCCCCGGCCCCGACCGACACCGCGGCCAGCAGGATCTGGCGCGGCTCGAACCAGCGCAGCAGCACGGGGTTGAGCTGGGTGGCGACGATCAGCCAGACCGCACCGGCACCGAACAGCAGGCCGAACTGCTGCTGGTCGAGCCCGTACTGGTCCTGGAACACGAACGACGACCCGGAGACGTAGGCGAGCAGCGCCGACATCGCCAGGCCGGCGACGATCACCAACCCGACGAACGTGCGGTCGCCGAACAGCGCGCCGTAGTCGCGCATCGTGCCCCGGACGCCGGCCGTGCGCCGCCGCGCGGGCGGCAGCGTCTCGGGCAGTGCCAGCGCCGCGATCGGGATGAGCAGCAACGCGTACACCGCGAGCGCCACGAACACCCCACGCCAGGAGGTGACGGTGAGCAACGCCCCGCCCAGGGTGGGCGCGATGATCGGCGCCGCTCCCATGACCAGGATCAACCGGGAGAGCAGGGTGGCGGCGGCGCGACCGGTGTACAGGTCACGCACTATCGCCATCGCGACGACGGCGCCCGCGGCCGCGCCGACGCCCTGCAGCACGCGCAGCCCGCCGAGCACCACGATGTTCGGCGCGAGCGCGCAGAGCACCGAGGAGACGACGTGCAGCGCGGCGCCGGCCAGCAGCGGCCGCTTGCGGCCCATGACGTCGGACAGCGGCCCGATGGCGAGCTGGCCCAGTGCGAGCCCGAGCAGGGTCCCGGTGAGGGTGAGCTGGACCGTGGCCGAGGTCGTCAGGAACTCGGCGGTGATCGTCGGCAGGGCCGGCAGGTACATGTCGATCGTCAGCGGGCCCAGCGCGATCAGGGAGCCGAGGATGACGATGAGCCGCAGCCGCTCGCCCCGGCCGGGTGCGGTGGCGGGCTCGACCCGATCGGAGGTTGTCGTCACTGATCGCTCAAGGGGCGACCTCCGGCGGGTTGTTCCCGATCCCGGCCGGGTGTGACGCCGGGCACGTCGCCGAGCCCGGATACGGTGCGTCCCATGGTGGTGGCCCGGATGCGACCGTTCACGTCGACGATCTTCGCCGAGATGTCGGCGCTGGCGCTGCGCACGGGCGCGGTCAACCTCGGCCAGGGCTTCCCGGACACCGACGGCCCGCCCACGCTGCTCGCCGACGCCGCCGCGAACATCACCGGCGGGGTCAACCAGTACCCGCCCGGACCCGGGATCCCCGCCCTTCGCGCCGCGGTGGCCGAGCACCAGAGCCGCTTCCACGGCCAGTCCGTCGACCCGGAGCACGTGCTGGTCACCACCGGCGCCACCGAGGCGATCGCCGCGGCCGTGCTCGGGCTGTGCGAGCCGGGCGACGAGGTCGTGACGTTCCAGCCCTACTACGACTCCTACGCCGCGACGGTCGCGCTCGCCGGTGCGGTGCTCAGGGCCGTGCCGCTGCGCCCACCGTCGTTCGGCTTCGATCCCGACGAGCTGCGGGCCGCGTTCTCGGCGCGGACCCGGATCGTGCTGGTCAACACCCCGCACAACCCGACCGGCGCCGTGTTCACCGCCGAGCAGCTCGCGCACATCGGGGAGCTGGCCGCCGAGTTCGACGCGGTGGTCGTCACCGACGAGGTGTACGAGCACATGGTGTTCGACGGGGGCACGCACGTCCCCGTGGCCACGCTCCCGGGGATGGCCGAGCGGACGCTGACGATCTCCTCGGCCGGCAAGACGTTCTCGGTGACCGGCTGGAAGGTCGGCTGGGTGCACGGACCGGCGGAGCTGGTGGCCGCGGTGCGCGCGGCGAAGCAGTTCCTCACCTACGTCAGCGGCGCGCCGTTCCAGCCGGCCGTCGCCGCGGCGCTCGCGTTGCCCGACGCGTTCTACACCGACCTCGCGACGGGCCTGCAGCGCAAGCGCGACCTGCTCGGCTCCGGGCTGCGCGCCGCCGGGTTCACCGTGTTCCCGTCGGCCGGCACGTACTTCGTGGTCACCGACGCCGCGCCGCTGGGCGTCACCGACGGGGCCGACCTCTGCTGGCGGCTGCCCGAGCTGATCGGCGTGGCCGCGGTGCCCGTCTCGGTGTTCTGCGCCGATCCCGACCTGGGTCGCACCCTGGTCCGCTTCGCCTTCTGCAAGCGCGACGAGGTGCTGGCGGAGGCGGTGGACCGCCTCACCGGTCTGCGCGCGGCGCTGTGAGGGCGCGATCTGCGCGCCGTCGCAGGGCTTCCCGCTCGTCGCAGTGAGTGCAACGTCTGCGACGAACCGGACCCTGTGCGAGCAACGAGACGCTGTGCGACGAACGAGACGCTGTGCGACGACCCGGGGGGCGGTGCTGCGCCGCCGGACCCGCCGTCAGCCGACCCGGCGTTCCAGCCGGACCACGACCCACTTCGACGTGGGCGTGTTGCTCTCCAGCGCCACCGAGTCGAGCGGGATCAGCGGGTTGGTCTCCGGGTAGTAGGCGGCGACGCAGCCCTTGGGCGTGGCGTACTCCACCAGCCGGAAGCCGTCGGCCCGGCGCTCGACGCCGTCGGACCACTCGCTGACCAGGTCCACCACGTCCCCGTCGGCGAGACCGAGCTCGGCCAGGTCGGCGGCGGAGACGAACACGACCCGGCGGCCCGCGTGGATGCCGCGGTAGCGGTCGTCGAGGCCGTAGATCGTGGTGTTGAACTGGTCGTGGCTGCGCATCGTCTGCAGCACCAGCCGCCCCGCAGGCACGCGGACCGCGGCGAGCGGGCTCACCGAGAACACGGCCCGGCCCGGCGTCGTCGGGAAGGTGCGGCTGTCGCGCGGGGGGTGCGGCAGCGTGAACCCGCCGCGGGCCCTGATCTTCTCGGCGTATCCCTCGCAGCCGGGCACCACGCGGGCGATGCGGTGCCGGATCTCGTCGTAGTCGCGCGAGAACGCCGTCCACGGGATGCCGTGGCGGTCGCCGAGGGTGGCGGCGGCGATGCCGCAGACGATGCCGACCTCGGAGCGCAGGTGCTCGCTCGCCGGCGCCATCCGGCCCCGGGAGGCGTGCACGGCCGACATCGAGTCCTCGACGGTCACGCGCTGCTCGGTGCCGCCGGAGCGGTCGCGCTCGGTGCGGCCCAGCGTCGGCAGGATCAGCGCCGTGCCGCCGCAGACCACGTGCGACCGGTTGAGCTTGGTCGACACCTGGACGGTGAGCCGGGCCCGGCGCAGCGCCGCCTCGGTCACCCCGGTGTCCGACATGGCCGACACGAAGTTGCCGCCGAGGCCGACGAAGACCTTCGCCGCGCCGTCCCGCAGCGCCCGGACCGCCTTGACCGCGTCCCACCCGTGCTCGCGCGGGGGCTCGAAGCCGAACTCGGCACCCAGGGCGTCGAGGAACTCCTCGGGCGAGCGCTCCCAGACGCCCATCGTGCGGTCGCCCTGCACGTTGGAGTGCCCGCGCACCGGGCACAGGCCCGCACCCGGCTTACCGATCATGCCCTGGAGCAGCGCGACGTTGACGAACTCCTTGATCGTCGCGACGGCGTTGCGGTGCTGGGTGATACCCATGGCCCAGCAGTTGACGATCTTCGTCGAGCGGGCGAAGACGTCGGCGAGCTGCTCGATCTGCGCCCACTCCAGGCCGGTGGCCGCGAGCACCTCGGCCCGGTCGATCTCGCGCAGGTGCTCGGCGTAGGCCGCGAACCCGACGGTGTGCTCGGCGATGAAGGCCTCGTCGGCGACGCCTCTGCGCAGCAGCAGGTGCCCGAGGGCCTGCCAGAGCGCGAGGTCGCCGTCGGAGCGGACCTGCAGGTAGTGGTCGGCCAGCTCGGTGCCGCGCCCGGCGATGCCCGAGGGCTTCTGCGGGTTGTTGAACTTGAGCAGGCCGGCCTCGCGCAGCGGGTTGATCGCGACGATCGTGGCGCCGTTCCGCTTCGCGATCTCCAGCGCGGAGAGCATCCGCGGGTGGTTCGTGCCCGGGTTCTGCCCGGAGATGACGATGAGGTCGGCCTGGTGGATGTCGTCGAGGGAGACCGAGCCCTTGCCGATGCCGATGGTGTCGGCGAGGCCCACCGAGGTGGACTCGTGGCACATGTTCGAGCAGTCGGGCAGGTTGTTGGTGCCGTAGGCGCGGGCGAAGAGCTGGTAGACGAACGCGGCCTCGTTCGACGCCCGGCCGGAGGTGTAGAACAGCGCCTCGTCCGGCGACGCCAGCCCGCGCAGGTGCTCGGCGACCAGGGCGAACGCGTCGTCCCAGGAGATCGGCTCGTAGTGCGTGCCGCCCGGTCGGCGCACCATCGGCTCGGTGAGCCGGCCCTGCCGGCCCATCCAGTACTCCGAGCGCGTCTCCAGGTCGGCCAGGGAGTGCGCGGCGAAGAAGTCGGGCCCGATGCGGTTCGTGTCGCCCTCCCAGGCGACGGCCTTGGCGCCGTTCTCGCAGAACTCCGCGGTGTGGCGGTGCTCCGGGTCGGGGTCGGGCCACGCGCAGCTCATGCAGTCGAACCCGTCGACCTGGTTGAGTCGCAGCAGGTTGCGCGCCGTGCGCACGGGGCCCATCTGCTTCATCGCCATGCCGAGGCTGACGGCGACGGCCGGGAGGCCGGCGGCGGCGCTCTTGGGCACTCCGACCTCGATGTCGGGCTCGGGCTGCACGGCGGTCATGTCGCGATGCTAAGCAGCACGTGCGTGCGGGGGCGCGCCGGAACCGGCGGATGTGACGACCGGCATGGCGGCCCCACTCGCACCGTCAGTTCTGCCGCGGCCCTCCGGGGGCCGAGGCCACCTGACCCTGCGGCACCAGCACCTCCTGGCCCTCGCGCAGGCCGGAACGGACCTCCAGATACTCGTCACCCACCGCGCCCGGCTCGAACGGGAGGACGACCGGGTCGCCGCCGTCGGGGCGCGGGGCGTCGACGACCCGGCGCCCGTCCTGGGTCCGGACCGTCGACGACGGCACGCGCAGCACGTTGTCCACCGCCTGCACCCGCACGGACGCCTCGGCGGTCTGCCCGTCGCGCAGCCGCGGGTCGGAACCGGTGAGCAGCACCGTGGCGGAGAAGCTGACGATGCCCGACGCGTCGTCGCCGCTGGGGGCGACCGCGAGCACGGTGCCCGGCAGCGTGAGGTCCGGCAGTGCGTCGACCGTGACGTCGACGGCCTGGTCGACCTGCAGCCGCGCCGCGTCGGACTCCTCGAACGGCACCACCAGCTGGAACGAGTCCACGTCGTTGAGCACGAGGAACGCGGCGCCGCCCGTGGACGCCCCACCGGTGCCCGCGGCGTCGGTGGTGCCCGGCAGCCGGGCGCTGCTGCCCGGGGCCTGCGCGGTGGTTCCCGACGCCGGCCCCACGAACTCCCCGACCGCGCCGTTGATCGCCGAGACGACCCCGGCGACCGGGGCCCGCAGCGCGGCGGCGTCCAGGTCGTCGCGGGCCAGCGCGACCCCCACCTGCGCGTCGCGGACGGCCGCCTCCTGGGCGGCGGTGTCGGCCGGCCGGTCGCTGCCGGCCTGCTCGAGGTTGTTCTGCGCGGTGACGACGCTCTGCCGCGCGTTCTCGACGGACAGCCGGCCCGCCGCGGCGTCGACCTGCTCGCGCTGCTCCGCCGACGCGACCGCCGTCTCCGAGGCCAGTACGGCGCCCTCCGCCTGCTGCACCGCCGTCTCGTCCGCGGCGATCCGACCGCAGGCGGGGTCCTCCGCATCCGCGTCCGGCGCAGGGGCCGCGTCGAGCAGGCTCGGCTGCGCGGTCGCCGACGCGGTGTCGCACGCCTTCCGGTCCTCGTGCAGCGTCTCCTGCGCGCGGGCGAGGGCGGAGCGGTCGAAGTCCAGCTGGGCGCGGGCGCGTTCGGTGGCCGAGGCGTTGGACCCGGCGGTGGCCTCGACCTGGTCCTCGGTGGCGTCGAGGATCGCCCGCGCCTGTTCCAGGGTGGCGGCCGCGGCGTCGACCTGGTTGCCGCCCGTGATCTTGTCGAGCTGTGCCTGCGCCTGCGCGAGCTGGGCCTCGCTGCGCTCCAGCGCCCCCTCCCGTGCGGCGTCGTCGAGACGGGCCAGCACCTGCCCCGCCGAGACCCGGTCACCGACCTGCACGAACACCTCGGCCAGCTCCCCGCCCTCGGCGAAGCCCAGGTTCTGCTCCCTGACCGAGACCAGCGTGCCCGACGCCGACACGCTGGTGGCCACCAGCCCGCGGTCCACCCGCACGACCGGGGGCGGGGCGGGCGCGCCGCTGCACGCCGCCGTCGTGACGAGAACGGCGGCCACCACGGCGGCCCGGCGCATGTTCCTCATTGGTGCCTTCCCACTACTGAAAACGCAGAGCTTCGATGGGGCGCAGCCGCGCGGCCCGGTTGGCCGGGTAGCCCCCGGCGACCAGGCCGATCAGCAGGCTGATGACGAACGAGATGACGATCGAGTTGGGATCGACGACCGGCGGGGGGAAGTCCGGGATCGCCTGCGGGAGCAGCAGGGCACCCGCGGTCGCGATGCCGATCCCGAGCCCGATGCCGACCAGCCCGCCGAACCCGGCGAGGAACGTCGACTCCAGCAGGAACTGCTGGAGTATCGCGCGACGGCGGGCCCCGATGGCCTTGCGGATACCGATCTCCCGGGTCCGCTCGGTGACCGTGACCAGCATGATGTTCGCGACGCCGATCCCCCCGACGATCAGCGAGATCGCGGCCACGGCCACCGTGAACAGCGTCAGGAACGACAGTGTCTGGTTGACCTGGTCGAGCAGGTTCTGCTGGGCGGTGGCCTCGTAGTCGCGGTCGGCGGGGTCGTCGACGCCGTGACGGTCGTCGAGGATCGCGTTGACCTGCGTGAGCGCGGCGGGCACGGCGTCGGGCGCGCGGGCCACGACGATCACGTTGTCCACCGAGTCCCCACCGCCGAGCAGGGAGCCGCGCGCCGTGCCGATCGGCATGATCACGATATCGTCCTGCCCGGTGGCGGCCACGACCCCGATGACGCGGAACGTGGTGCGGCCGATCCGCACCTCGCTGCCCAGCGCCGCCCCGGCGTCGCCGCCGAACAGGTCCTCCACCGGTCCGGGTGCGAGCACCGCGACCTTCGCCCGGCCCCGCGCCTCGGTCTCGTCGAACATCCGGCCGACGACGAGGTCGCGGTCGACGACGTCGAGGTACGCGGCCGTCGTCCCGGACACCGAGCTGGCGTACTGCGTGCCGCCGGCCAGCTGCACCGACACCGGCCCGCCGGACACCGGGGTGGCCGAGGCGATGTCGGGTGCGTCGAGGGGGTCGGCGAGCGCTTCGACGTCGGCGTCGGTGATGTCGCGGGCGCCGTCGCCCTGTCCCGCCGTCACCGAGATCTGGGTGGCCAGCGCGCCGAAGGAGTCGGTGAAGCCGCGCTGGATCCCGTTGCCCAGTGCCACCAGCACGATCACGGCCGCGACGCCGATGATGATGCCCAGCGTCGTCAGGCCGGAGCGGAGCTTGTTGGCCCGCAGGCCGCGCATCGCCAGGCGGGCCGCCTCCCAGACGGTCACCGCTCACCCTCGCTGCGTGCGGTCGGCACGGCCCGGACGCGCTGCGGAGGATTCGCGGGCCCGCTCATCGCGCCCCGACCCGGTCGTCGCTGGTGATCCGTCCGTCGCGCAGGCGCACCACACGCTTGGCGTACGTGGCCACCTCGTCCTCGTGCGTGATCAGCACGACGGTGCGGCCCGTCCCGTTGAGCTCGACGAGCAGCCGCATGATCTCGGCGGTCGACGCGCTGTCCAGGTTCCCGGTCGGCTCGTCGGCCAGGATCATCGTCGGCCGGGTGACCAGCGCGCGGGCGATCGCGACCCGCTGCTGCTGGCCGCCGGAGAGCTCGTTGGGCATGCTCGGGCCGCGGTCGCCGAGCCCGACCCGCTCCAGCGCCCCGAGCGCGCGGGTGCGGCGCTCGCGCCTGCCCACCCCGGCGTAGACCAGCGGCAGTTCCACGTTGCGTGCCGCGCTCGTGCGCGGGATGAGGTTGAAGGACTGGAAGACGAACCCGATGCTGCGGTTGCGCAGGTCGGCGAGCCGGTTCTCGCGCAGGAGCCCGACGTCGGCGCCGTCGAGGCGGTAGTGGCCCTGCGTCGGCAGGTCGAGGCAGCCGAGGATGTTCATCATCGTGGACTTGCCGGATCCGGACGGTCCCATGATGGCGACGAGGTCGCCGTCGTCGACGGTGAGATCGACGGCGTCGAGGGCCCGCACCTGCACCGCTCCGGCCTGGTAGACCTTCGTCACGGCGTCGAGCTCGATCATCGTCCCCCTTCCCGGCACACGACGCGGCGGGCCGGCGCGGCGGGCGATCGACCCGACCGTGCTCCCGATCCGGACCGTATCCGGGTGCGCGGACGCCGTGCCCGGGCCACCCTCAGCGGCTCCTCAGGTGCCGGGCCGTGACTGACCCGGCGCGAGGCGGACCGTCGGCCGCGTCGTTCGGGCAGGATCACGGGCATGACCGCGACCCGACGCCGCTGACGCGCGTGCCGGTGCGCCGCGGTCTGCCCTGGAGCTGGGGCGCCACCGACGCCGAGATCGACGCCGATTACCCGTGCGCGGCGCTGGTCCCCGACCCCGCGGCCCGGATGGTGCGCGCCGTCGACGTGGCCGCGCCGGCCGCGGTCACGTTCCGCTGGGTCTGCCAGCTCACGCAGGCGCCCTACAGCTACGACCTGATCGACAATCTCGGCCGGCGCAGCCCCCGCACGCTGACCCCGGGAGCGGACGCGCCGGAACCCGGCACGCCGTTCGTGATGATCTTCCAGATCGCCGACGTGGTCCCGGGCCGCGAGATCACCGGGGTGGGCCGTCCGGGCCCGACGCGCCGCTTCGGGCCGATGGCGTGCACCTACCGGGTATTGCCCGCCGGCGAGCACCGGTCGCGGCTGGTCGCCCGCCTGGATCTCACGGCCGGGCGCCTCGCCGCCCCGATCGCCTGGGGCGATCTACTGATGATGCGGAAGCAGCTGCGCACCCTTGCCGCATGTGCGGGACGGACCGCCTGACCCGTCCGACCGGGCAGTTCCGGGATGTGCGTCGCGGCGACTAGACCGGGGAGATGACGGTCGCAGCGATCCACCGGTACCCGGTCAAGTCCATGCTCGGCGAGTCGCTGCAGCGGTGTCGGATCGGGGCCAGCGGGGTCGTCGGCGACCGGGCGTACGCGGTGATCGACATCGAGACGGGCACGGTCGCGAGCGCGAAGGTGCCCAAGCGCTGGGCCGGGCTGCTGGGCTTCTCCGCCCGCTTCGTGTCCGAGCCCCGCGAGGGCGCGGCGCCGCCGCCGGTGGAGATCACCTTCCCGGACGGCTCGGTGTTGCGCAGCGACGACGAGGAGATCGACCACGCGCTGAGCGCCGCGCTCGGCCGGGCGGTGACGCTGGCGACCGCTCCGCCGGAGGGCGCCTACTTCGAGGAGCTGTGGCCCGATATCGACGGCCTGGCGCCGCAGCAGCTCATCGACGCCACCGAGACCCGTCGCGAGGACAGCGGTGAGGTGATCAGCCGGTTCGACATCTCGGCGTTCGGTGCGCCCGGCACGTTCTTCGACCTGTCCGCGCTGCACGTGCTCACCTCCTCGACCCTGGACCGGCTGCGCGAGCTCGCCCCCGACGCCACCTTCGACGCCCGCCGCTACCGGCCCAACGTCGTGCTGCGCGACACCGACGCGGGGTTCGTGGAGAACGACTGGCCCGGCCGCACGGCCACCGTCGGCACGGCGACGCTCCGGTACTCCTTCGCCACCATGCGCTGCGTGATGACGACATTGGCGCAGGGGGACCTCCCGGGCGACGCCGACACCCTGCGGGCCGTCGCGAAGCACAACCGGATCGAGATCCCGCAGATCGGCGGGGTGTGGGCGTGCGCGGGGGTGTACGCCGACGTCGTGGCGCCGGGCGACGTGGCCGTGGGTGACGCGCACGCGGAGGCCGCCGGGCAGTGATCGGCGACAGCCGCACGAGCACGGCATGGACCACCCTCAGGTGACGCCCGCGATGATCACCCGGCACCCGGCCCGGCGAGTGCCGCGGCTCGGCCACGACACACGAGTGATCCGCAGGACGAAGCCGTAGGGCAGCATCTCGCCCGTGACGTCCCCCGGCACCGCCGCGCCCCGCCCCGAGTCCGGCTGCGGCGGGTCGACGAACAGCGGTGCCCGGCTCGGGCCCGGGTGGGTGGTGGCGGGTGTCGCGCTGTTCTGGGTGTTGACCGTCGTCGCCGGGCTGCTCGCGCCGGGGTACTCCGCACGGGCGGACTATGTCTCCAGCCTCGCCGGGCGCGGGTCCTCGGTGGCCGTGCTCGGGGTCGCCGCGCTGACCGTGCTGGGGCTGGCACACCTGGCCGCCGCGGCCGTCGTGCGCGGGTGGGTGGCCGCGCCGCTGGCACTGGCCGGGCTGTGCGGGCTGGCCGTCGCGTGGTTCCGCACGGCGTGCCCGCTCGGGGCGGCCGGATGCGGGTCCGGCGCCAACGAGACGGTGCCCGACCTCGCCGACACCGTGCACTACCTCGCCGTCGTGGGGTACGAGGTCGCGCTGGTCGTCGCGATGCTCGGCGTGGCGGTGCGGCTGCGGGGAGCACGGCCGGTCGTCGCCGCGCTGACCGTCACGGCGGCCGTCGCCTCGGTGGTGCTGGCCCTGCAGATCGGCGGTCCCGACCTCGGCGCCTGGCAACGCGCCTGGCTGGCGGTGAACACGGCCTGGCCGGCGGCGCTGGCGCTGACGGTGTACCGACCCCGCTCGCACACAGGGTGACGTGCTCGCACACAGGTCCCGCCCATTGTGTGAGCACCGGGACCTGTGTGCCGGCTGTCCGCAGCGGCCCGGTCAGCCGACAGCGGCCAGGTCGGTCGGCGCCTGTCCGGCCGAGGCCGCCGGGACCACCGACGGCTCCTGCTCGCCGTCGAGCAGCGGGCAGTCGAGCCAGGGCTCGGGGATGCCGAAGCCGTCCACGAGGGAGCGGGCGTGCGGGCGCAGCTCGCCGCACAGCGCGTTGACCGCGCTGGTCACGGCCTTGGTGCGGGCCGCGGTGAGGTAGCCGTGCTCGACGAACCACGCCCGGTCGGCCTCGAGCACCGACAGCCCGTGCAGGGCGAGCAGCTCGCCCAGCAGGGGGTGCTGGTCGGCGACGGCGGCGAACGCGTCGAACACGATCCGGTCGACGTGCGCCCGCGCGGCGACCAGCAGGTGGTCCTGTGCGGCGTTGAAGACCGCGAACTGGTCGGCGCCCGGGGCGAGGGCCCGGCGCATGCGCTGCGCGGCGCCGGCGATCAGGTGTTCCTCACGCTCGGCGAGCAGCCACCGCTGGTAGGCCCGGTCGCGGACGTCACCGCGCTGCAGGACCGCCCGCGCACCGGTCCGCTCCAGCACCGTCCACGCCACGAGGCCGGCACCGAAGCGCACCTTGCCGAGCAGGTCGAGCCGGCCGACGCGGCGACCGTAGTCCGACAGCAGCGTCTTCGCGACCAGCTGCAGCAGCACCGTGTTGTCGCCCTCGAACGTGGTGAACACGTCGGTGTCGGCCTTGAGCGCGGGCAGCAGGTTCTCGGCCAGGTATCCCGCGCCGCCGCAGGCCTCCCGGCAGGTCTGGATCGTGCGCGTGGCGTGCCAGGTACCGACCGCCTTGATCCCGGCGGCCCGGGTCTCCAGCTCGCGCTGGGCCGCCTCGTCCGGCGTGGCTCCGGTCCTCTGCAGCTCGTGCATCTGCGTGACCAGCTGCTCCTGCGCGAAGTGCAGCGCGTACGTCGTCGCGAGCGCGGGGAGCAGCTTGCGCTGGTGGGCGAGGTAGTCCAGGACGACGACCTCCTCCCCGGTGGCCGGGTCCGCGAACTGGCGGCGCGTGGCGCCGTAGCGGATCGCCAGTGTCAGCGCCTTCTGCGTGGCGCTGCCCGCACCTCCCGCCACGCTGATCCGGCCGCGCACGAGCGTGCCGAGCATGGTGAAGAAGCGGCGGGTCTCGTTGTCGATCGGGCTGGAGTAGGTGCCGTCCGGCGCCACGTCGCCGTAGCGGTTGAGCAGGGCCTCGCGGGGCACCCGGACGCGGTCGAACACCAGCCGCCCGTTGTCGACGCCGTTGAGGCCGGCCTTCACGCCGCAGTCGGTGATGGTGACACCGGGCTGCGCGGCGCCGTCGTCGGACCGGATCGGGACGAGGAACGCGTGCACCCCGTGCGTCCGGGCGACCTCGTCCGGACCCGCGGTCACGAGCTGCGCGAACACCACCGCCATCCGCGCGTCACGCGCGGCGCCGCCGATGTAGTCCTTGCGCGCGCCCGGCTCCGGGGTGTCGATGACGAACTCGTGGGCGTCCGCGTCGTAGGTGGCGGTGGTGCGCAGGTGCTGCACGTCGGAGCCGTGGCCGGTCTCGGTCATCGCGAAGCAACCGAGCAGCGTGCCGTCCATCATGTCGCGCAGGTGGCGCTCGTGGTGGCGCTCGGTGCCCAGCGCCTGCAGCGCCCCGCCGAACAGACCCCACTGCACACCGGCCTTGACCAGCAACGACAGGTCGCCGTGGCCGAGCATCTGGAACGCCGCGACGACGCCCCCGACGTCGCCGCCACCGCCGTATGCCGGGTCGAAGCCCTGGCGTGGGCGCCCGCTCGCGGCCAGTGCCGCGACCGCCTCGGCCACCTCGGCGCGGTACTGCTCGATGGACGCGTCCGGGTCGGGGCTGAGCCTGAGCTGCCCGAGCTGGGCGCGGACGTCGTCACGGACGGCGGCCCAGCGGCCGTCGAGCGCGGTCTGCAGATCCTTCACGAGCGCTCCTCCTTGCGAGGGATGGCCACGACGCCGGAGAGCCCGGCCCAGGCGAGTTCGGTGAGGTGGGCCGCCAGCTCGGACCGGGTCATCCCGGACGGCCGGGCCAGCCAGTTGTCGGCGGCGGCGCGCACCATGCCGACGATCCCGTGCCCCCACGGGACCGCGGTGACGGCGTCGCCGGTGCGGACGGCGATCACGGCGGCGGCCTCGTCGCCGACCAGCGAGACCAGGTCGCCGACGGGGTCCGCGTCCAGCGCCCGGTCCACCAGCGGGCGGTGCACGACGAAGCGATAGACCTCGGGATCGTGCTCGATCAGGCGCAGGTAGGCCTCGATACCGGCCGCGGTCTGCGCGTGGGCACCCGCGGCGGCGTCCATGGCGGCGCGCACCTGCCCGAGCAGCACCTCGGCCACCCGTGCGCAGACGGCGACGTAGAGCTCGGTGCGGTCGCCGAAGTGCCGGTAGACCACGGTCTTGCTGGTGCCCGCCCGCGCGGCGACGTCGTCCATGCCGACGCCCGCCCCGTGCGTGCGGATGGCGAGGATCGCGGCGTCGGTGAGCTGGGCGCGCCGGGTGGCCCGGTGGGCGTCCCACCGGCTCGCGCGGCGATCGCGTGCGGTCTTCACGGAACCGACAGTATCGGGTACCAGCGGTACCGGCTACGGGATCCATGTCACGTACATGAAACCGACGGTACCGGGTACCGTCGGTACCATGACCCGTTCAGCCCGCCAGGCCGCCGTCATCGGGGGCAACCGCATCCCGTTCGCCCGAGCGAACGGCGCCTACGCCCAGGCCACCAACCTCGACATGCTCACCGCGACCCTCGACGGCCTCACCGCCCGGTTCGGCCTCGCCGGCGAGCGCGTCGGCGAGGTCGCGGGCGGCGCTGTCCTCAAGCACTCCCGCGACCGCGACCTCACCCGCGAGTCGGTGCTGGGCAGCCGCCTGTCGCCCCATACGCCCGCCTACGACGTGCAGCAGGCGTGCGGCACCGGGCTGGAGACGGCGATCCTGGTGGCGAACAAGATCGCGCTCGGGCAGATCGAGAGCGGTATCGCGGCGGGCGTCGACACGGCGAGCGACGCCCCCGTCGCCCTCAACGACGACCTGCGCCGCGTGCTCATGCGGCTCAACGGGGCCCGCTCGGTCGGCGACCGGCTGCGCGCGCTCGCCGGGATCCGCCCCGGCCAGGTCGTGCCGGAACTCCCGCGCAACGCCGAGCCGCGCACCGGGCTGTCGATGGGCGAGCACATGGCCGTCACCGCGGCCGAGTGGGGCGTGACACGCGAGGCGCAGGACGAGCTCGCCGCGGCCAGTCACCGCAACCTCGCCGCCGCGTACGACCGGGGCTTCCTCGACGACCTGGTGACGCCGTTCCTGGGGCTGACCCGCGACCAGAACCTGCGTGCCGACAGCTCGGCCGAGAAGCTCGCGAAGCTCAAGCCGGTGTTCGGCGACACCATGACCGCGGGCAACTCCACCCCGCTCACCGACGGCGCGTCCGCGGTGCTGCTCGGCTCGGACGAGTGGGCCGCGGATCACAAGCTGCCGGTGCTCGCGCACGTCGTCGACGCGCAGACCGCGGCCGTCGACTTCGTCCACGCGGGCGACGGGCTGCTCACCGCGCCGGTCCACGCCGTCCCGCGGCTGCTGGAGCGCAACGGCCTGACGTTGCAGGACTTCGACTTCTACGAGATCCACGAGGCCTTCGCCGCCACCGTCCTCGCCACGCTCGCGGCCTGGGAGGACCCGGCGTTCGCGAAGGAGCGCCTGGGCCTGGACGCGCCGCTGGGCCCGATCGACCGCTCCCGGCTCAACGTCACCGGCAGCTCGCTGGCCACCGGCCACCCGTTCGCGGCCACCGGCGGCCGGATCGTCGCCACGCTGGCGACCTTGCTGCACGAGAAGCGCCGAACCACGGACACCGCGGCCCGCGGCCTGATCTCCATCTGCGCGGCCGGCGGCCAGGGCGTGGTGGCGATCCTCGAAGCGGCCTGACCACCCGACCCGCCCCCGCCACGCCCACCCCGTCGCGCGGTGATCAAGGCGAGATGGTCGCTCGATGATCTCCACCGGCGACCGTCCGCCCTTGATCACCGTTGTCCGGGCCGAAACGCACCTGGAGTTCCCGTGTCGAACGACGCCTTTCGCGACCTGTCCCAGAACCCGCTGATCCAGCGCCTCGGGGTGCCGCGCATCCCGGTGCTGCGCCGCCACACCGTCGGCGCCCCGCTGCTCGACGGGCCCGCGCTCGTCGGGTCGGTCGGCTCCGGGCGCTTCGCCGACCCCGTCCGCGCCCTGCTCAAGGACGCCGACGTGCCCGACGGCGACGGCCGGCTCGCCGCGGTGGTGCTCGACGCCACCGCAGCGCGCACCGTCGACGACCTCGCGGCCGTGCAGGAGTTCCTCACGCCCGCGGTCCGCAGGCTGGCCCCGAACGGGCGGTTGCTGCTGCTCGGACCGGGAGGGGCTCCGGCCGGTCCCGCCGCCGGCACCGGCGACGTGGAGGCCGCCGCCGTGGCCCAGGCCCTCGACGGGATCGTGCGGTCGGCCGCGAAGGAGGTACGGGCCGGAGCCACCGCGAACCTGCTGGTCGTCGACCCGGACGCGCCGCCCGCCGCGGTCGACTCGTCGGTGCGGTTCTTCCTCTCCGGCCGCTCCGCGTACGTCGACGGGCAGGTGGTGCGCGTCGCGACGCCGGTCGGGCCCGCGCGGGACCCGATCGGCATGGACGACCCCACCGACGACGTCCACCCGCTCGCCGGACGCGTCGCCGTGGTCACCGGGGCGGCGCGCGGGATCGGCGCGGCCATCGCCGACACCCTCGCCCGCGACGGCGCGCGCGTGGTCGCCGTCGACGTCCCCGCCGCGGGAGAGGCGCTGGCGGGGGTGGCCAACCGCACCGGCGGCACCGCGCTGGCACTCGACATCACCGCGGCGGACGCCACCGGCCGGCTGCTCGCGCACCTGGCCGAACGCCACGGACGCGTCGACGTCATGGTGCACAACGCCGGGATCACCCGCGACAAGCTGCTGGCCAACATGGACGCCGACCGGTGGAACGCGGTACTCGCGGTCAACCTGCGTGCACAGCTGGCGATCAACGCCGCGCTGCGCGACGGTGACCTGCTCTCCGACTCCGGCCGCATCGTCTGCGTCGCCTCGACCAGCGGCATCGCCGGCAACCGCGGCCAGACCAACTACGCCGCGAGCAAGGCCGGCGTGATCGGGATGGTGCGGGCGCCGGCGCCGGGGCTGGCCGCGCGGGGGGCGACGATCAACGCGGTCGCGCCCGGGTTCATCGAGACCGAGATGACCGCGAGGATGCCGCTGGGCACCCGCGAGGCCGGGCGCCGGATCAACAGCCTGCGCCAGGGCGGGCTGCCGGTCGACGTCGCGGAGACCGTCGGCTGGCTCGGGCTGGCCGAGAGCGGCGGAGTGACCGGGCAGGTCGTGCGCGTGTGCGGCCAGAGCCTGATCGGAGCCTGAGCCGTGTCCCTGGCCCCGCTATACCTCAAGGCCGCGGTGGGCGCGGTCGGACCGCGGTCCTCGACCCTGCCGGACACCGAGCTGGTGCGCGGCGCGACGACGGTCGACCGCGCGCACCTCGCCGAGTACGCCCGCGTCTGCGGGTTCCGCAACTCCGACGCGCTGCCGCCCACCTACCCGCACCTGCTCGCGTTCGGGCTGCAGGTGGAGCTGATGGCCGGTCGGGACTTCCCGCTGCCGCTGCCCGGGCTCGTGCACGTCGGCAACTCGATCACCGTGCACCGCCGGATCGACGCGGCGGAGCAGCTGCGCGTGGCCGTGCACGCCGAGCGCTTCACCGGGCATCCCAGGGGAGCGCAGGTCGACCTCGTGGCGGCGGTGGACGTCGAGGGCGAGCGGGTCTGGGACGGGCGCAGCACCTACCTCGCCCGCGGCGCGCACGCCCCCGCCGCCGGGGAGGCCCGGACCGCGCCCGCGGAGATCGCGGACGGTCCGGTCAGCGCCGTCTGGCGGGTCGCCGGGGACACCGGCCGGCGCTACGCCGCCGTCAGCGGGGACGTCAACCCGATCCACCTGCACCCCCTCACGGCGCGGGCGTTCGGGTTCCCCCGGGCGATCGCGCACGGCATGTGGACCGCCGCCCGGGCCCTCGCCGCCCTGCAAGGCAGGCTGTCCGAGGCGCTGACCTACGACGTCGCGTTCGGCCGCCCGCTGCTGCTGCCCTCGACGGTGCGGCTGCGCACCCGGCGCACCGGAGACGGGTGGGGTGTGGACGTGCACGGCACGAAGGGCACGCACCTGACCGCGACGGTGCTCCCGACGTCGTAGCCGGCAGGCTCCCATGCTCGCGGGCGGCCGACGCGGGGGCACGGCCGGTCGGTGGCCGCCGGAACGATCCCCGCCCCCGCCCCGGCAGGACGCCATCGCGCGGTCGACGGCCGCAGCGTCGCCCCGGATCGGTCGCCGGGCCGCCATGGGCAGGGGTGGCTGGCAGGGTGGCCGGGCAGGGGTGGCCGGGCAGGGGTGGCGGCCGGCGGCTTCGGGCCGTTCGGCCGGTCGCGGCCACGGGTGGGCACGGGCCCGCTCCATGATCGCCGCACCGGAACCGGCAGGCGCGCCCCACCCGGCCACACGTTCCCAACCAGCGATCACCAGCCGCCCTGCGGCGCGACAGCGCGAGCCGGACCGGGCCGGGGACAGGCCCGCTCCATGATCGCCGCACCGGAACCGGCAGGCGCGCCCCACCCGGCCGCACGTTCCTAACCAGCGATCAACGGCAGCCCTGCGGCGCAAGCAGGACCGGCGGAGCCAGCGGGACCGACGACGCGGCGAGCAGCGACGCGGCGAGCAGCGACGACACAGCAACGGACCGTGCCACGGCCGCCGCCCGTACCGGGTCGACACCCGCTCGGGCCGGTGCACGGCGGCCACCCCCGCCGCGCGGGTCGGATCGGCCGAACGGCCTAAACTGCCTGTTCATGGCGCGGAGGCGGCAATGGGTGATCTCCTGGCCGGTGCGCCTGGCGCTGCTCGTGGCCGTCGTCGTCGCGAACATCGTCGGCGCGGGTGTGGTGCTCGTGCTCTCGGCGTGGGTGCTGCCCAACGGCCCACTCGCCGACCCGGCCACCGTCCGGCTGGTCAACCTGGTCGCGTTCGGCTGCTACCTCCTGGTCGCCGTGCTGGTGGGGGCGGTGTGGGGAGCCGGGCGGTTCCGGATGCGCGACCACCCCGACCTCGAGGTGCAGCGCCGCCGCGAGCACCGGCGCGTGCTGTACGGGCCGCTGCGGCTCACCACCGTCCAGGCCGTCCTGTGGCTGCTCGCGGCGCTGCTGTTCGCCGGGATCAACGCGCGGTGGTCCTGGCGGCTGGCCATCTCGGTCGCGGAGACCACGCTGGTCGGCGGGATCATCGTCTGCGGGCTGTCGTACCTGCTCAGCGAGCGGATCCTGCGCCGGTCGACCGCCCGCGTCCTGGCCGCCCAGCCGCCGCGTCGCCGCGTGCTGCCCGGGATCGTCGCCCGCTCGCTGGTGTTCTGGGTGCTGGGCACGGCGGTGCCGGTGATCGGGCTGCTGTTGGCGGCGGTCTCCGCGCTCGTCTACGGCGACGTGCCTGCGGCGCAGCTGGCCGTGATCGTGCTGAGTATCGGGGGAACGGCGCTGGTCACGGGGGTGCTGGTGACGGTCGGAGCCGCCCGCGCGGTCGCCGACCCGGTCAACGCGGTGCGGCGGGGGATGCGGCGGGTGGAGCGTGGTGAGTTCGACGCCCGCGTCACCGTCTACGACGGCACGGAGCTCGGGCAGCTGCAGAGCGGCTTCAACACGATGGTCGCCGGGTTGGCCGAGCGGGAGCGGATCCGCGACCTGTTCGGCCGCCAGGTGGGCCGCGACGTGGCCGAGCGGGCGGCGGACGCCGGTGAGGTGCGGCTCGGCGGGGAGGTGCGGTCGGTGGCCGTGCTGTTCGTGGACCTCGTCGGCTCCACGGCCCTGGCGTCGCAACGCCCCGCCGAGGAGGTCGTCGCCGTGCTCAACCGCTTCTTCGGGGTGGTCGTGGAGACCGTCGAGGAGCACGGCGGCTGGATCAACAAGTTCCAGGGCGACGCGGCGCTGGCCGTGTTCGGCGCGCCCGCACCGGCCCCCGACCCCGCCGGGAGCGCGCTCGCCGCGGCCCGCAGGCTGGGCGTCCGCCTGGCCGTCGAGCTGCCGGACGTCGAGGCCGGGATCGGAGTCTCGGCGGGCGACGCCGTGGCCGGCAACCTCGGCGACCCGCGGCGCTACGAGTACACGGTGATCGGTGACCCGGTGAACGAGGCCGCGCGGCTCACCGAGCTCGCCAAGTCGGTGCCGGGCAGGGTGCTCGCCGCCGGGTCGGCCCTGGCGCAGGCCGACGGCCGCGAGCGGGGCCGATGGACGCTGGGCGAGGAGACGCTGTTGCGCGGGCGCGGGGAGCCCACCCGGCTCGCCACCCCCGACGGTCGAGACGATCGGGCGGCCGTACGGACCGGGACCGCACCGGAGGAACAGGGATAACGACGGCCACCCGCCGGATCGTGGCGCGGCCACGGCGTTCGCCACGGCGGCGGTGCCGACCGCGTGCGGCGTCGGCAGCACCGGCGCCACCCTCGGCCACCACGCCTGTGCGCTCGCGCGGATGGACGGGGGGCGCCTCGGGCGTCACCACCCACCTCGTGCCACCGATCACCATCGCGATGTCGACGGTGCTGCTCGGCGGGCTGCCGCCGTGGCTCGCTCGTCGGCGGGGCGATCCGCCTGGTCGGGGTGGGCCCGTCCCGGCGGCGTTGATCAGTGGGGCGGCAGGCGCACCACGGATGGGGCTCACCGGGGCCGTACGAACCGGAAACGGACCTGCTGACCGGGACGGACCTGGCCGGCGCGGTCCAGGTCGGCGTCGAGCACCACGGCGACGACGGGGTAGCCGCCGGTGACCGGGTGGTCGGCGCCGAACAGCACCGGCTCGCCACCGGGTGGCACCTGGATCGCACCGCGGACCATGCCCTCGCTGGGCAGCTCGCCGCGGTCGCGGCGGCGCAGCGGTTCGCCGTCCAGGCGCATTCCGACCCGGTCGCTGCGCGTCGATGCCGTCCAGACCGTCCGGGTCAGCGCGCCGGGATCGACGACCCAGTCGGCCCGGGGGCCGGGAACGGCGCGCAGCGTGACGACGCCCCCGGTGGGCACGGGGACCGGCGCCACGTCGACGCGCGGCAGCTCCGCGGGCTCCGGCCCGATCGGTACGGCGTCGCCGACGGCGAGCGGGGCAGGCCCCACACCGGACAGGACGTCGGTGCTGCGCGACCCGAGCACCGCGGCGGCGTCGATGCCACCGCGCACGGCGAGGTAGGTGCGCAGGCCGGCGGGCGGGCGGGCGAGCCGCAGGACCTGCCCGGGCCGCATCGCGACCAGGGCGTCGTGCCCGACCGGGGTGCCGTCGACGTCGGCGGGGGCGGGGGCGCCGGTGAGCGCGACGAGCAGCGGAGCCGGCAGGTCGGGCCCGGCCCGCACGACCAGCCCGCCGAACGTCACCTCCAGCCCGGCGGCGCCCGGCGGGTTGGCCACGAGCCGGTTCGCCAGAGCCAGGGCCGCCCGGTCCGCGGCGCCGGAGCTCCCGACCCCGACCGCACCGTTTCCCGGCCGCCCGAGATCCTGCACGAGGGCGAGCGCCCCGGTGGCCACCACCTCCAGCCGTCGGCGTCCGCACCTCGGAGCCACACTGCCGTTCCGATCCCGTTCCGGAGCGCGTCGTGGCTCCGAAGTGCGGACGAAGCGCACGCGGGCGCCCGGTCGCAGGAGGGCGGGTTCGGCGCGTGTCTCGTTCCACAGGTCCACGTCCGTGCGGCCGATCAGCTGCCAGCCGCCGGGGGAGCTGCGCGGGTAGATCCCGCTGAACTCACCGGCCAGTCCCACCGCACCGGCCGGGACCTCGGTGCGTGGCTCGTCGCGGCGGGGCACGCGCAGCCGCTCGTCACCGCCCACGAGGTAGGCGAACCCGGGCGCGAACCCGCCGAACGCCACGCGCCAGGTGCCCGCGGTGTGGGCCCGCACCACGCCGTCGACGCCGAGCCCGGTGAGCCGGGCGACCTTGTCGAGATCCGCGCCGTCGTAGACCACCGGGACGTCCACCGTCGCCCGGTCCCCGACGGGCGTGGAGCGGTCCAGGGGCAGGCCACGCACCGCGGACCCCAGCGCGTCCAGGTCGGTGTCGGGTGCGGTCACCAGCAGCACGGTCCGGGCGGCGGGCACCACGTCGACGACGCCGGCCGGCCCGGCCCCGCGTACGGCGTCGGCGAGGGCCAGCACGTCGTCGAGGTCGCCCACCTCGCACAGCAGCGCCGCGTCCCCGCACGTCAGCACGCGCACGCGGTGATCGCCGGGATCGGGACCCGAGCTGCGCGACTGCGGCGTCACGCGAACGCCCGCAACCCGATGCCCGCCGCCTCCAGCCCCGCGCGGACCGCCGCCGCCATCCCCACCGCACCCGGGCTGTCGCCGTGCAGGCACACCGACTCCGCCCGCACGGCCACCTCGGTTCCGTCCACGGCCCGGACCAGCCCGTCGGCCAGCAGCCGGCGCACCCGCCCGGCCACCTCCGCCGGATCGTGCAGCAGGGCCCCGGGCTCCGAGCGGGGTACGAGCGTCCCCGACGCGCTGTACCCCCGGTCGGCGAAGAACTCCGGCACCGCCCGCAGCCCCGCCGCCTCGGCGGCCGCCAGCAGCGCCGAGCCGGGCAACCCCAGCACCGGCAACCCGCTGTCGTAGGCGCGGACGGCGTCCACCACGGCCCGGGCCTGGCCCTCGTGGTGCACCACGGCGTTGTAGAGCGCCCCGTGCGGCTTCAGGTAGCGGACGGCGACGCCCGCCACGCGACACAGGCCGTCGAGCGCGCCGAGCTGGTAGAGCACGTCGTCGGTGAGCTCGACGGGGTCCATGTCGAGGAATCGACGGCCGAACCCGGCGAGGTCGCGGTACCCGACCTGGGCACCCACGACGACCCCGGCCTCGGCGGCACGTGCACACGTGCGGCGCAGCGTCGTCGCGTCGCCGGCGTGGAAGCCGCACGCGACGTTGGCCGAGGTGACGAGGCCGAGCATGGCGTCGTCGTCGCCGAGGGTCCAGCGACCGAACGACTCGCCGAGATCGGCGTTGAGGTCGACGTGCACCGTCACAGACTGGCCAACCGAACCGGCGGCGGCCAGCCCTGGCCCGCATCCGGCGACGCCGGGGGGTGACGCGCAGCGGCGCGGCGCCCCGCGACGGAGGGGAACCGCGCCGCTGTCGTGACCCGGGCCGGCCGGGAGCCGGTCAGCCCGCGTCCATGTCGGTGGCGAGCAGATCGGCCAGTGCCGCGACGGCGGCCTCGGAGTCGGCGCCGTCCTCGGCGGCCAGCACCACCTCCTCGCCGCTGCCCACACCCAGCCCGAGCACCGAGAGGATGCTGCGGGCGTCGACCGGTCCGCGGTCGCCCGCGGCGATGGTGACCTTGACGGGCTGCGCGGCGGCGGCCTTGGTGAACAGCGTGGCGGGGCGGGCGTGCAGGCCCACCGACGATCCGACGGTGACACGGCGTTCGACGGTCATGGCTGATTCTCCGATCAGGCGGCGACGGCGACGCGCGCCGTCTCGGTGGCGGGGGTGCGTCGGGCGTTCTTCAGGCCGATGACCAGCGCGGTGGACACCAGCGTCCCGGCGACGATCGCGACGAGGTAGGCCCACGGGTTGCCGATCAGCGGCAGCACGAAGATGCCGCCGTGCGGAGCCCGCAGCGTCGAACCGAAGGCGATGGACAGGGTGCCGGTGACGGCGGAGCCGGCCATCAGGGACGGGATGACGCGCAGCGGGTCGGCCGCGGCGAACGGGATGGCGCCCTCGGTGATGAAGGACGCCCCGAGCAGCCAGGCTGCCCGACCGTTCTCCCGCTCGACCTCGCTGAACAGCTTCTTGCGGACGACGGTGGCCAGCGCCATCGCCAGCGGCGGGGTCATGCCGGCCGCCATCACGGCGGCCATGATCAGCAGCCCGGCCTCGGAGCCGCTCTCCAGCCCGGCGAGCGCGAACGTGTAGGCGGCCTTGTTCACCGGCCCGCCCATGTCGAAGGCCATCATCAGGCCGACGATCGCGCCGAGCAGCAGGGCGTTGGCCCCGGACAGGCTGTTGAGCCAGGCGGTCAGACCGGTGTTCACCGCGGCCAGCGGCGGGCCGATGACCACGAACATCGCGATGCCGATCACCAGCGTGCCGAGCAGCGGGTAGACGACCACCGGCATGATCCCGGCCATCGCCTTGGGCACCGAGAAGCGCTTGAGCCCCATGACGACCGCGCCGGCGAGCAGGCCCGCGATCAGGCCCCCCAGGAAGCCCGCGCCGATCTCCGCGGCGATCGCGCCGCCGACGAAGCCGGGCACGATCGCCGGCCGGTCGGCCATCGCGTAGGCGATGAAGCCGCCCAGCACCGGTACCAGGAAGCCGAAGGCGAGCGCACCGATCTGGAAGGACAGGGCGGCCCAGCTGGCCAGGGCCAGCGGATCGAAACCCTCGGTGACCGCGGGTGCGTCGGCGATCTCGAAGCCGCCCAGCGCGAAGCCCAGCGCGATCAGCAGGCCGCCCGCAGCCACGAACGGGATGACGTAGGAGACGCCCGTCATCAGCCAGCCGCGCAGCTTCGAGCCGAAGCCCGGGCCGAAGTCCTTGGTCGCCGGGGAGGCCGTCCGCTGGGCGGGGACCCCCGCGGCAGCTGCGTTCTGCGCGGCCTCGACGGCCTGCGCGACGAGTGCGTCGGCACCGCTGATCGCCTTCTTCACGCCGACCTGGATCGTCGGCAGGTGCGCGAAGCGCTCCCTGTCCCGGACCTCGACGTCGGCGGCGAGGATGATCGCGTCGGCCTCGGCGATCTGGGCGTCGGTGAACGGTGTGGTCCCCGCCGACCCCTGGGTCTCGACGACCATCTCGTGCCCGGCGTCGGCCGCCGCCTGTTCGAGGGCCTCGGCGGCCATGTAGGTGTGGGCGATGCCCGTGGGGCACGCGGTGATGGCCAGGAGCTTCATGCTGCGCTGGGTACTCACGGGGCGACCTCCTTCTGGATGTAGTCGGCAACGGCTCCGGCGTCGGTCGCGCCGTTCAGCTCGTCCTTGAACGCCTTGCGCACCAACCGGCGGGCCAGCGCGGCCAGCACCGTCATGTGGTCGGTGTCGCCGCCCTCCGGAGCGGCGATCATGAAGACGAGCGTGGCCGGCCCGTCCTCGGCGCCGAAGTCGACGCCCGTCGTGCTGCGGCCGAACGCGAGCGTCGGCTCGGTGACGGCCGCGGAGCGGCAGTGCGGGATGCCGATGCCGCCCTCCAGACCGGTGGCCATCTGCGCCTCACGGGCCTCGATGTCGGCCAGGAAGCGCTCGAGGTCGGTGACCCGACCGGCCTTCTCCAGCCGCTCGGCGAGTGAGCGCACGGCGGTGCGGCGGTCGTCCGACGGCAGGTCGAGGTCGACGAAATCGGCGGTGATCAGTGCGGCGGTCATACGGCTGCTCCGGTGAGGTGAAGGGTCTCGTCCGGGTGGGAGACCACGCGGACGTCGTGCAGGTCGATCTCGTGCGGTCCGGGCATCGCGCTGCCCGGCAGGCGGCACGCGGCGGCCCCGTAGGCCACCGCGTGCCGCAGGGCGTCGGGGCCGGTACCGCCTGCGGCGAGGAAGCCGGCGAGGGTGGCGTCACCTGCGCCGACGGTGCTGCGGACGGCGATCGGCGACGAGAGGGCGTGGTACTCGCCGCCGCCGTGGACGCCGGGGGGCTCCACCAGCAGCGCGCCGCCCTCGCCGAGGCTGACGAGCACCGCACCGACACCGGCCGCGCGCACCTCGCGTGCGGCATCGAGGACGTCGCCGAGGCTCACCAGGGGACGGCCCACGAGCTCGGCCAGCTCCTCGTGGTTGGGCTTGATCAGATCCGGCCCGGCGGTGCACGCGACGCGCAGCGGGGCGTCGCTCGTGTCGACGGCCACGCGGGCTCCCGCCCGGCGCCCGCGCCGCACGATCCCGGCGTGGAAGTCCTCGGGCATCCCCGCGGTCAGCGACCCGCAGCTCACGATCCAGCTCGCCCCGGCGGCCAGCGCGGAGACCGTCTCGACCAGCTCGGCGACCTCGGCGCCGGTGAGGACCGGGCCCGGCTCGTTGATCTTCGTGGTCGTGCCGTCCGGCTCCACGAGCGTGGTGTTGGTCCGCGTGGCCCCGCTGATGGCCACGGTCGCCGCACGGACCTGGTGCACGTCGAGCAGCCCCGTGAGCCGCCCGCCGGGCGCCCGGCCCGAGGGCAGCACCGCGATCGTGTCGAGGCCGGCCGCGGTGAGCGCGCGGGCCACGTTGACGCCCTTGCCCCCGGGGTCGAGCCGTACCGAGGTGGCCCGGTGCACCTCCCCGCGCTGCAGGTACGGCAGCTCGACCGTGCGGTCGAGGCTGGGATTGGGGGTGACGGTGACGATCATGCGCGCACCACTCTCGGTCCGGCGGCCGTCAGCGCGGCCGCGGCGTCCGGCGTCAGGCCGGTGTCGGTGATCAGCGCATCGACCTGGTCGAGCCGGCCGAAGCGCACGAACTGGTCGGTGCCGTGCTTGTCGGAGTCGGCCAGCACCACCGCGCGGCGGGCGGCGCAGAGCATCGCCTTCTTGGCCGCGGCCTCCGCGCGGTCGGGTGTGGTGAGGCCGCGGTCGGCGGAGAAGCCGTTGGTGCCCAGGAAAGCGACGTCCGCGGTGAGGTCGCCGAGGACGTCGATCGCCCACTCGTCGACCGTGGCCATCGTGGTGCCGCGGACCCGGCCGCCCAGCATCAGCAACGTGATGTTGGGGCGCGCGGCGAGCATGGAGGCGATCGGCAGGGCATTGGTGACGACGGTCAGCTCGCGGTCGGCGGGAAGCAGCGCGGCCAGCCGGGCGGTGGTGGTGCCGGCGTCGAGCAGCACGGTGGACGCCCCCTCCAGCTCGCCGAGGGCGGCCTTCGCGATGCGGTCCTTCTCCTGGGTGGCGACGGCGTCGCGGGCGGAGATGCCGGGCTCGAACCCCAGCAGGTCGACCGGGATGGCGCCGCCGTGCACGCGGCGCAGCAGCCCCTGGCGCTCCAGGACATCGAGGTCGCGCCGAATGGTCTCCGCCGAGACGTCGAGCTCCTCGGCCGTGACGGCCACGTCGACCCGGCCCGCGTCGCGGGCCCGATTGAGCAACCACTGCTGCCGCTCTGCTGCGTACATCTGTGTTCTCTCCCGACTTGATGCTTGCTTATGACTGAGTATGTGGGTTTTACTGTGTTTGTCAACGGGTCACGACGAAGTCATCTGGGAGTGGACATGCGGACACTGAGTGGCATCCCCGCGAGTGCCGGGCGGGCGAGCGGGCTGGTGGTCCGCGTGGCCGACGCACCCGGCGAGCCCCCGGTCGGGCCCACGCCGACCGATCCCGCCGCCGAGGCCGCCCGGATCGCTCCCGCCGTCGGCGTCGTCGCCGCCCGACTGGAGGCCCGCGCGGCGACGGTGTCCGGCGACGCGCGCGACGTGTTGGAGGCGACCGTCGCGATGGTCACCGACCCGGCGCTGCTCGACAACGCCCGTGGCCTGGTCGTCGACGGTGGCCGTCCCGCCGCACGTGCCGTGTACGAGGCGGCCGGCGCGTTCGCCGACCTGCTCACCGGCATGGGCGGCTACATGGCCGAGCGCGCCCGCGACATCCACGACGTGCGCGACCGGATCGTCGCGGAGCTGCAGGGCCTGCCCGCGCCGGGCGTCGCCGACCTCGACACGCCGTGTGTGCTGGTCGCCACGGACCTCGCCCCTGCGGACACCGCCGGGCTGCGTCCGGGTATCGCACTCGCGCTGGTCACCGAGCAGGGCGGCCCGACCAGCCACACCGCGATCCTGGCCCGCTCGCTCGGCATCCCCGCCGTGGTCGGCTGCGCCGGGGCGACGTCGCTGACCGAGGGCGGCGCGGTGCTCGTCGACGGGGCGACGGGAGAGGTCTCGGAGGTGGCCGGCGTCGTCGCGCTGGAGGGCGCCGCCGCCGTCGCCGCCGAGTGGAACGGCGCCGGTCGCACCGCCGACGGGCACGTGGTCGCGCTGCTGGCCAACGTCGGCGACGCCGAGGGGGCCGTGAAGGCCGCGGACCTGCGCGCGGAGGGGGTCGGCCTGTTCCGTACCGAGCTGGCGTTCCTGTCCGCGGCCGAGGAGCCAGGGGTGGACCGGCAGCACGAGGTGTACGCCGGGGTGCTCTCGGCGTTCGCCGGGCTGCCGGTCACCGCCCGCACCCTCGACGCGGGCGCCGACAAACCGCTGCCCTTCCTGACCCTGGACGGTGAGCCGAACCCGGCGCTGGGCGTGCGCGGCCTGCGGGTGGCGCGGGTCCCCGGCAACGGTGCCGACGTGCTGGACCGCCAGCTCGCCACGCTCGCCGCGGCCGCCGCCGAGACCGGGGCGCAGCTCAAGGTGATGGCCCCGATGGTGTCCACCGCGGACGAGGCGGCGTGGTTCGTCGCCCGTTGCCGCGCGCACGGCATCGCGAGCGCCGGCGTGATGATCGAGGTGCCCGCCGCCGCCCTGACCGCGCACGAGGTGCTCGCCGAGGTCGACTTCGCCAGCGTGGGCACCAACGACCTCGCGCAGTACCTGTTCGCGGCCGACCGGCAGTCCGGCCCGGTCGCCGCCCTCAACGACCCCTGGCAGCCGGCGCTGCTGCGCCTGCTGCGGATCCTCGGCGACGCCTCGGCCGACACCGGCACGCCGGTCGGCGTGTGCGGCGAGGCCGCAGCGGACGCGGCACTGGCCCCGGTGCTCGTCGGGCTGGGGATGGCGACGCTGTCGATGGGCGCGGGCGCCCTGGCCGGAGTCGGTGCCGCACTGGCCACCGCGTCACTGGATGACTGCCGCGAGCGCGCCGCCGCGGCCTGTGCCGCCCCGGACCCGGCCGCCGCCCGCCGCGCGGTGGCCGAGCTGGCGGCGAAGCAGGCTCGCTGAGCACCGGCGCAGCAGCCCACCACGCCGGGTGTCGTCCTCGCCAGGACCGCAACGCCGCCTGCGGGTACCCGGAGTCCGGCACCGAACCCTCTCGATGCGGCGCTAGCGCGCAGGGGCCGAGGCGTCGGCGGGGCGCAGGGCCTCGGTGAGCAGCCCGCGCACCTGGTCGCCCGCCGTGTAGTAGATGTAGGTGCCCTCGCGGCGACCCTCGACCAGGCCCGCGAGCCGCAGCTTGGCCAGGTGCTGGCTGACCGCGGTGGGGGCGGCTCCCACCAGCTCGGCCAGGCAGGTGACCGACTCCTCGCCGTGCAGCAGGGCCCAGAGGATCTTGATTCGGGTGGGGTCGGCGAGCAGGCGCAGGGAATCGGCCGCCCGCCGGACGTCGTCCGGGTGCGGCATCGCGAAGCCGGGGATGCCGTCGTGCACGGGCCCAGGGTACCTGCCCGGCGGCCGACTGCATACCTTCGTATATACGCAGCTATGCTGCCACGTATGTGGTCGATGTCCGAGGTCCGCTGGGCCGCGCTCTCCCTCGCCGCGTTCGCGCTGGCCGTCCCCGCCGACCTGCTCGGAGCCCCGTTCGCGTTCGTCGCACTGCTCTACGCCGTCTGCTACGTCGCCGGGGGCTGGGAGCCGCTGGTCGAGGGCGTGCGCGCGCTCGGCGAGCGACGGCTCGACGTCGACCTGCTGATGGTCGTGGCCGCCCTGGCCGCCGCCGCGATCGGCCAGTACCTCGACGGCGGCCTGCTCATCGTCATCTTCGCCTCCTCCGGCGCTCTGGAGGCGGTGATGACCGCGCGCACCGAGCGCAGCATCCACGCCCTGCTCGACCTCGCCCCCCAGAGCGCGACGCTGGCCGGTTCCGAGCGCGTCGTGCGCGCCGACGCGCTGCGGGTCGGCGACGAGGTCGTCGTCCGCCCGGGGGAGAAGGTCCCGGCCGACGGGCGCGTCCTCGACGGCGAGAGCGACATCGACACCGCCGGTCTGACCGGCGAGCCCCTCCCGGTCCCGCGCGCGGCGGGCGACGACGTGCACGCCGGCACCGTCAACGGCACCGGAACGCTGCGGGTGCGGGTGGAACGCGACCCGGCCGACTCGATCGTCGCCGGTATCGCCGCACAGGTGGAGCAGGCCACCGAGACCAAGGCCGGGCGGCAGCTGTGGATCGAGAAGATCGAGCAGCGCTACTCGGTGCTCGTCGTGGCGGCCACCGTCGCCCTGCTGGCCGGTCCGCTGCTGCTCGGTGCCGAGTTCGAACCCACACTGCTGCGCGCCATGACGTTCATGATCGTCGCGTCCCCGTGCGCGGTCGTGCTCGCGACGATGCCACCGCTGCTCGCCGCCATCGCCGTAGCCGGGCGGCGTGGGGTGCTGCTCAAGGACGCCACCGTGGTCGAGGGCCTCGCCGCCGCCGACTCGGTGGTGCTGGACAAGACCGGCACCGTCACCCGCGGCCGTCCCGAGGTGGTGGCTGTCGAGCCCGTCGCCGACCTGTCCCGCGACCGGGTGCTCGCGCTGGCCGCGGCGGCCGAGGCGGGCAGTGAGCACGTGCTGGGCCGGGCGGTGCGGGAGGCGGCGGCGCACCTCGACGTGCCGCGGGCGGACGCGTTCGGCGCGGAACCCGGCGTCGGGGTCCGCGCCGAGGTGGACGGCGCGGAGGTCCGCGCGGTCCACCCCGCCGCGGTCGCGACCGACGGCGCTGCGGCGGCGGCCGTCGCGCGCCACGAGTCGGCCGGGCGCACCGCGGTCGTCGTCACGGTGGACGGGCGCCCGGTCGGGGTGCTGGCCCTGTCCGACGAGCTGCGCACCGGGGCGACGGCGGCGATCGCCGAGTTGACCGCCCTGCTCGGCACCACCCCGACCCTGCTCACCGGTGACGCCCCCACCCCCGCCACCCGGATCGGCCGGGAACTGGGGCTCGACGACGTGCGGGCCGGCCTGCTGCCCGGTGGCAAGGCCGAGGTCGTCGCGGACCGGCAGGCGCAGGGCCGGCGGGTCCTGGCCGTCGGCGACGGGATCAACGACGCCCCGCTGCTCGCCACCGCCGACGCCGGGCTCGCCGTCGGCGAGGGGGCGGGCGCGCTCGCCGTCCAGGCGTCCGACGGCGTGCTGCTGCGCGACCCGCTCGGTTCGCTCCCGCCGCTGATCGCCCTCACCCGGCGGGCGCAGCGGATCGCCCGGGCCAACCTCGCGTTCGCCGCCGCCGTGATCGTCGCGCTGGTGACCTGGGACCTCGCCGGCACGCTGCCGCTCGCGGTCGGCGTCGCCGCGCACGAGCTGAGCACCGTGCTGGTGTGCCTGAACGGGTTGCGGCTGCTCGTGTGGCCGGGGTGGCCCGCCCCGGCCAAGGCGGCGACGGCCGTCCCCCGGGAACCCGCCCTCAGCTCCCGATGACCCGGTCCGGTCCGGATCAGCCCGTGTTGCGCAGGCCGGCCGCGATGCCGTTGATGGTCAGCAGCAGGGCGCGCTGCAGGTCGGCGTCCGGTTCGGCGGTGCGGCGGCGCTGCGAGAGCAGCTCCACCTGCAGGTGGTGCAGCGGCTCCAGGTAGGACGCGCGGACGTCGAGGGTGTTGCGCAGCACCGGATGCCGGGCCAGCAGCGTGTCGGACCCGGCCAGTGCCAGCACCTCCCGCCGGGTGCGCTCGTGCTCGGCCAGGATGTCGTCGAAGATCGGGTGCAGCGACGGGTCCACCAGCTCGTCGACGTAGACCCGGGCGATCCGCAGGTCGGTCTTGGCCAGTGTCATCTCGACGTTGCCGAGCAGGTTGGTGAAGAACGCCCACTCGCCCATCTCGTCGAGCTGCGGCCCGTAGCCGGCCTCGCGCGCGGCCGCCAGACCGCTGCCGAGGCCGTACCAGCCGGGCACCACCATCCGGGTCTGCGTCCAGCCGAACACCCACGGGATCGCGCGCAGGTCGTCGAGGGTGCGCTCCCCGGAGCCGGGCCGCCGCGACGGGCGGGAGCCGACGTTGAGCTCGCCCAGCTCGTCGACCGGGGTGGCGGCGGTGAAGAACTCCGGCAGCCCCGGCTGCGCGACGAGCCCCGTGTACGCGGCGCGGGCGGCGTCGCTGACGACGGTCATCGCCTCGTCCCAGCGCTCCAGCGTGGCGTCGTCCCACCGCGAGGACTGGTGCAGCAGCGTGGCCTCCAGCATCGAGGCGAGCATGATCTCCAGGTTGTCGTGTGCCAGCGCGGGCAGCGAGTACTTGTCGGAGACCACCTCGCCCTGCTCGGTGACCTTCATCGTCGCGTCCACCGACCCGTACGGCGCCGACGCCACCGCCTCCGCCGACGGCCCGCCGCCACGCCCCACCGACCCGCCGCGACCGTGGAACAGCCGCAGCCGCACCCCGTGCTTCGCGCCGACGTCGCGGAGCTGGCGCTGGGCGCGGTGGATCTCCCACTGCGAGGTGGTGATGCCGGCCCCCTTGTTGGAGTCGGAGTAGCCGAGCATGACCTCCTGCAGCTCGCCGCGGTTGCGCACGTGCTGCCGGTAGCCGGGCACCGACAGCAGCGCGTCCAGCAGCGGACCGGCCTGCGAGAGCTCCTCGACGGTCTCGAACAGCGGTACCAGGTCGAGCGAGGACCGCGGATCGTGCCGCAGCTCCACCATGTACGCCTCGCGGGCGAGCACGGCGACCGCCAGCAGGTCGTCGACGCCCTGGCACATCGACACGATGTAGGTGCGGGCCACCTGCGGGCCGTAGCGGTGCTGCATCTCGTGCAGCAGGTCGAACGTGGCGAGGACGTCGGCCGCCGGGTCGGGGAGACCGTAGTGACGGCGGATCAGCGGACGGCCCGCGTCGAGCTCGCGGCCCAGCAGCTCGGTGCGCTCGGCGCGGTCGAGGTCGGCGTAGGGCCGGTCGAGCTCGCCGAGGGCGTCGTACACCGCGCCGAGGGCGTCGTGGTTGCGCCGGCTGTGCTCGCGGACGTCCAGCTCGGCCAGGTGCAGGCCCAGGGCGCGGGCCGTGCGCAGCGCCCGGGCCAGCGTGCCGTCGGCGATGCGGGCGCCGAGGTGCCCGCGCAGCGAGCGGTCGACGACGGCGAGGTCCGCGACGTAGGCGTCCGGGCCGAGGTAGTCGCGGCCGGCCACGTGCTCGGTCCGGGTGCGCGTGTTCGCCAGCCTGGCCTGGATGTAGGAGAGCTTGAGGCGGTAGGGCTCGTTCGCGTTGAGCCGGATGAAGCGGTCGTGGACCTCCGGAAGGGCACGGCGGTCGCGGGCCAGCGAGCCGCGCAGCTCCTCCGACACCCCGATCACCCGGGTGGAGACCGACAGCTCGCCGATCAGCTCCTCGACCAGGCCCTCGTGGATGCGCAGCGCGCGGTCGGAGTACAGCTCCAGCACCTCGCGCGTGACGGCCGGGGTGACGTTGGGGTTGCCGTCGCGGTCGCCGCCCACCCAGCAGCCGAGCGCGAGCGGACGGGCGTCCGGCGGCACCGTGAACCCGGCGGCACGCACCTCGCGCTCGTACTCGCCGAGCAGCTCCGGCACCGCCCCGCGGCCCAGCTGCTCCATGTACCAGCCGATCGCGCGGGCCTCGTCGGCGACGGTCGGCTTGCCGGGGCGCAGCTCGTCGGTCTGCCAGAGCAGTTCGACCAGCGCCTCCAGCGCGTCGTCGGACGCGCCGCGGTCCAGCCCGTCGGCGACGCGGCGCAGGATCGCGAGCACCGACTGGCGCGACGACTCCGTCGGGTGCGCGGTGAACACCGGCCGCAGCTCGGCGCGGGCGAGCACGGCCTGCACCGCGTCGTGGTCGGCCTCGCCGGCGAGGCGCTCCATCAGCCTGCGCAGCGGTCCGCGGCCGCCGGGGTGGGTGGCGGCGAGCTCGGCGGCCCGGTGGCGCTGCTCGGCGATGTTGGCGAGCTGGAAGTACTGCGAGAACGCGCGGGCCAGCGCCACGGCGGTGCCGGCGTCGAGCCCGGACAGCAGCCGGCTGATCTGCGGGCCGCCCTCGCGGGAGAGCTTGCGGACCTGCTCCACCAGGTCGAGCAGCTCGGGACCGCCGTGGTGGACGAGGGTGCGACCGAGCATGGTGGACAGGCGGCGGATGTCGGCGCGGAGCGCGTCGTGGCCCGAGGTGGACGTGACGCCGGCGTGCGCGGCGAGCGAGTGGGGAGCCAGCAGTTCGGTCACAGGGGTCTCCGCATCCGGCCGGGTGGGCCGTCCGCACCACTGGGAACGACTGGTTCGCGGCCATGGTCCCCCGCGGGCGGCGGGTCGCGCCAGTCCGGGGCCACCGGTTCAGCGGTCCGGGGTCGGCCGGACCGTCGGGGGAGCCGCGAGCACCGCGAGCAGCTCCTCGTGCACCGCGCCGTTCGTGGCCACCACATCGGTGACGTCCGCGCTCGCCACCCGCACCCCCGCGAGGTTGGTGAGCCGCCCGCCCGCCTCCTCCAGGATCAGCTGGCCGGCACCGATGTCCCACGGCGGCATCGCCCGCTCGACGTATCCGGTGAAGTGCCCGGCCGCGATGTGGCTGAGGATCAGCGCGGGTGCCCCGGTGAAGCGCACCCCGCCCGCCGCGTTCATGAGCTGCTCGAACATCGCCGCGAACTGCGCGATCCGGCCCGGGTCCGAGGTCTGGATCTGGCTGACGACCACCGCGGCGTCCAGCGCGCCGGTCGTGGCCACCCGCAGCGGGACCCCGTTGCCGGTGGCACCCTGCCCGCGCCCGGCCGACCACAGCTCGTCGTGGACCGGGTCGTACACCGCGCCCGCGACCGCATCCGGTCCGCAGCGCAGCGCCACCGACACGCAGTACCAGGGGATGCCGTGGGTGAAGTTGGACGTGCCGTCGAGGCCGTCGACGTACCAGACGTGCTCGGCGTCGGAACCGGGCTCGGTGCCCTCCTCCCCGACGATCACGTGCTGCGGGAAGGCCGCGCGCAGCACGGCCACCACCGCGGCCTGCGAGGCGAGATCGGCCGAGGTGGTGACGTCGACGCGCGCGTCCTTGAGGGTGACCTCGACGCGGGAGCGGTCGGTGGCGGCCAGCACCGCGCCTCCCGCCCGGGCGGCGTCGGCGGCGGCGGTGCGGGCGGCGTCCACGAGCGCGCAGGTCACGTCCGGGACCCTAACCCGGAGCACGGACCGGCCGTGATCGCCGTCGGCCGGCCCCGGCTCGGGCGGATCAGCCCGCGGGAGACGCCAGGTCGGTGAGCGCGGCCAGCGCCATCCGCCGCAGCAGCGCGGCGGCCTCGGTGCCGCGACCGGCGTGCGGGGTGGAGTTGAGCAGGCCGAACGCGCCGTGGGCGGCCACCCGGGCGGCGTCGGCGCTGAGCCCGGGGTGGATCCGGCACAGGGTGTCCACCCAGATCTCGAGGTAGGTGCGCTGCAGCCGGCGCACGCGGCGCCGACCTGCGGGCGGGAGGTTGGCGAGGTCGCGGTCCTGCACCACGATCAGCTCCGGCTCGCGCAGCGCGAAGGCCGCCTGGAAGTCGACGAGCGCGGCGAGCACCTCGTGCGGGTCGTCGGAGGCGGCGGCCCGCTCCTGCCCCCCGGCGAGCAGGTGCTCGGAGATCCCGACCAGCAGCTCCGCGAGCAGTGCCTCCTTGCCCGGGAAGTGCCGGTACAGGGCCGGGCCGCTCACCCCCACCGCGGCGCCGAGGTCGGCGATGGTCACGCCGTGGAACCCGTGGCGGGCGAAGAGCTGCGCGGCGACGGCGAGGATCTGCTCGCGCCGCGTCCGTACCTCGGTCGCCACCATCGGTCGACCATACAGGTGAACGGTCGCTAACCGGCTGAGCTGCGC
Organism: Pseudonocardia sp.; assembly: GCF_029263155.1. GTDB lineage: Bacteria > Actinomycetota > Actinomycetes > Mycobacteriales > Pseudonocardiaceae > Pseudonocardia. The sequence continues at coordinate 144,058 of NZ_JAJCYB010000099.1, forward strand.
ACCACACTGGCGCCCGACGTTAATGAACGTTAACCTGCGGGCCATGGGCACCGCACTGGAAACCGCGTCGACGGCCGGCGGGCCGGCCACCGGGCACCGCGCTCTCGTCACCGACCTGCGCGCACAGCTCGCCACCGCCCGCCTCGGCGGGTCGGAGCGCGCGCGGGCGCGGCACGTCGAGCGGGGGAAGCTGCTGCCGCGCGACCGCGTCGACTCCCTCGTCGACCCCTCCTCGCCGTTCCTGGAACTGTCCCCGCTCGCCGCCCACGGGATGTACGACGGCGACGCCCCCGGCGCCGGGGTGATCACCGGCGTGGGCCGGGTGGCCGGGCGCGAGTGCGTGATCGTCGCCAACGACGCCACCGTCAAGGGCGGCACGTACTTCCCCGTGACGGTGAAGAAGCACCTGCGGGCCCAGGAGGTGGCGCTGCACAACCGGTTGCCCTGCATCTACCTCGTCGACTCCGGCGGCGCGTACCTGCCCGAGCAGGACGACGTGTTCCCCGACCGCGAGCACTTCGGCCGGATCTTCTACAACCAGGCGCAGATGTCGGGCCTGGGCATCCCGCAGATCGCCGCGGTGCTCGGCTCGTGCACCGCGGGCGGTGCGTACGTGCCCGCGATGAGCGACGAGGCGGTCATCGTGCGCAACCAGGGCACGATCTTCCTCGGCGGGCCGCCGCTGGTGAAGGCCGCGACCGGGGAGGTCGTCACCGCCGAGGAGCTGGGCGGCGGGGACCTGCACTCGAAGACCTCCGGCGTCACCGATCACCTCGCCAACGACGACGCGCACGCCCTGTCGATCGTGCGCTCCATCGTCGGCACGCTGGGCCCGCGCGCGCCACGGCCGTGGGAGGTCCTGCCCACCGAGGAGCCCGTCGCCGACCCGGCCGAGCTCTACCACGTTGTACCGACGGACTCCCGCACCCCCTACGACGTGCGCGAGGTGATCACCCGTGTCGTCGACGGCTCCCGGTTCCACGAGTTCAAGGCCGAGTACGGCACCACCCTGGTCACCGGTTTCGCGCGGATCCACGGCCACCCGGTCGGGATCGTCGCGAACAACGGGATCCTGTTCTCCGAGTCCGCCCTCAAGGGCGCGCACTTCGTCGAGCTGTGCGACCAGCGCGGCATCCCGCTGGTGTTCCTGCAGAACATCTCCGGGTTCATGGTCGGGCGCGAGTACGAGGCGGGCGGCATCGCGAAGAACGGCGCCAAGATGGTGACGGCGGTGGCCTCCACCCGCGTCCCGAAGCTCACCGTGATCATCGGCGGGTCGTTCGGCGCAGGCAACTACTCCATGTGCGGCCGGGCGTACTCGCCCCGGTTCCTGTTCATGTGGCCCAACGCCCGGATCTCGGTCATGGGCGGCGAGCAGGCCGCGCTCGTGCTCGACGCGGTGCGCTCGCCGAAGGACCCGGAGCCGTCCGAGGCGTTCAAGGACCGCATCCGCGCCCAGTACGAGCACCAGGGCCACCCGTACTACTCGACCGCCCGGCTCTGGGACGACGGTGTGATCGACCCGATGGACACCCGCACGGTGCTGGGCCTGTCCCTGAGCGCCGCCGCGAACGCCCCGCTGGAGGCGCCGCACTTCGGCGTCTTCCGGATGTGACCGCCGTGCCCGCCCCCGGCCCGGCCGCCCCGCGATCACGGTCAGACGGTCGCCGGTGGATCTCCGCGCACGACCGTCTCGCCTCGGTCACCGCCCGTACGACCGCACCTCTCGCCGCTGACCGGTCCAGCCCGACGATCAAGGGCAGATGGTCGTCTGTGGATCTCTGCGGACCGCCATCTGTCCTTGATCACCGCGGTTCGTCCGGACGCAGCAGCTCGTCCGACCACACCAGCCCGCTGGGAGATGCCCGTGTTTGACACCGTGCTCGTCGCCAACCGCGGGGAGATCGCCGTCCGCGTGATCCGGACGCTGCGGACGCTCGGCGTGCGGTCCGTGGCGGTGTACTCCGACGCCGACGCCGGCGCGCCCCACGTCACCGCGGCCGACGTGGCCGTGCGGATCGGTCCGGCCGCGGCGGCGCAGAGCTACCTGTCGATCCCGGCCGTGATCGAGGCCGCGCGGGCCGCGGGGGCGCAGGCGATCCACCCCGGCTACGGGTTCCTGTCCGAGAACACCGCGTTCGCCGCCGCCTGCGAGGAGGCGGGGATCGTGTTCGTCGGGCCGCCCGCGTCGGCGATCGAGGCGATGGGCGACAAGATCCGTGCCAAGCAGACCGTCGCGAAGGCCGGCGTCCCGGTCGTGCCCGGCTCGGACGGCGCCGGGCTCGACGACGCCGCACTCGCGCTCGCCGTCGAGCAGGTCGGCTACCCGGTGCTGCTCAAGCCCAGCGCGGGCGGGGGCGGCAAGGGCATGCACGAGGTGCACCGCGCCGAGGACCTCGAGCACGCGATCGCCGCCGCCCGGCGCGAGGCACGCGGCTCGTTCGGCGACGACACGCTGCTGGTGGAGCGGCTGGTCACCACGCCGCGCCACATCGAGATCCAGGTGCTGGCCGACACCCACGGCAACGTGGTGCACCTCGGCGAGCGGGAGTGCAGCCTGCAACGGCGGCACCAGAAGATCGTCGAGGAGGCCCCCTCCGCCCTGCTCACCGACGCGCAGCGCGAGGCGATGGGGGCCGCGGCCGTCGAGGCGGCGCGCGCGGTCGGCTACGCCGGCGCCGGCACCGTCGAGTTCATCGTCGGCGCCGACGCACCGGACGAGTTCTTCTTCATGGAGATGAACACCCGGCTGCAGGTGGAGCACCCCGTCACCGAGGAGGTGTACGGCGTCGACCTCGTGGAGTGCCAGCTGCGCGTCGCCGCGGGGGAGAGCGCGCCGTGGCCGGAGCGCATCGAGCCGCGCGGGCACGCGATCGAGGTGCGGATCTACGCCGAGGACCCCGCGTCCGGCTTCCTGCCCACCGGTGGCAACGTCCTGGCCTGCGAGTTCCCCGAGGGGGTGCGCGTCGACTCCGGCATCGCCGAGGGCGGCACGGTCGGCAGCGACTACGACCCCATGCTCGCCAAGATCATCGCCCACGGTGCGGACCGGCCCGAGGCCCTCCGTCGCCTCGACGCGGCACTGCGCGGCACCGTCCTGCTCGGGCTGGGCACCAACATCGGCTTCCTGCGCGCCCTGCTCCGCGACGACGACGTGCGCGCCGGGCGGCTCGACACCGGGCTCGTCGGCCGCCGCGTCGACGCGTGGGTGGCCGCAGGCCCCGACGCGGCGCCCGCGGGCACGGACACGGGGCTTCCCGAGGACGTCCTCGCCGCGGCCGCCGCCCACGCCCTGCTGCACCTGGAGCCGGCCGGTGGCGTCGTCGACCCGTTCGACGTGCCCGGCGGCTGGCGGATCGGCGAGCCCGCGTGGACGACATGGCGGATGGTGGTGTCCGGACACGACCCGGTGCACGTGCGGATCCGCGGCCGGGCGTCCGCAGCCGAGGTCGTCGTCGGCGACGGCGAGCCGCGGCCGGTCTCGGCCCGCACCCAGACCCCGACTCGCGCGCACGCAGACCCCGACTCGCGGGTGCTGGGGGTGACCTACCGCGGCGTGAGCCGGAGCTACCGATGCGCCCAGGACGGCGACACGCTCTGGATCGGCCGCGACGGGTTCGCGTGGGGCGTGCGCGAGCAGGCACCCCTGGAGGCCGCCGCCGCCGACGCCGGGGCGGGCGGGCCGGTGCTGTCGCCGATGCCCGGCACCGTCACCGTCGTCGAGGTCACCGAGGGCCAGCGGGTGGCCGCGGGCGACCGGCTGGTCGTCGTCGAGGCCATGAAGATGGAGCACGTGCTCACCGCACCGGTCGACGGGGTCGTCCGGGAACTGCGCGCCCGTGCGGGCGCCACCGTCGCGCGCGACGCCGCGCTCCTGATCGTCGAACCGGAAGGGGAGTGACATGGATCTTGCACTGAGCGAGGAGCACGAGGCGCTGCGCGCCACCGTGGAGGACTTCGCGCGCAAGGAGGTCGCCCCCGTCATCGGGGACCTCTACGAGCGCGAGCAGTTCCCCTACGACATCGTCGCCAAGATGGGGGCGATGGGCCTGTTCGGCCTGCCCGTCTCCGAGTCCTACGGCGGCATGGGCGGGGACTACTTCGCGCTGTGTCTGGCGCTGGAGGAGCTCGCCCGCGTCGACTCCTCGGTGGCGATCACGCTGGAGGCCGGGGTCTCGCTGGGCGCGATGCCGATCTACCGCTTCGGCACCGACGAGCAGAAGCGGGAGTGGCTCCCCGCGCTGGCCGCGGGGGAGAAGCTCGGCGCGTTCGGGCTGACCGAGCCCGGCGGCGGCTCCGACGCGGGCGCCACCCGCACCACCGCGACGCTCGACGGCGACGAGTGGGTGATCAACGGATCGAAGGCGTTCATCACGAACTCCGGCACCGACATCACCTCGGTCGTGACCGTCACCGCCATCACCGGCGACGCCGGCGGCGGGAAGAAGGAGATCTCGGCGATCATGGTGCCGGCCGGCACGCCCGGGTTCCGGGTGGCGAAGCCGTACTCGAAGGTCGGCTGGTGCGCCTCCGACACGCGCGAGCTGTTCTTCGACGACGTGCGCGTGCCCGCCGCGAACCTCGTCGGCGAGCGCGGTCGCGGCTACGCGCAGTTCCTCTCGATCCTCGACGAGGGCCGGGTCGCGATCGCGGCGCTGTCGGTCGGGCTGGCCCAGGGCTGCGTCGACGAGTGCGTGCGCTACGCCCACGAGCGTGAGGCGTTCGGCCACACCATCGGCACGTACCAGGCGATCCAGTTCATGATCGCCGACATGGAGGTCCGGGCGCACACCGCGCGGCTGGCCTACTACGCGGCCGCGGCGAAGATGCTCGCCGGCACGCCGTTCAAGAAGGAGGCGGCCATCGCGAAGCTGGTGTCGTCGAACGCGGCGATGGACAACGCCCGCGCCGCCACCCAGGTCTTCGGCGGCTACGGCTTCATGAACGAGTACCCGGTCGGGCGGTTCTACCGCGACGCGAAGATCCTGGAGATCGGCGAGGGCACCTCCGAGGTGCAGCGCATGCTGATCGCGCGCCAGCTCGGGCTGTAGCCGCGGACTTCACCGATCTCAAAGCTTCTCACGGACGACATCGTGCCGCTCAACCGGTGGAGTGGCGGCAGTCCATGACGTGCGGTGAGGAGAGCCATGACCAGCGTTGCGCGCAGAGGTGCGGTGATCGGGTCGGCGGGTGTGCTGGCTGCGGGGATGCTGCTGGTGGCCACGCCGGTGGCTCTTGCACAGCTACCGGCGGAGTGCGCAGAGCAGGGCACGGAGGTCGTGTGCACCTACGACGACCCGGGGGCTGCGCTGTTCACGGTGCCGGCCGGCGTGGCGGAGGTGCGGGTCTCGGCGTCCGGTGCCGCGGGTGGTGACGTGGTGGGTCAGCCCGGCGGGTTGGGTGGGTCCGCGACGGCCACGCTGGTCGTGGTGGCGGGCTCGGTGCTGCAGGTGAACGTCGGCGGCCGGGGCGGTGATGCCGGCGGGGACACCGACAACGCCCGGCCGGGCGGAGCGGGCGGGACCAACGGCGGCGCGCCCGGTGGCGGGGGGACGTTCTCGAGCGACGGGACCGGTGGCGCCGGTGGGGGCGGTGCGGCCGATGTCCGTGACGGCGCTTTCTCCCTGGACGACCGGCTGCTCGTCGCGGGTGGCGGGGGCGGTGCCGGGCGGCTGATCGGCGGCGCGGGCGGCGGGCTGGCCGGCGGCGACGGCGGTGGCGGCGCGGGCGGTGGCGGGGGCGGTACCCAGACCGCGGGCGGCGTCGGCGGTGGGGGTCGCACCACCTCGGGCAATCTCGGGCGACCCGGTACGGAAGGCTTCGGAGGCGCTGGCGGCAGCGGTGGTTCGAGAGACGTCGACGGCGGCGGGGGCGGCGGGGGCGGGTTGTTCGGCGGGGGCGGCGGGATCAGCGGGGACGGCGGCGGCGGCGGCGGGGGCAGCGGGTTCGGGCCCGCCGGTACGTCGTTCGGCACCGGGGTGCGGGCCGGGGACGGGCTGGTGACGATCACCTACACCGCCGGACCGGTCTGCACGATCGACCGGCGCGACGCGGCGTCGCCGCAGCGGATCGTCGGCACCCAGGGAGCGGACGTGATCTGCGGGTCGCGGTTCGCGGACGTGATCATCGGTCTGGGCGGCGCCGACGTGCTGCTCGGCGGCGACGGCGACGACGTGATCACCGGCGGGAACGGTGACGACCGACTCGACGGCGGTGCGGGCGACGACGTGTTGGCCGGCGGAGGCGGCGTGGACCGTCTGGACGGCGGGCCCGGCACCGACGTCTGCGCGGCCGTGCCCGGCGTGGACCCGGCGCCGGTGAGCTGCCCCTGATCGACGCGCCCCGCCGAGCCGGACAGGCTGTACGGGCCCGAGGGCCTGTTGCTGATCGGCGGGGCAGCCGGGTCCGTGCCGACCGGCACCGTGATACCTCGCCAGGCTCACGTTCGAGGAACCGTCAAACCAGACGTAACGCACCACCACTTCGCAGCGAGTCCTCCCGGAGTACGGACTCCGGAGAGGGACCGACACCGTGGGTGAGTTCCCGATCTCGTCACGCATGGCGCCAGGGTCGCTACCCCTGGTCGGCCGCGCCCGCGAGCGGTTGGCGCTCGCCGGCGCGCTGGCCGGCGCGGCCACAGGCCACGGCCTGGTGCTCCTGATCGAGGGTGAGGCCGGCATCGGCAAGACCCGCCTGGTCGAGGAGACCATCGGCATGGCCGTCGCGCACGGCTTCTCCGTCTGCGCGGGCGCGGTCGACGAGGTGGAGCAGCGGCGGCCGTTCGGCGTGCTCGCCGACGCACTCGGGCTCACCGGCTCGCCGGCCGACCCGGACCGTGCCAGCGTCGCCCGCCTGCTCCACGACGGCGGCACGCGGCCACCGGCGGGCCGCTTCGACCATGCCGCGGGCCTGGAGTTCCGCGTAGGCGAGGCCATCGCCGACCTCGTGGAGCGGCTGTCCGCTCGCGACCCCCTCCTGCTTGTCCTCGAGGACCTACACTGGACCGACCCGGCGACCCTGACCTGCCTGGCCCGAATGAGCCGCAGCGCCGTCCATCTGCCGCTGCTGCTCGTGGTGACCGCGCGCCCGTTGCCGCGCACCCCCGAGCTCACCGCCGCCCTCGATGCGGTGGCCGACCGCGGCACGGTGCGGCTGCCGCTGGCCCCGCTCGGCGACCCGGACCTGCCGGTGCTGGCCGAGGCCGTCATTGGAGCGCCCCCCGGGCCGAACCTCCGGGGCCAGCTGCGCCGGGCCGGTGGCAACCCGCTGCTGCTGATCGAGCTGCTCGGCGCGCTGGACCAGGACGGCGCGATTGTCCGCACCGGACGGACGTGCGCCGAGACCGACGGATCGACCGCGGCCCCCGTTCCGACCCTCACGATCCTGCACCGGCTCAGCTTCCTGCCCCGCGCCACTCTCGACGTGCTGTCGTCGGCGTCGATCCTCGGGTCGTCGTTCTCGGTGACCGACCTGCGGCTGCTCACCGGCCGTCCCGCCGCCGAGCTGGCCGGGCCGCTGCGCACCGCGCTCGACGCACAGGTCCTGGTCGAGCGCGGTGACCGGCTGGGATTCCGGCACGAGCTCGTTCGCGACGCCCTGTACTCGGACCTGCCGTCGGCCCTGCGGGAAGCCCTGCACCGGGATCTCGCACGGGCACTGGCCGCGGCGGGGCAACCCGCGGGCCGAGTCGTCGAGCACCTGCTCCGAGGCGCTTCGCCCGGGGACGCGGAGGCGGTCCGGTGGCTGCGACGGGCGGCCGAGGAGGTGCTCGCACGATCCCCGTCCGTCTCCGTGGAACTGCTCGACCACGCGACGGCGCTCGCCGATCCGACCACCCCCGACCGCGGCGCGCTGGACGCGGACCGGGCCGTGGCCCTGATGTTCGCGGGCCGCGGCGAGGAGGGGGAGGCGGTCGCCCGCGAGGTGCTCGCCCGGCGTGCCGACCCGGACCGGGAGAGCGCGCTGCGGTGGTTGCTGCTGCGGACGATGCTGATCCGGGGCCGGGCCGCGGAGGCGTTGAAGCTGATCGAGTCTGCGGGGGACCTGCCCGGCGCGTCGATGGCCGAGCAGGCGCACTTCCGGGCGGCCGAGTCCTTCGCGCGGCTCGTCACGGGGCGGGTGGACGCTGCGGTGGACCTGGCCGAGCAGGCCGTCGAGCTCGCCGGCCCGACCGGCGATGCCCTGGCCGTATCCGAGTCCCTGCACGCCAAGGCGCAGGTGCAGGCCTTTCGAGGGGCTTTCGTCGAGGCGGCCGAACTGGCCTGCCGCGCGGTGCGCGTGCTCGCGGCCGACGACCGGCCCCGCGGACCGCAGACTGCAACCGCGACGGCCGGGATGATGCTCGTCTCGGCCGACCGCGTCGACGAGGGGCTGGCGATGCTGCAGCAAGGGCGGCGTCTGAACGAGGGCCTTGGCGCGCGTTCGGGCCTGGCCCTGCACCACGTCGTGCTCGCCAACGCGCTGTTCCTCACCGGGTCGTGGGACGACGCGGCATCGGAGATAGTGGCCAGCGTTCAGCTCACGGGCGACGGACGCCCCGCCTGGCCGGTGATGAGCCTCGGGATCCTCGCCGTGATTGCGGTCCACCGCGACGAGCCGGCAACGGCGCAAGCGCACGTCGCAGCCGCCCGGGCCGCGCTCGCGGCGGGGGCCGGACCGATGCGGGCACACCGGATGCTGCTGGCCGGGGTACTGCTGTCCGAGGCCGCCGGGCGCCCCGCCGAGGCCCTGGCCACGCTCGTCGCAGGTTGGGACCGGATAGCGGGCACCGGGGCCGGTGCCGCGCTTCCCGAGATCGGCCCGGAGCTCGTGCGCAGGCTGGTACCGGCCGGCGAGACCGGCCGCGCGGCCGATGTCACCGCCGCGGTGCAGGCCTGTGCAGCGGCCAACCCCGGCGTCCCCAGCATCAGCGGGGCCGCCCTGCTCTGCCGGGGGCTGATCGACAGCGACCCGGAGGCGCTGGTCGGGGCCGTTGCGGAGTACCGCCGCGGTGCCCAGCCACTGGCCCGTGCGCTGGCCTGCGAGGACGCCTCCCGGACCCTGCGCTGGGACGGCGACCGGGAGCAGGCCGTCGCCCTCCTGCGGGAGGCGCGCGCGGGCTACGCGGAGCTGGCCGCGCAGCGCAGCATCGCGCGGGTGACCGCGGCGCTGCGGGCGCTCGGGGTGCGCGGCGGATCACAGGCACCGCGGGCCCGGGCGACCAGCGGGTGGGAAGCCCTGACGGCGACCGAGCGGACGGTCGCGGGCCTGGTCGCCCAGCGCCTGTCGAACCCGGAGATCGCCGAGCGGATGTACCTGTCGCGACGCACGGTGGAGACCCACGTGTCACACGCGCTCGCCAAGCTCGGGGTGCGGTCCCGGCTGGAGCTGGGCGCCATGGTGTCCGTGCGCGAATGAGGGGGTCACCCGTCGCTGGGCGGCTCCTCACGCCAGACGTCGCTGCGCGGGCGCGGAAGCAGCTCGCCGAGGATGGCCAGCAGCTGCAGCCAGCCAGAGAACGGCCGGGCGCACCCACCCTCGACCGACACCTCACCGCAGGGCGTCCGGTCGGTCTCCCGGACCGTGATCTGGATGCGCATGGCCGTCAGCGTGCGCGAGCCGCCGCGGCCGGACATCGGTGAGTCTCACGGATGTCCTGTCGCGCCGTCGGCGTGCATGCTGATCGGCGACCGGAGGCCCATCTGTCCGTCCGGCGGATCCGTCGGACGGACCGCGAGCCACAACCACCTCATGGAGACCATCATGACCCTGCAGCTCGGCCAGACCGCACCCGACTTCGATGCCGACACCACCGAGGGGCGCATCCGCTTCCACGAGTGGATCGGGGACTCGTGGGCGGTGCTGTTCTCCCACCCGCGCGCGTTCACCCCGGTCTGCACCACCGAGCTCGGCTACATGGCGAGCATCAAGCCGGAGTTCGACCGGCGTGGCGTGAAGATCATCGGCCTGTCCGTGGATCCGGTGGAGAACACTCAGAAGTGGGCGGGCGACATCGCCGAGACCCAGGGCCACGCCCCCAACTACCCGGTGATCGGCGACGTGGACTTCACCGTGTCGAAGCTGTACGGGATGCTGCAGGCCGACGTCGAGGGCGACCCGACCGCGCGCACACCGGCACAGAACGCGACGGTCCGCAGTGTCTTCGTGATCGGCCCGGACAAGAAGGTCAAGCTGATGCTGACCTATCCGATGACGACCGGCCGCAACTTCGACGAGGTACTGCGGGTCGTGGACTCTCTGCAGCTCACCGCACAGCACCGGGTCGCCACCCCGGTCAACTGGCGCAACGGCGACGAAGTGATCATCGCCGGATCGGTGTCCGACGACGAGGCCCGCACGATCTGGACCGACGGCTGGAGGGCGCCGCGGCCCTACATTCGGATCGTGCCCCAGCCCTGATCGGCCGGCGTCCCTGAGCTGCCCTTGCCGCTGCCGAACCGCCCGCCATCGTCGTGTCGACGCCGCGACCGCACCCCGCCGAACGCACCGGGCGGCGGATGTGCGGCCCGGCCGGACGCCCCGGGCGCCGGCCACGCCCGCCACGACCTGCGGCACAGGAGATCAGGCTCGATCCTCACCGAGACCGGGCATCTCGGCGATCTTCCAGGCGGGCGGGCGGCGGTGGGGCGGGTGGTCGCGGACATCGTCGCTCGCCTCCGTGATCAGGGCAGGGCGACGCGGACGGTGGTGGTGCAGGTGGCGGTGTTGCCGGCCTGGTCGGCGCCCTCGTAGGTCAGGGCGTAGGTGCGGTCGGTGCCGCGGCGCATGGAGCGCAGCTCGCCCTCGGTGTCGGCGGTGCCGACCTCCCAGCCGACGATCGAGGGCAGGGCGGGTGGATCGGCCTGGTCGGAGGTGACCGACAGCAGGGTGAACCCGGCGGGCCCGGAGCCGTCGTCGGTGACCGCGACGTCGACGCTCACCTCGCGCAGCTGCGCGTCGGGTGGCGTGAGCACCGCGGGGATGCTCCTATGGATGTCAAGCTGCGGATGAAGGTCGTTCCTGTTGAGCGACGGGTGTTCTGCCTCCCTCCCGGGTAGATCGTCTTCCGCCGCTGGTCGGTGTCAACGTCGTTCGTCCTCGCTGCGCTGCGGGC
>NZ_JAJCYB010000100.1 GCF_029263155.1 Pseudonocardia sp.
CGGGCGCCCCGCCGGTGACCCGACGGAGCGCACGGAAACCCCGCCTCGCGCGCACGGACACCCCGACTCGCGCAGGACACCCGCGAGTCGGGGCGTGCGTGCGCGCGAGTCGGGGCGTGGGTGCGCGCGAGTCGGGGGCTGGGTGAGGTCGTGACGCCGCCGGAGGCCGTGCTGCCCCGGGCCGACGGCGCCCTGCACCACGGCGAGACCCAGCCGCGGCTGCCCGACGACCGCTTGCCGGTCGTCCTGGTCGTGCTCGACGGCCTCGGCGACCGGCCCGTGCCCGAGCTCGGCGGGCGCACCCCGGCCGAGGCCGCCCGCACCCCCGTGCTGGACGCGCTCGCCGCCCGCGGTGCGTCGGGCTGGCACCTGCCGTTCGGGTGGGGCCGGGCGCCCGCGTCCGAGCTCGCCCACTGGGCGATGTTCGGCTTCGCCGACGTCGCGTTCCCCGGACGGGCGGTGCTGGAGGCGGTCGGGGCCGGGATCGACGTGCCGGAGGGGGTGGCCGTCACCCACGCCGCGCTGCGGACGTCGCACGTGGCCGGCGACCGCGTGTGGATCACGGGCCGGGTCGCCCCCGCCGACGCCGACGACGCGGCCGCGCTGCTCGACGCGCTCGCCCCCGTGCTCGACGCGCACGGCGCCACCGCGACACCGCTGCGCGGCCGCGGCGAGGCCCTGCTCACGCTGCACCGGCACGCGAGCGGAGCCGTCACGGACTCGGACCCCTTCTTCCCCGAACGTCACCCCTGGCTGCGGGTGCGCGCCACCGACCCGGCGGGAACGGCCACCGCCGACGCCCTCACCGCGCTGCTGCGGGCGGCCCGTTCCGCCCTGGTGTCGCACCCCGTGAACCGCCGTCGCGCCACGGCCGGGCGGCCGCCGCTCGACGTGCTCACCACGAAGTGGTCCGGGGCCCGGACCCCGATCCCGACGTTCACCGAGCAGGCGGGCGTGCCGGGCGCGCTGGTCACGCAGACGGGGCTCTACCGCGGTCTCGCGCGCGTGCTGGGGATGGTGCACCGGCACGTGCCGCCGGTCCCGGACGTGGCCGCGGACCTCGCCACCCGCATCGTGGTGGCCGGGGAGCTGATCGCGGGCGGGGCGCGCGTCGTCCACGTGCACACCAAGGCCACCGACGAGGCGGGCCACACCAAGTCACCGCACGCCAAGCGCGAGGTGCTGGAGGCGGCCGACCGCGGCCTGGCCGGCCTCGCGGACCTGGCCGACCGGGCGGTCGTGGCCGTCACGGGGGACCACGCCACCCCGTCCGTGGACGGCGTGCTGCACACCGGTGACCCGACACCGCTGCTGGTGGCCGGGCCCGGCGTGCGTCCCGACGACGTCACGACGTTCGGCGAGACGCCCGCCCGGCACGGCTGGTACGGGCCGGTGCGCGCGGCGGAGCTCCTGCCGCTGCTGTTCGGGCACGCGAACCGTCCGGTGTTCCTGGGCCACCGCGCCACCCCGCGCCGCACCCTGGCCCTGCCCGACGACCCGGAGCCCATGCCGGCCGGGTGAGGCCGAGAACCCGTTCGTCCCCGGGCCCGTCGCCTCGTCCGGGGCCGGTCAGGGCTTCCGCCTGCGCTGCCCGGTGATCCGGGCCGCGCCGATGATCCCGGCGTCGTTGGCCAGCTCCGCGGGCACGATGGGCGTGCGCGCCTTCACCAGGGGCAGCCACTTCGCGGACTTCCGGCTCACCCCGCCGCCGACCACGATCAGATCCGGCCACAGCAGGTCCTCGACGTGCCGGTAGTAGCTGGTGAGCCGCTGCGCCCAGTCCTCCCAGGACAGCCCCTCGCGCGTGCGGGCGGACTCCGCGGCGCGGCTCTCCGCATCACAACCGTCGAGTTCGAGGTGTCCGAGCTCGGTGTTGGGCACCAGTGTCCCGTCGTGCACCAGCGCGGAGCCGATCCCGGTTCCCAGCGTCGTCACCAGCACGGTGCCGCCGTGGTCACGAGCGGCCCCGAAGTGCGCCTCGGCGAGTCCCGCCGCGTCGGCGTCGTTGACGACCACCGCGCGCTGCCCGGTCGCCGAGCGCAGCAGGGCGTGGGCGTCGACGCCGACCCAGGCCGTGTCGACGTTGGCCGCCGACCGCACCACCCCGGCCTGGACGACGGCCGGGAACGTGCAGCCGAAGTCCGCGCGCCAACCGAAGTGGCGCAGGATCTCGGCCACCGTTCCGGCCACCGCCTCGGGCGTGGCCGGCCGCGGTGTCGGGATGCGCAGGCGGTCGTCCGCGAGCCGGCCCCGAGCCAGGTCGACGGGGGCGCCCTTGATGCCCGAGCCGCCGATGTCGATCCCGAACCCGAGGCGGTTCGCGGTGCGCCTGCCCATCAGAGCATCTCCTCCAGCTCCCGCCCCTTCGTCTCCCGGATGAACCGGACCACGAAGAAGATCGACACGAAGGCGAAGAAGGTGTAGACGCCGTAGGCGAGGCCGAGACCGACCGCGGCCAGCGCGGGGAAGGTCGTCGAGATCACGAAGTTCGCCACCCACTGCGCGGCAGCGGCCACCGCGAGCGCCATGGCCCGGATCCGGTTGTTGAACATCTCGCCCAGCAGCACCCACACCACCGGGCCCCAGGACACGCCGAAGAACACCACGTAGAGGTTGGCCGCGACCAGCGCGACCAGGCCCGCCGTGCCGGCGAGGGTCGGCTGCCCGTCCACGACCGGTGCGGTGCCGAACAGGACGGCGAGGACGCCCAGGCAGGCGAACTGCCCCACCGCGCCGACCAGCAGCAGCGGCTTGCGTCCGACCCGGTCGATCAGGCTGATCGCCAGGATCGTCGTGGCGATGTTGGTGACCGAGGTGATCACCGTGATGGCCAGCGCGTCCTGCTCGGCGAACCCCACGGCCTGCCACAGCACGGTGGAGTAGTAGAAGATCACGTTGATGCCGGTGAACTGCTGGAACACCGACAGGGCGATGCCGACCCAGACGATCGGCAGGAGCCCGGCCCGCGGGCCGAGGATGGTCGCGAAACCGCCCCGCTCGCTCCGGCCGGCGAGCGTGCGGCCGATCTCCCTGATCCTCTCGTCGACGTCGCCACCGACGAACCGGCGCAGCACGTGCGCGGCCTGCACCAGGTCCTGCCTGGCGACGAGGTAGCGCGGCGACTCCGGGATGGTCAGGGCGAGCACGCCGTAGGCGACGGCGGGGAGCATCTCCGACAGGAACATCCAGCGCCAGGTCTCCAGGCCGAACCACAGCGGGGCGGTGGCGCTTCCGGACAGGACCACCAGCGCGTAGTCGACGAGCAGCGCGATGAAGATCCCGGTCACGATCGCCAGCTGCTGCAGCGAACCGAGGCGACCCCGCATCCGGGCCGGCGAGATCTCCGCGATGTAGGCCGGCGCGATCACCGACGCCGCACCGACACCGAGCCCGCCGACGATGCGCCAGAACGACAGGTCCCAGATGGTGAACGCCAGGCCGCTGCCCAGGGCGCTGACCGTGAACAGGACCGAGGCCAGGACCATGACCCGGATCCGGCCGTACCGGTCGGCCAGCCCGCCCGCGTACCAGGCACCCACCGCGCAGCCCAGCAGCGCCGAGGCGACCGCGAACCCGAGCACGAACGGGGGCGCCGAGAACTGCTGGCCGACCGCCGCGACCGCTCCGTTGATCACGGCGGTGTCGAAGCCGAACAGGAACCCGCCCAGCGCCGCGGTCGCGGTGACCAGGACCGTGCGCGCGGTGCTGGGCCCCGATGGATCGCGACGGGCCTGCGCCGAGGCCCCTCCGGGTGTCGTCGCCATGGTGTCCTCCTGCCGGCCGGGTACGTGGCCGCCCACCGGCGGGACCGGTGTCGCGGCATCCAGCAGTGTGGGGAGCATCACAGCAAAATGTCAAGGTATGAAGGTGGAGTCGGAGTTTCTCGTATCAGTCCTTCATAGCTTGAAGATCTGGTTCACCCGGGTTGAGATCACCCGCGAACGACGCGATCACCTGCCCGGCCACCTGCCCGCCGAGCGCGACGGCCCCCAGCAGGTGGGAACGGTCACCGAGCGCGGCGATGACGATGTCGACCGCACGGACCGCACTGGGGATCCCGTAGCGCTGCAGCGCGCCGTGCAACGGTTCCACGACCAGGTCCCCCGCTCCGGCCAGCTCGCCCCCGAGCACGATCCGGTCCGGGTTGAACACGTTGCACAGGTTGGCCACGCCGATCCCGATGTGCCGGCCGGTGTCGGCGAGAACGCGCAGGCAGCCCGCGTCGCCCGACCGGGCCCGCGCCACGACGTCGGCGATGGTGAGATGCGGTCCGTGGCGCGGGACCAGCAGGTCCAGTACCGCGCCCGTGGAGACCAGGGTCTCCAGGCAGCCCCGGTTCCCGCACCGGCAGACCGCTCCGAACTCCTCGATCGTGGTGTGGCCGATCTCGCCCGCGGTGCCTGCGGGCCCCCGGTGCAGCAGGCCGTCGACGACCAGGCCGGCGCCCACGCCGTCGGAGAGCTTGAGGTAGGCGAGGATCCGGGCACCGCGGCCGGCCCCCCACCGCGCCTCGGCGAGCGCGCCGAGGTTGGCGTCGTTGTCGACCTCGACGGCGACCCCGAGGGACTTCCCGGCCAGTGCCGCGGCATCGACCCCGACCCAGCCGGGCAGGATCGACGGCGCGCCGACCTCGCCGGTGCGGGAGTCGATCGGCGCGGGAAGGCCCATCCCGATCCCGATCACCTCGTCGCGTGCGGCACCGATCCGGTCCACCAGCGTGTCGAGCAGGCGACCCGCCTCGGCCAGGCAGTCACCCGCCCGGTGGTCCGCGTCGAGCGGGATCCGCTCGTGCGCCAGGATCTCGTAGGTCGCGTCGGCGAGCCCGACCGTCAGGTGCCGGTGCCCGACGTCGATCCCCGCCAGCAGCCCCACCGACCGCGACAGCCGGACGACCTGTGCCGTGCGGCCGTCGCGACGCACCCGGTTCACCGAGACCGCACCGCTGCCCGCCAGTTCGCGGACGATGTTGGACACGGTCGACTGCGCCAGCCCCGTGGCGCGGGCCAGTTCCGCCTGGGTCCGGGCCCCGGAGGCCTGCAGCACCGCCAGCACCCGCGCGTGGTTGGCGGCGCGCAGCGAGGTCAGCGAGCCGGGCCGGGCCGCACGGGCGCCTGTGTGCACGGGCGCGATGATAGGCGCCGCGACGGCGCGCCCGGTGGTCCGACCGGGCCCGCCGTCCTCGGACGTGCCTGCGGTGGCGCGAGCTCAGGCCACCGACGACTCGATCCTGTCCAGCGTGCCCTCCAGCTGCGCCTGCGACACCCGGGGGAACATCTGCTCGAACTGCTCGTCCTTGACGCCGGTCCAGTCGTAGGTCGACGTGACCTCGGTGCCACCCTCCACCTCACGCAGGTCGTAGGTGAACGTGTGGCCGCTGGCCTCCATGTCGCCGAGCTTGTCGGCCAGCTCGCAGGTGGGGTCGACCTTCGGGGCCCAGCCCACCCTGGCCCCGGGCACGAAGGCGGTGACGGAGTTGACCATGCGGTAGTCGCCGAGGTCGTCGGCGTGCATCTCCATGGTGAAGACCTGGCCGATGCCGGAGATGGGCGGCCCGTCGCTCGCCACCCCCCTGACCATGCCGGCCCCGTCGAGCTCGGAGTGGCGCGACGGGTCGGACAGGAGCGCGAAGATGTCGCGGGCGGGGGCATCGATGACCTTGGTCGCCTGCAGCTTCTTTGTTGTGTCCATCTCCGCGCCTACCCGCTCCGCGCGCGGGGCAATCATCCCGCCCGGCCGCGATCGAGCCGGGCCGCCCGCGCACCCGGTACGCACCGGTAACACGATCGCCGGCGCGACGACATAGGTATGTGTCTCCCCGCCTGGGTGTCGTTCCCCTCGTCGTGGCGGTGCTGCTCGCCCTCGGGGCGTGCGGCGCGCCGTCCCCCGGCCCGAGCGGCGGCTCGCCCGCCGTGACCACCGGCGATCCCACCGCCCCGACCAGCTGGGTCATGCCCGACCTCGTCGGCGCGGACCTGCAGTCCGCCCAGGAGTCGATCCAGCAGCTCAGCGGTTTCGCGATCGCCGTCACGACGGCCCGCGACGCGACCGGGCGTGGCCGGGAGCAGGTCCTCGACCGGGACTGGACGGTGTGCACCCAGAGCGTCGAGCCCGGCGAGGAGATCACCGCCGACACCATGATCGACTTCTCGGTGGTGCCGGTCGCCGAGCGGTGCCCGTGACGGCGGTGGCGCTCACGGGCGGGCCGCCGCCTCCCGCGCCGCGGCGAACAGCGGGTCCGCGAGCACCCCGTCGGGCAGCGCGATGACCACCCCGGCCGCCGTCTGCGCCACCTCCGCCACCAGCTCCGCCGCCAGCTCGGCACCCACGGCGACGGCCGCGTCGCCCGCCCGCCGCAGTGCGGCGAGCGTCGCCGACGGGACGGCGACGTCGGGCACCTCGTGGCGCAGGTACTCCGCCTCCGCGAAGCTGCGCAGCGGCCGCACGCAGACCAGCACCCGCGGGGCGTGCTCCTCCAGCCCGTCCAGCAGCACCCGCAGCCGATCGGGCTCGTAGACCGGTCGCGTCAGCACGAACGCGGCCCCGGCCTCGATCTTGCGGCGGGCCCCGGCCAGCTCCTCGTCGACGTCGAGCGCGCCCGGGTTGATGCGGGCGCCGATGTCGAACGCGGTCTTCCCCGCCAGGTGCAGCCCGTTGTAGTCGGTGCCGTCGTTGAGGCCGGCGAGCAGCGCGACCAGTCCCACCGAGTCGACGTCCCACACGCCGTCGACGTGCGGGTAGTCGCCCAGCAGCGGCGGCCGGCCGGTCTCGCACACGATCCGGCGGACGCCCAGCGCGTGCGCACCGAGCAGGTCCGCCTGCAGCGCCATGATCGTCTTGTCCCAGGTGGGGACGCACGCGAGCGTCTCGACGCCCAGCTCGTTCTGCAGGTTCACGGCCACGGTCACCGGGCTCAGATGGGCCCTGGCCGTGCTTCCGGCGGCCAGGGCCAGCAGCGTGGCGCCCTGGTCGCGGGCGGCGATCGCGGTGTCGCGAGCGGCGGCGAGGCGGCCTGCGGGCGGGGCCTCGATCTCGGCCCCGATCAGCAGCGGCCGCCGCGGCGGGGCGGTCCCCGGCCGGCGCGGCGCGGTCCGCGTCGCCGGACGCTCGCGCAGCGCGTCGGCGGCCGCCCGGACGTGCGCGGGCGTGGTGCCGCAGCAGCCGCCGACGATCACGGCACCGGCGTCGGCGAGCAGGCGCGCGTAGCGCGCGAAGTAGTCGGCCTCCACGTCGTAGGTGAACCGCGACCCCACCGTCCGCCGCGGCAGGCCGGCGTTGGGCTGCGCCGAGAGCGGCAGTGCCGTGCCCGCCCGCAGCTGCTCCACCACGGCCAGCACCCCCTGCGGGCCGAGCGTGCAGTTGGTGCCCAGCGCCGCGACCGGCCACGCCTCGACGGCGCGACAGAGGTCCGCGGCGGTGTCCCCGGACAGCATCCGCCCGTCCGCGGCGAACGTCGCCTGCGCGATCACCGGCACCCCGCCGGTCCCGAGCGCCACCTCGATCGCCTCGACCAGCTCGTCGAGGTAGCCGAACGTCTCCAGCACGACGAGGTCGACGCCCTCCCCCACCAGCACCTCGACCTGCTCGCGCAGCGTCGCGGCCCGCTGCGCGACCGGCACCCGGCGTCGCTGCCGGATCGTCACGGCGGGCGACACCGACCCGGCCACGAACACCGCCCGCCCGGCCCCGGCGGCCGCCTCCCGCGCCACCCGCACACCGGCCGCGTTGATCTCCCGCACCTGCTCGGCGAGACCGGACTCGGCGAGCCGGAGCCGGTTGGCGCCGAACGTGTTGGTCTGGACGATCTCCGCACCCGCGTCGAGGTAGCTGTCGTGCACGGTGCGCACCAGCGCGGCGTTGGACAGGTTCAGCTCGGCCAGCGCCCGGTCCAGCGGGTTGCCCGCGGCGTGCAGCACTGTGCCCATCGCCCCGTCCGCCACCAGTACCGAGCCGGCCAGCCGGGCCGTGAACTCGTTCACGCGACGCCTCCCACCGAGCTCACGATCTCGCACGCGACGGCCACCATCAGCCGGTCGCGGTGCTGGTCCAGGTGCATCCCGGTGATCTCCTCGACCCGCCGGATCCGGTAGGCCACGGTGTTGGGGTGCACGTGCAGCTCGCGGGCGGTGCGCTGTGGGCTGCCGTTGGCCTCGAACCAGGCCGTGAGCGTGGCCAGCAGCGGCGCCTCGCCCAGCAGCGGACCCAGCACGTCGGCGGCGAACGCGCGCAGCTCGCCGAGGTCGGGCACCTGGAACAGCAGCCGCTGGATACCGAGGTCCTCGAACGCGACCACTCCGGCGCGGCCCATCCGCGAGGTGGTGTCGACGGCCGAGCGCGCCTGCTCGTAGGAGCGGGCGATCTCGGCGGGCATCCGGCACGGACCGCCGAGTCCGACCACCAGCCGGGTCCCGGGATGCTGCCGGGCTACCTCGTCGGCGCAGCCGGAGGCGAGGCGGCGGACGTCGTCGAGACCCACGGGCACCACGGCCACCACCTCGTGCTCCCGCGCCGCGACGATCGCCTCCGGCACCCGCATCCCCAGCAGGTGCTCGATCGAGGCGAGCACCCGTGGATCGGCGTCGTCGGGCACGGCCGCGGCGACGACGTGGTGGTCGCGCCCGCGCAGGAAGCCCAGGTGCTGCGCCCAACGCTCGGCCTCGCCGTCCTCACGGTCGCGCGACAGCAGCAGCCCCTCGACGAGGTCCAGCCGGGCGCGCCCGGCCGCCGCGGCCACCACCCACTGCCGACCGAGGAAGATGCCGCAGATGGTGGCGGCGTGCTCGGTGAGCAACGGTCCACCGGCGGTGTCGCCGTCGGGCGCGGTGATCGTCACCAGGTAGGCCGACACCTCCTCGCCCACCACGACCGGCGCGACGAGCATCGTGTCGTGGCCGTCGCCGGGCAGCGTCAGGGGCCGGCGGTTGCGCTCGATCGCGGCCAGCACCCGCGGCAGCCCGACCACGGCCCGCAGCCGCTCCGGGTCCCCGCCGCCCGCCGCGGCCAGCACCTCCAGCGATCGGCCCAGCAGCGCCACCCCGGCACCGGTGTGCCGGGCGACCAGGCGCACCACCGCCGACACGTCCGCGTTCTGCGCGACCAGGCCCGACAGGTGGCTGTAGACGGCGACCAGCTCGCGCAGCAGCAGGTTCTCCCGCTGTGCCGCCTCCGTGCTCATGGCCGGACACTATGCGCCCGACCACAATTTGTGAACGGGCACATTCCGGAGGACCCCGACGGCTGGATACCGTCACCGGGTGGATGCGATCCTGCGCGAGCTCGACCGCCTCACGGGCGTCGTGGAGTCCCAGCGGGCCGCCGACGACCGCGTCGCGATCGAGGCGCTGCGCCGCGAGGTGGCCGACCTGCGCCGCACCGTCGCCCACCTGCGTGCCGGGGCCGGGCCACTGCCCGTCCACCTGCGCCCGGTCCTGGCCCGCGCCGTGCTCGCGGTCGACGCGGCCGCCACCTGAGCGCCGCCGCCCCGGGTCGCCCCCGAGAGGCGGTGGTCGCCGGTCGCGCAGTGGCGGCCGGCGGCCGACCGGCGGCGCCGACGCCGCGGCCGACCCCCCGGGCCACGCATTGTGCTCGACCACAATCCAGCGCCACGATTCGTGGTGATGCCACCGGTGTCCCCGATCACACACCCTGGCACTCTGGCCGGAACGCCACGGAGCGAGGAGGTGTGGATGTCCGGCACGCCACGCGCCTGGCCCCGGCCCACCCGCCCCCGGCTCTCGCCCCGCGCCGCCTACGGCATCGCCCCGCTGCTGCGCCCCAACCCGCTCTACCGGCGCGTGGCCGCCTGGCTGGAACGCCGTCCCCGCGTCCTGCGCTGGTTCACCGCGGCCGAGGAGCGCGGCAAGGAGGCGATGTTCGGCTGCCGCATGTGCGGGCAGTGCGCGCTGCCCGCCACCGGATACGCGTGCCCGATGACCTGCCCGAAGCAGCTGCGCAACGGCCCGTGCGGCGGCGTGGCACCCAACGGCGACTGCGAGGTGTACCCGGGCGTCACCTGCGTCTGGGTGACGGCGTTCGAGCGCGCCGAGGAGGCCGGGCGCGGCGCGGACCTGCAGCGACTGCAGCGACCGATCGACCACCGGCTCGCCGGGTCCAGCTCGTGGGTGGCGTACTGGCAGGGGCGCGACGAGCACCTGTGGACCCCCGACGGCGGCCTGCGCCTCACCCCGACGATCTTCCGGGGTCCCCGGTGAACCCCGGGCGCGGCGGCCTGCGCGCCGCCATCGACGCCGGGCGCTTCGTGGTGACCGCGGAGATCGGCCCGCCGCGCGGCGCCGACCCGCTCGCGATCGCCGCCAAGGCCGAGCTGCTGCGCGGCTGGGTGGACGCCGCGAACGTCACCGACAACCAGGGCGCGCACGTGCGCCTGACGAGCCTGGCAGGCAGCCTGCTCGCCGCCCGCGCGGGGGTCGAGCCGGTGATGCAGCTGACCTGCCGGGACCGCAACCGGATCGCCCTGCAGTCCGAGCTCATCGCGGCCGGCGCGCTGGGCGTCCCCAACGTCCTGCTGCTGTCCGGCGACCACCCGGTCTACGGCGACCACCCGGACGCGATGGGCGTGTTCGACCTCGACAGCGTGCAGCTCGTCTGGACCGCCCGCACCCTGCGCGACGAGGGCAGGCTGCTCTCCGGCCGCAGCGTCGCCCCGGCGCCGCACTGGCTGATCGGCGCGGTGGAGAACCCGTTCGCCCCGCCGCTGCGGTTCCGGGCCGCGCGGCTGGGCAAGAAGGTGGCGGCGGGCGCGGAGTTCGTGCAGACGCAGTTCGTCTTCGACCTGCCGATCTTCGAGCGGTGGCTGGCGCAGGTGCGCGACCTCGGGCTGGACCGGCGCTGCACCGTGATCGCCGGCGTCGGTCCGGTCCGGTCGCTGCGGGCGCTGGAGTTCCTGCAGCACAAGGTGCCCGGCATCCACGTCCCCGACGAGGTGGCCCGGCGGCTGCGCGGCGCCGCGGACGTGGCCGCCGAGGGCATGTCCATCTGCGTGGAGACGATCCGGCGGCTGCGGGAGACCCCCGGCGTCGGTGGGGTGCACATCATGGCGTTCGGGCACGAGAGAGGCGTGCCGGAGATCGTCGCGGGGGCCGGCCTCGGGGAGGAGCGGGAACATGCTGGTTGAGGTACGCCCGACGGGCCGGCTGCGCGGGAAGGACCCGGTCGACGTCACCGCGGCGCTGGACCCGGTGCTGCGGGCGCTGTGCGCCGGCGCCGTCGACCTGTCCCGCGTCCGGGTGGTGTGCGACTGGGTGCAGTACAAGCAGAACTTCCGCGAGCCCGTCGACGTCCGCATTGTAGCCCCCGACCCCCGCCTCAACGGCCGCGGCGCCGACACCGTCGAGGTGGCCGTCGACCTGCGCCGGCCCGTCGACGACGTCGGCGCCGCACTGGCCGCGACCGACGACGACCGGATGTACCTGGAGGACTGGGGCCCCGGCCGCCGGAGCTGCATCTGGCAGTTCAACGGCCTGTACTGGAGCCACCTGCGGCTGTGGGAGGAGGCCACCGGTCAGGGCTACGAGTCGGCCCTGCCGGGCGGGCAGAGCGACGCCACCAACACCGACGGCGCCCGGGAGCTGATCGGCGAGCTGTTCGCGATCTGGGACGACCTCGCCGCCCGCCAGGCGCTGCCCGAGCAGCTCTACGTGGTGGAGCTGGGCGTCGGCAACGGCTCCCAGGCCGCCACCTTCCTCGACACGTTCCTGGAGATGGACCGCGCGGCGGGCCGCGAGTACTACCGCCGCCTGCACTACCTGATGTGCGACTACTCCCCGCACGTCCTGGAGCTGGCACGGGCCGCGGTGGCCACGCACTCCGAGAACGTCAGCTCGTTCGTGCTCGACGCGATGCACCCGATGACCGCGCTGTCGTTCCTGCGGTTCACCGTGTTCCTGGTCTACATCTCCAACGTCTACGACAACCTGCCCACCGACGAGCTCGCCTCGATCGGGCAGCGCGAGTACGTCGTGGAGACCCGCGCCTACCTGCCCGCGGCCACCGCGGCCCAGATCGCGGCGGACCTGGCGATCGGCGTCGACGCGCTGCCCGCGCTCGTGCACCGGCTGCTCACCCTCGGGCCGCCGCTGCTGGCCGAGGCCTCACCGCACGTCGCCGACACCGCGGCGGCCGTGGCGTTCTGGCGGCGCTGCTGGGAGGGGCTGCGGCTCGCCGAGCGCTACGTCCCGCTCGACGGGCTCGACACCTACGAGATCGCGCGCGGCATCAGCGGGGAGGCGCTGCGGCCGCTGCTCGCCGCGACCGGCGACGTCCGCATGCACGTCGGCAACGGTGCCGTCGCCAGCTTCGCCGAGACCATGCCGCTGCTGCACCCCTACGGCCGCCTGATCTGCCACGACCTGTTCGTCACCGACACCCACATGTACCGCACCGGCTTCCGCGGGCCGGGCAAGTACGACGGCTCGGTCGTCAACTGGGTCAACGGGCCGCTGCTCGCCCACATCGGGCACCGCAAGGGATTCGACGTGCGGTTCGCGCCGTTCGCGCACCGCGCGGGCTCGTTCGTGCAGACCATGACGGCGCAGGTGCGCGAGTGACGCCGCCGCCGCGCGCCCCCCTGCTGGCCGCCCCCCTTCTGGCCACGACCGTCGTCGGGTCCTGGTCGGTGCCCGAGTGGCTGGAGCGCGCCAAGACCGGCGTCCACCACGGCAGCGTGAGCCGCGGGCAGCTCGCCGAGATGCACGACATGGCGGTCAAGGCCGCGCTCAAGGACCAGGAGCTGGCCGGGATCGACATCGTCTCCGACGGCGAGCTGCGTCGCGACAACGACATCGACCACATCCTGTCCCGGCTGCCCGGGGTCACGGTGCGCAACCCGGTCAAGGCCTACTACTTCGACTACCTCGACGTGGGCATCGACCGTCCGCTGCCCGAGTTCGAGCCCGGCCCGCTGGCGCTGGCCGCCGATTTCGCGTTCACCCGCGCCCACACCGACCGGCCGATCAAGTTCTCCCTGACCGGGCCGTTCTCGCTGGCCCGGCGGGTGCGCACCGAGGCCTACGCCGACCCGGCCGAGCTGGTCCGGGCGCTGGCCCGCGCGCTCAACGCCGAGGCCCGGTCGCTGGCCGACGCGGGCGCCGAACTGATCCAGATCGACGAGCCGTTCCTGGCCGGCTACCCCGAGTCCGCCGCGCTCGCGGTCGAGGCGATCAACATCGTCACCGAGGGCGTGGGCGTCACCTGGGCGCTGCACGTCTGCTACGGCAACCGCTACGCCCGCCCGCTGTGGGAGGGCCACTACGACTTCCTGTTCCCCGCCGTGCTGGACGCCCGGGTCGACCAGCTCGTGCTGGAGTTCGCGCGCAAGGGCGACGCCGACCTGGCGCTGATCGCGAAGTACGGCTGGGACCGCAGCCTCGGCGTCGGGGTGGTGGACGTCAAGTCCGAGCAGGTGGAACCGGAGTCGGTGATCGCACACCGGATCCGCCGTGCGGTCGACGTCGTCGGCCCGGAGAAGGTACTGGTCAACCCGGACTGCGGCCTGCGGCACCTGCCCGCGGCCGTGGCCCGCGACAAGCTGCGTGCGATGGTCGCCGCAACCCACACCCTGCGAACCGAGCTGGAGAGCCGATGATCCCCCTGGCCGAGAACGAGCACCTGTTCACCTCGGAGTCGGTGACCGAGGGCCACCCCGACAAGATGGCCGACCAGATCTCCGACGCGATCCTCGACGCGGCGCTGGCCGGCGACCCGAACTCCCGCGTGGCCTGCGAGACGCTGCTGACCACGGGGCTCGTCGTCGTCGCCGGGGAGATCACGACCGCCGCCGACCTCGACTTCACCGAGATCGTCCGCCGCACCGTCTGCGAGATCGGCTACGACCACGGCGACTACGGCTTCGACGGCCAGAACTGCGCCGTGATGATCGCGGTGGGTCGGCAGAGCCCGGACATCGCGCAGGGTGTGGACGGCTCCGATCCCGACGAGATCGGGGCGGGCGACCAGGGCATGATGTTCGGCTTCGCCTGCAACGAGACGCCCGAGCTCATGCCGGTGCCGATCGCGCTGGCGCACCGGCTGGCGAAGCGGCTGTCCGAGGTGCGCAAGGACGGCACCCTGCCCTACCTGCGTCCGGACGGGAAGACGCAGGTCACGGTCCGCTACCGCGACGACAAACCGGTGGGGGTGGAGAAGGTGCTGATCTCCACCCAGCACGCCGAGGACGTCTCGACCGAGCAGATCCGGGCCGACCTGTGGACGCACGTCGTCGTCCCGACGCTGCCCGCGGAGCTGTTCGACGCCGACGCGCTCGCCGAGGAGTACTACGTCAACCCGACCGGCCGGTTCGTCATCGGCGGGCCGGTCGGTGACGCCGGGCTCACCGGTCGCAAGATCATCGTCGACACCTACGGCGGCTTCGCCCGCCACGGGGGCGGCGCGTTCTCCGGCAAGGACCCGTCGAAGGTGGACCGCTCGGCGGCGTACGCGGCGCGCTGGGTGGCGAAGAACCTGGTGGCGGCCGGGCTGGCCGACAAGGTCGAGGTGCAGGTGGCGTACGCGATCGGCGTCGCCCGTCCGCTCTCGCTGCTGGTGGAGTGCTTCGGCACCGAGCAGGTGCCACTGACGACGATCCGCAAGCTCGTCGACGAGCACTTCGACCTGCGCCCGGCCGCGTTCCGCGCGCACCTGAAGCTGCA
The DNA here is from genome assembly GCF_029263155.1 of Pseudonocardia sp. Taxonomy (GTDB): domain Bacteria; phylum Actinomycetota; class Actinomycetes; order Mycobacteriales; family Pseudonocardiaceae; genus Pseudonocardia. The sequence continues at coordinate 14,664 of NZ_JAJCYB010000100.1, forward strand.
CCGCCCGATCTTCGCCCGCACGGCGGCCTACGGGCACTTCGGCCGCGACGAGCCCGACTTCACCTGGGAGCACACCGACAAGGCCGCGGACCTGCGCGCCGCCGCCGGCCTGTCCTGACCCGAGCCCCGAGAGGGACGACCCGCAGAGGAATCCCCATGGCCTTCCCGTCCGACCTCGCCATCGCCCAGGCCGCCACCCCGGCCTCGCTGCACGACCTCGCCGCGGGGATGGGCATCGGCCCGCACCTGCTCGAGCCCTACGGCAACGACGTCATGAAGATCCGGCTGGAGGCCATCGAGGAGCTGGCCGACCGGCCGCGGGCGAAGTACGTGGTGGTGTCCGCGGTGACACCCACGCCGCTGGGCGAGGGCAAGACGACCACCACCGTCGGGCTCGGGCAGGCGATGTCCCACATCGGGCGCACCGCCACGGTCGCGATCCGCCAGCCCTCGATGGGCCCCACGTTCGGGATCAAGGGCGGCGCCGCGGGCGGCGGGTACAGCCAGGTGATCCCGATGGAGACGCTCAACCTGCACCTCACCGGCGACTTCCACGCCGTCACCGCCGCCCACAACCTGCTCTCCGCGGTCCTGGACAACCACCTGTTCCAGGGCAACGACGCCGGCATCGACCCGCACGACATCACCTGGCGCCGCGTGATGGACGTCAACGACCGCGTCCTGCGCAACGTGATCATCGGTCTCGGGTCCCGGATGGACGGTATCCCCCGCCAGACCGGGTTCGACATCACCGCCGCCAGCGAGGTCATGGCCATCTTCGCTCTCGCCGGATCGCTGCGGGAGATGCGTGAGCGGTTCGCCCGCATCGTCGTGGGCTACACCGGCGACGGCAAGCCGGTCACCGCGGAGGACATCGGCGGCGCCGGCGCGATGACCGTGATCATGAAGGAGGCGCTCAAGCCGAACCTGCTGCAGACGCTGGAGAACACGCCGGTGCTGGTGCACGCGGGCCCGTTCGGCAACATCGCCCACGGCAACTCCTCGGTCGTCGCCGACCTGATCGGCATCCACGGCGGCGACTTCCTGATCACCGAGGCCGGGTTCGGCGCCGACATGGGCGCCGAACGCTTCTTCAACATCAAGTGCCGGGCGTCGGGGCTGACCCCGGACGCGGCCGTCGTCGTCGCCACGGTGCGGGCGCTCAAGGCGCACTCCGGGATGCACCGGGTGGTCGCCGGCAAGCCGCTACCGGAGGCGATGCTGGCGGAGAACCCCGACGAGGTGCACATCGGCGGGGCCAACCTGCGCAAGCAGATCGAGAACATCCGGCTGCACGGCGTCTCCCCCGTCGTCGCGATCAACGCCTTCCCCGGCGACCACCCCTCCGAGCACGCCGCCATCGCCGAGATCGCCGCGTCCATGGGGGCGCGCTCGGCGGTGTGCACCCACTTCGCCGACGGCGGGTCGGGGGCGGTCGAGCTCGCGCGCGCGGTGGCCGAGGCCGCCGACGAGCCCTCGGACTTCGCGTTCCTCTACCCCGACTCCGCGTCGTTGCGGGAGAAGATCGAGACCGTCGCCACGAAGGTCTACGGCGCCGACGGCGTCGACTACGACATGAGCGCCGCCCGCCAGCTCGACGCCTACGAGCGCAACGGCTTCGGGCACCTGCCGGTGTGCATCGCCAAGACCCACCTCTCGATCTCCTCGGACGCCGCGCTGAAGGGGGCGCCGACGGGCTGGCGGCTGCCGGTGCGCGAGGTGCGCGCCTCGGTCGGTGCGGGCTTCATCTACCCGATCTGCGGCGACATGCGCACCATGCCCGGCCTCGGCGCGCACCCCGCCGCCCACCGCATCGACATCGACGCGGACGGCAACGTCGTCAACCTCTCGTGACGGCAGCCGCTGCTCCCTGCAGAGTGCCGAGTGGTTCCGTGTACACCTGAACGGTCCTGCCACTGTTGCCCTGCTCGGTCGCTCCCTGTAGGTCCTTCAGCGGAACTTCGCCGTGGGTCCTCTGTGAAGAGGCACGATGCTGGAGATGCCAACGACCCGGTGGACGCTGCGTCAGGTCCGGCCGAGTGACCTGCGGCTGCCACGCCAGCGGGTCGAACACACCGCGCTGACCCTCGTACTGGCGCCGGACCCCGCCCTGCTGCGATTCCTGTACGAGACCGTCGGCAACCGAAAGAGCTGGATCGGTCGCCTCGACTGGGCGGACACGGAGTGGGAGGAGCACGTCACCTCCCGTCGTACCGAGCTGTGGCTCTCCTGGCAGCACGGGCGGCCGACCGGGTTCGCGGAAGTCACGCCGGGCGTCGGGCCCGCCGGTGACGTCACTCGCATCGACTACCTCGGACTGCTTCCCGACTGCCGGGGAGTGGGTCTCGGCGGGCGTCTGGTCTGGGACGTTACGCGGCGATGCTGGGAGGCGGATCGCCGCCGGCCTGCGCTGAGCCCGGTGAAGTCGGTCGAGCTGGAGACCACCAGCCTGGATGCACCGGCCGCGCTGCCGAACTACCGCAAGCGAGGTTTCCAGATCGACAGGTACTCGACCGTCGTCCGCACGGAGATCGCGGCGAACCGGCACAGCTGACGGAGGGTTCGAGGGGGTTCGGAGAACGCACGGTAGCGCCCGGGCCAGCCGAGCCGGGTCGTGAACGACATCACCCACGGCCGGTAGAGCCCCCGGAGCCGGGTCGCGCTGAGCAGGGACACGTCGTCGAGTTCGACCCACCGGTCGTCGTCAAACGCCAGTGCCTGGCCGGGGTCGAGCACGCGGGGCTGCCCGATGCGCCAGCGCCGGTTCCAACGACCGCGGTTCGCCACGGTGACCTCGGTGAGCAGCTCGGCGTGCTCGATGGCCTTCTGCTCGGGAGACGCTCCGGTGCCGTATCCCCAGGCCTTCTCGAGCCCTTTCACGGCGTTCACCACCCGCACCGCCTCGTGCATCCTCGCGTAGTCGGTTCGTCCCAGCTCCCCGCGGTGACATTCGACCATCTTCCGGCTGACGGCGAGACGGTCCGGTGGGCAGTCGACAACCAGCGTCGGCCGGGGCAGCTCCGACCAGACCGGCCACATCCACCAGACGAGCGGTCTGTGCGAGCGCCACACCACTTCACGGATCGCCCGCGCCACGGTCTGGTGCCCGTGATGACCCTCGCGCGGATGTGGTCCGATGATCAGCGTCGCGTCGGTGGCGTCGAGGAGACGCATGAGTTCGCCGCCCAGGTCCCGGCGCGCTCGGCCGAGATCGTCTCCGCGCGAGATGCGAGCGATCGGCTGGTCGGTTGGAGCCCGGTCGAGGTGGCACACGTCGATCGGACCGCCGAACTCGAGGGAGACGAACCCGGCGATCTCCAACGCAGCAGCCAGCTCATCCCGGCGACGCTCCGGCTCATGCCGGCCCAAGCTGACCGCGAGATTGATTACCTGCCAGCCGGCGTCCTGCAGGGCGAGCAGGGTGCAGGGGACCGCGATGCTCTCGTCGTCGGGGTGCGGTGAGACGTGGATGACCGTGGGCACGGCGGCTTCCGTGGGGGCTCAGACGGGCGCGGGCTCGGGGGGTGCGGTGGCGGCCGGGGCCTTCTCGTGGTCGGCCTCCCACGCCAGCTGGGCGGCACCGATCATCACAGCGTCGGCACCCAACTCGCTCAGGATGAAGCGTGGAGCGTGGAAGCACTTGCTGCGGGCGAGGGCCTTCTGGCACGCCCCGCGCATGGGGTCGAGCAGGAGCCGGTCGAGCACGGCGAGGCCACCGCCGACGACGACCCGGTCTACGGGGAGCAGACTCATCACGCTCTCGCCGAGAGCGCGCCCGATGTGCGCACCCATCCGCGCCACCAGCGCGACGGCGTCCGGGTCGCCTTCCCGCGCGGCCTCGATCATGAAGTGAGTGGTGACCTTTTGCCGTCCCGCCCGCCTGGCCAGCGCGCCGCGCGGTTCGGCTGCGACGGCGGCGCGACCGTCACGTTCGAGCGCCCAGCCCGAGGCCAGCGCTTCCAGGCAGCCGACGAGACCGCAGGTGCAGCGGTGCTGGCTTGCGCGGTCGACGACCATGTGACCGAGTTCGGCTCCGCGACCGCGATGACCTCGAAGTACTGCGCCGTTCTGCAGGAACCCACTGCCCAGACCGGTGCCGATCGACAGGAACAACAGACCGTCCTCCGCCGCGTCGGCGGTGCCGGCTACGGACCGCGCTGCCGCGTTGGCGTCGTTCTCCACGATCACCCGGCGACCCGTTGCCTGGTGCAGGTTCCGGGCCAGCTTGACACGTCTGTGGCCGTGGTTGGCGGCGAACTCCACCTCACCGTCGGGGTACCGCACGATGCCGGCGACGCCCACCCCCACCCGGAGGTAGGGGTGGGCGTCGCCGAGTGCGTCCATCGCTCCATCGAGCGCCGCCAGCCGACA
>NZ_JAJCYB010000101.1 GCF_029263155.1 Pseudonocardia sp.
TCCCTCCGAAGAGGCTCTCGACGCCCCGCTCAGCCCGCCGGATCTCTCCGACGAACCGGGGCCTGCTACTGGGCGCTCCGGTACCTACCCAGGCGGGACTCACACCCGCTGGCCTGATCCAGCTTTCAGGACGCACCACCCCGGCAGCCTAGGCTCCTGTGTTCCGCGGCACGACCTGGTGCGTCACGCCGTGGATCGCAGGGCGGCGGAGGAGGTACGGGGCGGGTGGATCTAGCCTCCGGCCCGGGCGCCACGGCGGCGCGCGGGAGGAGCACCACGTGATCAACGTTTCCGCCACCGGGTCGGTCGGCCTGGTCGAACTGGACCGGCCGGACCGGCGCAACGCGCTCGACGTCGCCCAGTGCCGGCGCATCGTCGACGCCGTGGAGGGCCTGCTGGCCGGGGGAGCGCGCGCGATCGTCGTGACCGGGTCGGGCAGCAGCTTCTGCTCGGGTGCCGACTTCGGCGAGGTGTACACCGACGGCTTCCGCGACGCCCTGCACGCCGCGCTGCGGGCCGTCACCGGGGCACCGGTGCCGGTCGTCGCGGCCGTGAACGGGCCCGCGATCGGCGCCGGAACGCAGCTCGCGATCGCCTGCGACCTGCGGGTCGCCGTCCCGGACGCGGTGTTCGGGGTGCCGACGGCGCGGATCGGCCTGGCGGTCGACCCGTGGACGGTGCGGCGGCTGGCCCGGCTCGCAGGGGGTGGCACCGCGCGCGCGATCCTGCTGGCCTGCCAGCAGGTCGGTACCGACCTCGCCCACGCCCGGGGTCTGGTCGACCGGGTGGGCGACCGCGACGCCGCACTGGAGCTGGCGGCGGAGCTGGCCGGGCTCGCCCCCCTCACGCTGCGCTACAACAAGCTGGCGTTGGACCGCACCGACCTCGCCGACGACGACCCCGCGCTGGTCGCGGCGTTCGAGGCGTGCTGGAGCAGCGAGGACCTGCACGAGGGCCGCCGGGCCCGCGAGGAGAAGCGCGCACCGGCCTTCGTGGGCCGCTGAGCGTCGCCCGCGGTGTCCGACGGGACACGAACCGTCACCTTCGTGGGCCGCGGTCGTTGAGCCGTGCAGTACCGAAGGGGGCCGAGGTTGGGACTACACGCGCACGGGGTGCGCCGCGTCGCGCTGGGCGCGGTGCTGGCCTGCGTCGTCAGCCTGGTCGTCGTCGGGATCGGGACGGCCGACGTGCCGCGGGCCGTGCCGCCACGTGCGGTACCGGTGCTCCCGGTCGCGGCGGCGGAGCCCGGGCTGCCCGCTGCACCCACGACCACCCCTGTACCCACGACCACACCGGCATCCACGACGACCGCTCCCGCGGCGGTGCCGTCCGCGCGCACCGAACCGGTCCCCGCCCCGAGCACCGCTCCCGTGCGGGAACCGGTGCCGGCCGCCACGGCGGCGGCCGATCCCACCCGCGCGAGCATCCCGGTCCGCGCGACCGGACCGGCGGCGCTGGTCCCCGGCACGCCCTGCACGGTGACGGCCAAGGCGTGTGCCGACCTCGCCGCCCGCACGGCCTGGCTGATCGAGGACGGGGTCGTGCGCCGGGGCCCGGTCGGCATCATGATCGGCGACGAGATCGACCCCACCCCCACCGGCACGTTCCGCGTGGAGTGGAAGGCCGAGGCCTGGACCAGCCGCGAGTACCTCACCCAGATGCCGTACTCGGTGTTCTTCGCCGAGGGGGGCATCGCGTTCCACGAGGGCAGCCAGGACTCGCCGTCGGCGGGTTGCATCAAGCTGGTCCGGTCCGACGCCATGGCCTGGTTCGAGTACCTGCAGGTCGGCGACGAGGTACAGGTCCGCTAGTACCCTCGCGGTTCTACGGGGGGTAGAATGGCGTCGTGCCGAGCCTGGGTGAGCTGGAACGTGCCGTGATGGAGACGTTGTGGGCGGCCGCGACGCCCCTCACCGCGCGCGACGTCCAGGACGCACTCGCCGCCCGTGACCTCGCCACCACCACGGTCCTCACCGTCCTGGGCCGCCTGGAGCGCAAGGGTCTGGTCACCCGCGAGCGCGAGGGCCGGGCGCACCGGTACCGCTCGGTCGCGAGCCGGGAGGACCACGTCGCCGAGCTGATGCGCGACGCGCTGGACGCAGCCCCCGATCGCGGTGCCGTCCTGGCCCGGTTCCTCGGCTCGATCCCGGCCGACGAGCGGGCCGCCCTGCGGGACCTGCTCGACTGACTGAGGGGCGACCCCCGGCGCGCCGGACCGCCGCCGCCCCGGGAGGATCGACCGGTGATGGAGTGGACGGCGCTCGGGCTGCTGCTGCTCGGCGTCGTGCTCGCCGAGCCGGTCAGCCGGGCGCTGGCCGGCGCGCACTGGCCGGCGCGTGACCCGGTCGGGGCGCTGCTCGCGTGGCAGGCGGTCGGCCTGGCCGGGGGTCTCGCCCTGCTGGGAGCCGGGATCGTGTACGGGCTCGCGCCGCTCGGGCCGTCGCTGCCCGCCGCCCTGCGCGCACTGGACGCCGCGTCCCCGGCCCGGCTGGGCCCCACCCACGTCGCGGCGCTGGTCGCCGCGCTGCTGCTGGCGTTGCGGCTGGTCGGGGTGCTCGTCGCGGTCACCGTGCGCACCCAGCGGGCCCGGCGCCGCCATCGCGACCTGCTCGACGTCCTCGGCACGCCCTGGCCCGCGGCGCCCGGCGCCCGCGTGCTCGACCACCCGGTCCCGGTCGCCTACTGCCTGCCCGGACTCCGCTCGCGGCTGGTGCTCTCCGTGGGCGTGCTGGACGCGCTGGACCCGGCCGGCGTCCGCGCCGTGCTCGCCCACGAGCGGGCGCACCTGCGGGAACGCCACGACCTCGTGGTCCTGCCCTTCGTCGCGTGGGGGGCGACGGCGCCGTTCGTCCGCGGGATGGTGTGCGCGCAGATCGCCGTGGCCGCGCTGATCGAGATGCGGGCCGACGACGTCGCCGCGTCCCGGTGCCGGTCGAGCGAGCTGGTGGGGGCGCTGCGGACCATGGGCGGCGCCGCGCCCGCCGCCGCGCTGAGCTCGTTCACCACGGCCCTGGACCGCAGGCTCTCCCGGATCACCGACCCGCCGCCCCCGCTGCCGCGCGCCGTGCGGGTGCTGGTCCGGGCCGCCGCGGTGGCGCTGGTGGCCGCGCCGACCGCGTCGCTGCTGCTGGCCTGAGACAGCGCAGTCGCGGCGTACCCGGGCCGGGGCGGTTCCGCGCGCCGAACCGGGTCCCGCGCGCCGCCGACCGCGCGCGAGAACCGGATCGGCGCGCGGGTCCGACCGGAGGGATGTGCGCCGCGCGCCGCGCGGCGGCTCCGGGCGTAGCGTGGAGGTGTGCCTCACGACGTTCCCCGCGCCGACCTTCCCCGCACCCTGGGCGCGCTGCGTGCCTCCGGCCACGAGCTGCGTGGCGTCAAGGACGAGATCCGACAGAACCTGGTCGCGGCCCTGCGGGCGGGCCGCGACCCGTGGCCCGGCATCGTCGGATTCGAGTCGACGGTCCTCCCGCAGCTGGAGCGGGCCCTGATCGCCGGGCACGACGTCGTGCTGCTCGGCGAGCGCGGGCAGGGCAAGACCCGCCTGCTGCGGGCGCTGACCGGTCTGCTCGACGAGTGGACCCCCGTCATCGACGGCGCCGAGCTCGGCGAGCACCCCTACGATCCGATCACGCCCGCCTCGCAGCGCCGCGCGGCCGAGCTCGGCGACGAGCTGCCCGTCGCGTGGCGACACCGCGACGAGCGCTACACCGAGAAGCTCGCCACGCCGGACACCGCGGTGGCCGACCTGATCGGCGACATCGACCCGGTCAAGGTGTCCGAGGGCCGCTCGCTCGGCGACCCCGAGACGATCCACTACGGGCTGGTCCCGCGCGCCCACCGCGGCGTGGTGGCGATCAACGAGCTGCCCGACCTCGCCGAGCGCATCCAGGTGTCGCTGCTCAACGTGATGGAGGAGCGCGACATCCAGGTCCGGGGCTACACGCTGCGGCTGCCGCTGGACGTGCTGCTCGTTGCGTCGGCCAACCCGGAGGACTACACCAACCGCGGCCGGATCATCACCCCGCTCAAGGACCGCTTCGGCGCCGAGGTCCGCACGCACTACCCGCTGGAGCTGGCCGACGAGATCGCGCTGGTGGAGCAGGAGGCCGTGCTCGTCGCCGACCTCCCCCGGCACCTGCTGGAGATCATCGCCCGGTTCACCCGGGCCCTGCGCGAGTCGACCGCCGTCGACCAGGGGTCCGGGGTGTCCGCGCGGTTCGCGGTGGCCGCCGCGGAGACCGTGGCCGCCGCCGCGCTACGCCGCGCCGCGCTCACCGGGGAGGCCAACGCCGTCGCCCGGCCGGTCGACCTGGAGTCGGTGCCTGCCGTCCTGCGCGGGAAGCTGGAGTTCGCCTCCGGCGAGGAGGGCCGCGAGGCCGAGCACATGGAGCACCTGCTGCGTCGGGCCACCGCCGACACCGCCCGGGCCCGGCTGCGCGGCATCGACCTCGACCCGCTCGCCGAGGCCGTCTCCGGATCTCCGGTCCGGACGGGGGAGCGGGTGCCCGCGGCCGAGGTGGTGGCCGCGCTGCCGGGCGTCGAGGTGCTCACCGAGATCGCGAGGCGGCTCGACGCGTCGGGCACCGAGGAGCCCGGGCCGATGGCCAGCGCCGCGGAGCTGGCGCTGGAGCTGCTGTTCCTCACCCGCCGGCTGGCCAAGGACACCGCCGACGACGACAGCGTCAGCTACGGCTGAGCGTCGCGAGCGGGTGCTCACCGTGAGCCGCGCACCTGCCGGCCGGTCGCGCACCGCGGGCCGTACGCGGGTGGCGGGACGGTGCGCAGCTCGTCGCCGAGCCCTCCGCGCGATCGGCCGCGCCGACGTACCGTGGATTCCGTGATGCGACGCCGACCCGGATACTCCTACGGTCCCTACACCGACGGTCCCGACCCGCTCGCCCCACCGTTCGACCTGCGGGCCGCGATGGACGAGATCGGCCGGGACGTGATGGAGGGTTCGTCCCCCCGTACCGCGCTGCAGGAGCTGCTGCGCCGCGGGACGGAGAACCGCAGGGGGCTCGACGAGCTGACCCGTGAGATCTGGCAGCGCCGCAGCCGGCTGCAGCGGGAGAACCGGCTCGACGGCACGCTGCAGCAGGTCCGCGAGCTGCTGCAACGTGCCCTCGACGCCGAGCGCGACTCGCTGGGCCGCCAGGACACCGACGACGCCCGCTTCCGGGAGATGCAGCTCGACGCGCTGCCGTCGGACACGGGCGGCGCCGTTCGCGAGCTGAACTCCTACGACTGGCAGTCCGCCGATGCCCGCGAGGCGTACGAGGAGATCCGCGACCTGCTGGGCCGGGAGATGCTCGACCAGCGCTTCGCCGGGATGAAGCAGGCGATGCAGAACGCGACGCCGCAGGACGTCGAGGCCATCCGGGAGATGCTCGACGCCCTCAACGCGCTGCTGGCGAACCACGCCGCCGGGCAGGACACCACCGAGCAGTTCTCCGAGTTCATGGCGCAGCACGGCGAGCACTTCCCGGAGAACCCGCAGACCACCGAGGAGCTGATCGACCTCCTCGCCCAGCGCGCCGCGGCGGCCCAGCGGATGCTGAACTCGATGTCGGCCGAGCAGCGCGCCGAGCTGATGGAGCTGGCGCAGCAGGCGTTCGGCGACCCGGGCCTGGCGCAGGCACTCGCACAGCTCGACGCCCAGCTGCAGGGACTGCGCCCCGGCGAGGACTGGGACGGGCGAGGCCGCTTCCGCGGCGAGAACCCGATGGGGATGGGCGAGGCCACCCGCGCCATGGAGGAGCTGGGGAAGCTCGACGCGCTGGCCGAGCAGCTCTCGCAGAGCTACCCCGGCGCGCGGCTGGAGGACATCGACCTCGACGCGGTCGAAAAGCACCTGGGCGACCAGGCCCGCGTCGACGCCCGCGCGCTGGCGGACCTGGAGCGGGAGCTGCAGCGCCAGGGCCTGTTCTCCCGGGCCGCCGACGGGTCGTTGCAGCTGTCCCCGAAGGCGCTGCGCCGGCTGGGGGAGTCCGCGTTGCGCGAGGTCGTCGACCGGATCGGGGCCCGGCGCGGCGAGCGCGAGACCGACCGCTCGGGCGCGGCGGGGGAGGCCACCGGCGCCACCCGGCCGTGGGCGTTCGGCGACACCGAGGCCTGGAACGTGCCGAAGACGCTGCTCAACGCCGAGCTGCGCCGCGCGGGCGGGGACCGGCGCGCGCTCGACGTCACCGACGTGGAGATCGTGGAGACCGAGCAGAGGACCCGCGCCTGCGTGGCGCTGTGCGTCGACACGTCGTGGTCGATGGTGCAGGACGGGCGCTGGGTACCGATGAAGCGCACCGCGCTCGCGCTGCACCAGCTGATCTCCACCCGCTTCCGCGGCGACGACCTGAAGCTGATCACGTTCGGCCGCCACGCCCGGTCGGTGGAGCTGGGCGAGCTGGTCGGCCTGGACGGCGCCTACGAGCAGGGCACCAACCTGCACCACGCGATGGTCCTGGCCGGGCGGCACCTGCGCCGCAACCCCGACGCCCAGCCCGTCGTGCTCGTCGTCACCGACGGGGAGCCGACGGCGCACCTGGAACCCGACGGCTACGCCGCCTTCGACTACCCCACCAGCCCCGCGACCCTGCGCGCCACGATCGCCGAGGTCGACCGGGTCACCGGGCTGCGGGCGTCGTTCACGTTCTTCGTGCTCGGCGACGACCCGCGGCTCGCGGCGTTCATGGACGGCGTCGCCAGGCGCTGCGGCGGGCGGGTCGTCGCCCCCACCCTCGACGGGCTCGGCGCGGAGGTGGTGGCGGACTACCTCCGCACCCGCCGTTGAGGCGCGGGGCACGGTCAGGTCGTCGCCCCAAGGTGGGTACGTCGGCACGTGGTACCGGCGGCGTCCGGGGACGGCTACTCGAGCAGCAACAGCATGGTGAGCGATCCATCGACAGTGCCGACCTGCCGGAAGCCGGACCGCTCGTAGAGGCGCCGCGCATGGTTGTCCGGCTCCACGCTCAGGCTCAGGGTGCCCAGGGCGTGCTCGCGGGCAGAAGCGATCAGCGCGGCGAGCAGCCGAGTGCCGACTCCTCGTCCCCGTGACGACTGCACGACCCCCATGGACAGCTCAGGCGTCGCCGAGTCCACGAAGCCGTAGCCGGGGTCGCTCTCCGGCAGGAACCGGAGCCAGGCGGCCCCCACCGGCCGTCCGTCCTCGGCGACGACGCCGAGGTCGCCGGGCTGTGGCCAGCCCGCGACGTAGTGCGCGAGCTCCGGTCGATCGAGGACGTCTCGGACGCTTCCGGATGGTTCGTCGGGTCGCCAGAAGACCGCCGCGACGAGCATCTCCGCGATGAAGCCCGCGTCCGTGGGCGCAGCAGGTCGAAGCTCGATCGGCACAGGGGGGACGGTAGGTTACCGCCCCGGCCGATCGGCGATCCCGCACGGGACGGTCTCGGCCCATCGGTCATGGGCTCCGGCACGTTCACCCTGGCGCCGTGCGAGGGCGGCCGCACCCATCCGCCCTGGTGGAGGTGTTCGGCGGCGCGCTGTTCGGTGTCCGGCCAGCCCAGCCCAGCGACGCTGAAGGCCACGGTGACCGACATCGACCGCCTGGCGGTACCCGTGCACCAGCACGTTGCGGAGCACGACGACGCTGCGGAGCTCCGGCACGCGCGCGGGGTCACGCCGCGAAGAACGGCTCACGGGTCCCCATCACGTGCGATCGGACGTACGGGTTGCGGATCGCGGTCGCGACGACGACGTCGACCGGGCGTCCGAGGATGGCCTCCAGCCCCCACTTGAGCGCCAAGTAGGTGTCGGGGGAGCCGGGGGCCGAGGTGTCGAAGTCGACGAGCACGTCCACGTCGCTGTGCTCGGAGTCGAAGTCGTCGGTGACCGCGGAGCCGAAGACATCCAGCCTGCGGATGCCCAGCTCGCGGCACAGCGCCTCGATGTCGCGGCGCTTCGCGGCCACCAGGGGATGCACCGTCACGGCGCAAGCATAGGGGTGACCGAGCCGGTCAGGGCGTCGCGAACCGGGAGGAGCGGACTCGCTGCTCCGGAGCAGCCGGGGCACCGTGGTCCGTCCTATTCTCGGATCCGTGACGGGGCGGATCACCTGGCGGAGGGTCACCGCCGCCGACTTCCCGATGATCGGGCGCTGGCTCGCCGAGCCGGCCGTGGCCCGGTGGTGGAACCACGAGACGTCCCCGGACGCCGTCGAGCGCGACTTCGGGCCGACCCTGCGCGGCGAGGAGCCGAGCGAGGACCTCATCGCCGCGCTGGACGGGCGCCCGTTCGGACTCGCCCAGCGTTGCCGGATCGACGCCTATCCCGAGGAGCACGCGGGCCTCGCCGCACTCACCGACGTCCCCGACGGCGCCGTCACGATCGACTACCTGGTCGACGAGCCCGGCCGCGGCCTCGGCACGTGGATGATCCGTTCGTTGCTCACCGACACGTGGACGGCGTTCCCGGACGCCCCGTGCGTGATCGTCGCGGTCGCCGCGGGCAACGTCGCGTCCTGGCGCGCGTTGGAGAAGGCCGGGCTCGGCCGGGTGGCCCAGGGACACCTGGAGCCCGACAACCCCGTCGACGACGGGTGGCACGTCGTGCACCGGATCGACCGGCCACCCTCGTGCGACCGGTGCCCGCAGCTGCGGGCGGGTGCCGACCCGGCGTGGACCCGCGGGCAGGACGGTGACCACGTCCGGTGGCTCTGCCCCACCTGCACCCGACACCACGTCCGGGACATCGAGGCGAAGCTCCCACCGGCGTGGTGGTGAACAGCAAGTAGTTTGGAGGGCATGCACACCTGGGCACCCGTCGACGTCCCGCGCATCGCCGGCGAGGGGCCGCCGCTGCGCCTGCACGACACCGCCACCGGCCGGATCCGCCCGACGGCGCCCGGTCGCGAGGCGCTCATGTACGTCTGCGGGATCACCCCCTACGACGCCACCCACCTCGGCCACGCCGCCACCTACCTGGCGTTCGACCTGGTCAACCGGCTGTGGCGCGACCTCGGGCACGACGTGCACTACGTGCAGAACGTCACCGACATCGACGACCCGCTCCTGGAGCGCGCCGCGCGCGACCAGGACGACTGGGTCGTGCTCGGCATGCGGGAGACCGCGCTGTTCCGCGAGGACATGGAGGCGCTGCGGGTGCTCCCGCCGCGGCACTTCATCGGCGCGGTCGAGGCGATGGGCGAGATCGCGGAGCTGGTCGGCAAGCTGCTCGCCTCGGGCGCGGCGTACCGCGTCGACGACGCCGAGTTCCCCGACGTCTACTTCGACTCGTCGGTGACCGGGCACTTCGGCTACGAGTCGAGCTACGACGAGCCGACGATGACGCAGCTCTCACGCGAGCGCGGTGGCGACCCGGACCGCCCCGGCAAGCGCAGCCCGCTCGACCCGCTGCTGTGGCGCATGGCCCGCGAGGGTGAGCCGTACTGGGAGTCCGACCTCGGCGCCGGGCGGCCGGGCTGGCACGTCGAGTGCGCGGCCATCGCCCTCAACCGCCTCGGCCCGCAGATCGACCTCAACGGCGGCGGCTCGGACCTGATCTTCCCGCACCACGAGTGCGGGGCCGCGCACGCCGAGGCGTTCACCGGAGTGCACCCGTTCGCGAGGCACTACACGCACACCGGGATGATCGGGCTCGACGGCGAGAAGATGTCGAAGTCGCGCGGCAACCTGGTGTTCGTGTCCAAGCTGCGCTCCGAGGACGTCGACCCGAACGCGATCCGGGTGGCCCTGTTCGCCGGGCACTACCGCACCGACCGCGCCTGGACCCAGGGCCTGCTCGACGACGCGCGCGCCCGCCTGGCGCGGTGGCGCGACGCGGTGGCGCTGACCGTGGCGCCGCCCGCCGACGACCTCGTCCGGCGACTGCGCACGCACCTCGCCGACGACCTCGACACCCCCGCCGCGCTCGCCGCCGTCGACGCGTGGGCCGCGCAGGCCCGGGAACGGCGCGGCACCGACTCCGTGGCCCCCGCCGCCGTCCGCGACGCCGTGGACGCCCTGCTCGGCGTCCGGCTGTAGGTCCGGCGGGCCGAGCGGAGCGCCCGGTCATGATCGGCGTTCGGGAACCCGCAGCCGGATGGGGTGCGGCCGGCGGTTCCAGAGCGACGATCACGGAGTCCGCGAGCCGGGGTGATCGCCGTCGTGGAACACGCGGGCGTGCATGCCGCGGCCGGTTCCCGCTTCGTGACCACCGGGACCACCGGCCGCCCGACCGGTGATCGCCCGGGTCCTCCGGCGGACCGGCCGTCCGTGCCGGCCCGGCCGTGCCGGCCCGGCCGGGCCGGGCCGAGCCGGCCGGGGCGGTGGGCCGGTCAGTCCGGCGGCTCGGGCGCGCCGCCGTCGGGGGTGTCCTCGTCGTCGGGGTTGGTCTCCGCGGGCGAGGACGGCACGGGCACGTCGAGGTCGATGTCGGGGGCGTCGGGGTTGCGGGGGGCGTCGGGGTCGGGCTGTCGGTCGGTCATGCCGCGGGGTACCCGTTCTGGTTGCATGGGGCACATGGCACGCAACGTTCTCGGCGGTGAGCTCGCGACCTGCGGCACCGACCCGATGACCGGCTTCTACCGCACCGGCTGCTGCGACACCGGCGGTGAGGACAGCGGCGTGCACACCGTGTGCGCCCAGGTCACCGCCGAGTTCCTGGAGTTCAGTGCGGCCGCGGGAAACGACCTGTCCACCCCGCAACCCGCGTACGGCTTCGCCGGGCTCACGCCGGGTGACCGCTGGTGCCTGTGCGCGTCGCGGTGGGCCGAGGCGCTGGCGGCCGGGGCCGCTCCGCCCGTGGTGCTGGAGGCCACCCACGCCCGCACCCTGGAGTGGATCGACCTCGCCGACCTGCGACGGCACGCCGCCCGGTGATCACCGTCGAGCTGGCCACCCGGCTGCGGGCGGCCGGGTTGCCCTGGTCACCGGCCTCGGGTGACCGGTTCGTCATCGCCGACCGTGACATGGACGGCGACGTGTTCGTCGTCAGCGAGTTGACCATCGACGTCCAGGACGCCCCCGGCGGTCGGCTGCTGCGCTTCAACGGCACCACCGAGTGGGCCCTGGACAGCGTGGAGGCCGATGCGGCGGTCTGGCTCCCGCACGAGGGCCAGCTGCGCGACGCGCTCGGCCCGGCGTTCCGGCGGCTGGAGCCGGTCGGCGACGGCTGGCCGGTCGTCGGCTGGGCGGTCGTCGCGGAGATCGGCGGGACGGAGCGGCGGCACGTCGACGTCGACGCCGAGCGGGCCTACGCCCGCGCGGTCCTGGACCTGCTGGGGCGGCCGGCTTGATCGTGGAAGGCAGGCGGATTCGCGTTCCACGATCATGTCCGCACGGTCGGGCGGCCGCGGGGGAGCGCGGCAGGCACCACCACGGCCAGCGCCAGCGCGGGAAGCAGGAACGCCAGCACCGGGTCGGCGGCGAATACCGGGGTCAGCGCGAGCGGGGTGAGCGAGCCCCCGCCGAAGCGCACCGCCTGCACCGCCGAGATCGAGCCGCCGTGGTGGCCCGCGGCATCGGTCAGCACCAGGGCGTTCACCCCGACCAGCACGAGCTGGGTGGCCACCCCGCCCACCGCCCAGGCCGCCACGACCGCCCCGACCGCGGGCGCCAGCCCGGCGGCGAGGACCACCAGGACGCCGAGCCCGGCCCCGATGCGCACGCTGCGCGCGGCGCCGATGCGGTCCACCCCGCCCCCGACCAGGCGCGCGGTGAGCAACCCGGCCACGCCGAACGCCGTCAGCGCCAGCCCGCGCGGGCCCGCTCCGAGCCCGAACTCCGCCTCCAGACGCAGCGCGACCAGGAAGTTCAGCCCGGCCAGGCAGCCCCAGCCGACGGCGGCCACCACCCCGGCCCGCAGCACCGCGGGCCGCCAGGCCGAGCGCAGCGACGCCCCGGCGCCCGCCGGTGTCCCGGACGGGATCCCGACCACGGCGAGCACGGCGGCCACCACCGCGATCCCGCCGAACGCCCACCGCCAGTCGAACTCGGCCGCGAGCCCACCCAGCAGCGGCGCCGAGGTCTGGCCCAGCGCCTGCAGCGAACCGAACCATCCCAGCGCGCGCCCGAGCCGCTCCGGCGCCACCGCCGAGCCGATGGCGGCCAGCAGCAGCGGTGTGGTGAACCCGTTGGCCACGCCCTGCAGCGCCCGCGCGGCGACGAACACCGGCCAGCTCCAGGCGAGCGCGCACGCGAGCGAGGCCAGCAGGTAGATCCCGTAGGCGACGACGACGGTGCGCCTGCGCCCCCAGCGCTCGCCGAGCGTGCCGGACACGAGCATCACGGCCGCGAACGGCAGCAGGTACGCCGTGACGGAGGTGGCCGCGGTGCCCGCCGAGACACCGAACGACCCGCCCAGCTCGGGGAGCATGGCGACGGTGAGCCCGCCACCGAAGGGGCCGAGGAAGGCGCCTGCGTAGAGGCCGGCCCGCGCCGCCCGGGACCGCGGTCCGGTCAGGTGCCCGCGCCCCCGCTGCCGCGTCGGCGCAGGTAGCGCTCGAAGTCGGCGGCGATGGCGTCCCCGTCGGCCTCGGGCAGGACGTCGGTGTCCTCGGCCTCGGCCTGCTCCTCGAGCTGGCGCACGTACTCGCGGACCTCGTCGTCGGCCTCGGCCATCTCCGAGACGGTGCGCTCCCACTCCTCGGCCTGCTCGGGCAGCCCGCCCAGGGGCACCTCGACGTCGAGGACCTCCTCGATGCGGTGCAGCAGGGCCACGGCCGCCTTGGGCACGCGGGCCTGCGAGACGTAGTGCGGCACGGCCGCCCAGAACGACATCGCCGGCACGCCGGCCTCCACGCAGGCGTTCTGGAAGACCCCGACGATCCCGGTGTTGCCCCGGTAGCTGGACTTCTCCACCTGCATGCGCGCGGCCGACTCGGCGTCGTAGGAGATCCCGCTGACGGTGGTGGGCCGGGTGTGCGGGATGTCGGTCAGCAACGCGCCCAGCGTGATGACCTTCGTCACTCCGAGCCGCTCGATGTGCCCCAGCAGCTCCGAGCAGAACGCCCGCCAGCGCAGGTTCGGTTCGATCCCGTTCACGAGCACGACGTGCCGACCGGTGCCCGGCAGCTCGGCCACCGACAGCCGCGTGGTCTGCCACTCGATCTTGCGCGTGACGCCGTCGGCGTAGCGCACGTGCGGCCGCGTGACCTGGAAGTCGTAGTACTCCTCGGGGTCGATCTCGGCGAGCGGGGAGGCGTCCCAGTTCAGCTCCAGATGCTCCAGAGCGGTGCTGGCGGCCTCGCCCGCGTCGTTCCAGCCCTCGAACGCGGCGATCATCACCGGGTCGACGAGGCGGGGCTCCGGGTCGCGGTCGGTCATCGGTCCAGCGTACGGGCGCAGCCGCGTAGCGGTTAACGTGGTGCGCGTGGCGCCCGACTCCTTCGACATGCAGCAGCATCCCTTCGACACCGCGTTCCTGGACGTGCTCGCCGAGCGTGTCCTCGTCGCCGACGGGGCGATGGGCACGATGTTGCAGGCTGCGGACCTGACGCTCGACGACTTCGGCGGGCTCGAGGGCTGCAACGAGATCCTCAACGACACCCGCCCCGACGTCGTCCGCCGTATCCACCGTGCCTACCTCGAGGCGGGCGCGGACGCGGTCGAGACCAACACGTTCGGGGCGAACCTGCCCAACCTGGCCGACTACGACATCTCCGACCGCATCACCGAGCTGTCGCTGACGGCCACGCGGCTCGCCCGCGAGGTCGCCGACGAGATGTCCACGCCGGACCGGCCCCGGTTCGTGCTCGGCTCGGTCGGCCCCGGCACCAAGCTCCCGACACTGGGCCACGCCGCGTTCGCCGATCTGCGCGACGCCTACATCGAGAGCGGGCGCGGCATGCTCGCGGGCGGCGCCGACGCGATCGTCGTCGAGACCTGCCAGGACCTGCTGCAGGTCAAGGCGGCCGTGCTGGGTGTGAAGCGGGCGATGGTGGCGGAGGGCCGGCGCATCCCGATCGTCACGCAGGTCGCGATGGAGACCACCGGCACGATGCTGCTCGGCTCCGAGATCGGTGCGGCGCTCACCGCGCTGGAGCCGCTGGGCATCGACCTGATCGGCCTGAACTGCTCCACCGGCCCGGCCGAGATGAGCGAGCACCTGCGCACGCTGTCCAAGCACGCGCGCATCCCGCTGTCGGTCATGCCCAACGCGGGGCTGCCGGTGCTCGGTCCGAACGGCGCCGAGTACCCGCTGGACCCCGACGGGCTCGCCGAGGCGCTGGCGGTGTTCGTCCGCGACTACGGCCTGCGCCTGGTCGGCGGCTGCTGCGGCAGCACGCCCGCGCACGTCACGGCGATGGTCGACGCGGTGCGCGCGGTCACCCCCGCCGCCCGCAACCCCCGACCCGAGCCCGGGCTGAGCTCGCTGTACGCATCGGTGCCGTTCCGTCAGGACACCTCCGTACTGATGGTCGGCGAGCGCACCAACGCCAACGGGTCGAAGAAGTTCCGCGAGGCGATGCTCGAGGAGGACTGGGAGACCTGCGTCGGGATCGCGCGCGACCAGACCCGCGAGGGCGCGCACATGATCGACCTGTGCATCGACTACGTGGGCCGCGACGGTGTCGCCGACATGGCCGAGCTGGCCGGGCGGCTGGCCACGGCGTCCACGCTGCCGGTGATGCTCGACTCCACCGAGCCCGCGGTCATCCGCGCCGGCCTGGAACGGCTGGGCGGCCGGTCGATCATCAACTCGGTGAACTACGAGGACGGCGACGGTCCGGGCTCGCGGTTCCAGCTGGCGATGGAGCTCGTCCGCGAGCACGGTGCGGCCGTGGTCGCGCTGTGCATCGACGAGGAGGGCCAGGCGCGCACCGCGGAGTGGAAGGTCCGGGTGGCCGACCGGCTGATCCGCGACCTGACCACCCAGCACGGCATGCACGTGCAGGACATCGTCGTCGACACGCTCACCTTCCCGATCACCACCGGGCAGGAGGAGGTCCGCCGCGACGCACTGGAGACCATCGAGGCGATCCGGGAGCTCAAGCGCCGCTGGCCCGACGTGCAGACCACGCTCGGGGTCTCCAACGTCTCCTTCGGCCTCAACGCCGCCGCCCGCCAGGTGCTGAACTCGGTGTTCCTGCACGAGTGCGTCAACGCCGGGCTGGACACCGCGATCGTGTCCGCGGCGAAGATCCTGCCCATGGCCAAGATCGACGACGAGCAGCGCTCCGTGGCACTGGACCTGGTCTACGACCGCAGGCGCGAGGACTACGACCCGCTCAACCGGTTCATGGAACTGTTCGAGGGCGTCTCCGCGTCCTCGGCGCGCGCCACCCGGGCCGAGGAGCTGGCCGGGCTGCCGCTGTTCGAACGGCTGGAGCGCCGGATCGTCGACGGCGAGCGCGAGGGCCTCGACTCCGACCTCGCCGAGGCCCTGGAGTCCCGGCCCGCCCTGGAGATCATCAACGACACGCTGTTGTCGGGCATGAAGACCGTGGGCGAGCTGTTCGGGTCCGGGCAGATGCAGCTGCCGTTCGTGCTGGCCAGCGCCGAGGTGATGAAGTCGGCGGTGGCCTACCTGGAGCCGCACATGGAGCGGGCCGAGGACGACGAGGGCAAGGGCACGATCGTGCTGGCCACGGTCAAGGGCGACGTGCACGACATCGGCAAGAACCTCGTGGACATCATCCTCACCAACAACGGCTACACCGTGGTCAACCTGGGCATCAAGCAGCCGATCTCGACGATCCTCTCCGCCGCGGAGGAGCACCGGGCCGACGCCGTGGGCATGTCCGGGCTGCTGGTGAAGTCCACGGTGATCATGAAGGAGAACCTGCAGGAGATGAACTCCCGGGGGGTCGCCACCAGGATGCCGGTGCTGCTCGGCGGGGCCGCGCTGACCCGCTCCTACGTGGAGAACGACCTCCAGGAGGTGTACGAGGGCCGCGTCACCTACGCCCGCGACGCCTTCGAGGGACTGCGCGAGATGGACGCCACCATGGCCCGCCGCCGCGGGCTGGTCCCGGAGACCACCCCGGAGGAGGAGGCCAAGAAGGCCGAGCGCAAGGCCCGCCACGAGCGCTCGCAGCGGGTGGCGGCCAAGCGGAAGGCCGCCGAGGCCGAGGTCGCCGGGCCGGTGCCCGACCGCTCCGACGTCACGACCGACAACCCGCTGCCCACCCCGCCGTTCTGGGGCACCCGGGTCGTCAAGGGGATCGCGCTGGCCGAGTACGCCGGCATGGTCGACGAGCGCGCGCTGTTCCTGGGGCAGTGGGGGCTGCGCGGCACCAAGGGAGGGGACGGGCCGAGCTACGAGGAGCTGGTCGAGACCGAGGGCAGGCCGCGCATGCGGTACTGGCTCGAGCGGCTCTCCACCGAGGGCGTGCTCGCGCACGCGGCCGTCGTCTACGGGTACTTCCCGGCGGTGTCCGAGGGCGACGCGTTGGTGGTCCTCGACGACGTGCGCCCGGACGCCCCCGAGAAGTACCGGCTGGAGTTCCCGCGCCAGCGCCGCGACCGGCACCTGTGCCTGGCCGACTTCTGGCGGCCCCGCTCGCTCGCCGTCTCGCGCGGCGAGGTCGACGTGCTGCCGCTGCACCTGGTCACGATGGGCCAGCCGATCGCCGACTACGCCAACGAGCTGTTCGCGAAGGACGCCTACCGCGACTACCTCGAGGTCCACGGCCTGGGGGTGCAGCTCACCGAGGCGCTCGCCGAGCTGTGGCACCGCCGCATCCGCGAGGAGCTGACCTTCCCCGCCGGTGGGCAGGTCGCCGCGGAGGACCCGGAGAGCATCGAGGAGTACTTCAAGCTGGGCTACCGCGGCGCCCGCTACTCGCTGGGCTACGGCGCCTGCCCCAACCTGGAGGACCGCGCCAAGCTCGTCGACCTGCTCCAGCCCGGCCGGATCGGGGTGGAGCTCTCCGAGGAGCTGCAGCTGCACCCGGAACAGTCGACCGACGCGCTGGTGGCCCACCACCCGGAGGCGAAGTACTTCAATGCCGGGTGACGGACCGCTGGGCGGACCGGCGGCGGTGCTCTGGGACATGGACGGCACGCTCGTCGACTCCGAGAAGGTGTGGACCGTCTCGCTCGACGACACCGCCCGCCGCCTCGGCGGCGCACTGAGCGCCGGGGCCCGGGAGGCGATCATCGGGTCGAACCTGCCGCGCACCCTCGACATCATGTTCGACGACCTCGGGTTGCGCCCCGAGGCGGGGCGGACGGCCGAGGCGGAGCGGATGATCCTGGACCGCACCGCGGAGCTGTTCCGGGCCGGGCTGGAGTGGCGCCCGGGCGCGCAGGCCGCGCTGCACACCGTCCGCGCCGCCGGGTGGCCCACCGCCCTGGTCACCAACACCGGCCGCGAGCTCACCGAGCTGGCGCTGGACGGCATCGGCCGCGAGCACTTCACCGTCACCGTCTGCGGCGACGAGGTGCCGCGCGGCAAGCCCGATCCCGATCCCTACCTGCGGGCGGCCGAGCTGCTCGGCGTCGACGCCACGCACTGTCTCGCGGTGGAGGACTCGCCGACCGGGGCGCTCGCCGCCGAGCGGGCCGGGGCCGCGGTGCTGGTGGTGCCGTGCGAGGTGCCCGTCGCCTCCGGTCCGGGTCGCGTCCACCGGGACTCGCTGGTGGACCTGAGCGCCGACGACGTGCGGCTCGGCTACACCCGGGCACGGGCCGATCGCGCGGCGTGAACCGTTGGTCCCTACGGAGTCACCATTCGTCGGTGACGATGACGTGCTCACCGTCCTCGTCCACCCGCCCGGCGCACGTCAGCTGCCCGCTACAGCTCTCACCGGGGTGCCGGTTCGCCGCGTCGCGCACGACCGATGACACTGGATCCGTGATGGGAGACACGCGGTGAAGACCTTCGACGAGCTGTTCGCCGAGCTCACGGACAAGGCCGCCACCCGGCCTGCCGGGTCCGGCACGGTCACGGCGCTGGACGCCGGCGTCCACGCTCAGGGCAAGAAGGTGCTCGAGGAGGCGGGCGAGGTGTGGTTGGCGGCCGAGCACGAGTCCGACGACGCGCTGGCCGAGGAGATCTCCCAGCTGCTCTACCGCCTCCAGGTCCTCATGATCGGCCGCAAGATCTCGCTCGACGACGTGTACAAGTACCTGTAGATCCACCAGCACTACTCCGGGAGAGCTCATGCTCCGCATCGCCGTTCCCAACAAGGGGACCCTCGCCGAGCCCGCTGCCACGATGATGCGCGAGGCCGGGTACCGCCAGCGGTCGGACCTGCGTGACCTGAGCATGCTCGACGAGGAGAACGACATCGAGTTCTTCTACCTGCGGCCCAAGGACATCGCCACCTACGTGGGATCCGGCGACCTGCAGCTCGGGGTCACCGGTGCCGATCTGATGGACGAGTCGGGCAGCCAGGTGCAGACCATCCTCGGCCTGGGTTTCGGCCACTCGAAGTTCCGTTTCGCCGCCCCCGAGAACAGCGACATCTCCAAGCTCGAGGACCTCGAGGGCAAGACGATCGCCACGTCCTACCCGCGGCTCGTGCGCTCGCACCTGGCCCGCAACCGCGTGCGTTCGGAGATCGTCAAGCTCGACGGCGCGGTGGAGATCTCCGTGCAGCTCGGGCTGGCCGACGCGATCGCCGACGTGGTCTCCTCGGGGCGCACGCTGCGCCAGCACAACCTGGTGGTGATCGGCGACGCCATCGCGGAGTCCGAGGCCAACCTCATCGAGCGCGAGCCGCGGCCCGACCGCGAGGAGTCCGCGGCCACCCGGGCCGCGAAGACCGTGTTCGTGGAGCGGATCCGCGGCGTCGTCTACGCCCGCCAGTTCCTCATGGTCGACTACGACTGCCGCAACGAGCTGCTCGACCGGGCCAAGGAGATCAGCCCGGGCCTGCAGGCGCCCACGGTCTCGCCGCTCACCGAACCGGGCTGGTCGGCGGTGCGCTCGATGGTGCTCAAGCGCGACGTCAACAAGGTCATGGACCGGCTCGCGGACATGGGCGCCCGCGCGGTCCTGGCGTCGGAGATCCGGTCCTGCCGCGCGATCGACGGCCGCAGCACCTGAGCCGTCGGCGGGGTGCGGTCAGCGCGGCCGGACGGTCAGGCCCTGCGTGATCCGCCCGGTGTGCCCGGCCGTGTCGAACACCTCGGCCGACACCGTGCCCAGGCCGGCCGGCCCGATCACGGTGTGCGCCCGCACCCCGACCCACTCGCCCTCCGGGGCCCGGTGCACGTGCATCGTCAGCTCGGTGTTGACGAACAGCCACCTCCGGACGTCCAGCACGGCGGCGATGCCGTTGGCGCTGTCGCCGACCAGGGCCAGCCGCTGCCACCCGCTGGTCTCCTCCCCCTCGACGAGCGGGACGCGCGGGCGGACCCAGGCCACGCCGGGCCCGGGGTCGCCGAGCCAGCCGGTGAGCCACCGCCACTCCAGCGCGTCCAGGTAGCCCGGGAGCCAGCCCTCGGGACGTTCGGGGCGCTCGACGGCCTGCTCGGGTGGCGGCAGGGGCGCGGCATCGCCGGTGACCACGGCCGCCGTGTCGCCGTCCGCGAGCCGCCACGCCCTGGCGCGCAGCACGGTCCGCCCGCCCGCGGTCATCTCGGCACCCAGCAGCTCGATCGTGCGGCCGGGGCGTTCGACCGCGGCCCGGACCTCGACGTCACCGGCCGGGATCCGCCCGAGCACCTCCACGGTGACGCGGGAGAGCTGCGTGCCCGGCCGAGGGTCGCACCGCTCGAACGCCCGCACGAGCAGCGCCGCGGGGGGACCGCCGTGCTGCGCGTCGGAGAACCAGGGGCCGGTGGTGGAGAACGTGGCGTGGAACCGCTCGCCGTCCAGGCCGTCGAGCGGGCGGTAGAAAGGTCCGAGGTCGGGCACGCCGCCGATCATGCCTCGCTATCCCGCCCGGTCCAGCACCGACTCCTCCGCGCTCGCCTCCGGATCCCGCGGCCACCCCGGGTAGGGCGGGGGAGTGCCGCCCCACGCCGGACAGATCGACCGGTGGCTGCACCAGTCGCACATGCGACCGCGGTTGGGGCGGAAGTCGCCGGTGGCCCCGGCGGCGAGTACGGCCAGCCAGATCGCGTCGAGGGTGCGCTCGAAGCGGCGCAGCTCGTGCTCGTCGGGCTGGTAGCGCAGCGTCTCGCCGTCGCTGAGGTAGATCAGCCGCAGCTCGGTGGGCACCACGTCGTGCAGCTGCAGCAGGGCGAGCGCGTAGAACTTCATCTGGAACAGGGCCCGCGCCTCGGCCACCTGGCGGGGGGCCGCGCCGGTCTTGTAGTCGACCACCCGGGTACGGCCGTCGGGCGCGACGTCGAGCCGGTCGAGGTAGCCCCGTAGCAGCAACCCCGACCCCAGCTCCGTCTCCACGAGCAGCTCCCGGGCCGCGGGCTCGAGCCGGCGCGGATCCTCCAGTCGGAAGTAGGTCTCGAGCAGGGCCTCGGCCGACTCCAGCCAGCCCGGCACCTCGGGATCCTCGGCGCCGCCGTCGAACAGGTCGGCGGCCAGCCCGGGGGTGCGCCCGCACAGCTCGCTCCACAGGGGGCCGACCATCGCCCGGGCCGCCTGCGCGTCGCGGTCGCCCGCCGGCAGGTCGAACAGCCGCTCCAGTACCGCGTGGACCAGCGTGCCGCGGACCTGAGCGCGGGAGGGACGTTCGGGCAGCCGGTCGATCGCCCGGAACCGGTAGAGCAGCGGGCACTGCTTGAAGTCGGCGGCGCGCGAGGGCGAGAGGGCGGGGCGTCTGCGGTCGGGAGGTGCGGGATCGGGTGCGGGCACGGGCTCGGGCACGGGCACGGGCTCGGGCACCGCGGACTCGGACATGACGGCGAGGGTAGGTCAGCCCACCGACAGCCGCGGCCACCCCGCGCAGGTCCGTGGCCGCCACTGGATACGGTGTGTCGCGATGAAGAGGATCCGAACCGCCCTGGCCGTGGTCGCGCTCGTCGGTGCCCTCACCGGCTGCACCGCGGGTGTCGACGGGGCGGCCTCCCCGTCCACGGGCCCGGCCACCACGGCCACCGCCACTGCCACCGCCACCGGGTCCGGGTCCGGAACGCCGTCGGTCACGCCGAGCAGCAGTGGGGCGGGCGCGGTCGGGCCCGAGGAGCAGCGGATCGCGACGGTCCTGCGCGCCTACCAGGGCGCGGTCGCCTCCGGCGACTACGCCACGGCGTGCCGGCTCAGCACCTCGGAGGCCAGCGCGCAGCTCGTGGCCGCGGTGGTGGCAGGCGGGGGGCAGGCGACCGGTTGCGAGCAGGCGATGACCGCGGTGTTCAGCCAGGACGGGGCGGCGGGTGCGGCGGCGGAGGCCGCGTCCACCACCACCGTCGAGGACGTGACCATCGACCGGTTCAACGCCACCATCACGTGGACCTCCACCCGGCAGGGCGAGCCGCGTACCGACTCCGCGGCGCTGCAGTCGGTCAACGGGCAGTGGCTCCTCGCCGGGGCCGCCTGAAGCCTGGCGCGGAGCCCGCACCCGGCGGGCCGTGATCGTCGCGCGGGAACGCGGAGGCGTGCCCGGCGGGCTGTGATCGTCGGGTGGGAACGGGGAGGCGTGCCCGGCGCGGCCGCGGGTTCCTGTCCGCTGATCATGGTCGCCCGGCCGGCGGGTCGGGCGACCGCCGGGGAACCGGGTGCCGCGTGCCTCCCGGCTCCGGTGCGTCGGGCGGGGCCGTCCCGGCGCTCGGATGGTGATCGCCGCCCAGGAACGCTCTGGCGTGCACGGCGCGGTCGTCGGTTCCGGTTCGCCGATCTCGGGGTGGGGACCGGGTGTCGGGCCGAGGTGCGGGGTGCCCGCCGGTCTCGGTGTGCTGGTCGGAGGGCGGGCACGGCAGCCGTGGGTGATCCCCGCCTGGGAACGGTGCGGCGTGTGTGGTGCGGCTCCAGGTTCCGAAGTGCTGATCATGGTGGCCGGTGGCCGGTGGCCGGTGGCCGGTGACCGCTGGCCGGTCCACCGGTGCACCGGTGCACCGGTGCACCGGTGGCCGCGACCCCGGCCCGCGAGCCCGGGCCGGGCCGTCGGAGCCGTGCCGTTAGCGTTTCCTCCCGTGTCCGCAACGTTGCCGCCCGAGGTCGATCCCGCCGAACCCCAGCCCCCCCGCCCCGGCCCAACCCGGGGCGAGGAGTTCCGGGCCGGTGACCGGGTGCAGCTCACCGACCCCAAGGGGCGCCACTACACGGTCGTGCTGGAGGCGGGCGCGCAGTACCACACGCACCGCGGGGGCATCGCCCACGACGACCTGATCGGCAAGCCCGAGGGCAGCCTGGTGCACTCGCCCGTGGGCACCCCGTACCTCGCGCTGCGCCCACGGCTGGCCGACTACGTGCTGTCCATGCCGCGGGGGGCACAGGTGATCTACCCCAAGGACCTGGCCCAGATCCTGATGTGGGGCGACGTGTTCCCCGGGGCGCGCGTGCTGGAGGCGGGGGCCGGATCGGGTGCGCTGACCTGCTCGCTGCTGCAGGCCGTCGGGCCGACCGGATCGGTACGGTCCTACGAGATCCGCGCCGACCACGCCGAGCACGCCGAACGCAACGTGTACCGGTTCTTCGGCGAGATCCCACCCCATTGGTCCTTGACGGTCGGCGACCTCGCACTGCACGCCGACGTCGAGCACGGGTCCGTCGACCGGGTCGTGCTGGACATGCTCGCCCCGTGGGAGCAGCTCGACACGGTGGCGAGAGCCCTCGTCCCGGGAGGGGTGCTGGTCGTGTACGTCGCCACCACCACGCAGCTGTCCCGGATCACCGAGGCGCTGCGCGAACAGCAGTGCTGGACCGAGCCGGAGGCGTGGGAGTCCCTGGTCAGGGCCTGGCACGTGGTCGGTCTGGCCGTCCGGCCCGAGCACCGGATGCAGGGCCACACCGCGTTCCTCGTGACGGCCCGACGGCTCGCCGACGGCGTGTCGCCCCCGCGCCCCCAGCGACGCCCGACGGCGACGCGCTGAACCGGGCGGAGCGCGGCAGGCCCGCATCGCGGGCGGCCGTCACGGAGACGGCACGACCGTTCCCCGTCAAGGTGCCGTCCGCGTGAGTGATGGATCACCGATTCGCCGCACCGCGTCCGGCAGGGCGGCCAGGTATCGTATGGAAACGGAACACGGAGGGAGGATGCCGTGAACCCCTACGACGGAACCGGCAGACAGAACCCAGGTGGCATGAACGCCGACGAGGCGGCCGCCCAGATCCGCTTCCTCGAGGAAGAGGTCGCCCTACTCCGCCGCAAGCTCACGGAGTCGCCGCGCCAGGCCAGGGTGCTGGAGCAGCGGCTCGCCGAGGCGGCCAGCAGGCTCTCCCAGCTCTCGGCCCGCAACGAGAAGCTGACCGAGACGCTCAAGGAGGCCCGCGGGCAGCTGATCGCGTTGCGCGAGGAGGTCGACCGGCTCGCGCAGCCCCCGAGCGGCTACGGCGTGTTCCTCGCCCGCTTCCCCGACGAGACGGTGGACGTGTTCACCTCCGGCCGTCGGATGCGGGTCGCGGTCTCCCCCGCGGTGTCGACCGAAGAGCTGCAGGCCGGGCAGACCGTGCGGCTCAACGAGGCGCTCACCGTCGTCGAGGCGGGCGACTTCGAGCGCATCGGTGAGGTCTGCGCGCTGCGCGAGGTGCTCTCCCCGCCCACCGATGACGGCCTCGCCGGTCGCGCGCTGGTCGTCGGGCACGCCGACGAGGAGCGCGTGGTGTGGCTCGCCGCCCCGCTGTTCGACGAGTCCGACCCCGACCTGATCGCGCTCAAGCCGGGCGACTCACTGCTCGTCGACACCAAGGCGGGCTACGCCTACGAGCGGGTGCCCAAGGCCGAGGTCGAGGACCTCGTGCTGGAGGAGGTGCCCGACGTCGGCTACGAGGACATCGGCGGCCTGTTCCGGCAGATCGAGATGATCCGCGACGCGGTCGAGCTCCCGTTCCTGCACGCCGAGCTGTTCACCGAGTACGAGCTGCGCCCGCCCAAGGGAGTGCTGCTCTACGGACCTCCCGGCTGCGGCAAGACGCTCATCGCGAAGGCCGTGGCCAACTCGCTGGCCAAGAAGATCGCGGCCCAGCGCGGTGACGACCCCAACGAGGGCCGGGCGTTCTTCCTCAACATCAAGGGCCCCGAGCTGCTCAACAAGTTCGTCGGTGAGACCGAGCGGCACATCCGGCTGATCTTCCAGCGGGCCCGGGAGAAGGCCAGCGCCGGCACCCCGGTGATCGTCTTCTTCGACGAGATGGACTCGATCTTCCGCACCCGTGGGTCGGGGGTGTCCTCCGACGTGGAGACCACGATCGT
The DNA here is from genome assembly GCF_029263155.1 of Pseudonocardia sp. Classification (GTDB taxonomy): domain Bacteria; phylum Actinomycetota; class Actinomycetes; order Mycobacteriales; family Pseudonocardiaceae; genus Pseudonocardia. The sequence goes on from NZ_JAJCYB010000101.1 coordinate 24,152, forward strand.
GCCCCAGCTCCTCGCCGAGATCGACGGCGTCGAGGGCCTGGAGAACGTCATCGTGATCGGTGCGTCCAACCGCGAGGACATGATCGACCCGGCGATCCTGCGACCGGGCCGGCTCGACGTCAAGATCAAGATCGAGCGTCCGGACGCCGAGGCGGCCCAGGACATCTTCTCCAAGTACCTCACCGACACGCTGCCGGTGCACCTCGACGACATCGCGGAGTTCGGCGGCAACCGCAAGGCGTGCATCGACGCGATGATCGAGCGGGTCGTGGAGCGGATGTACGACGAGACCGAGGAGAACCGGTTCCTGGAGGTCACCTACGCCAACGGGGACAAGGAGACGCTCTACTTCAAGGACTTCAACTCCGGCGCGATGATCCAGAACATCGTCGACCGCGGCAAGAAGTCCGCGATCAAGGCGGTGCTCGAGTCCGGCCAGAAGGGGTTGCGGGTGCAGCACCTGCTCGACGCGATCGTCGACGAGTTCGCCGAGAACGAGGACCTCCCGAACACCACCAACCCCGACGACTGGGCGCGCATCTCCGGCAAGAAGGGCGAGCGGATCGTCTACATCCGCACGCTCGTCACCGGCAAGAACGACGCCACCAGCCGGGCGATCGACACGGCCAGCAACACCGGCCAGTACCTCTAGCCCTCGCGCTCGGGGAACGGGGCCGACCGCACCGCGGTCGGCCCCGTTCCGATTCCCGGTCGGCGCCCGACGAGTGGGACTCCCGTCCGATAGGTTGCGACGAATGGGACCTTCGTCGGATCAGGGTTCGACGCGCCGGTGCCCGTGCGGGCTGCCCGCCACCTACGCCGCCTGCTGCGGCCGGTTCCACGGCGGGGAGGCGGCGCCGACCGCGGAGGCGCTGATGCGGTCGCGCTACAGCGCGTTCGCCGTGGGTGACCGCGCCTACCTGCACGCCACCTGGGACCCCGACACCCGCCCACGCCGCGTCGAGATCGATCCGGATACGCGGTGGACGGGGCTGGAGGTGCTCGGCGGCACCGGGGGCGGGCTGCTGGAGCCGACGGGCACCGTCGAGTTCCGGGCGCACCACGCCGGCGGTGTGGTGGCCGAGCTCAGCCGGTTCCGGCGGGTGGCCGGTCGCTGGGTCTACGTCGGCCCGACCGACCGGCGGGGACCGCTCAGAACTGCAGGCCCAGCGCCCACCCGCCGAGCATCCAGCTGAACAGGGTGATCAGCAGGACCCCGATGACGTTGAGCACCGCGCCGCCGCGCGCCATCTGGCCGATGGTCACGGTGCCGCTGCCGAACACGATCGCGTTGGGCGGGGTGCCGACGGGCAGCATGAACGCGCAGGTCGCCGCCAGCGCCGCCGGGATGAGCAGGGTCATCGAGTCGGCGCCGATGCCCAGCGCGACGCCACCGAGCACGGGGATGAACGTCGCGGCGGTGGCGGTGTTGCTGGTGACCTCGGTGAGCAGCAGGACGATCGCGACGACCGCCATGACGAGCAGCACGATCGGCAGCACGCCGAGGGCCTCGACCCGGGTCCCGATCCACGCGTCCAGCCCGCTGGCGGCGACCGCACTCGCGAGGCTCAGCCCGCCGCCGAAGAGCAGCAGCACGCCCCAGGGCAGCCCCTTCTGGGCGTCGTCCCAGTTCAGCAGCATCTCGCCGCCCCGGTCGTCGGCCCGGGGGTGGCCCGGCAGGAGGAACAGGACGATGCCGGCCGCGATGGCGATGGCGGTGTCGTCGAGCCCGCCGAGCCAGGGCAGTGCCGATCCGACGGGTTCGATGCGGGCGAGCAGGCCGGGGACGATCCACAGGAACGCCGCTACGGCGAACACCGCGAGCACGCGCCTCTCCCCGGTGCTGACCGGTCCCAGCTCGCGGACCTGCCCGGCGATCATCTCCTTGCCACCGGGGATCTCCTCGAGCCCGCTGCGGAACAGCACCCGGGTGACGAGCAGCCAGGCGATCGCCAGGAACACCACGACGATCGGTACGCCCAGCTGCATCCAGCCCAGGAAGGTGATCTCGCGGTCGAGCTGCTCCTCGGCGTAGGCGGCGACGATGGCGTTGGGCGGGCTGCCCAGCAGCGTGCCGAGGCCGCCGATCGAGGCCGACCAGGCGATGGACAGCACGAGCCCGACACCGAAGATCCGCACGGACGGGTCGTCGACGGTGTCGCTGATCGCGGATCCGCGGCGGACCTCACCGGTGCCGTGGCTGCGTTCGACGACCAGCGCGAGCACGCTCAGCGCGATCGGCAGCATCATCAGCGTCGTCGCCGTGTTGGACACCCACATCGACAGGAACGCCGTCGCGATCATCATGCCGAGCACGATCCGGCGGGGGTGGGTGCCGACCGCCCGCAGCGTCAGCAGGGCGATGCGCCGGTGCAGGTTCCACTTCTGCATGGCGATGGCGATCAGGAACCCGCCCATGAACAGGAAGACGATGTCGCTGGCGTACGGGGCGGTGGCGTCGCCGACGGACAGGACGCCGAAGGCGGGGAAGGCGACGATCGGGACCAGCGCGGTGGCCGAGAGGGGGATGGCCTCGGTCATCCACCACACGGCCATCAGCACGCCGATCGCGGCGACCGTGCGTCCGGCGGGCTCCAGCCCGGTCGCCGAGCCGAGGGCGAGCCAGGTCAGCGCGGAGGCGACGAGCCCGGCCCCGCGGAAGGCCCACACCCGACCCGGCGGGCGCGCGTCGGTGGGGGTCCCGGGCGGCCCGGCGGGCCGTTCGTCGGGGCGTGGTGCGGGACGGGTGCTCGTCATGCGCGGGCTCCTCCGGCCACCGACTCCTCCATTCGGCGGACGCTACCCGATCGTGTCGCGTCGTCCGGCCGGAGCACGTGTGCCGCCGGATGTCCGATCCGTTCACGACCCGGGCCGGTACGGAGTCCTACCGTGCGGCCATGACGATCGAGGCGAAGCTGGACGCCGTCGGGCTCGTGGTGGCCGACATGGCGGCGGCCTGCGCGTTCTACCGGATGCTGGGTCTGCAGATCCCCGACGGCGCCGAGACCGCCCCGCACGCCGAGGCGGTCCTGCCCGGCGGGGTGCGGCTGATGTTCGACATCGAGGACATCGCCCGGTCCCTGGATCCGGGCTGGGCCGCACCGGCGGGCGGGGGACGCACGAGCCTGGCGTTCCTGGTGCCCGCCCCGGTCGCGGTCGACGCCGCGTACGCCGAGCTGACCGGGGCGGGGTACCGCGGCGAGCGGGAACCGTTCGACGCCCCGTGGGGGCAGCGCTACGCCACGGTGCTGGATCCGGACGGCACGGGCGTGGACCTGTTCGCCGCGCTCACGAGCTGACCCGGCGCGATGTCGGCGAGCGCGCGGAACTCGCGGGACAGGTGCGGCTGGTCGGCGTAGCCCGCGTCGACCGCGACCGCGGCCGGGGCAGCGCCCGCGTACAGCAGTGCGACGGCCCGGCGGAACCGGAGGACCCGGCGCAGCACCGCCGGGCCGTAGCCGAAGTGCTCCAGACACCGGCGGTGCAGGGTGCGGGTGGTGCAGCCCAGGGCGTCCGCGGTGGCCGCCACCCCGGACCCGCCCGCGATCCGCGCCACCACCTCGCGCGGGGGCCGGGCACCGCCCGCCGGCAGTCCCAGCGCGATCTCGGCGAGCAGGTCGAGCTCACGCGGGCCGGTGCCGGCGGGCGCGCCGGCCAGCCGCTGCACCCCCGCGCGCGCCGTCCGGGGGTGCAGCTCCGCGAGCGCGACGCGCCGATCGCGCAGCTCCGCGGCCGGGACGCCCAGCAGCGAGGGCAGGGCACCCGGGGTGAACCGCAGCCCCGCCGTGACCGAGCCGGGTGCCACGACGACGGGATGTGCCGTGGTGTCCGGCCCGGCCACCAGCAGCTCGCCGGCGGACCAGACCAGGTCCATGCAGGAGTCGGGTACGACGTTCTGGACGCGTGCGGGCTCGGTGCCGCCGAGCACCGAGACCCACCCGCACTCCACGAGCCCGGCCAGCCGCGCGGGGGCCGGGTACTCGCGATAGGTCACGCGCCGACGGTAGCGTGATCCACCGACACCCTCAGGAGCCCGTTCACGCCGTGGCGTGGCCGTTGCGGCTCGCCCACACGGCGGCCTCGGCGCGGTTCGCGACGCCGAGCTTGCCCAGCACGTTCGCGACGTGGGTCTCGACGGTGCGCTCGGAGACCACCAGCTCGGCGGCGATCTGCCGGTTGGTCCGGCCGTCGGCGAGCCGGGCGAGCACCTCCCGCTCGCGAGTCGTCAGCGGGACGGCGGAGCGCTGCGCGCTGCGGATCGCGACCAGCAGCTCGTCCGCGGCCGCCAACGCGGGCGCCATCCCGAGCCGCCGGGCGGTGTCGGCCGCGGACCGGGCCAGTCCGGCCGCCCGCTCGGCGTCCCCGGGGCGCCCGACCAGCAGCCGGGCGAGCGCGACCTGCGACAGCACCCGGTAGGGCAGCGCGCCGACCCGGTCCTCCATGGCGACGGCCTCGGCGAGCCGGCGCTCGGCCTCCTCGTCGCGGCCCAGCGCGGCGGCGAGCACGCCCAGCACGCGCGACACCGACCCGTCGCAGCGGACCGATCCGGACCCGCCTGCGATGAAGTCGGCGGCGAACGGTGTGGTGCGGGCCAGGCAGCGGGCGACGGTGTCGGTGTCACCGAGCCGGGCCGCGAGCTCGCCGGTGCGCAGGACGATGGTGAGCCAGCGGCCGTCGGGGGGCAGGTCGTCGAGAACCGGGCGCAGCCGGTCGAGATAGTGGTGTGCGGTGTCGGTCTCGCCCGCGGCGTGCATGCGGGGCCCCATGTCGGCCCAGAAGATCGGCATCCAGCCGGCCAGGAGCCGTGCGTTCTCGGCGAGTTCCAGCATCTCGGCGTGGCGCCCGCTCAGGTCGAGCAGCTCGCTGCGGAACGCGCCGTCGACCCCGATCGCGCTGAGGTCACCGGTGCGCCGAGCCGCCGCGAGCGCGCGGTCGGCCTCCGCCTCCGCCTCGGCGAACCGGCCGCCGGTCAGGTGGCGCGCGGCGAGCAACCGGCGGTGGTGCCATGCCGCGAGCGGCCAGCCCAGGCGGTCGGCGAGTGCGGCGAGGTGGCCCAGCTCGGTGTCGACGACGTCGAGCGCGCCCCGCTGGAAGGCGGCGTCCACCCGCCACAGCCGACCCCACAGGTCGGCGTCGGGCGGCCCGCCGCGGCGGGTGAGGTCGAGCATGCGCGCCGCCAGCTCGACCCGTTCGGTCACGCCGGCCGGACCGCTGACGGCGTGCTGGCGGGCCCGCAGGGCGTCGGCGAGCGCGCCGGGCGAGCCGCTCTCCTCGGCCAGTCGCAGGGCCAGCGCGCTGGCGGCGTCCACTCCCTCCCAGCCGACGGTGTCGGAGACAGCGAGGGCACGCTGGGCCAGCACCCGGGCCCGACCGGCGGTGTCGCCGGGCGCCAGCGCCCGCAGCGCGACGTCGCACAGGTCGATGATGTCGGTGTTGTGCGGACCGCAGATGCCGCGCACGGCGAGCGCGGCACGCACGAGCACCGCCGGGTCGCCGGACTCGGTGGCCGCCGCGCGGCAGCGGCGGACGGCGGAGTCGGGCAGGCCCGCGGCGAACTCGGCGTCGGCGGCGTCGAGCCGCAGCCCGGCGCGGGTTCCGGCGTCGAGTCCCGGCAGGGCGAGCGCGGCGTCGAGGAGCTCGACCGCACGGTCGAAGGCGAGGGCGGCGGAGGCGGTGCCGGCCGCGGCGCGGCAGGCGTCCACCGCCGCGGCGCGCGTCGCGGCGTCGACGGCGGACCGCAGCCGGTGGGTCACCGCCTCGCCGGGCAGCGCACCGGCCTCGATCGCCGCCGCCAGGCGCGCGTGCCAGTCGAGGCGACGGGCCGCGGGGAGCCGGTCGTAGACGGCCTCGCGGAGCAGGGCGTGGGCGGGGTCGAACAGCGGTGGGGCGCCCGCCTGCAGCAGCCCGGCCGCGGCGGCCGTCTCCAGCCCGCTCAGCGCGGCGGCGTAGTCCGGGGGCAGCTCCGCGTCGCCGAGCAGCAGGAGATGGTCCGGGCTGCACCCGGGTCCGGTCACGCTCGCCACCTCGACGGCGAGGCGGGCCGCCGGATCGAGGCGGGCGAGGCGCTCGGCGGTGCCGTCGGCGAGGTCGTCGGGCACTCCCAGCGGCCACGACCCGTCGGCCGGGGCCGGGACGGCGGCGCGACCGGTGTCGGCGAGGGTCGCCATCAGCGAGCCGACCAGCAGCGGGTTCCCCGCCCCCGCCCGGGCCAGTACAGCGGCCCACGACCGGTGGATGTCCGCCGGGAGCAGCGAGGTGACCTCGGCGAGGGACCACGGCCGCAGCGCGATGGTCCGGGTGCAGCCGAGGCGGCGCAGCTCGGTGAGGGCCGAGCGCAGTGCGGGCCCCTGCTCGGTCGAGCGGTACGTCACGACGAGGACGAGCCACGGGCGTCCCGCGGCCATGGCGAGCAGCCGCAGCGTCGACTCGTCGGCCCAGTGCACGTCCTCCAGCACCACGACGAGCCCCGTCCCGGTCGCCGAGGCCACCAGCCCGTCGAGCACGGCGTCGAAGGCGAGGGTCCGCGCGGCACGGGCGAGCAGCGTGCCCGCGGCGGGGTCGCTGGTCCGGGGGAGCGGGGCGCCGATCGCCGTCAGTGCCGCGCGCTCGGGGCGTCCGGCGAGCGCGAGCAACCACGGCCACAGCGGCGGCGCGCCCTCCTGGGGATCGGCCCGGCCGGCGATCACCGGGCACCCGACGTCGGCGAGCAGCTCGGCGACGAGCCGGGTCTTGCCCATCCCCGGTTCGCCGGCCACGAGGACGACGGCCGCCTCGCCGCGGGCGCCCCCGGCGACGGCCGAGCGTAGTTCGGCGAGCGCCGCGGCACGGCCGACGAAGGGCCCGGGTGGCATGTGCGTCAGTGTGGTGCACGGCACTGCAGGCCGTCGACACCCGGGACACCGACAACCGGGACACCGACAACCGGGACACCGGCCCGACGCGACCGGCCCCCGACGTGCGGTCGGGGGCCGGTCGGAGGGGAACGGTCAGGAGGTGCGCAGCACGCCCTGGATCTCGAGGGTGATCTGCACCTTCTCGCTGACGACGACGCCGCCGCCGTCCATCGGCATCGAGATGTCGACGCCGAAGTCGCTGCGGTTGATCGAGGTGGTGCCGGTGAAGCCCGCGCGCGTGCCGCCGTAGGCGTCCGGGCCGAAGCCGTTGACCTCGAGCGCCAGAGGCACGGACCGCGTCACCCCCTTGATGGTGAGGTCGCCGTCGACGACCAGGTCGTCACCGTCCACGCGCACTCCGGTGGAGGTGTAGGTCCAGGTCGGGTTGCGCTCGACGTCGAAGAAGTCGGCCGAGCGGATGTGGCCGTCACGCTGCTCGTTGCCGGTGTCGATCGAGGCGGCGTCGATCTCCGCGCGCACGCTCGATGTGGTGACATCCTCGCCGGTGACGATCTCCCCGGAGAATCCGGCGAACCGTCCGCGTACCTTGCTCACCATCATGTGGCGCACGGTGAAGGAGACGTCGGAGTGCACCGGGTCGATGTCCCAGGTTCCCGCGACGTAGCCGGGGATCTGGGTCGTTGCCGTGGTCATCGGTTCCTCCGTGAACTTGGTTGAACTCTCAGGTGTTGAGAGCGACAGTAGTACCAACAAGGTGAGAGTTCAACTATTCCGGGAGGGTCCGTGACCGAGCCGCGGTGGCTGGACGACGACGAGCAGCGCACCTGGCGCAGCTTCCTCACCGCCAGCCGGCTCCTGTGGGACCGCATCGATCGCCAGCTCCAGCACGGAGCCGGGCTCCCGCACGCCTACTACGAGATCCTCGCCCGCCTGTCCGAGGCGCCGGGTCGCACCCTGCGGATGAGCCAGCTGGCCACGTCGTCGCTGTCCTCGCGCAGCCGGCTCTCCCACGCCGTCTCCCGCATGGAGGAGGCCGGGTGGGTGCTCCGCAGGCCGTGCCCCTCGGACCGGCGCGGGGCGCTCGCCGAGCTGACCGACGCCGGCCTCGCCCGGCTGGAGAGCGCCGCCCGCGGCCACGTCGAGGAGGTCCGGACGCTGCTGTTCGACCAGCTCAGCCCCGCCCAGCAGGCCGCGTTGCTCGACATCAGCGAGGCGCTGACCGCCCATCTCGCCCCCGAGCCGCTGTGGCCCGCCGTCGCCGACCGGGCCGCCGACGACGAGCAGCGGTAGCCGCCGTACGACCGCCCGCCATCCCCCGGGCGCCCGGCCGGGTGGGATCGGTGGCGTGGGGGCCGGACCGCGAGGACGGGTCCCGAACGCCGGTGCCGGCGGGCGATGACGCCGTCATCGCCCGCCCGGGTCCGTCGCCCTCGCGGTCCGGTAGCCGGTTCCTACGGGAAGGTGATCAGTGGCTTGACGATCCCGTCGGCCTTGGTCGTCATCATCTCGAACGCCTCGCCGATCCGGTCGAAACCGAACGTGTGCGTCGTCATGGGTGTCGGGTCGATGCGACCGGACGCCAGCAGGCGCAGCAGCCGCTTCATCCGCTCGCTGCCGCCGGGGCACAGGCCGGTGTGCACGGCCTTGTCGTTCATGCCCAGGCCGAACGCGTCGAGCGGCAGCTGCAGCGGCGCCGGGTTCTCCCCGTGGTACCCGACGTTCGACACGCGCCCGCCGGCCTTCGTGACCCGCAGGCACGCCTCGAAGGTGTCCGGGAAGCCGAAGGCCTCGATGGCGGCATCGGTGCCCTCACCACCGGTGAGGTCCATGATCTGCTCGACCGGGTCGCCCGCGGTGAAGTCGACGATGTCGGTGGCGCCGAAGCGCTTGGCCAGGGCCTGCCGCTCGGGGCGGGACTCCACGGCGATGATCCGCCCGGCGCCCATCAGCTGGGCGCCGATGGTGGCGGACAGCCCGACCGGGCCCTGGGCGAAGATCGCCACGGTCTCGCCGAACTGCAGGTAGCAGTGCTCGACGCCCATGAAGCCGGTGGTGAGCATGTCGCAGCAGTAGGCGGCCTGCTCGTCGCTGATCGTCTCCGGGATCGGCGTGAGGTTGGCGGCGGCGGCCGGTACCACGAAGTACTCGGCCATGTTGCCGTCCATCTGGACGGTGTACTTGTAGCCGCCCAGCGCACCGCCGCACTGGCTGGTGAACCCGCGCTGGCACGCCGAACAGCGGTAGCACGGCGTCACCGCGCAGACGACGACGCGCTGGCCCTCGGAGAACCCGGTGACGGCCGACCCGAGCTTGTGGATCACGCCGACGGACTCGTGGCCCAGCGTGCGGCCGTCCGGCACCGGCAGGGCGCCCTTGACGGTGTGCACGTCGGAGGTGCAGATCAGGGCCGCGGTGGTGCGGACGATCGCCTCCTCCGGTCCGGGCTCCGGGACCGGCTTCTCGACCACCTCGGTCTCGCCGACACGTTTGATCACGAACGATTTCATCGTCTCCGGCACAGGAACTGCCCCTTCCGGGCTCGGGAACCTCCGAGCATGCGCGTGATCGCATGTGATGCCGGTCTCAACCTGAGACGCGGGCTAGGGTGGGTGCATGAGTGCGTTGAAGGCCCGCCCGTGACGGCCCGCCGGATCATGGGTACGGAGATCGAGTACGGGATCTCGGTGCCGGGCGACCCCACCGCCAACCCGGTGATCACCTCCACTCAGGTGGTGCTGGCCTACGCCGCCGCCGCCGACATCCCCCGCTCGCGCCGGGCCCGGTGGGACTACGAGGTCGAGTCGCCGTTGCGCGACGCCCGCGGCTTCGACCTGTCCACGCCCACCATGCACGCCCCCGCCGACTCCGAGCTCGACGACCTCGGCGCCGCCAACGTCATCCTCACCAACGGCGCGCGGCTCTACGTCGACCACGCACATCCGGAGTTCTCCACGCCGGAGGTCACCACCCCGCGTGACGTCGTCATCTGGGACAAGGCGGGGGAGCGGGTGATGGAGGAGGCCGCGATGCGCGCGGCCACCGTGCCGGGCGCGCCGCGGATCCAGCTCTACAAGAACAACGTCGACGGCAAGGGCGCGAGCTACGGCTCGCACGAGAACTACCTGATGGCGCGGTCCACCACGTTCCCGGCGATCGTCGCGGGCCTCACGCCGTTCTTCGTCACCCGCCAGGTGGTCTGCGGCGCCGGGCGGGTCGGCATCGGCGCGTCGGGGGACGAGGCGGGCTACCAGATCGCGCAGCGCAGCGACTACATCGAGGTCGAGGTCGGCCTGGAGACCACGCTCAAGCGCGGCATCATCAACACCCGCGACGAGCCGCACGCCGACGCCGACAAGTACCGCCGCCTGCACGTCATCATCGGCGACGCGAACATGAGCGAGTACTCCACGCTGCTCAAGGTCGGCACGGCCGCGATCGTCCTGGACATGATCGAGAAGGGCGTGCGGTTCGACGAGCTGCGCCTCGCCGAGCCGGTCCGGGCGGTGCACCAGATCAGCCACGACCCGACGCTCAAACACACGGTGGAGCTCACCGACGGGCGCACGCTCACCGGTCTGGAGGTGCAGCAGGCCTACTTCGAGAAGGCGCAGGCCCACGTCGGCGACCGGCCCGACGAGGCCACCGCGGAGGTCATGCAGCTCTGGGGCGAGGTGCTCGAGGACCTGGCCCGCGACCCGATGAGCACCGCCGACCGCCTGGACTGGACGGCCAAGCTGCGGCTGCTCGAGGGCTACCGCGAGCGCGACGGCCTCGGCTGGGACGCGCCGCGGCTGCACCTGGTCGACCTGCAGTACAGCGACGTCCGGATGGCGAAGGGTCTGTACAACCGGCTCGCGACCCGCGGCTCGATCACGCGGCTGGTCACCGAGGACGACGTCACCGCCGCCATGACCGGCCCGCCCGAGGACACCCGCGCCTACTTCCGGGGCCGCTGCCTGGAGCGCTACCCCGCCGAGGTCGCCGCCGCGTCCTGGGACTCGGTGATCTTCGACCTGGGGCGGGAGTCGCTGGTGCGCATCCCCACGCTGGAGCCGCTGCGGGGCACCCGCAAGCACGTCGGCGAGCTCATCGACAACTCCCGCACCGCCGAGGAGCTGGTGGAGGCCCTGACCCGGGGGTGATGCCACGATCGTGGCGTATTCTGTGCCTCATGAAGGAGCGACTCTCCGTCACGGTGGACGCCTACCTGCTCGCCGAGGGCAGAGCTGCTGTCGAGGCCGGGCTGCACCACAATCTCAGCGCGTGGGTGAGCGCGGCCCTACGCGCGCAGTCCGAGCACGACCAGCGCATGCGCGCTGCGGACGAGTTCTTCGCCTGGTACGAGACCGAGTACGGCGAGATCACCGAGGAGGAGATGGAGAACGCGCATCGCGAGCACACGGCGCGCGCCGCCAGCGTGAACATCCCCGACGGCGAAGAGTGCGGCGACCCGACCGACGCCCGCCGGACTGCATGACATACGTCCTCGACGCCGGAGCACTGCTCGCCGTCGAACGCGGCGACCGCAAGCTCATCGCCGACCTGCGCTACGAGAACGTCGCCGGACGGCCCCCGGTCACCCACGGCGGGGTCGTCGGCCAGGTGTGGCGGGGCGGATCGGGCGCACAGGTACCGCTGGCTCGTGCGCTCACGCTGATGGCGGTGGTCCCGCTGGGCAACGCGCTGGGCCGCCGGGCGGGGGAGTTGCTGGCCCGAGCGGGTACGCGGGACGTCATCGACGCCGCGCTCGTACTCCTCGCCGGTCCGGACGATCTCGTACTGACCTCGGACCCGGATGACCTGGGTGCGCTCGCACGCGCCGCGCGGAGGCGGATCCGCATCCTCTCCTTGTGAATGATCACGGGCGTGTCGGGCGTACGACGGTTAGTGTTCATGGGGAGCAGCAGAGCAACGGGAGGCGTCATGTCGCAGGAGCAGACCAAGCGTCAGGGCGGTGGCGGCGGGGACGACGACGAGGGCGCCGACGCCGCCGCGGCCGGCCAGGAGCGTCGTGAAAAGCTGGGCGAGGACGTCGACACGATCCTCGACGAGATCGACGACGTCCTGGAGGAGAACGCCGAGGACTTCGTCCGGGCGTACGTGCAGAAGGGCGGCGAGTAGCCGCACCGCTAGGTTCCTCCACACCAGCACGAGCAGTACCGCACGAGGAGAGGCGCAGACGACGACCATGACGTTCCCGGAGCCAGGGCGCCGCGCCCCCGTCGGGCTGGACGCGTACCTCGCGCCCGGCCCGTCCTCGTTCACCGACTTCGTGACCGCACACGCCCCGCACCTGCTGCCCGCACAGGTGCCCGACGGCCTTCCGCCGCGCGCCGGGGCCGGCCTGGACGTGCCGCACGGCACCACGATCGTCGCGCTCGTGTTCGACGGCGGGGTCGTCATCGCCGGTGACCGCCGCGCCACCTCGGGCAACGTCATCGCCCAGCGCGACATCGAGAAGGTGTTCGTCACCGACGCCTACTCCGCGGTCGGGATCGCCGGGTCGGCGGGGATCGCGCTGGAGATGGTGCGGCTGTTCAGCGTGGAGCTGGAGCACTACGAGAAGATCGAGGGCACCACGCTCTCGCTCGACGGCAAGGCCAACAAGCTGGCCAGCATGGTGCGCGGCAACCTCGGTGCCGCGATGCAGGGTTTCGTCGTGGTGCCGCTGTTCGCCGGGTTCGACACCGATGCACCCGACCCGAGCCGGGCCGGGCGGATCGTCACCTACGACGCCACCGGCGGCCGCTACGACGAGCTGCTGGGCTACCACTCCGTGGGCTCGGGCTCGGTGTTCGCGAAGTCGGCGCTCAAGAAGCGCCACAGCGTCGACGCCGACCTGCCCACCACGGTCCGCACGGCGATCGAGGCGCTCTACGACGCCGCCGACGACGACTCCGCCACCGGGGGTCCCGACCTCACCCGCCGGCTGTACCCGATCGTCGTGTCGATCACCGCGGCCGAGGGCGCGGTCCGCCGCCCCGACGCCGAGATCGCCGAGGTCGTCGCCCAGGTCGTGGCAGGCCGCACCGAGAACCCCGGAGGCTGACCTCATGACGATGCCGTTCTACTCCTCGGTCGACCAGCTCCTGCGCGACCGCTCGGAGCTGGCCCGCAAGGGCATCCAGCGCGGCCGCAGCGTCGTCGTGCTGACCTGGACCGGTGGCGTCCTGTTCGTCGCCGAGAACCGCTCCACCGCGCTGCACAAGGTGTCGGAGATCTACGACCGCATCGGGTTCGCCGCGGTCGGGCGCTACAACGAGTTCGAGACGCTGCGCAACGCGGGCATCCGGATGGCCGACGTGCGCGGCTACACCTACGACCGTCGCGACGTCACCGGGCGGATGCTCGCCAACTTCTACGCCCAGGTGCTCGGCACCTCGTTCGTCGAGCAGCAGAAGCCCTACGAGGTCGAGCTGTGCCTGGCCGGCGTCGGCGAGTCCCCCGACGGCGACCAGCTCTACCGCGTCACCTACGACGGCTCCATCACCGACGAGCCGCAGTTCGTGGTCATGGGCGGCACCACCGACCCGATCAGTACCAAGCTCAAGGAGACCTACCGGTCCGGCCTCGACCTGCCCGACGCGGTGCAGTGCGCCGTCGAGGCGCTGCAGACCCCCGGCAACGGTGGCGAGCCCGCGGTGCTGGGCGTGCGCGCCCTGGAGGTCGCCGTCCTCGACCGCGGCCGCCCGCGCCGCTCCTTCCGGCGGATCATGGGCAGCGCGCTGCGCGAGCTGCTGCCCGAGGCCAACCGCACCGCCGACGCCGCCGCGAACGCCGAGGACGTCGGCGGCGACGAGAGCCCGGTGGTGCCCGAGAACGGTGCCCCCTCCTGACGGCGGTCCTGCCCACCGGCGAGCCGCTGGTCGGCCGCTTCGTCCGGCTCGACCCCCTCCGTGCGGAGGACGTCGACGAGCTGCACCCGCTGCTCGCCGACCCCGAGACCTACGCGGCCGGGCGGCCGGCACCGTGTGCCCGGGACCGGGGAGCCATCGCCGGATCAGGGCAGCGGGCGCTCGGTGCCGCCGCGGGTGGCGATCTGTTCGTCGATGCCGGTGGCCTCGGCGAGGGTGGCGCCGCCGGCCACGGCCTCGCGCCAGGCGGTCTCCCGCTCGGCCACCGCCCGGGTCAGCTCCAGCACGGCAGCCAGGTGCTCGCGGGGGACGACGACCAGCCCGCTCGGATCGCCGCGGACCACGTCGCCGGGGTGCACGGCCACGCCGCCGACGTGCACCGGCACGTTGATCGCACCCGGGCCCTGGTTGGAGCCGGTGGCCGGGTGGACGCCGCGGGCGAAGGTCGGCAGCCCGACCTCGTCGAGGCCCTCGATGTCGCGCACCGCACCGTCGACGACGAGCCCGGTGCATCCCTTGGCCCGGATCGTGCCGCCGACGATGTCGCCGATCACCGCGGCGTCCTCGCGGCCGCCCCCGTCGATGACGAGCACGTCGCCGTCCCCGATCAGGTCGGGCGCCTTGAGGACGAACAGGATGTCGCCCGGCCTGGTCCACACCGTGACGGCGGGTCCGCAGATCTCGGAGCCTCCCGCCAGGCGCCGCAGCGCCGGGCCGACCACCACGACCGGGGCGCCGGAGTCGGCGATCTGGGTGGTGGAGAACTCGCGCAGCGCGGTGACCAGGGCCGGGTCGGGCCGGTCGACCGTCCGGTTCACGGTCCACTGCTGGGCATGCGACCTGCTCATGCCGTCCTCTCCTGGATGGCTGCCGCGAAGGCGGCGGGGGCCTCGAGCGGGGTGAAGTGGCCGACGCCGTCGAGGGCGCGGACGTCGGCGTCGGTGAAGAACTCCCCGACCCGGTCCGACCACTCGCGGGGGAACAGGGGGTCGTGCTCGGGCCAGAGCACGGTGGTGGGGGTGGCGATCCGGTCCGCGGGCGTCGGGGCGCGCTCGGCGACCGAGCGGGCCACCATCCCGGCACCGGCCCGGTACCAGTTGACCGACGCGACGAACGCCCCGGGACGCGCGTAGTCGGCGGCCAGGCGGTCGAGCTCGGCGGCATCGGGGGTGTACGCGGGTCCGGACCAGTGTGTCCAGAAGTGCTCCAGGTAGGCGCGGACGGCGTCGCGGTCGCCGTCGACCAGCTGCTCGACCAGGTGGAGCTGGTGGAAGGCCTGGTACCAGAACTCGCGCTGCGGATCCGGCGAGAGCACACGGTCGCCCGCGCCGGGCAGGGGCGGGGAGATCACCAGCGCCCGCACGAGGTCCGGGCGGCTCGCCGCGATCTCCTGGGCCACCCGGGAGCCGACGTCGTACCCGGCGAGCACGGCCGGTCCGACGCTGAGCCGCTCGACGAGCGTGGCGACGCTGCGGGCCTGGGCCGGCGCAGCGAACGCCGCCGGCTCCGCGGCCGGTGGGCCCGTGGTCGCGCCGAACCCGCGCAGGTCCGGCGCCACGAGCCGACAGCGACCGGCGAGCAGCTCCACGACGCGGCGGAAGTCGTGGCGGTCGCCGGGCCAGCCGTGCAGCAGCACGACCGTTCCGGCCGCGCCGGGATGGTCGCCGTAGGCGGTCCGGAACCCGTCCACCGCGTCACCCAGGGGCACACCGGCACCCTAGCCAGCGGCCGCGGCCGCTGCCCGGTGAGTTGGCCGATCCGACTCGATGCGCCGGCGCCGGTGAGCGGGCGGGCAGGCGGCCGGGTCCGGGCATGGGCGGGGGTCGTGCGCGGGGCGCCGGGTGCGGGGTGCGTCCGAGGCGCGCCGCATACCCCGGCGCGGGCTTCATGATCGGCGGTTCGGAACACCGGCCGTCGGTGGGTACGGCTCGCGGTTCCACGACGTCGATCATGGTGTGCGGTGTTCGTGGAGATCGTCGGTCGGGAACGCGGGGGCGGGTGCGGCACACCTCGCCGTTCCGAAGCGACGATCATGCCCGGGCGCGCTCCCGGGGCCCTGATTCGTCGTGGCCTCCCGGCCGTTCAGCAATCGTAGGTGCGCAGCTCGACGCCGTTGCCGTCCGGATCGCGCAGGTAGATGCCCGACCCCTGGCCCTGGGCGCCGAACAGGCTGCGGGGTGCGGCGACGCCGTGCTCGGCGGCCAGCGCGTCCAGGTCGGCCTCGACCACCAGGGCCATGTGCTCGACGTTGGTGCCGCTGCGCTCCCCGGTCAGCACGTCGATGATCGTGGTGGCGTCGACCCGCAACGACGCGAACGGCACCTCCCCGGCCCGCCACTGCTCCAGCCGAACGGGTTCGAGCCCCAGAACGCCGGAGTACCAGGCGATCAGCCGCTCGGCGTCGGGGCTGATGAGGACGATGTGGTCGAGTCCGGTGACGCGCATGCCCCGTTCCTACCCCACTTCCGCCAGGAGTCCACGGGACCTCTCGCCCTCGTCCGTGGTCTCCGCTGCCGGGAACGCCTGCTTCCCCAGACCCTCGAAGCTGCCCTCCAGCGGCTGCGCGGCGGCGACGAGCTGGGTGAACTCCTCAGGGCAGGAACGGCCGGTCCCGGCCGGTCCAGTTCTCCTCCCGGCGGCGGTAGACCTCGATCGGCTCCTTCGCCACCCGGAAGGTGTAGCGCCCGGCCTCCTCGACGACCTCGCCGTCGGTGGCGAGCATGCCCGGAACCGACAGTTCGACGTCGAACTCGGCCACCTCGCGCTGGCCGTAGACGCGGCTGTGGCCCAGCGCGCCGAGCAGCAGCGCCGCGACCGCGCGCAGCCGGGAGAAGCGGATGTCGGCGCGCAGCCACCGCACATCGAGCAGGCCCGAGTCGAGAGTGGGTCGCCAGGCCGGGACCATGCCGCGGGGGTGGTAGGGACCGTTGCCGACGAACAGGAACCACACCGCGGTCCAGCGCCCCTCGATCCGGACCCGCACCGGCTCGGCCCGGCTCAGCACCACCACCAGCGCGACGGCGAACGCCGGCCACTTGCCCCAGCGCGGCTGCCACTGCTCGCGCAGCCGCACCAGGTCGGGGTAGGAGCCCAGGCTCGCGGTGTTGAGGAACGCGCGGGTGCGGATCACCGACTCGGAGTCGGATGCGGGCGGATGCACCTCGACCAGCGCGAGGTCGACGGCGACCGCCTCGCCCGCCGCGGTGGCGTCGACGGCCTCCTGCAGGTCGTAGACGCCCACGTCGCGCGCGAAGTGGTTGAGCGTGCCCGTCGGGACGACGACGAGCGGCAGCCGGCGCCGGCCGGCGACCGTGGCTGCGGCCGCGACGGTGCCGTCCCCACCGGCCACGCCGATGGCGCGCACCCGGTCGCCGTGGGCCGCGACGGCCGCGTCGAGCTGCTCGTCGAGTTCCCGGTCCGGCACGGCCCGGACCACCGCGGCACGGGGGAACGCGGTCTCCAGCTCCGCGGCGGGGTCGTGCTCGGGATCGCCGGACCGCTGGTTGGAGACCATGACCAGGCCCTCGCCGCGGGTGAGGACCGGCACGGTGTCGAGCGGGCGGGCCCGGGCCTCGTCGGTGGGCCGCACCGGCCACCAGCGCCGGGTGAGCAGCGCGACGCCGGTGCCCAGCGCCGCGCCGGCGACCACGTCGGAGGACCAGTGCACGCCGACGTGCACGCGCGAGTAGGCGACGGTGGCGGCCAACGGGACCACGGCCAGGCCCAGCCGCGGGCTCTCCATGACCACCGCGGTGGCGAAGGCGGCGGCCGACGCCGCATGCCCGGACGGGAACGACGAGGACGTCGGGGGCTCGGGGAGCTGCTGGTAGGCCGGCAGCTCGGACGCGGCGGGGCGGCGACGCGGCAGCAGCGGTTTGAGCACGCCGTTCGCCGAGGTGCTGGCCAGCGCGACGGACGCCACCCCGCGTAGGGCGGCCTTGCGGCTCGACCCGCGCCGCGACCCGAGCAGCGCCGCGACGGCGAACCACAGCACGCCGTGGTTGGCCGCGGTCGACACGGCCTTCATCGCGTCGTCGAAGCGGGTGCGGGGCAGGTCGGACACCGCCCGCGAGATCACCCGGTCCAGCTCGCTCACCCGGTCCACGCGACCCCGCACCCGTCTGATCACGTGCTCGACACTACGGCCGGACGTCCGTGCGGTACCGCCCGGTACGGCCGGGGGCCGGACCCGTCGCCGCCGGGCGAGCCGACGTCCCGGAACGGTCAGCGACGCAGACGCAGGGCCCGCATGATCCGCAGCGGCAGCAGCCCGATCAGCGGTGCGCGTCTGCCCAGGTCGGCGGAGTCCTCCCGGTCGAGGCCACGGGCGTAGCGGGTGGCGTCCTCGGCGCTGGGATAGACCTTCGAGCCGCCCGCGCCGCAGCCCCGACGGCAGGACCAGGTCATCGTCGGACCGTCGGCGCTGAATCGATACCGATGCCCGAGAAGGGAACATCTCACGAATTCCAGGCTAGCGCGGCGACGACCGGGTACTGGTCGGCTGTGGCGGATGTACAGCTGGGAAAGGTCAGCACACAGGTCCCGGCCCGGATGGACCGGTTGCCGTGGTCGCGGTGGCACTGGCGGATCGTCGTCGGGCTGGGAACGGTCTGGATCCTCGACGGCCTCGAGGTCACGATGGTCGGGGCGGTGGCGGCCCAGCTGACCGAGCCGGACAGCGGGATCCAGCTCAGCGCCGGCCAGATCGGCCTGGCCGGGGCCATCTACATCGTCGGCGCCTGTACCGGCGCCCTGTTCTTCGGCCAGCTCACCGACCGGTTCGGGCGCAAGAAGCTGTTCCTCCTGACGCTGGTGGTCTACATCGTGGCCGTCGTGGCCACCGCGTTCGCGTTCGCGCCCTGGTACTTCTACCTGGCCAGATTCGTGACCGGGTTGGGCATCGGCGGGGAGTACGCCGCGATCAACTCGGCGATCGACGAGTTCATGCCGGCCCGGGTCCGCGGCCAGGTCGACCTGGCCATCGCCGGCTCCTACTGGCTCGGCTCGGCGGGCGGGGCCGCGATGGCGGTGCTGCTGCTCAACACGTTGCCGCCCGACCTCGGCTGGCGGGCGGCGTTCGGGTTCGGGGCCCTGCTCGGCCTGGTCATCCTGTTCGTCCGACGGCACGTCCCGGAGAGCCCGCGCTGGCTGTTCATCCACGGCCGGGCCGAGGAGGCCGAGCGCATCATCGACCGCATCGAGCGCGAGGTCGTCGACGAGACCGGCCAGGAGCTCGAGGAGCCCGGACCGGGGATCACCGTGCGCCAGCGCCGGACGATCCCGATCCGGACCATCGCCTCCACCGCGTTCACGCTCTACCCCCGCCGCACGGTCCTGGGGCTCGCGCTGTTCGTCGGCCAGGCGTTCATCTACAACGGGATCACCTTCAGCCTCGGCAACATCATGAGCACCTTCTTCGGGGTGGCCGCGGCGATCACCCCGGTGTTCATCATCATCTACGCGCTCGGGAACTTCGCCGGCCCGCTGACCCTGGGCCGGCTGTTCGACACGGTCGGACGAATACCCATGATCGCCGGCTGCTACCTGGGATCGGCGATCCTGACCCTGCCGCTCGCCTACTTCTTCGCCAACGGCTCGCTCAACCGGTGGACCTTCATCGCGCTGGTGGTCGCGATCTTCTTCCTCGCCTCCTCGGGCGCGAGTGCGGCGTACCTGACCGTCAGCGAGGTCTTCCCGCTCGAGACCCGCGCTCTGGCGATCGCCTTCTTCTACGCGCTGGGCACCGCGCTCGGGGGCATCACCGGACCGTTGATCTTCGGTCGACTGATCGACACCGAGAATCCGGGCTGGGTCGCCGTCGGGTTCCTGATCGGGGCCGGGGTGATGGCGCTGGGCGGGGTCGCCGAGCTGGTCCTGGGTGTGCGCACCGAGAAGGCCAACCTGGAGAACATCGCCCAGCCGCTGACCGCCGCCGACGCCGAGCGGGAGGACTCCGACGAGGAGGACGCAGAGCCCGGGGACGACCGGGCGACCGGTCCGCGGCGGGACGCGGAGCAGCGAAGCGAGGAGGCGCAGCGCCAGCACGCCGCGGCCGCCGAGCACCGGGCCGCGGCGCTGGCCGCGGGCTCGGGCACCGGCCAGGTGTCCGAGCGCGGACGCGTCGAGGAGTCATTGGCCGAGATGGCCGGGCTGCGCGCCCAGGAACTCGAGGAGCAGGCTGCGGCGTTCGAGGCGCTCGCCGACGCCCGGGACCGCAGCGGCCACGAGCGCGACGCCGCCCGGCAGCGGGCTCAGGCGGCCGAGCAGCGGGCCCGCGCGCTGGGCGAGCAGGTGTCCGCGCTGGCCGCCGAGCGGCAGGGCGACGAGTCGATGCACGAGGCCCTCGCCGCGGCGGCGATGGAACGTGCCCGCGCCCGCGAGCAGCGGGCGCTCGCCGAGCAGGCGCTGGCCGACGGCGGGATCGACGCGGCCGGGGACGGCGAGGACGACGGCGAGGGCGCCGTCGTCGCCCGCGCCCGCGCTGCGCAACACGAGGCCTGGGCCGTGGTGCACGACGAGCGCGCCCGCGTCCACGAGGTCCGCGGCGAGCAGGGTGCCGAACCGGACCCGGCCACCGAGGAGCGCCTCGGCGAGCTGGAGCGGCAGGCCGTGGCCGCGGAGGAGCTCGTCCGGGTGGCCGAGCACCGGGCGGACGCACAGAGCCGCCGGGCTCACCGGGAGGCCTCCGAGGAGATGGATGAACAGCAGCGGGCGCGCGAGCGCCACGACGCCGAGATCGCGCAGCGGATCCGGGCCCGCGCCGACCGCAGGTCGCAGCGCGACCGCGCCGGATTGCGCCGGTACCGCCCCGGCCCGAGCCCGACGCTGGGCGGTGGGCGGCTCGGCGGCCTCACCCTCACCCGGCGCGACGACGAGCGGGATCTCGACCGCGAGGTCGAGGTGCTGGCCCGGGCGCTGCAGGAACACGGCGAGGCGTCCCGCGCGGAACTGGTCCGGCTGATCGGGGCCCGCTACTGGGGGCCCGGCCGCTTCGGGTCGGCGCTGGCGGAGGCGGTCGACGAGGGCCGGATCCGCCGCCTGTCCCGCACGACCTACGGGCCGGTGGACGACCCGGGGCACGACGAAGCCCGGTGACACCGGTCGACCGGTGCGGTGTTCCCGGGCCCCGGCCCGGGTACGCGACGGTGGGCCCGAACCCGGCCGTCGAGGAGGAGACACACCTGATGAACGAGAGCTTCCGGCTCGGCCGGGTCGCCGGCGTTCCGGTCGGCGCCCACTGGAGCGTCCTGGTGGTGCTCGGCCTGATCGCGTTCGGGCTGTCGGCCGGGCGCCTGCCCCAGGTCGCCCCCGGGGCGTCACCTGCGCTGTACCTGGGCGTCGGTGTCGTGACCGCGCTGGTGTTCCTCGCCTGCCTGCTGGCGCACGAGGTGTCCCACGCGGTCCTCGCGCAGCGCAACGGGGTCGGTGTGCGGGGCATCACGCTGTGGTTGTTCGGTGGGGTGGCGCAGCTGCGCGGCGACCCGGCCACCCCCGGCGCCGACGCCCGCATCGCCGGGGTGGGGCCGCTGGTCAGCCTCGTGCTGGGCGGGCTGTTCCTGGTGCTGTCCGGAGCCGTGGTGGCCGCCGGTGGCAGCGGCGTGGCGGTCGCCGCACTGGGCTGGCTCGGTGTGATCAACCTCGTGCTGGCGGTGTTCAACCTGATCCCCGCGGCGCCGCTCGACGGGGGGCGGCTGCTGCGGGCGGGCATCTGGCGGGTCACCGGTGACCGGCGTCGGGCCGCGGTGTCCGCGCCCCGGGCCGGGCGGGCCCTCGGCCTGGTCCTGATCGTGCTGGGGTTGGCCCAGGTGGTGCTGGCCCAGGGGTTCGGGGGCCTGTGGATCGCACTGATCGGATGGTTCGTCGTGGCCGCCGCTCGGGCCGAGGAAGAGGCGGCCGGTCGCGACGAGACCCTGGCCGGGATCCAGGTCGGGCAGGTGATGACCGCCGACCCGGTGACCGTGGCGCCGGATCTCACCGTCGAGGACTTCGTCGAGGAGCACCTGCTGCACGGGCGGCACGCGAGCTTCCCGCTGCGCGACGCCGCCGGTGGCTTCGCCGGCCTGGTCACACTGAACCGGGTGCGCGAGGTGCCGGCCGGTGAGCGCGCGGCCACGCGGCTCGCTGCGATCGCCTGCCGGCCCGCGGAGGTACCGGTGGCCGCCGCCGACGAGGACCTCGCGGACCTGCTGCCGCGGATGCAGGGGTGCGCGGACGGGCGGGCGGTGGTGCTCGACGCGTCCCGCCGGGTACTCGGCATCGTGGCACCGTCGGACATCTCCCGGCTCACCCACCGCGCCGAGCTGCGGTGATGCCGCAACGGGCGGCGGCCGCGGAGAACGCCCACGGTTCGCCGCTCGCGCAACATGTTCGATCCGGCGCCGGTACGCCTAGGCTGGGTGGATGCAGCGGCGGATCTACGGTGTCGAGACCGAGTTCGGGGTCACCTGCACCTTCCACGGCCAGCGACGTCTCTCCCCGGACGAGGTGGCGCGCTACCTGTTCCGCCGCGTCGTGTCGTGGGGGCGCTCGTCGAACGTCTTCCTGCGCAACGGCGCGCGGCTCTACCTCGATGTCGGCTCCCACCCCGAGTACGCCACCGCGGAGTGCGACTCGCTCGCGCAGCTGGTCAGCCACGACAAGGCGGGGGAGCGGATCCTCGAGGACCTGCTCGTCGACGCCGAGCGACGGCTCGTCGACGAGGGCATCGGCGGCGACATCTACCTGTTCAAGAACAACACCGACTCCGCGGGCAACTCCTACGGCTGCCACGAGAACTATCTCGTCGCCCGGGCCGGGGAGTTCTCCCGCATCGCCGACGTCCTGCTGCCGTTCCTGGTCACCCGCCAGCTGATCTGCGGCGCGGGCAAGGTGCTGCAGACCCCCCGGGGGGCGGTGTACTGCCTCTCCCAGCGTGCCGAGCACATCTGGGAGGGCGTGTCGTCGGCCACGACGCGCTCGCGGCCGATCATCAACACCCGCGACGAGCCCCATGCCGACGCCGAGCGCTACCGCCGCCTGCACGTGATCGTGGGCGACTCGAACATGTCCGAGACCACCACGATGCTCAAGGTCGGTGCGGCCACCCTCGTCCTGGAGATGATCGAGGCCGGGGTCCAGTTCCGCGACTTCACCCTGGACAACCCGATCCGCGCCATCCGCGAGATCAGCCACGACCTGACCGGGCGGCGCACGGTGCGCCTGGCCGGGGGGCGCGAGGCCAGCGCGCTGGACATCCAGCGCGAGTACCACGCCCGGGCCGTCGAGCACCTCGCCACCCGCGGCAGCGAGGACGCGGCGATGACGCGCGTCGTGGAGCTGTGGGGACGCACGCTCGACGCCGTCGAGAGCCAGAACCTCTCACTGATCGACCGGGAGATCGACTGGGCCATCAAGAACCGGCTCATCGAGCGCTACCGGCTGCGCAACGACCTGGACATGGCCAGCGCGCGGGTGGCCCAGCTGGACCTCGCCTACCACGACATCCGACGCGGGCGCGGGCTGTTCGACCTGCTGCAGCGCAAGGGCATGGTCGAGCGGGTCACCGACGACGGCGAGATCGAGGCCGCCAAGGACACGCCGCCGCAGTCCACCCGGGCCAAGCTGCGCGGGGACTTCATCGCCGCGGCCCAGGCCGCCGGGCGGGACTTCACCGTCGACTGGGTGCACCTCAAGCTCAACGACCAGGCCCAGCGCACCGTGCTGTGCAAGGACCCGTTCCGGTCGGTCGACGAGCGGGTCGACCGGCTGATCGCGTCGCTGTAGCTCGCGTCGCCGCAGCCGCGCACCAACAGGTCATCCGCGCACGTCCGGACGTGCGCGGATGACGGGAAGATGCGCGGCTGCGGCGGGCGACGGGGATCAGGCCTCGCCGAGGAACCGCTCCCGGATCTGGCTGAGCTCGCTCTGCACCGTCGCGGAGGCGACGGTCTCGTCGTTGCGTCCGGGCTCGATCCCGAACGAGCGCAGCAGTGCGGTGGCCGGTTCCGCCGGATCGCCCGCCTCGCCGAGCACGGGGTGCAGGCCGGCTTCCGCGAGGTGGTTGAACACGAGGTTCACGACCGTCCACGGGTTGAACGTCTCGGGCTCGGCGTTGGTCATGGGCGGGAGCTTCCGCTGCCGTGCTGCCGCGGTCAAGGGACCGCGCCAGCGGTGTCGCAGGATGAGACGCCGCGACGGATTCCGGCGGTCGGCCACGGGCGGCACGGGCACGGGCCTACGATGCCGGACGTGTCCTCCTCGCGGGCCGAGCGGCTGGTGAACCTGGTGCTCTGCCTGCTGTCCACGCGCCAGTTCCTCACCGCCGAGCGGATCCGCGCGATCGTCCCCGGCTACGCCGACGCGCCCGGCGACGACGCGTTCTTCCGGACGTTCGAGCGCGACAAGGCGGAGCTGCGCGAGCTCGGGGTGCCGCTGGAGACCGGCCGGATCTCGTCGTTCGACACCACCGACGGCTACCGCATCGCCCGCCAGGACTACGAGCTGGGCGAGATCGACCTCGAACCCGACGAGGCGGCGGCCGTCGCGCTGGCCGCCCGGCTGTGGGACTCGCCCGAGCTGGCCGGGGCCGCGCACGGCGCGCTGGTGAAGCTGCGCGCGGCCGGCGTGGAGGTGGACGAGGACTCCGGGCGCATCCAGCCGCGGGTCCGCGCGGCCGACCCGGCGTTCGCGCCGCTGCTCGCCGCCGTGCACGCCCGGCGGGCCGTCGCCTTCGACTACCGCAGGGGCGGACCGGGCGGGGAGGTCTCGCGGCGCCACGTCGAACCGTGGGGGGTGGTGTCGTGGCGTGGGCGCTGGTATCTCGTCGGGCACGACCGCGACCGCGACGACGTCCGCCAGTTCCGGATCTCGCGGGTGGTGGGGCCGGTCGCGGCCGTGGGGCGGCCCGGCGCGGTCGTGGTGCCCGACGGCCTCGACCTGACCGCGATGGTGCGGCGCAGCACGGACCTGCCGCCCGTCATCGGTGTCGCGAAGGTGTGGGTGGCGACCGGGCGGGCGCAGGGGCTGCGCCGGCTGGGTCGCGTGGTCGGCCCGCTGCGGCACCGGGACCGTCCCGGTGACGAGCTGGAGGTCGAGCTGCGCGATCCGGCGATGGTCGCCCGCTGGCTGGCCGGCCACGGCCCCGACATCGCCGTGCTCGACCCGCCCGATCTCGCGGAGCGGGTCCGGGCCACCTGGGCCGCGGCCGCCGGCCTGGTGGCGGCGCCGTGACCGGGAGGTCGCCCGCCCCGGGCGCGGTCCCGCCGGGCCCCGACGGGGCGCGACCGTGACCCACGAGGGCGTGGGGGAACGGCTGCCGCGGCTGCTGTCGCTGGTGCCCTACCTGCTCGCGCGGCCCGGGGTGCTCGTCGCGGAGGTGGCCGAGGACTTCGGCGTCACCGAACGGCAGCTGCGCCGCGACCTGGAGCTGTTGTGGATGTGCGGGCTGCCCGGCTACGGGCCCGGCGACCTCGTGGACCTGTCGTTCGCCGGCGACACCGTCACCGTCACCGAGGACGCCGGCATGCGCAGGCCGCTGCGGCTCACCACCGCGGAGGCCACGGCGCTGCTGGTCGCCCTGCGGACGCTGGGGGAGCAGCCCGGCGTCGTCGACACCGGTGCCGTGCGGCGGGCCACCGCCAAGATCGAGCAGGCGGTCGGGGTCGCCGGGCCCGCGGGCGTCACCGTCGAGCTGACCCGCGAGGAGGAGGCCACCACCGCGGCCGTCCGGCGCGCGCTGGAGGCGGGTCGCGCGCTGCGGATCGTCTACTACACCGCCGGGCGCGACGCGGTGTCGCAGCGCACGGTGGACCCGATGCGGCTGCTCATCGTGGAGGGCCGCGGCTACCTGGAGGCGTGGTGCCGCCGAGCCGGTGGGGTCCGGCTGTTCCGCCTCGACCGCGTCGAGGACGTGGAGGTGCTCGACGAGCCCGCCGCGGCGCCGCCCGACGCCGAGCCCGCCGACGTGTCTGCCGGGGCGTTCCGGGCCCGCGCCGAGCACCCCTCCGCGGTGCTGCTGCTCGAGGCCGGTGCCCTGTGGGTGTCGGAGTACTACCCCGTCGAGGAGGCGGTCGAGGTCGAGACGGGCCGGGTGCGGGTGCGGCTGCGCTACGCCGACCCCGACTGGCTCGTCCGCCTCGTGCTCGGTCTCGGGGGCTCGGCGCGGGTGCTGGAACCCCCGGAGCTGGCCGACGCCGTCGGTCGCCGGGCACGCGAGGCGCTGGCCGCGGCCGGCGAGGACGGGAGCCGTCGATGATGGTGGCGTACGTGACGGTCGGTCTCGGGGTCGTGGCGCTGCTCGCGGTGCTGCTGGCGGTGCGGCCCCGGCTGCGCCGGTTCTCGCGGGCCGCGGCGCGGCTGCGGTCCGACCTGGCCGACGGCACCGCGGCGCTTCCCGCGGTGCGGTGGCGCCGCGGATGAACCCGGCCTGGTCAGAGCGCGGACGGTGGGGGAGAAGGCCGTCCGGACGGAT
Source organism: Pseudonocardia sp. (assembly GCF_029263155.1). GTDB lineage: Bacteria > Actinomycetota > Actinomycetes > Mycobacteriales > Pseudonocardiaceae > Pseudonocardia. The sequence continues at coordinate 50,308 of NZ_JAJCYB010000101.1, forward strand.
CGTGCCGGAGAGGACCGAGTAGGCTACCCGGTGTATTGACCACGGCGGAAGGACGAACCATGCCGAGCCTCGGCGGCTGGGAATTCGTGATCCTCATCGGCATCCTGGTGCTGCTCTTCGGCGCCAAGCGACTGCCGGACATGGCCCGCTCCATCGGCCAGTCGGCCCGGGTGTTCAAGGGCGAGATGAAGGGCATGAAGGACGACGGTGCCCAGAAGGACGGTGCCCAGACGCCCGGGGCCCAGAAGGACGAGCCGGCCACCCCGCCGCCCGCCCCGCTGCCGCCCGCGCAGCCCGCGCCGTCCGCCACGCAGCCCGCGCCCCCGGCTGCGCAGCCAGAGCCCGCCCCCACCCCGGGGCAGGCCCACAACGGCTCCGCCCAGTAACGTCCTCCGGTGGCCAGGTTCTCCCTGCGTCGGGCCGCCCGGAGGGCGAAGAGTCCCGACGGGACCATGTCGCTCGTCGAGCACCTCTACGAGCTCCGGTCGCGGCTGACGATCGCACTCGTCGCGATCGCCATCACCACGGTCTTCGGCTTCATCTGGTACGAGGTCGACTTCTTCGGGGCCCCGAGCCTGGGTGACCTGCTCAAGGAGCCCTACTGCGGCATCCCGGCCACCTCGCGGGGGCAGTTCACCGTCGACGGTTCCTGCACCCTCCTGGCCACCGGGCCGTTCGACCAGTTCGCCCTGCGGCTCAAGGTCGCGATGACGGCCGGGATCGTGCTCGCCTGCCCGGTCTGGCTCTACCAGCTGTGGGGCTTCATCACCCCGGGGCTCCTGGCCAAGGAGCGGCGCTACGCGGTCAGCTTCGTGACGGTGGCCGCCGTGCTGTTCGTCGCCGGTGCGGTCCTCGCCTACCTGGTCGTGAGCCAGGGCCTGTACTTCCTGCTGACCATCGGTGACGAGGTCCAGACCACCGCCCTGAGCGGCGACTACTACTTCTCCTTCATCATCGGGCTGCTGCTGATCTTCGGGGTCAGCTTCGAGATCCCGCTGCTGGTGGTCATGCTCAACTTCGCCGGCGTGATCACCTACGAGAAGCTGCACTCGTCCCGCCGCGGCCTGATCTTCGGTCTGTTCGTGTTCGCCGCGATCGCCACGCCGGGCCAGGACCCGATCTCGATGGTGGCACTGGCCCTGGGCCTGGTGGTGCTGTTCGAGATGGCCATCCAGGTCGCCCGGATCAACGACCGTCGCCGGGCGAAGAAGCGTGCCGCCGAGGGCTGGGACGACTGGGACCCCGACGCGCCGTCGCCGATCGACACCACGCCGAGCCCCATCGACACGAGCCCGAGTGCGATCGACCCGAGCCCGGAACCGGTGGAGCAGCCCGCGGCCACCTCGTCGCCCGCCGATGCGCCGGTGTCCCAGCGCTCGTCCGGTCGGGGTCTGGACGACGTCACCTGAGGGCCGCCGGGCCGCCCGGTCCGGCGCCCTGATCGGCCGTCCCGGGCCCGCGGGCAGTGACGCGCGAACGGGTGCCCGAGCACCGAGGGCGCCGGTGTGCCAGTGTGTGGGGGTGGCCAGCAGCACGCCTGCTCCCGCGGAGGCCTACGCCGCCGCCCGGAGCCGGGCCGCACGTCCGAACCTGACGGAGTTCGTCTCGGGTCTTCCCTTCGAGCTGGACGGGTTCCAGCTCAGCGCGTGCTCCGCGCTGGAGGACGGGCACGGGGTGCTCGTCTGCGCCCCGACCGGGGCCGGGAAGACCGTGGTGGGCGAGTTCGCCGTCCACCTGGCCCTCGCGCGGGGGCAGAAGTGCTTCTACACGACGCCGATCAAGGCGCTGTCCAACCAGAAGTACGCCGATCTGGTGGCCCGGCACGGCCCGGACGCCGTCGGCCTGCTCACCGGCGACACCGTGATCAACAGCGGCGCGCAGGTGGTCGTCATGACCACCGAGGTGCTCCGCAACATGATCTACGCCGGGAGCGGGGCGCTGGAGCACCTGGCCTACGTCGTGATGGACGAGGTGCACTACCTCGCCGACCGGTTCCGCGGCGCGGTGTGGGAGGAGGTCATCCTCCAGCTCCCCGAGCACGTGGCGCTGGTCAGCCTCTCGGCCACCGTCAGCAACGCCGAGGAGTTCGGCGACTGGCTGGTCACCGTGCGCGGCGACACCACCGTCGTCGTCGACGAGGTGCGCCCGGTGCCGCTGTGGCAGCACATGATGGTCGGCAGCCGGTTGATGGACCTGTTCGCGGGGGAGGACGAGGCCGGGGAGCTGCAGGTCGATCCCGATCTCGTGCGGTACACCCGCGACCTGGACCGCCAGAGCGCCGTGTGGGACCGCGGTCGCGGCCGGGGGCGGGCGGGGAACGGCCACGGCGGGGGCGGCAACGCGCGTTCGGCCAACCGGTTCCGGCCGCCCAGCCGCACCACCGTCATCGACCGGCTCGACCGCGACGGGCTGCTCCCCGCGATCACGTTCGTGTTCAGCCGGGCCGGCTGCGACGCCGCGGTCGGCCAGTGCCTGCGCTCGGGCCTGCGCCTGACCAGCGAGGACGACGTCGAGGAGATCCGGCGCATCGTCGAGAAGCACACCTCGGAGCTGCCCCAGGCCGATCTCGCCGTGCTGGGTTACTGGGAGTGGCGCGAGGCACTGGAGCGGGGGATCGCCGCGCACCACGCCGGCATGCTGCCTGCGTTCAAGGAGACGGTGGAGGAGCTGTTCGTCCGCGGGCTGGTGCGCGCGGTGTTCGCCACGGAGACGCTCGCGCTGGGCATCAACATGCCCGCCCGCACGGTCGTCCTGGAGCGGCTGGTCAAGTTCAACGGCGAGAGCCACGCCGAGCTCACCCCGGGCGAGTACACGCAGCTCACCGGGCGCGCCGGGCGCCGCGGCATCGACGTCGAGGGCCACGCGGTGGTCGTGTGGCAGCCGGGCACCGACCCCGTGCAGGTCGCCGGGCTGGCGTCGACCCGGACCTACCCGCTGCGCAGCTCGTTCCGGCCCGGCTACAACATGGCCGTCAACCTGGTGGGCAGGCTGGGCGTCGACGCGGCGCGCGACCTGCTGGAGCAGTCGCTGGGGCAGTTCCAGGCCGACCGCTCGGTCGTCGGCATCTCGCGACGCATCGAGCGCAACGCCGAGGCGCTGGCCGGGTACGAGGAGTCGATGCGCTGCCACCTCGGCGACTTCGCCGAGTACATGGGTCTGCGCCGGCAGGTGTCGGACCGGGAGAAGGCACTGTCGCGCCTGGGCGTGGCCCAGAGCCGCGACGCCGCCGCTGCCTCCCTGCGCACCCTGCGGACCGGTGACGTCATCGCGGTGCCCACCGGGCGCCGCGCCGGCCTCGCGGTCGTCCTCGATCCCGGGGTGGACCCCGACGGCGATCCGCGCCCGCTCGTGCTCAGCGAGGACCGCTGGGCCGGACGCCTCTCGCCCGCCGACTTCACCGCTCCCGTCGAGCCGCTGGGCCGGATGCGACTGCCCAAGCGGGTCGACCACCGCGCCCCGCGGGTGCGCCGCGACCTCGCGTCGTCGTTGCGCAACACCGGGATCGTCGCGCCGCCCGCCCCGCGGCGGCGCGGCCGGGCCGACGCCGACGACGGCGACCTGGCGGCGTTGCGCCGGGCCCTGCGCGCCCATCCCTGTCACGGCTGCGACGACCGCGAGGTGCACGCCCGCTGGGCGGAGCGGGCCGGGCGGCTGGAGCGCGAGACCGAGCAGCTGCGCCAGAAGCGGCAGGCCACCACGCATTCGCTGGCCCGGGCCTTCGACCGCATCCGCGGGCTGCTGTCCGAGCGCGGCTACGTCGACGGCGAGGAGATCACCGAGCACGGCGCGCGGCTGGCCCGGATCTGGGGCGAGTCGGACCTGCTCACCGCCGAGTGCCTGCGCCACGGCGTGTGGGACGGCCTGGAGGCCGCGGAGCTGGCGGCCGTCGTCTCCGCGCTGGTGTACGAGACGCGCCGGGACAACGGGCCGGTGCCGCGGGTGCCGTCCGGGCCGGTGAGCGAGGCGCTCGCGGCGACCGTCCGGGTCTGGGCCGAGCTCGACGCCGACGAGCGCCGCCACCGCGTCGACCGGACCCGGGAGCCCGACCTGGGCTTCGCCTGGCCGATGCACCGGTGGGCGCGGGGGGAGTCGCTGTCGGCGGTCCTCACCGCAGCCGAGCAGAACGGGTCCGAGCTGTCGGCGGGGGACTTCGTGCGCTGGTGCCGGCAGGTGCTCGACCTGCTCGACCAGATCGCCGGGGTCGCGGGCCGGTCCGGCGGGGTCGGCCGGGTCGCCGTACAGGCCGGACGGGCCGTGCGCCGTGGCGTGGTGGCCGTCGGGGCCACCTGATCTGCCGGTTCGGCTGCGCCGCGGCGGGTCGCTGTGCTTGGATCCCGCAGAAGGATCTCCGCCACGAGGTGATCACCGGAAGGCAGGAAGGTCGGCGATGACGACGCCCGAGGGCCCCGCGCACGGCAACCCGGCCGACCGGCCCGCCTGGGGCACCCCGCCCGCGGGGGGCTGGGGCGAACGGCCCTCCGGCGCCGCGCAGGCGCGCTCGTGGAGCGAGGACGGCGCCCCGGCCGAGCCGCAGCGCGCCGAGTCCGGGGGTGCCACCGCCGGGACCGGGCGACCCGAACCCGACGGGTCGGTGACGCGTATCGAGCAGCCCGGTTCGTGGGGGCCGCCGAACGGCCCGGCCCCGAACGGCCCGGCCCCGGGCGTCTGGGGCCCCACCGGCGGGTCGCCTGCCGGGGGTGTCCCGCCGCAGTGGGGTCCGAACCCGCAGGCCCCGGCGTGGGCCCAGCAGCCCCCGCCCAGTGGCGGGTGGGCTCCGGCGCCGCAGCAGCCGTACCCGGGTGGCCCGCAGCCGGCGTACCCGGGAGCTCCGCACCAGTGGGGGCCGCCGGGCTACCCGCCGCTGCCGGGCCCGCCGAGCGGCCCGCCGCGGCGCTCGCGCACCCCGCTCGTCGTCGGCGCGGTGGTGCTGGCCGCCGTGGCGCTGGTGGCGCTCCTCGCGTTCGTCGCCCCCGGGTTCGCCTACACCACCGTCTTCGACCGCGTGCAGCTCCAGGCCGGGGTGCAGCGGGTGCTCGTCGAGGACTACCGGTACAGCGACGTCGGTGAGGTGGTGTGCGGCGACCCCGCGGCCGCGCCGATCACGGTCCGGACCGGCGCCACGTTCACCTGCACGACCACGATCGAGGGCGTTCCGGCCACCGTGCCCGTCACCGTCACCAGCGACGACGGTGGCTACGACGTCAGCAGGCCGGCCTGATCCGGCCCGCGCGGCACCCCGCCCGGGCAGGATCGCGGTGGTGACCCACCACGTCCGCGTGCTCGATCCCGACGAGCTGCGCGCCGCCCACACCCTGTTCGCCGCGGCCCTGCACCTGGACCCGCTCGACGACGAGAGCTGGGAGCGGCGGCGGCACAGCTACCTGCCGGGCCGCACGCTCGGGGTCTCCGACTCCTCCGGGCTCATCGGTACGACCATGTCCTTCCCGGCCCGGACGGCCGTGCCGGGCGCCGCGCTGCCGACCGCCGCCGTGTCGCGGGTGGGCGTGCGGGCCGACCGCACCCGCCGCGGTGTGCTGTCGGAGTTGATGCGTGCCCAGTTCGACGACGCCGCGGTGCGCGGTGAGGTGATCGCGACGCTGCGGGCCAGCGAGGCCCGCATCTACGGCCGCTTCGGGTACGGGGTGGCCACGCGGGCGCGCGAGGTCACGGTGGGCACGCGCGGTGGCCTGCGCGACGGCGCGCCGCCGGGGGGCACGGTCCGGATGCTGCCCGCGGGCGACATCGTGGCCGCGACGGCCGCCGTCCACGCGCGGATCGCGCTGGACCGGGTCGGTGGGATGACCCGCCACGAGCAGCTGTGGGACCAGGGGATCGGCAACCGGGTCCGGCGCCACGAGCACGTCGTCGCCGCCGTGCACACCGGCCCCGGCGGCGACGACGGCTACGCCGTCGCCGTGCCCGGTGGCTCCGACGGCGGGTTCGCCGACCGCGCGCTGCGGGTCACCGACCTGCACGCGGCCGGCGTCGACGCGACCGCGGGCCTGTGGCGCTTCCTGCTCGGCCTCGACCTGATCGGGCGGGTCGAGGGCTGGATGCGTCCGGTCGACGAGCCGCTGGAGCTGCTGCTCGCCGACCCCCGCGACTGCCGCGTCACCGGCGAGACCGACGAGACCTGGCTGCGGATCCTCGACGTCCCCGCCGCGCTCGCCGCCCGGTCCTGGGGCCCGGGCCGGCCGGTGCGGATCGCCGTCCGCGACCCGCTGCGGCCGCGGAACGAGGGCGTCTACCGCATCGGCGAGGGGCGGGCCGAGCCCGTCGACGCAGCACCGGAGCTGCAGTGCGACGTCGCCGCGCTGGCCATGGCCTACCTGGGCGACCGCGCCCCGTCGCAGCTCGCCGCCACGGGATGGTGGCACGTGCACGACCCGGCCGCCGTGGCGCGCGCCGACGCCGTGTTCGCCACGGCCACCCGCCCGTGGTGCGGCACGTTCTTCTGACGATTCTCCGCGACCGCTGTAACCCCCGGCCCGCCCCCGGCATCGGTACCGGTGAGAGCCCACCACGAGAGCGAGGAGCCTCCGATGTCCGAGTGCTACGACGCCACAGCCACCACCGTCGCCCCGAGCAGCGAGTTCGTCGACACCGACGGCGACGGCTACGCCGAGACCATCGTCACCGACACCGACGGCGACGGCTACGTCGACGAGGTCCTCACCGACATCGACGGCGACGGCCTCGTCGACATCGGCGAGGTCGACACCGACGGCGACGGCCACGCCGACGTCGTCGCCGTCGACTCCGACCGGGACGGCGTGGCCGACGTCGCGTTCGTCGACACCGACTTCGACGGCACGGCCGACGCGGTGGTCACCGCCGACGGCGGGCCGTTCCCCAGCGGGAGCGGCGGCGAGGAGCCCTACACCGTTCCGGACGACGCGGCCCGGTCCTGAGAGGTCAGCGACCGAGTTGTTCCCTCACGGCGGAGCGGGCCCGATGGATCCACACCTTCACGCTGTTGAGCGGGGCCTCCATGAGTTCGGCGACCTGTGCGTAGGACAGGCCGCCGACCCACAGCAGCAGCGCCTCCCGGTGCTTGGGGGGCAGCGTCTCCAGGGCACCCTGCACCGTCATCGTCTCCACGAGGACGTCGGCGAAGGGGGTGGCAGCCGACGCGGGCGGGCGGTCGTCGAGCTCGTCGAGCACCGTCTCCGGGCGGCGGCCGCGGGCCCGGATCACCCCCAGCGCGGCGTTGCGGGCGATCGTGAACACCCACGCCCCGAACGGGCAGCGGCCCTCGAAGCGGTGCAGGTTGCGCCAGACCGCGATCTGGCACTCCTGCAGGGCGTCGGCCGCGTCGGCGCGGTTGCCGGTCAGGCGCAGGCACAGGGCGTGTGCCTGCCGCTCGGCCCCCGACCACAGGGCGCGGAACGCCTGTTCGTCGCCGCCGAGGGCGGCGGCGACCAGCGCGGCCTCGTCGGCGGGTTCGGCGGGGTCGTCGTCGGGATCCGGGAACGGGCCCATCGTCCTCCTGCTCGCACCACACATCGGTCAGGTCATGGATCGTGGCCCGCCCGGCGATCGTTAACCACATCATGTCGGACGAAGGGAGCGGTTCGATGACCGACGGGGCGCGGGACGAGTTGCGCGAGCTGCTGTTCGACGGCGTCGGGCCACCTGCGGATGCGGACGCGATGTTCGAGCGCACGTTCGCGGCGACCGGTGACGACGGCGCGCACCTGCTGCCGCCCGGCGACCTGTTCGACGGTGACGGCGACGGGCCCGACGACCCGGCGCCCGACGACCCGGCGCTCGACGACCCGGCGCCCGACGACCCGGCCCTGCTCGACGACGTCGCCGGGCCCGTCCCCGACGGCGACCCGGTCCTCGACGAGGACCTCGCCGACGACTGGTCGGATCCGGCCGCCGGCGCGTCCGACCCGGAGCCCGCGGTCGTCGAGCCGGCCGCGCCCGACGAGCCGTTCGACCCCACGTCGGGATGGTGAGTGCCGATCCGCTCACGGCACTGCGCGACCTGTGCCGGGACGGGGCCGGGCGCGCCCGCGACGAGCGGCTGCGCGCCGAGCTCGTCGCGATCGGGGGCCAGCTCGACCGCCCGCTGCAGCTGGCCGTGGCCGGTGCCGTCAGCGCGGGGAAGTCGACGCTGATCAACGCGCTGCTGCGGCGCCCGGTGGCACCCGCCGACGCGGGGGAGTGCACGCGGCTGGTCACCTGGTACGAGCACGGCGAGGACGGGGTGGTGCACGTCGAGTGCGCCGACGGCTCGGCCCGCCGACTGTCACTTGTCGACGGGCGGGTGCCCGACGACCTCGGGGTCGCCGCCGAGCAGGTCGTCCGGCTGCGCGTCCAGCTCGACGACCCGACGCTGCGCACCGTCACCGTCATCGACACCCCGGGCGTCAACACCGTGTCGGCGGAGAACGAGGACGCCACGCGGCGGCTGCTGTTCGGCGACGCCGCCGCCGAGCACGCGCAGGCGCTGCTCTACGTGCTGCGCTACGTCCAGCGCTTCGACGCCGACACCCTCGAGGAGTTCCGGGCGCTGTCCGCGGCGTGCGGGATGACCGCCGTGAACACCGCCGCGGTGCTCACCCAGATCGACCGCCGCGGTGACGACGACGACCCGTGGCCCACCGCGCGCCGGCTGGTCGCGAGGGCGTCGGCCGACCTCGGGGGCCGCGTCCTCGACGTCGCCCCGGTGATCGGGCTGCTCGCCGAGACCGCCCGCGCCGGCCGGCTGGGGCCCGCCGAGCTGGCCGCGCTGCGCGAGCTGGCCGCGCTGCCCGTCGAGGAGCTCGACGACCTGCTGCTCGACCTCGACGAGTTCACCACCGACGACTTCGGTCCCGTCGACCTGCCGACCCGGCGCGTGCTGGTCGCCCGGCTGCACCGCTACGGCATCCGGGAGGCCGTCGCCCGGCTGCGGGAGCGGCCCGGGACCGGCCGGGTCGAGCTGCACCGCTGGCTGGCCGGGCGGTCCGGCTACGGCGCCGACGTGGCCCCGGACGGGGCGACCCAGGCCTATGAGCTGGGGACCGACGAGGTCGGGGTCGAGGGGCCCGACCCGACGCGCACCCTCGCCGACGTGCTGGACCGGTTCGCCCGCCACGCCGGGCGGCTCAAGGCGTTCGCCGCGGTCGGCCGGATCCGGGCGCTCGCCCGGCTGGCCGAACGGGACGGGGGTGTGGATCCGGCCGACGGCCCGCTGGTGGCCGAGCTGCGCGCGGCCGTCGACGAGAGCCGCCCGGTCACGGCCGGCCTGCGGGGACTGCGGATCCTCGCGGCGTGCGCCGCGGTCGGGCGGGGGCAGCTGCGCCTGGACGAGGACATGACCGCCGAGCTGATGCGCCTGGCCCGCCACGACGACCCCGCCACCGGCCTCGGCCTGCCGCCGACGTGCACCGCGGCCGACGTCGTCGTGGCGGCGGGGGAGGCCTCGCGTCGGTGGCGGCGGGTGGTGCAGCTCGCCGGGCCGACGGTCGGCGGGCAGCGGGCCCGCGACGTCCTGGGTGCGCTGGAGGACATCGCGGCCGCGGCGTTCGTCGCGGCCGGCGGGGCGGCGGCGGGTTCGCCGGATGTCGCCCTCCCCGACGGCGCAGGCCGGCGGGGCGACCCCGCGGAGCCCCCGCCCCTGCCGGGCGTGGGGCAGCGCGCCGGGGTGCACCGCGTCGCCCGGACCGGTTCCGGCCCCGCCGCCGTCCTGGATCCCGACACGCTGGACCGGCTGGCCGCCTCGACCGCGCTGGGGGAGCGGGAGCGGGCGGCGGTGACGGCCCTGCTCGCCTCCGCAGGCCCGGCCGTGCTCGTGGGGGCCGCGCCGGATGCATCCCCCACCGAGGTCGTCACGGGGGCCGCCGAGCTCGCCGGCCGGTTCCGCGCGCTGCTGCACCGGCCGCTCCCGCCGCCCGAGCGGCGCGCGCTGCGGGCGATCTGCGAGGTGTTCGAGTCGATCGTGCACGGCGGAGGGACGACATGAACCCAGGAGCGGTCGCCGGCGTGCTGCGGCTGGCCAACGAGGTGCACGGGCTGGCCCGGGCGGCCGGGCGCACCGACATCAGCGGGCCGCTGGCCGAGCAGGCCGGCCGCTGGAAGGACACCACCGCCACGCTGGTGCTGGCCGGCGCCCAGAAGCGGGGCAAGAGCCGGCTGCTCAACTGCCTGGTCGGGCACCCCGACCTGCTCCCCGTCGACGCCGACATCGCCACCCACACCCAGGTGGCGGTGGTGCGCGGCCCGGCGCTGCGGGTCACCGTGCACCGGGCCGACGGCAGCTCGGCCGACGTCGACCCGACGCAGCTGCCCGCCTACGCGTCGGTGCTCGGCGATCCCGCGGTGCTGCGCGAGGTCACCGGCCTGCAGGTGTGCCTCGACGAGCCGCTCCTCGACGGCCTGCGCCTCGTCGACACCCCGGGGGTGGACAGCCTCACCCTCGGGCACCGGCACGCCACGATGGGCGCGCTGTCCGGCGCGGACGCGCTGCTGTTCGCCGTCAGCGCCCAGGACCAGCCGATCCTGCGCCACGAGCTGGAGTTCCTCGCCGAGGCGGCGGACCGCATCGCCTCGGTCGCGTTCGTGCTCACGAAGGTGGAGGACTCCACGTCGTGGCGCGACCTGCTGCGGGAGAACCGGGAACGGCTCGCCCGGTTCTGCTCGGGCCTCGACCCCGTCGTCGCGACACGGCTGACGGAGGCACCGTGGCTGCCGGTCAGCGCCAAGCTCGGCGAGGCCGCGCTGGCCCTGGAGAGGTCCGGGCACTCCGACCGGGCGCAGGCGCGGCTGGAACGCAGCGGGCTGCCGGCGCTGCGCCGCCACGTCCGGCGGTGCGCCGAGCGCCGCGAGCTCGTGCGCGCCGGGGGCGTGCTGGCCCTGGTCGTGTCCGGGTTGCGGGCGCTGGCCGAGCCCGAGCAGGACCGCGCGGCCGGTACCGAGGTGGCGGGGATCGAGGTGCGCCGCGCCGTCGTCGACGCCGAGATCGAGGCCCTGGCCCGGCTGCGGCGGGAACGCCGCCGCCGCAGCATCGACCACCAGACGCTGGGCAGGCGCGTCTCCAACCGCGCCCGCGCGCGGCTGGAGGGCTACCGGCGTACCTACGAGCGCGAGATCGGTGACCTCGCGACCCCGGCCGCCGTCGCCCGCTACGCCGAGTCGCTGCCGGGCAGCATCGAGCGCACGCTCGGGGCGGCGTGGCAGGAGATCGTCGCCGACACCGAGCGCACCGTCGCCGACGCCCTGCCGCGCTACCTCGTCGAGATGGGCGTCGATCCCTCCGAACTCGACGCGGTGGCGATGGAGGCCCCGGCCCGGGCACCCGGCCACCTGCACGCCGCGGGATCCGGCGGGAGGTTCGACGTGATCGGCGAGGGCGTGCCCGCGCTGATGATGGCCGGCAGCGTCGGCTATCTGTCCTCGCACGCGTTCGTCGGGCTGGCGTTCGGCCTGCCGTTCCTGCTCCCCGTCGCGATCGGCGCGGCGCTGGCGGGCACGCTGCTCACCCACCGCCGCCGCGTCGCCGAGGCCGCCCGCAACCGCGCCGCCCTGACCAAGGCGCTGACCGACGCGTTCTCGGTGGCGGTCAACGAGATGGTGCTCGCCGTCGACCAGGCCGTCGCCGCCTGGCGCGGAGGGGCCGAGCAGGCGGTGGACGCGGCGTTCGCGGTGCGCCAGCAGGAGCTCGACGCCAGGCGCCGGGAGCTCGCCGGTCTCGCCGCGCAGGACGCGGCGGAACGCCGCAGGTCGGCGGCGAAGGCGGAGGACAGCCTGCGCGCGCTGACCGAGGCCCAGGAACGCGCGCAGACCCTGGGCGCGGAGCTGGCCGAGGCGATGCGCGCGACGGCGTAGGCCCGGCCGACCCAGGGGGACGGCGGCCGCCGCTACCGCAGGCGGACGAGGAGCCCGGCGTCCGCGCAGCCGTCGCCGGGGGGCGCGTCGGGGACGTGCCTGCCGAGCACCGTGTCCCCGATGCGGCCCACCGGCTCCACCCAGCCGGGGGCCGAGGCGAGCACCCGGGCGGCGTCGGGGTCGGCGCGGACCAGGTGGGAGCCGCCGGTGCCGTCCGCGACCCCGACGAGCAGCTCCGGACCGTCGGGACGGACGCGGGGGGCGTCGTCGGGGCGGGCCGCCGCGGGGGAGCCCAGCAGGGCGGGCCAGCGGCCCAGCTCGCGGCGGCGCCCGTCGACCAGCACGTGCAGGGTGAACCCCCGGCCCGGGGCGAGCCGGTCCACCGCGAGCCCGAACGCGTGCGGGCCCGCCGCCACCCAGCGCACCGCACCGCCCGGTGGCCGGGGCAGGAACAGGCGCCGGTCGGTGCCGTGGCGCAGGTCGGCGTAGCTCTCCAGCCCCACGCTGGTGGCCAGCAGCCAGCGCCCGGCGGCGCCGAGCACCTGCTGCGCCCACGGGGTGCGGCCCGGCTGCGGCTGCTGCTCGGCGACCTGCACGACCTCGCCCGACGGGCCGACCAGGCTCAGCGCCTGGCGGTGCGGATGCGCGGTGATCACGGCGCAGGACCGGCCGTCGCCGAACAGCGCAGGCGCCGAGCTGGACGGTCCGTCCGGGTCGAGGAAGCGGCGCGCGGGGTCGGCGTACCGGTAGACGGCCGGTCCCAGGGCCACCACCGGACCGGCTGGTGTCCCCGGCCGCGCCCCGAGCGGGAACACCTGGACGGCGAGCGAGCCGGTCTCCCCGGGGGCCTGCCCGTCGACGAGGTGGGTGTCGGGCGACCGTAGCACCGCCCACGCGACCGGCCCGTCGGCCAGCAGGAACGGTCGGTACGGGGTGGGCAGCACGCTGGTGGCGCCGACCGACAGGTCCCGGCCCAGGGTGTGGCAGCGCAGCTCGCCGTCGCGGCGCTCGGCGACGACGACCCCCGCCGCGGACACCGCCCAGCCGACCAACCGGCCGAGCCGGATCTTGTGGTCCGCCCGGCCCGTGCGGGGGTCGACCCGGGCGATGCGGTGCGCCCCGCCGGGCCCGTCCGGCGCCGACCAGGTGTAGAGCCGGCCCGCCGCGACCCGGGCGTCGAGCACCGCCTCGGCGAGGGTCGCCAGGCCCCGAGCCGCCTGGGCCGGGGCCGGAGTCGGGGCGGAGTGGGCGGGTGGTGTCCGGGGCAGCGCCGGGTCCGGGCGGCCGGGCCTGCCCGGGGCGACCGGCTGGGCGACCGGCTGGGCGACCGGAGACGCGGTCCGCGGCGCGACCGGCGGAGTGGTCGCCCCCAGTGACCGCCACGCCGCGCCCAGCGCCACGGCCGACTTCGGGTCCCGACGGGTGCGGACCAGGTCGCCGTGCGCGTCACGCAGCACCCGCTCCACCAGCGGCGTGCGGCTCGAGCCGCCGGTCAGGAACACGGCCGCGGGCTCGGTGTCGGCCAGGGTGCCGGCGAGGATGCGGGCGCTGCGGCGCACGTCGTCACCGATGAGGGCGTCGAGCTCGGCCCGGCTGACGTGGACGTCGGTGTCGGCGCCGATCACGTACCGGCTGGTCGTCTCGGCCTCGGACAGCGCCTCCTTCGCCAGCCGCGCCTCGGTGAGCAGGTCGGCGGCGGCGGCGAGCCAGGCCCGCTCGGGGTTCGTGGCGAGCTCGGCCCACCAGTGCGGCGCGGAGTGCGCGAGCTGCTCGCCGACGTGCCGGTAGACGAGCTGGTCGAAGACCTCACCGCCCAGGTCCGGGTCCCCGCCGGGGGTCCCGAGGACCCGGAACCCGCCCCGCTCGGCGGCCAGCACCGCCGTGTCGACGCTGCCGGCGCCCAGGTCGTAGACGGCCACCGGGCCGTCGACGCGGTGCTCGCGCGCGTAGTGCACTGCGGCCGCCACGGGCTCGGCGACCAGCTCGACATCCGCCCGGGGAAGCACCCGCGCGGCCACCTCGCGCAGCTCGTCACGCTGCGGCGGCGTCCACGCGGCCGGGTGGGTGAGCACGATCCGGGCCGGATCGCCGTCGTGGCGACGCCTGCCCTCCTGCACGAACAGCGCCAGCACGGCGGCGAGTGCGTCGACGGCGGACACCGGCTGCCCACCGAGCAGCATCGGCGCCCGGCCGACGTAGCGCCTGGGGTTGCGCTCGGCGCGGTCGGGCAGCCGGCCCACCATGCGCTCGGCGTAGGCGCCGGCGAGCAGGCGCCCGTCCTCGGTGAGCAGGACGGTGGACGGCACACGGCGGTCGCCGCCCACCTCCAGCAGGTCCACCCCACCGTCCACGGCGGCGGCGCCCGCGGAGAAGCTGGTGCCGAGGTCGACCCCGAGGCCCCACCGCGTCACGTGCTGCTCCCACGCCCGGGCGCCGTCGGGTGCGGCGCGTGATCCGTGCCGACACGGTACGTCCCGCGGCCCGGGAGGTCGCCCGGTGGCCCGCCCGATCGCAGTGGCGTGGCTCTACTGCAACCGGGCTGGAGTGAAGCCACGCCACTGCAGCTCGGCGGGGGCGGGTCAGCGGGCCATCGCGGCGCGCAGGCGCTCCACCGAGCCGCCGATGCCCCAGCGCTCGGCGAGCGCGGCGAGCCGTTCCGGGTCCACGGGCTCCGCAGGGAGGACGTCGGGGCGGTCCAGCCGCACGTCGGCGTCGACGGCCACCCGCACCACCGGCTCCACCACCGACAGGTACGGCTCGGCCGCGGCGAGCTTGGCCCGTACGGGCGCGGAGAGCCGGGTATCGGTGCGGTCGGTGACCGCGGCCCGCAGGGCGGCCCACGACTCGAAGCGCCCGACCAGGGTGGCGGCGGTCTTCGCGCCGATCCCGGGGACGCCGGGCAGGCCGTCGGACGGATCGCCGCGCAGCATCGCCATCTCCGCGTACGCCGCACCCGCCCGCCCGATCGGCACCGTGTACTTCGCGGCCACCTCGGCCGGGCCCATCAGCTCAGCCTTCGCCAGCCCGCGCCCGACGTAGAGCAGCCGCACGTGCACCCCGCCGTGCTCGGCATCGGACACGATCTGCATGAGGTCCCGGTCGCCGCTCACGGCCAGCACCGGGTCGGCCGTCTCGGTCGCCGCGAGCGTGCCGATGACGTCGTCGGCCTCGTAGCCCACCGCGCCGCCGGTGGCGATCCCCGCCGCCGCCAGCACCTCCAGCAGGATCGGGACCTGCGGCGCGAGCGTGTCCGGCACCTCCTCGGGCACCCCGGCGGGCGCGGTGTCGGGCTCCCCGGGCACGCGGTGCGCCTTGTACGTCGGCAGCGCGTCGACGCGGAACGCGGGCCTCCAGTCGAGGTCGAGACAGGCCACCAGGCGGGTGGGCCGGTGCTCGGTGACCAGCCGCGACACCATGTCGGTGAAGCCGCGGACGGCGTTGACCGGCGTGCCGTCGGGCGCGGTGATCGACTCGGGCACGCCGTAGAAGGCCCGGAAGTACAGGCTCGCGGCGTCCAGCAGCATCAACGTGGGTGCGCGCACGGTGTGAGAGCTTGCCGGAATACCCTGCTGCCCATGACACCGGCCGTTCCTGCGCTCGCCGAGAGGATCCGACGCGCCGGGGAGGTGGCGGCCTCCCACGACGTCGAGGTCCTGCTGCTCACCCCGGGCACCGACCTGCGCTACCTGCTGGGGTACGGCGGGGCGAGCCACGAGCGACTCACCTGCCTGGTGCTGCCCGCCGCAGGCCACCTCGCGCCGCCGGCCATCGTGGTGCCGAAGCTGGAGGCCCCCGGCCTGGCCGCGCTGCCGCTCGCCGAGCTCGGCGTCGAGGTGCTCACCTGGACCGACGGCGAGGACCCGTACCGGCTGGTCAGCGACCTCGCGGGCGGTCCGACGCGGATGGCGGTCGCCGACTCGATGCCGGCGTCGCACGTGTTCGGGCTGCGCGACGTCTTCCCCGACGTGGCCCAGACGCTGGCCGGCCCGGTGCTGCGCGAGCTGCGGATGCGCAAGGACGCCGGCGAGGTCGCGCAGCTGCGCGCGGCCGGGGCCGCCATCGACCGCGTGCACGCCCGCATGGCGGAGTTCCTGATGGTCGGGCGCACCGAGGCCGAGGTGGGCGAGGCCATCACCGCGGCGATCCTGGACGAGGGGCACACCGAGGCCGCGTTCGTCGTGGTCGGGTCGGGCCCGCACGGCGCCAGCCCGCACCACGACGTGTCCGGCCGAGTCATCGAGCGCGGCGACGTGGTGGTGGTCGACATCGGCGGCCCGCTGCCCGGCGGCTACAACTCTGACTCCACCCGCACCTACGCCGTGGGCGGCGAGCCGCCCGCCACGATCCGCGAGGCGTACGCGGTGCTGCAGGACGCGCAGGAGCGCTCGGTGGCCGCGGTGCGGCCCGGCGTCACGGCCGAGTCCGTGGACACCGCCGCGCGCGAGCCGATCACCGAGGCCGGGCTGGGGAAGAACTTCGTGCACCGCACCGGGCACGGCATCGGCCTCGACGTCCACGAGGAGCCCTACATCGTCGGCGGCAACCCGATCCTCCTGGAGCCGGGCATGGCGTTCAGCGTGGAGCCCGGGGTCTACCTCGAGGGCGAGTGGGGCGCGCGGATCGAGGACATCGTCGTGGTCACCGCGGACGGCTGCGAGCGCCTCAACACCCGCCCGCGGGACCTCGTGGTGCTGCCCGGCTGATCGGGACCTGCCCGGGCGTCGTTCGGGCCTCGGTCGGGCCTCGTCCGGCCGGTTTCGCTGCGTGTCGGCCAGGTTCGCTGCGTGTTGACGGCCGCTGTCCTGCCGTCGCCGGCGGAATCCGACGGCCGGCCCGGCCATGGTCGTCGGCCTGGAAGGTGTGGAGGTGTCTGACGCGCCATCGTGCCCGCGGCATGGTCTGCGGCTCTCGCCGTGGCTCCGCTGCTTGATCGTCGTCCGGGTAGGGGCGGGCGTGTCCGACGCGTCGGGGCGTTCCGAGCCGGTGATCACGGCCGCCCCGCCCGCCCACCCCCGGCTGGCGTGGCTCGATGCGGGGCACCGCCTGCTCCCACGGCCGTCATCGGGAAGCCCCGGCCAGTGCCCCGGCGCGTGTCACCGGCCCGCGGCCCGGCCCACGTGTCGGCCGGTGTCTCGGCCCGTATCCCGCCCGGGGCGATCGCGCCGGGCGGCGACGTCGCCGGTTCGGGACGCAGTGCCGAACTCCGCGGGCATCGGCGAATCGGCCGCGTCCGGGCGAGCCCGCGTCGGGCGCCCGGTCAGGCCGGGGTCGGCACCGCGGCGCCGGTCTCGACCCGGGCCCGCCCGTCAGCCCCGGCGACGCAGGCGGCGGCCGGCAGCCCGGACCGGACGAAGTCGCCGACGCAGCGGCCCATCTCCGCGTGGGCGGCGGCGGTGGGGTGGAACGACTCCTGCGCGAGGTGGTAGCCGACCGCGTCGAGGCCGCCGTAGACGAACGCCTCCGGGTCCACGGTGATCCGGCGCTGCCACTCCTGCGTGTACGGCGTCCGGGTGCACGCCTCGTAGCCCTCGGTGGCCCGGACCATGTCGAGAAACCGGGTTCCGGTGCGCTCCGCGACCCCGCGCAGCGTGGCGGAGAGGGCCGGGAACAGGACGGTGCGGCCCCACCCGGCGTCGGCCCGGCTGTAGGGACACCCGCGGGCCCCCTGCAGCGGCAGCATGAGCTCGGTGACCGGGGAGGCGTACGAGGCAAGCACGAGGGTGTAGGCCGCGTCGGCGTAGCCGGCGAGGCGCATCGCGGCCCGCACGTCGCGGACGACCCCCTCGACCCGCGGCGCGACCGCGGCCATCCGCTCCGCGACCAGCGGCCCGAGCGTCTCGCGACACGGCGGCTCGATGACGTCGAGGAACGCGCGGATGCAGGCGATCCCGGTGCCCGTGAGGTCGGCCTCGTCGTTCGCCCCGACCTGCACGACGACGTCGGTGACGCGGTGGCTGCGGGCGACCTCCACCAGGCGCTGCGCCTGCGAGCCCTCGGTGTGGTGCGTGCCGTCGCCGAAGCCCACGTCGGCGGCCTCGGCCCCCGAGCAGGCGAGGTTGACCGACTCCGTGGCCAGCGCCGTGCGGTGGACGTAGGCGTGCGCGGACCGGTGGCACCAGTTGCCGTCCTCGCCGCGCGTGCCGGGCTCGTAGTCGCCCGCCCCGTCGCCCGACGCCGCGCTGTCGCCCAGCACGACCACCGCGGTCGGCAGCGCCGCGGCGGCGGCCGGCGCGACCGTCAGCGCCCCGGCCACGCAGAGGGCGGCGAGCACGACGAGGGCACGGATCCGGATCACGTGAAGGACGCTAGACACGGAGGCCGAGGCTGACCAGGGCACCGGCCGACGGCTGTGGACGGACCGGCGGGTTACGCCATGTGGAGCACACCCGGCTCACCCAGCGCGACGGCGGTCACCCCGTCGGCGCGAGGTTGTCCACAGGTCGCGTCCGGGGATCGACTCCGGGGAACTCCGGGGTGTTCTCCGGACGTTCACCCACTGACGGCGGGACGCGGATCGTGGACCGTCGGAGACGAGCGACGAGACCCGTCGCACGAGAGGAGCCCCTCGTGGCATCGACCCTGACCCGCCCGCGACACGGGAAGGTCATCGCCGGCGTCTGCGCCGGCCTGGCGGAGCGGTTCGGGCTCAGCCCGTTCATCGTCCGCCTGGCGTTCCTGCTGTCCTGCATCCTGCCCGGCCCGCAGTTCG
The DNA here is from genome assembly GCF_029263155.1 of Pseudonocardia sp. Lineage (GTDB taxonomy): Bacteria > Actinomycetota > Actinomycetes > Mycobacteriales > Pseudonocardiaceae > Pseudonocardia. The sequence continues at coordinate 68,834 of NZ_JAJCYB010000101.1, forward strand.
TGGCCTACCTCGTCCTCTGGGTCATCATGCCCAAGCGCAGCGTCTGAGCCCGGCGGGGTAGACAGGCGGGGTGTCCCGCACCCTCCTGCTCGGCGCCCGGGTCCTCGACCCGGGTGCCCCCTCCGGGCCCGCCGCCGTCGAGATCGTCGACGGTGTGATCACCCGCGTCGGCCCGGCCGCGCCGGAGCGGGGCCCGCACGTCGTGGCCCTCGACGGGGCGCTCGTCACGCCCGCGTTCGTCGACGCGCACGTGCACGCCACCGCCACCGGCCTGCTCGCCGACGGCCTGGACCTGACCGCCTGCCCGGGCCCGCGCGCCCTGCTCGACGCGGTCGCGGCCCGGGTCGCCGCCCGTCCCGGTGCGCTGGTGTGGGGCCACGGCTGGCAGGACCAGGACTGGCCCGACGGGCCGCCGACCCGCGCCGCGCTCGATCGCGCCGCGGCCGGAGCACCGGTGTACCTCAGCCGCATCGACGTGCACTCCGCGCTCGCGTCCACCGCGCTGCTCGACCGCGCTCCGGCGGTCACCGGCGCGGCCGGCTGGTCGGACGGCCCGCTGACGGGCGACGCGCACCACCACGCGCGCCGCGCGGCCCTGGACGCCGTCGACGACACGACCCGCGACGCCGCGCAGCGCACGTTCCTGGCCGCGGCCGCGGCCCACGGCATCGGCGCCGTGCACGAGTGCGCCGGCCCGGACATCTCCTCGGTCGCGGACCTGGCCGCGCTGCGCCGACGGCCCGGGCCCGACGTGATCGGCTACTGGGGTGAGGCGGTGACGACCGTCGCCGACGCCCGCGCGCTGCTCGGCGCCACCGGCGCGCACGGCCTCGCCGGTGACCTGTTCGTCGACGGCTCGATCGGCTCGCGTACCGCCGCGCTCGCCGCGCCCTACACCGACGCGCCCGGCTGCACCGGCAACCGCTATCTCGACGCCGACGCGGTGGCCGCACACGTCGTCGCCTGCACGCAGGCCGGCACGCAGGCGGGCTTCCACGTGATCGGCGACGCCGCGGCACAGGTGTTCGTGCAGGGTCTGGAGCGGGCGGCGGCGGCCGCCGGGCCGGAGGCGGTTCGCGCGGCGCGGCACCGCGTGGAGCACCTGGAGCTGGTCGACGCCGACCAGATCGCCGCACTCGCCCGGCTCGGCGTGACGGCGAGCGTCCAACCGCTGTTCGACGCCCTCTGGGGCGGCCCGGCCGGGATGTACGCCGAGCGGCTGGGCGCCCGCGCCGCCGGGATGAACCCGTTCGCCGCGCTGCACGCCGCGGGGGTGCGGCTCGCGCTGGGCTCCGACGCCCCGGTCACCCCGCTGGGCCCGTGGGCGGCCGTCCACGCCGCGGTCGCGCACCGCACCCCCGGGTCCGGGCTGACGCGCGCGCAGGCGGTCCACGCGCACACCGTGGGCGGGCACCGCGCCGCCGGCGACGCCGACCCGCTCGCCGGGCGACTCGTCGTCGGGGCCCCTGCGTCCTACGCGGTCTGGGAGGGCGAGCGCTGCCTGCGCACGGTGCAGCGCGGCGCGACGTTGCACGACACCCTGCAATCCACGGCGGGATGACCTGTGGCACCATTCGCCCTGTGATCGACCGGACCGGGCCCGCGTACGGGCGCTGTCCGGGGTGCTGTCGCCCCTGCTGACACCCCCGGCCCCGTCCGCATGCCCGCTCTCCGAGCGGCCCGCACGTCTGCGAAACCCGATGACCCCCGATCTCTCCGGGCACACCGTGCTCGTGCTGCACGCCCACCCCGACGACGAGGCGATCTTCTCCGGCCTCACCCTGCGCCGCCTCGCCGACGCGGGCGCGCGCACCGTTCTGGTGCTCGCCACCGCCGGTGAGCTGGGCGGCTCCCGCGTCCCCCTGCGGCCGGGGGAGACCGTGCCCGAGCGGCGCATCGCCGAGCTGGAGCGGGCCGCCGCGCTGCTGGGGGTGTCCCGGCTGGTGTTGCTCGGCGGGCGCGATTCCGGCCTGCCCGGCGGCCCCGGCACCGCCCACCCCCGGGCACTGGCCCGGGCCGATCCGCTGCTGCTGGCCCGGCGCGTCGCCGAGCTGGCCGACGAGGAGGGCGCCGCGACCATCGTCCACGACGACGAGCAGGGCATCTACGGCCATCCCGACCACGTCGCCGCGCACCGCGTCGGCGCCCTCGCCGCCGAGCTGACCGGGGCCACCGCGTACCGCACCACCGTCGACCGGGAGCACCTGCACGTCAGCGCCCGTGACCGGCACCTGGTGCACGGCGCCGCCCGGGCCGCGGCCACCCCGTTCGGGCGGGCCACCGTCGAGATCGCCCTGGCCGTCACGGGGACCGCGGCCCAGCTCGACGTCAAGCGCGCCGCGATCGTCGCGCACGAGAGCCAGCTCGCCCCCGACGACGTGCCCGTCGACGGCTTCGCGGCGGCGTACGGCTACGAGTGGTACCGCCGCAGCGGCCCGCCGGGCGTCCTGGACCGCCTGGGCAACGCCCACCTGCTCGCCGCTCCCCGAACCTGACGGCCGCGGGGCCTCGCCCGTCCGCAGCTCCCGCCGAAGTTGCAGTGGGGTGGCTTCACTCCCACGGGGCTGCAGTGAAGCCACCCCACTGCAGGCGGTGCCGGGGCCGCCCGCGTCCTGCGGCGGCGTCGCGGGCAGCACGTAGGCTCGGTGGGTGGCCGCACCCACCACCGATCCCGCCCCGCCCCCCGGGGTCCCCACCCGCAGCGGGTGGACCGCATCCCTGGCCCGCCTGCTCGGCGCCGCCGCGGGCGGCTACCTGCTGTACCTGAGCTTCCCGCCCAGCACGCTGTGGTGGCTGGCGATTCCCGCGTTCGCGCTGCTCGCGCTCGTCGTGCACGGCCGGACCGCGCGCGGCGGCTTCGGCCTCGGTTTCGTGTTCGCGATGGCGTTCCTGACCCCGCTGCTGGTGTGGGTCAGCTCGCTGGTGCAGTGGCTGCCGTGGATCGCGCTGTCGGTGTTCGAGTCGCTGTTCGTCGCCGTCGCCGTCGCCGGGATGGCGCTGGTGTCGCGACTGCCGGCGTGGCCGCTGTGGGCGGCCGCCGTGTGGGGCATCGGCGAGTCGGTGCGCGGGCGGATCCCGTGGGGCGGCATGCCGTGGGGCCGCGTCGGGTTCGGCCAGCCCGACGGCCCGCTGCTGCCGCTCGCCGCGATCGGCGGGGTGCCGCTGCTCTCGTTCGTCACCGTGCTCGCCGGGCTCGCGCTGGGTGAGCTGGTGCGCCGGCTCGTGGTCCGGCAGGGGTGGCGGCGGTGGCGGGTGCCGGCGCTGATCACGGTGGCCGCGCTGCTCGCCGGACCGCTGGCGGCGCTGGTCCCGGCGTTCCCGGGCCCGGCACCGGACCGCGTCGTCACCATCGCCGCCGTGCAGGGCAACGTCCCGCGGCTGGGCCTGGACTTCAACGCCCAGCGCCGCGCGGTGCTCGACAACCACGTCCGCGCCACCGAGGCGCTCGGCGCGGACGTCGCCGCGGGCCGGGTCGCCCGGCCGGACCTGGTGATCTGGCCGGAGAACTCCTCCGACATCGACCCGCTGCAGAACCCCGACGCCGCCGCGCAGATCGACCGCGCCGCACAGGCGGTCGGCGTACCGATCCTGGTCGGCACCGTCCTGCGCAACCCGCCCGAGATGGCCAACGCCGACGGGCCCACCGCGAGCAACTCCTCACTGGTGTGGGAGCCGGGTGCGGGGCCGGTCGCGCGCAACGACAAGCGCCGCATCCAGCCCTTCGGCGAGTACATGCCGTGGCGCAGCTTCTTCCGCCTCTTCTCGCCCTACGTCGACCGGGCCAGCAACTTCCTGCCCGGCCCGGGGGAGGGGGCGCTGGACATGAACGGGGTGCGCGTCGGCATCGCGATCTGCTGGGAGATCGCGTTCGACGACCTGCTCGCCGACAGCGTCGCCGCCGGGGCCGAGGTGCTCGCCGTGCCCAGCAACAACGCCACCTTCGGGTTCACCGACATGACGTTCCAGCAGCTGGCGATGTCGCGGATCCGGGCGGTCGAGTTCGACCGCTCCGCCGTCGTCGCCACCACCTCGGGCGTGAGCGCCACCGTGACCCCGGACGGGACGGTCACGCAGAGCACCGAGCAGTTCACCGCCGAGGTGCTGGTCGAGCCGACCACGCTGCGCACCACCAGTACCATTGCCAGCCAACTGCGATCCGGTCCGGAGTGGACCCTGGTCGTGCTCGGGCTGGTGGCGATCGCCGCGGCGGTCGTGCGGCGACGTCGCGGTGCGGGAAGGAACGTCGATGTCTGAAGCCCCACCTCCTGGGGCGCTCGGTCCGGTGCTGGTGGTCATCCCGACCTACGACGAGCGGGAGAACCTCGGGCCGGTGGTGTCGCGGCTGCACGCGGCGGTGCCGCACGCCGACGTTCTCGTCGTCGACGACGCGAGCCCCGACGGCACCGGTGCACTGGCCGACGAGATGGCCGCCGCCGACCCCCGGGTTCGCGTCCTGCACCGCACGACCAAGGAGGGCCTGGGCGCCGCCTACCTGGCGGGTTTCGCGCTGGCGCTGCGCGGCGAGCACGGGGTCGTCGTCGAGATGGACGCCGACGGCTCGCACGCCCCCGAGGACCTCCCGGCCCTGCTCGACGCGCTGCGCGACGCCGACCTCGTGCTCGGGTCCCGGTACGTGCGCGGCGGCGAGGTGGTCAACTGGCCGGCGCACCGCGCCTGGCTCTCGCGCGGTGGCAACCTGTACTCCCGGCTGGCGCTCGGGGTCCCGATCCGCGACCTCACCGGCGGGTACCGCGCCTTCCGGCGCCAGGTCCTCGAGGAGCTCGACCTCGACGAGGTCGCCTCGCAGGGCTATTGCTTCCAGGTCGACATGGCGTGGCGTGCGGTGCAGGCCGGGTTCCGGGTCCGCGAGGTGCCGATCACGTTCGTCGAGCGCGAGCGGGGCGCGTCGAAGATGAACCGTGCGATCGTCGGCGAGGCGCTGTGGAGCGTCACCCGCTGGGGGGTGCAGCGGGTGCTGCGGCGAGACCGGGTCCGTACGTGAAACGGTGAGCCGGGCGGGCGGCACGGCGCACCGGTCGCGCTCGCGACGCCGGTAGCCGTCAGACCGCGAACCGCATCCGCTTGATCCCGTGGGTGAAGTTCGACAGCAGCAGCTCCGGCTCGCCGACGGCCCGGATGCCGGGCAACCGGGTGAACAGCTCGCGCAGCATGGTCGTGGCCTCCAGCCGCGCCAGGTTCGCACCGAGGCAGAAATGCGGTCCGGGTCCGCCGAACCCGAGGTGCGGGTTGGGGGAGCGGGTGATGTCGAAGAGGTCGGGCTCGGTGAAGACGGCGGCGTCGCGGTTGGCCGAGTTGTAGAACAGCAACAGCTTCTCGCCCGCCCGGATCGGGCGGCCGCCCAGCTCGGCGTCGGCCGTGGCGGTGCGGCGGAACTGGATGACCGGGCTCACGAACCGCACCACCTCCTCGACGGCCCCGCCGGTCCGGCCGTCCAGGTCCGCCAGCAGCAGCTCGCGCTGTTCGGGGTGCGTCGTGAGCAGTCGCAGCGCGTGCGCGATCGTCGCGCGCGTCGTCTCGCTGCCGGCCAGCACCAGCAGGACGAACAGCGTGCCGACCTCGCGCGGGGTGAGGCGCTCGCCGTCGGGGTTCGCGTGGACCAGCGTCGAGATCAGGTCGCCGCGGGGTTCGCGGAGCCGCTCGCGCCCCAGCCGGCCCACGAGCGTCGTGAGCGCCTGGCCCGCCCGCATCAGGCGGGCGCTGACCGGCACGATGTGCCGCGGCCCCGGCGCGCCGTGGCGCAGCAGGTAGTCGCGGCTGACGCCGATGTACTCCGGGTCGGTGAAGCCGACCAGTGCGTTGCCGTGTCGGGTGACGAGCGCATGGTGCTGCTCCGGGATGCCGAGCAGGTCGCACACGACCTCCACGGGCAGCCGCCCGGCGACCTGCGCGATGAAGTCACCGGGCCCGTCCCGCACCACGTCGTCGACGATCCGGGCGGCGCGGTCCCGGACGCCGGCCTCCAGGTCGGCGAGCAGCCGCGGCGAGAACGCCCTGGCCACGACCTTGCGCATCCGTGCGTGGCGCGGGCCGTCCATGTTGATCATCGATCCGAGGTAGCGGGCCATCCACGGCGGCAGGTCGTACAACGACGCGGCCGTGGGCTCGTTGCCGAACAGCTCCGGATGGCGGCTGGCCTCGACGACGTCGGCGTGCCGGACGATCGCCCAGAAGCCGTCGTCGGTCGGCACGAACGGCGTGCGGTTGCGGAACCGCATCCACTGCGGACGGTCGTGGCGGCGCAGTGCGGCGAAGGCGGCCACCCGCTCCTCGTCCGGCCGGGCCCAGAACCCGAGGTGGCCCGGTGAGATCACGCGCCCACAGTGGCGTGACAGGTCCGGACGCACAAGGGCCCGGGACCACCGATGTGGTCCCGGGCCCGGTGTCGATCCGCGTCAGGCGATCTCGCGGCGACGCTCGGCCAGCAGCTCCAGGCGCTCGTTGAGCAGCACCTCGAGATCGGCGACGGAGCGGCGCTCGAGCAGCATGTCCCAGTGCGTGCGCGGCGGCTTGGTCTTCTTCTGCTCCGGCTCCGAGCCGTCCACCAGCTTGGAGATGCTGCCGTGCAGGCGGCACTCCCACGTGTGCGGAGCCTCGGCGTCGTGCGAGAAGGGCACCTCGAAGTCGTGCCCACGCGGGCACGCGTAGCGCATCGACTGCCGCGGTGCGAGGTCGTGGTTGCGGTCGGTCTCGTAGCTGACAGCCCCGAGCCGGCTGCCACGGAGCACGCGGTCGGCCATGCGTCTTCCTCCCGTTCTCCGACCGTGGGAGCCTCCCGCGGTCATCACCAGCGGGTGTAACGTCTGCGTCGCAGCCGTTTGTTCCCGCGCCGGGACGATCCGCGACGGGTGTCGATGTGTTCTGTTCACGAAGAACACAGGAGCCGACACCCAGCTGTTCGCCGTCCCGATCCGCCAGTGTGGCCCATCCCGGCCGATCGCACACGCTGATGTGACGTGTCAGCCAACTGTGACTTATATCACCGGCTGCTGCGCCGGTGTTTACACGTCGGTCGGCACGTCGTTACCGGGCCGCCCGAATCGCGCGGCCTGCGGCGATCACACCGGACGGCGTACCGGCAGCAGCGCCGCGAGCCCCGCCCCGAGCACGACCAGGATGCCCACGATGCCGGCGCGGTCGGAGGCGAACAGGAATGTGAACAGCCCGACCAGGGTGGGCGCGAGGAACGACACCGCGCGCCCGGTCGTGGCGTAGAGGCCGAACAGCTCACCCTCCCGGCCGGGCGGGGCCAGCCGCGCGAGGTAGGTGCGCGACGCCGACTGCGCCGGCCCGACGAACAGGCACAGCGCCAGCCCGAAGATCCAGAACAGGGTGGGCCCGGAGACGACCAGCAGGACCATCCCGACCGCGAGCATGGCGACCAGCGAGCCGACGATCACCGCCTTCGGCCCCACCCGGTCGTCGAGGTAACCGGCGGCGAACGCGCCCGCGGCCGCCGCCACGTTGGCCGCGACCCCGAAGATCAGGACGTCGTCCGCGGCGATCCCGTAGACGGTCACCGCGAGCACCGCGCCGAAGGTGAACACCCCGGCCAGCCCGTCGCGGAACAGAGCGCTGGCGCCGAGGAAGTACAGCGTGTGCGGGCTCGTGCGGTACAGCTCGCGCAGCGTCGCGAACAGGGCGCGGTAGGAGTCCAGCACGCCGGCGGGTGGGGGCCGGTCCGGATCCGGTGGGAGCTCCGGCACCCGCAGCAGCATCGGGAGCGCGAACACCAGGAACCAGCCTGCGGCCACGAGCGCGACCAGCCGGATGTCGAACCCGCGGTCGGTCGGCACGCCGAGCAGCCCGCCGTCGCCGACGATCAGGCCCAGGTAGACGGCCAGCAGCAGCACGATCCCGCCGACGTAGCCCATCGCCCAGCCGAAGCCCGAGACCCGGCCGACCGTCTCCGGCGTCGACACCTGCACCAGCATCGCGTTGTAGGACACCGACGCGAGCTCGAAGAAGATCGACCCCAGCCCCAGCAGGACCAGCCCGAGCGCGAGGTAGGAGTAGTCGTCCTCGACGAGGAACAGGCCCGCCATCGTGGCGATCGTCAGGGCCGTCCACACGCCGACCGCGCGCTTGCGCCGACCGGCCGCGTCCGCCCGCCGCGCGAGCACCGGCGCCATCAACGCGATGAGCAGCCCGGACGCCCCGATGGACCAGGCCAGCCAGCTGTTCGCGTCGATCGGCCCCGGCAGGTCGTCGCCGACGGCGTCGGTGAGGTACACGGAGAAGACGAACGTCAGGATCACGGCGTTGTAGGCCGCGGAACCCCAGTCCCACAGCCCCCAGGCGAACACCTGGCCCCGGGTCACGGACGCGGCGCCCGCAGGCGCGTCGGTGCTCACGGCCGGAGGGTAGCGGGACGCGACGGCCGGATACACGCCCGCGCGGTCACGTCCAGGCGTCGCGGGCCTGCAACACCTCGCGCAGCAGGTCGGGGCGGTCCGAGAGCAGCCCGTCGACGCCCAGGTCGAGCAGCTCGGTCATCTCCGCGGGCTCGTCGACGGTCCACACGTGCACCTCGCGACCCGCGGCATGAGCGGTGGCCACCAGCCGGGCGTCCACGACGGTGAGCGGGCCGAACCTGCGGGGCAGCTGGGCGAGCTGGCCTGTGAAGGGCAGCGCGGGCAGCCGGGACAGCGGGGCGGGCAGCGCGTCGAGCCAGCCGCGCGAGCGCAGCCCGAGAGCCGAGGTCTGCCCCATCGACGTGCACAGCCGCGGCCCGGCCGCCCGCCGCGCCCGGTCCAGCCAGCGCTCGTCGTACCCGCCCAGGCAGACGCGGTGCCACGCGTCGAGCCGCTCGAGGACCGCCAGGGTGACGTCCACGGCCGCCGCGGACTTGAGCTCGACGGTCATCCGCGTGTCCGGCAGCGCGGTGAGCACCTCCTCCAGCAGCGGGATCGGCTCGACCCCGCCGACCCGGACCTCGGCCAGGGCCGCGGCAGGCTGCAGCGCGATCCGCCCGGTCCCGTCGGTGGTGCGGTCCAGCGTGGGGTCGTGGTGCACGACCGCTACCCCGTCGGCCGAGGCGTGCACGTCGAGCTCCAGGTAGGAGAAGCCCTCGTCGACCGCCCGGACGAACCCGGCCATCGTGTTCTCGAACCCGCCGCCCCCGACCCCGTCGTCGAGGTGCCAGCCGCGGTGGGCGTAGGCGCGCGGGTAGCGGCCGTCGAGGTAGGGGTGTCCCATGATCGCCCAGAGTATCGAGACGGCCCTACCGGCGGGGCAGCCGCGGGCCCGGCTCGAGTACCGGGGCCATCAGGTCGCCGTGCTCGGCGACCCGGGCGGGCAGATCGGCGTGGGTGAAGGTCAGGTCCTCGACGCGCCGGCAGGCCCGCACCTCGTCCCAGGTGACGGGGGTGGCGACGGTCGGGCGGGCGCGACCGCGCAGCGAGTAGCTGGCGATCGTGGTCTTGTGCGGGTTGTTCTGGCTCCAGTCCACGAAGACCCGGCCGCGGCGGCGCGCCTTGGTCATGACGGCGACGACGCGCTTCGGGTCGTCGGCCGCGAGCTCCTCGGCCAGCGCCTTCGCGAACTCGGAGGTCTGCTCGGCCCGGGACACCGTGACCGGCAGGTAGAGCTGCATCCCCTTGCCGCCGCTGGTGCGCGGGTGGGCGACGAGGCCGTCGTCGGCGAGGCGCTCGGCGATGCGCAGGGCGAGCCGTGCGCAGTCGACGACGGTGGTGCCCTCGCCCGGGTCGAGGTCGAACACCACGAGGTCGGGCAGGTGCCGCCCGTCACGGGGGCCGAGTCGCCACTGCGGGACGTGCAGCTCGAGTGCGGCGAGGTTGGCCGCCCAGGCCAGGCCGTCGACGTTGCCGAGCACCGGGAACTCGGCGCTCTCCGAACGACCTCCCGGGGTCCCGACGCGCGCGGTGCGGATCCAGTCCGGGGCGTGCCGGGAGACGTCCTTCTCGAAGAACGAACCCCGCTCCACGCCGTCGGGCCAGCGGACCATGGTCAGCGGCCGGTCGCGCAGGTGCGGCAGCATCACCTCGGCCACCGCCAGGTAGTGCTCCCACACCTGCGCCTTCGTGGTGCCGGTGAGCGGGTAGAGCACCTTGTCGGGGTTGGTGAGGCGCGCGCGGCCCAGCCGTGGTTCCCGCCGGGGCTGCGCGGGCCGCGCCGGCTGCGCGGGTCCGGTGGCGACCTCCACCCACCGGTCGCTGCGCCGGGCGGGCTCGTAGGGGGAGTCGCCGTCCTTGGCGACGACGCAGGGCAGCCCCTGCGCCCGTACCGCGTCGACCACCTCCGTTCCCGCCCCGGGGAACACCGGCGCCGGGCGCCAGTGCGCGCCGTCCAGCGGCAGGGCGTCGAGCCGGGCGCGGCGCTCGTGGAACGGCAGCGCCGTGAGGTCCTCGCCGTCGTGGTGCAGCAGGTCGCCGATCCAGAGGTCGGCGGTGTCGGGAGCCAGCTCGCCGTCGAACAGGGCGCGGGTGGCCAACAGGGACGGGCCCAGCCCGCGCAGGTGGGGGAGCGTGCCCGTCAGGTCCGCGCCGTCGGCGTCGGCGACCGTCGCCCGGCCGCCCTCGACCCGGACGATCACGCGCCGGCCGCCGAACCCCACCTGCAGCCACCAGCCCGCGCCCTCGGGGAGCGGGCCGGGGGTGGCGAGCATGGGCCGGGTGTCGCGGGGGAGCGGGTCCTGGTCGGGCGGTGTGGGGTCGGAGCGGCGCAGCAGCCAGGCGTCCTTCTCCCCCTCCCGGTGGGTGCGGATGAAGACGTAGCGCCCGCGGGCCTTCTCGCCGTGGAACACGACCGCGACCTCGCGCGGATGCCACTTCTCGGTCTCGTAGGTGCCGGAGTCCCAGATGGTCATCGTGCCGCCGCCGTACTCGCCTGCCGGGATCTCACCGTGGAAGTCGAGGTACTCCATGGGGTGGTCCTCGGTGCGCACGGCCAGCCGTACGGTCTCCCCGTCGGCCGGCAGGCCCTTCGGCACGGCCCAGGACGCCAGCACGCCGTCGCGTTCCAGGCGCACGTCCCAGTGCAGCCGGCGCGCGTGGTGCTCCTGGATGACGAACCGGGTCCCGGGCCCCCGCGTCTGCGGGTCCTCGGCGGGCACCGGCTCGGGGGTGCGACGTGCGTCGCGCTTGCGGCGGTACTCGTGCAGCGGCACGAGCACAGACTAGGGCTTGCGTCACAGCGTGATCGAATGCGAGCATAGGCATGCCTAAGGAGAGGAACGCCTGTGTACGTGTGCATGTGTTTCGGGGTGTGCGACCGGGAGATCCGCTCGTGCATCGCCAACGGCGCGCGCACCGTCGACGAGGTCGGCGAGGCCACTGACGCCGGCACCGGCTGCGGCGGCTGCCACGAGCACATCGACGCGCTGCTCGCCGCCTCCCACGCCTGCTCCGACCTGGCCGAGCTGCCCCCCACCGCCTGAGGTCACCTGGGTGTGCATGACCTGGCCTGAGGCGTCCCTGTGCTCCGAACAGGCGATCCTGGGTCCGACACGATCGTGGAGCGCCGCTAGCGTCGTGCCTTTCCGGCACCGACGAAGCGAGGACACACCCGATGCGTGGCGACCCCGAGATCATCGACCTGCTCAACGAGCAGCTGACCAGCGAGCTCACCGCGATCAACCAGTACTTCCTGCACGCCAAGATGCAGCAGAACTGGGGTCTCACGAAGCTGGCCTCCTACACCCGCGACGAGTCCATCGACGAGATGAAGCACGCGGAGAAGATCACCGACCGCATCCTGTTCCTGGAGGGGCTGCCCAACTACCAGCGCCTCGGCACGCTGCGCATCGGGCAGACGGTGAAGGAGCAGTTGGAGGCCGACCTGTCCATCGAGCTGGCCGTGGTCGAGCGGCTGCGTCCCGGCGTGATCATGTGCCGGGCGAAGGGCGACGCCACCACGGCGGCCCTGCTGGAGGAGATCCTCGCCGACGAGGAGCACCACATCGACTACATCGAGACCAACCTCGAGCTGATGGGCAAGCTCGGCGAGCAGCTCTACCTGGCGCAGCTGGTGGACCAGCCGCCCAACCCGGGCTGAGTCACGACCGGAGCGCTCACGACGGCAACGCCGGGATCCCCGGGCGGCGCGTGACCTGTCATAACGTGCCGCGACGGGTCCCGGCGTGCGTCGGGAGAGGCTCGACGACATGTTCGAGCGATGGCTGACGAGAACATCGCGGGTGCCGAGAAGAATCGCGACCGCTGGACCACCGGCGACGAGCCGATGACGGGCGACCAGAAGTCCTACCTGCAGACGCTGGCACCGGAGGCGGGCGAGGACGTCCCCGGCGAGCTGTCCAAGGCCGACGCGTCCCGGCGCATCGACGAGCTCCAGGAGCGCACCGGCCGAGGCCGGTAGACATCCGATAATCGTAGTTATGACAGTTACCTGAGCGCAGGTCCACTCGGCTCCCTCTCGGCCCGCTCCACGTGGTCGATCGCGGGGGTTCCGCGCCCGTCGATCACCGTGGCCCGGGCCCGTGCTCAGGCCGCCGCCTCCCGGAAGCGTTCGAGTTCACGCCGGGTGTCGGGCCCGCACGGCTGGAACACGATCTCGGTCACCCCGTGCCCGGCGAGCTCGTCGAGCCGGCCGCGTGCCCGGCCGACCACCTTGTCGCGTTCAGTGACTAAGCGCATAGTTACCTCGCAGCCAGGTCGTGTCAACCGACGCCGTCGGGGACGGGAGGGTCGAGAGGTGAGCTCCGTACAGCGCCGTGGTGGTGGCGATGCCGATCGGGTCGGGGCCCGGTTCTGGGACGGGTCGGGCTCCCGGGTCGCCCTGCTCGACTCGGCGGTGCTCTGCTTCGCCCGCACCGGCTTCCACGCCACGACGACCCGCGACGTCACCGCCGCGGTCGGGCTCAGCCCGGGCGCGCTCTACGTGCACTTCCCGTCGAAGGAGGCGGTGCTGTTCGAGGTCTCGCGAACCGGCCACCGTCGGGCGCTCGACGCGCTGCGGTCCCAGCCCGACGACGGCGACAGCCGGGCGTACCTGCGCCGGCTGGTGGTCGCGCTGGTGACCTGGCACGCCCGTCACCACACGGTCGCCCGGGTCTGCCAGTACGAGCTCGCGGCCCTGGAACCGGACCATCTGGCCGTCGTGCTGGAGCTGCGGCAGGAGTTCACCGACGTCATGCGCACGGCGGTGGCACGGGGCGCGGCGGAGGGGGTGTTCGATGTTCCGGACGTCAACCGGGCCGTCCGCGCCGTGGTGTCGCTCGGGATCGACCTGGTGCGGTGGTACCGGCTCGACGGGTCCGACACACCCGAGACGATCGGCGAGGTCTACGCCGACCTCGCGCTGCGGATGGTCGGCGCCCCGGCGCGCTGACTCAGCCCGCGCTGACTCAGCCCGCCGACTCAGCCCGCGCTGCTCGCCGCCCAGAGGTTGATGCCGCCGTCGACGGCGTGCTCGTCGATGCGCGCGAGCTCCTCGTCGTCGAAGGACAGGTTCTCCAGTGCACCGAGGCTGTCGTCGAGCTGGGCGACGCTGCTCGCCCCGATCAGCACCGAGGTGACGCGCGGGTCACGCAGGGCCCAGGCCAGCGCCATCCGGGCCAGGCTCTGGCCACGCGCCGCGGCCATCTCGTGCAGCGCTCGGACGTGGCGCAGCGCCTGCTCGCTGAGCAGTTCCCTCGCCAGCGACTTGCCCTGTGCGGCCCGCGAGTCCTCCGGGATGCCGTCGAGGTACTTGCCGGTCAGCATGCCCTGGGCCAGCGGCGAGAACGCGATGCAGCCGACGCCCGTCTCCCCCAGCACGTCGAGCAGGCCCTCCTCGATCCAGCGGTTGAGCATCGAGTACGACGGCTGGTGGATCAGCAGCGGCGTGCCCAGCTCGCGCAGGATCGCGGCGGCCTCGCGGGTGCGCTCGGCGGAGTAGGACGAGATGCCCGCGTAGAGGGCCCGGCCCGAACGGACGGCCGTGTCGAGCGCACCCATCGTCTCCTCGAGCGGGGTGTCCGGGTCGAAGCGGTGACTGTAGAAGATGTCGACGTAGTCGACGCCCATCCGGGCCAGCGACTGGTCCAGGCTCGCCAGCAGGTACTTGCGCGACCCGCCGCCCTGCCCGTACGGGCCGGGCCACATGTCGTAGCCGGCCTTCGTGGACAGGATCAGCTCGTCGCGGTACGGGCGCAGGTCCTGGGCGTAGATCCGGCCGAAGTTCGACTCGGCGCTGCCGTAGGGCGGGCCGTAGTTGTTGGCCAGGTCGAAGTGCGTGACACCGCGGTCGAAGGCGCGGCGCAGGATCGCGCGCTGCGTCTCCAGCGGCGTGTCGTCGCCGAAGTTGTGCCACAGGCCCAGCGAGATCGCCGGGAGCAGCAGGCCGCTGCGCCCGGTGCGGCGGAAGGTCGCGTCGTCGTAGCGGGAGGGGTCGGCTCGGTGGTCCACCGCCCCATTCTGCTGCGGGGCCGTCAACGGGCGGCGACCGCCTGTGCCGCGGCCACGAAGTCGGCGGTGCGCGGGTGCGTGCCGCGGCACGGCCAGATCGCGAGGACGTCGAGCGGCGGCGCGTCGCGCAGCGGCACGAAGCGCACCTCGGGATGGGCGTGGAAGGCCGCCGTGGAGGTCACCGTCACGCCGATCCCGCGGCCCAGTGCGACGGCGTGCATCCACTCCGCCGTGTTGCGCACCTCGACGACGGTGCGGTCGGCGTAGGCGGTCCCCCACAGCCGTGGCGAGGTCGTGCCGGCCACCGAGTTGACGAGCAGCGGCTCGTCGCGCACGTCGTCGAGCCCCAACGATGTCCGGCCCGCCAGCGGATGACCGACAGCCAGTGCCACGACACGGGACTCCCTGCCGATCACGGCGCAGTCCAGGCGCGGGGAACCGGGCGGGGTCCGCACGAGCGCGATGTGACAGCGACCGTCCTCGACCCCGGCGGTGGCCGTGTCGATGCGCCGCAGCACCACGCGCGTGTCGAGATGCTCGGCCTCGAACCTCCGGATCATCGCCGTCGTGCGCTCCCCCGCGGCGTTCCACGCGAACCCGACGCGCAGCACACCGACGTCGGCGTCCAGCGCCTGCACGGTCTCCCGGTGCACCGACAGCAGCCGCCGGGCCTGGAGCAGGAACGCCGCCCCGGCCGCGGTCGGCTGGACCGGCCGCCGGGCACGGTCGACCAACCGCTCCCCCAGTCGACGTTCCAGTTCGGCGACGGTTCGGCTCAGTGCGGGCTGGGTGACCCTCAGCCGGGCTGCGGCGGCGGTGAACCCGCCGTCGTCGACGACAGCGAGGAACGCGCGGACGTGCCGGATCTCGACCTCCATCGCCACATCATGCCTCAGCGGCATAAGAGGAGGTGAGATGGCATTTCACTTCCCGCAGAGCCGAGCCTACCGTCGTGGTGACGGGCAGTTCGCCCGAACCCCGAACGATTCCGAGGAGGAACGACGATCATGATGGTGACCCTCGCCATGCTGGCACTGGCCGGAGCGGTCCTGCTGGTCCTGTCCTACGCCGCGGAGGGGCCGGGCCGGCGCACGCTGTTCACCCGCCCCCTGCACGGCCTGCGTGAGTTCGGCCGCATGTCGGTCGTCTACGGAGACTCCGTCCAGCGCGGCCGCGAGTACCTCGCGCGCTGACGCCCCGCCCTCCCGCTGCATCGCTCGTTGCGGCGGGGCCCGTGCTGCGTCCCTACGAGCGGGCGGTGAGGGTCTGCACGCTGAGCTGGTCACCGGGCGGGGTGCCCGCGCAGCCGGTGCCCTCGGCCGGGACGAACAGCGATGCGGTGTCCCCGGGCGGGTACACGCGCAGGCCCCTCGTCGGTGTGGGCATGCACACCGCGGCGTCGTAGTTGGCCACGTTCACCAGCCGCAGTGCGGCCCCCGCCGAGTCGCCGACCTCCAGCCGTACCGGACCCCCGCGTTCGCCGTCCATCGCCGCGGCCGGGCCGACCTGGTGCCCGTCGTCACCGGTCACGTAGGAGACGCCCGGGAACCCGGTGAGCTCGCACGTGCGGGAGCCGGTGTTGGTCAGGACGAGCGTGACGAAACGTGAGCCGGCGCCCGCGTCGCCGTCGGTGAGGGAGCCGGTCAGCTCGGCCGTGGTGCAGCGGGCCGGATCGGCGTCCCCTCCCCCGGACCCGTCGGCCGGGGTGCCGGCCTGCGGCACCGTCGTGGGCGGTGTGGTGGGCGGCGCGGCGGCGGGTGAGGTCCCGATCACGGTCCCGTCGGGTGTACCGGTGCTCGCGGACGAGCAGCCCGCGGTGAGGAGTGCGGCGGCGGCGAGCACCGTCGCGGCGCAGCGCAGTCGAGCGTTGCCGGTCATGAGATCCCCCGATCCCTCGTTCGTGCTCTACACAACCAGGGACGCTTGCCGGGGATTTCGGTTGCGTGATGCAACGATCCGATCGGGTGACGCCCGATACGCTGTGGGCCATGTCGGCCACCCGCCTGCTCGTCCTGGGCATCGTCCGCGGGTACGGGCGCGCCCACGGCTACCGCATCGGCACCGACCTGCAGTCCTGGGACGCGGCCGACTGGGCCAACGCGAAGTGGGGGTCGATCTACCACGCACTGCGCGCGCTGACCGACGCCGGCATGCTGCTCGACCACCACGACGTGCCGGGTCGCACGGACTACGAGCTCACCGAGAAGGGTGAGGCCGAGTACCTGCGGCTGCTCCGCGACGCCGTGCGCCGCCCGGCGAGCCGTCCCGACCAGCTCGGGGCCGCGCTCGCCATGCTCCCGTCGCTGTCCCGGGCCGAGGCTGTGCGGCTGCTGCGCGAGCGGCTCGCCGCGCTGGAGCAGATCCGCGACAAGGCACGCGCCCAGCTCGACGGGTGGGCCGACGCCCCGCACTGGTCGGAGCTCTACGGCCTGTGGGAGCACACCGCGACGGGCGGCGTCGACTGGACGGCCGGGCTGATCGCCCGACTCGAGGCCGGCGCGTACGCGATGGCCGGTGAGCCGGACTCCCCCGGCAGGCCCGGCAGCTGGCCTGCGCTCACCGAGTGACGTCGGCCGGGCATCGACTCAAGTTTGCATAGTCCGTCCCCGCCGAGCACACTCGGTGGCTCGGACTCAAGTTTGAACATCGGAGGCACATGGCTGGCGCCGGCTGTTCCACCTGTCCCGGGACGCGGCGCGGCGGCGGGCCGACGAGCTGCTCGAGCGGTTCGGGCTCGTGGACGCGGCCGCGCAGCCGGTGAGCCGCTACTCGGGAGGCATGCGCAGGCGGCTCGACCTGGCCGTCGGCATGATCCTGGCGCCCGCCGTGCTGTTCCTCGACGAGCCGACGACCGGGCTCGACCCCCGTGGCCGCGCCGAGGTCTGGGCGGCCGTGCGTGCGCTCGTCGCCGAGGGCACGACCGTGCTGCTCACGACCCAGTACCTCGACGAGGCCGACCAGCTCGCCGACCGCATCTCCGTGCTCGGCGGGCGCGGCGAGGGCCGCGTGGTCGCCGAGGGCACGCCGGACGCGCTGCGCGAGCGGCTCGGCGGCGACCATCTGGAGCTGGTCGTGCGGCACGCGCGGGACCTGGGGCGTGCCGCGGCGCTCGTGGAACGCATCGCGGGGGTGCCCGTCGAGACCGACCCGGACCGGCGGTTCATCAGCGTGCCGGTGTCCGACCGGATGGCGGCGCTCGCCGCCACGGTGGTCGCGCTGGGCGCCGAGGGTGTGGCGGCCGAGGACCTCACCGTCCGGCGCCCCACCCTCGACGAGGTGTTCCTGCACCTCACGGAGGTGCGAGCATGACGACGATCATCGATACCGGGGTCCTCACCGGGCGCTACCTGTCGCACCTGCGCCGCCGGCCCGAGGAGATCGTGAACGCCGTCGGCTTCCCGATCCTGATGATGCTGATCTTCGTCTTCCTGTTCGGCGGGATGATGACGGTGCCCGGCGGCGGCGACTACCGGTCGGCCCTGCTGCCCGGGCTGTTCACGATGACGATGCTGTTCGGCGTCTCCTCGACGATGGTCGCGGTCGTCACCGACGCGCAGCGCGGGATCACCGACCGGTTCCGGTCGATGCCGATGTCGGCCTCCGCGGTACTGATGGGGCGGGCGGCCGCCGACATGGTGATCTCGACGCTCGCGCTGGCCGTCCTGCTGCTCGCCGGGCTGGCCGTCGGCTGGCGGGCCCCGAACGGGCTCGGCCCGGCGTTGGTGGCCGTGGGCCTGCTCCTGATGCTGCGGTTCGCTCTGCTGTGGGTGGGCATCTACCTCGGGCTTCTCGTGCGTGGTCCGGGCGCGGTCACCGCCGTGCAGACCCTGGAGTTCCCCGTCGCCTTCCTGTCCGGGCTGTTCGTCGCGCCGGCGTCGATGCCGGTCGTGGTGTCCGCGATCGCCGAGTGGAACCCGCTCTCGGCCACCGCGGCCGCGGCCCGGGAGCTGTTCGGCAATCCCGGCTGGGGTGGGGAGTCGTGGATCGCCCGGCACGCGGTTCTCGCGGCCGTGCTCTGGCCGCTGCTGATCGTCGCGGTGTTCGCACCGCTGTCCGTCCACCGATACCGGGAGATGAGTCGATGACCGACCTGCGTGACATCAAGCCGCCCGCCTGGCTCAAGGAGATGAACGAGGGGCTCATGGCGCAGCAGCGGTCCGGGACGCTGGAGTTCGACCTGCCGGTGCTCACCGTCCCCGGGCGGCGCAGCGGGCTGCCCCGGCACACCCCGCTGACGGTGCTGGAGCGCGGCGGGGAGCGGTTCGTGCTGGGCGGGTTCCCCGCGGCCGACTGGATCCGCAACGTCCGGGCCGCGGGGCGGGGGACGCTGCGCACCCGTGGAGGGGACGAGCGGGTGCGGCTGGTGGAGCTCGACGCCGCCGCCGCGCTGTCGGTGCTGCGGGAATGGCCGGCGCTGACCCCGGACGGGGTGGAGATGATGCGCGACGCCGGGGTCGTCGCGGACGTCACACCGGCGGCCATGGAGGCCGTGGCCGGGATCTGTCCGGTGTTCCGGATCGAGGCCGGATGAGACTGTCGGTGCCCAGCGACACAATGCCCGCAGTCACCGATCCGGGGGAGCTCGTCGTGCCGCAGGAGTACATCGTCGTCACCGGGGCGCGGGAGAACAACCTGCGCGACGTGTCCGTCCGCGTCCCGAAGCGGAAGATCACCGCGTTCGTGGGCGTGTCCGGGTCCGGCAAGTCGTCGCTGGTGTTCGACACCATCGCCGCGGAGGCCCAGCGCCAGCTCAACGAGACGTTCTCGGCGTTCGTCCGCGGGTTCCTGCCCAAGCTCGGCCAGCCCGACGCCGACCTCATCGAGAACCTGTCCACCGCGATCGTCGTCGACCAGCGCCGGCTCGGCGGCGGCTCGCGTTCCACGCTGGGCACCGTCACCGACATCAACCCGCTGCTGCGGCTGCTGTTCTCGCGGCGTTCCACACCGCACGTCGGGTACGGGCACGTCTTCGGCTTCAACGACCCCGCGGGCATGTGCCCGGGCTGCGCCGGCATCGGGCGCAAGGTGCAGCTCGACCACGCGGTGATGTTCGACCGGTCGCTCTCCCTCAACGGCGGCGCGATCCGGCACAAGGACTTCGCCGTCGACAGCTGGTACTGGCACATCTACGCGCAGAGCGGCAGGTTCGACAACGACAAGCCGCTGGTCGACTACACCGACGCGGAGTGGCAGCTGCTGCTGTTCGGGGCCGACGAGAAGGTCGCGCTGGCCAGCCCGGGCCGCAAGACGATCAACATGGAGTTCGAGGGCGTCGAGGCCAAGTTCAACCGGCTGTTCATCCAGGCCGACGGCGACGGCACCTCGGACCGCAAGAAGGAGACGCTCGCCCGGTACACCACCTCGGTGCGCTGCGGCGACTGTGGGGGCACCCGGCTCGCCGAGGCGCCGCGCAGCGCCACCGTCGGCGGGCACACGCTTCCGGCGCTGTGCGCACTGCCCCTGGTCGACCTGCACGCCGTGCTGCCCCGCCTCGGCGACCCGGAGATCGCGCCCATCGTCGACGAGGCGACGGCGCGGGTGGGCGCGCTGATCGACATGGGGCTGGGCTACCTCACGCTGGAGCGCGAGACCTCCACGCTGTCCGGCGGGGAATCGCAGCGGATCAAGATGGTGCGCCACCTCGGGTCGTCGCTGGTGGACGTGATGTACGTGTTCGACGAACCCACGATCGGGCTGCACCCGCGCGACGTCGGGCGGATGAACGACCTGCTGGTGCGGCTGCGCGACAAGGGCAACACGGTGCTGGTCGTCGAGCACGACACCGACGTGATCACCGCGGCCGACCACGTGGTCGAGCTGGGACCGCACGCGGGCAGCCGGGGTGGGCAGATCGTCTACCAGGGTGACGTCGCCGGGCTGGCGGGCTCCGGCACGCTCACCGGGGAGTTCCTGCACCGCCCGGTCACCGTCCGGGACCAGCCGCGCACGCCCACCGGGCACCTGCGCGTCACCGCAGCCACGGCCCACAACCTGCGCGGCTTCGATCTCGACGTGCCGCTCGGGGTGCTCGTGGCCGTCACGGGGGTGGCGGGGTCG
This sequence comes from Pseudonocardia sp., assembly GCF_029263155.1. Classification (GTDB taxonomy): domain Bacteria; phylum Actinomycetota; class Actinomycetes; order Mycobacteriales; family Pseudonocardiaceae; genus Pseudonocardia. The sequence continues at coordinate 89,275 of NZ_JAJCYB010000101.1, forward strand.
GGCAAGTCCACGCTGGTGCGTGACGTGCTGGTACCCCAGCACCCCGGCACGATCGTCGTCGACCAGACGGCGGTGGCCACCTCGATCCGGTCCACCCCCGCCACCTGGACCGGCACGATGGACGCGATCCGCAAGCTCTACGCGAAGCACAACGGCGTCAAGCCCGCGCTGTTCAGCTTCAACTCCACCGGCGCCTGCCCCACCTGCAACGGCCTCGGCGTGCTGTACTCCGATCTCGCCTACCTCGACGGCGTGCGCTCCACCTGCACCGACTGCCTCGGCCGCCGCTACACCGACGAGGTGCTCTCGCTCACCGTCGACGGGAAGTCGGTCTCCGACGCGCTGGACATGACCGCGGCCCAGGCGCTGGAGTTCTTCGCGTCGACCAGGGACATCACCAAGCGGCTGTCGGCCGTCGTCGACGTCGGGCTGGGGTACCTCACGTTGGGGCAGCCGCTGTCCACCCTGTCCGGGGGCGAGTGCCAGCGGCTCAAGCTGGCGGGGCGGCTGCACGAGCAGGGCAACACGTACGTGCTCGACGAGCCCACCACCGGGCTGCACATGTCCGACTGCGGGCACCTGCTGGGGCTGCTCGACCGGCTCGTCGACGGGGGCAGCTCGGTGATCGTCGTCGAGCACAACCTCGACGTGATCGCCCACGCCGACTGGGTGATCGACCTCGGGCCCGACGGCGGCGACGCGGGCGGCACCGTCGTCTTCGAGGGACCGCCCACGCAGCTGATCACGGCGGGCGGCTCGTTCACCGGGGAGCACCTGGCCCGGCACGTGGGTGCCGAGGCCCGGTGATCAGGCGCGATCGTCCTGCACCGAACGGGACTCTCGTCCCACAGGTTCGTACGAGAGTGCCACTCGTCCGGTGATCAGGCGCGGTGCCGCGCACCCCGCTCCCCCACCGAGTCCCGGGCCGCCCGCCCGAGGCCGGACACCACCCGCTCCAGCGGCCCGCGACGCCCGGCGGCCCGCAGCCCCACCCCGATGACGAGCGCCCCGGCAAGGTGCGCGAGCAGCACCGTGCCGCGACCGTCGCCCTCCGCGGGGTAGGCGGCCAGCAGCACCACGTGCAGCGTGTAGAGCGTCAGCGGGATCGCGCCGACCGCGGCCGGGACCCACACCAGCGCCCGCGACACGTGCGCCAGCAGCAGCATCAGCCCGAGCACGGCGAGTGCGGTGCCGATGGTGTGGACGAGGTCGAACGGGGTGCCCGAGTGCGGGATGTCGACGGCCAGCCACCACCAGGTGTCGGTGGGGGTGCTGCCGTACTGGCGCCGGAGCATCTCGACCCGGTCGAGGCCCGCGTCGCGGACCAGCACCGCCGACACCGCGGCCGCCACCGCCGCGAGCAGCCCACCACCGACGAGCAGGGCGACCGCGACCCGCACCCGCCGCAGGTCCAGACGCCCGACCGCCATCCCGGCCAGCAGGTACGCCGTCCACGGCAGGACCGGGTAGTAGCCGGTGAGTGCGAGTGTCACGAGCAGGTCGCCCGGTTCGGCCAGCGCGGCCAGTCCCGCCTGCTCCCCCGGCCCGTCGGGCAGCCCCGTGCGCAGCAGGTGGCTCAGGAACGGCATCCCGATCCCGACGAGCACCGCGCCGAACCCCAGCGCGGCGGCGGGTAGCCGTAGCAGCGGGATCGCGATCACGAACAGCAGCCCGTAGTAGGCCAGGATCACCGCGACCGGCGGGTCCAGGCCGACGAGGGTCAGCCCGAGCAGCCCGACCAGCACCCCCCGCACGAGCAGCCCCGCGCCCGCGGCCAGGTGGGCACGGGCGTCGGGTGGGCGGGGCGTGGACAGGGCCACCCCGACCCCGGCCAGCACCGCGAACAGCGCCGACGACCGGCCGTCGGCGAGCAGGCCCGTCCACGACTCCGATCCGTCGGGCGCACGCAGCGGGAGGGTGTGGGTACTGAACATGCCGACGAGCGCCACCGCACGTGCGGCGTCGACGCCGAGCAGGCGGTCGCGGGGGGCCGTCACCGGCCCGACCGGACCCGGCCGGGCCGGGCGGGAGCGGTGGGTGCGGCCACCGCCGCAGCCTACGTGCGCACCGATGTGGCGCCCGTGATCCATGCCCCGGATCGCCCGGACCGGGCGCTATGACGCGGCGGCGCGCGGCGGCGGCGGTGCGCGGCGGCGGGGCGGGGGCGGGTCAGCGGCGGGTCGTCACGACGGTGACCGGGCCGTCGGGACGCGCGCCGGCGCGCTGCAGCCAGTTCTCCAGGGCATGGCGCGCCTCCCGCAGCGACGGGCGCTGTGCGGGGTCGTTGTGCATGCTGGCGTGCAGCAGGGCGAGGTGGGCGCTGCGCGGCGGCAGGTGGGTGAGGGGGGCCCCGGCCGCGGCCGCGCGCAGCCCGGAGATCGCGTCGGGGTGCCCGCCGCGGGGCGGGTGCCCGGTCAGCGCGTACGCGATGGTGGCGGCGAGCTGCCAGGCGTCCGACGACGGGGTGGCCCGCTGCCCGCCCGCCACCTCGGGGGCCAGGAAGTCGGGCGTGCCCAGGACGAACCCGGCCATCGTCAGCGTGGCGTCGCCGGTGCGCCGGGCGATGCCGAAGTCGATGAGGTGGGCGAGCCCGCTCGGGTCGACGACGACGTTGCCCGGCTTCACGTCCCGGTGCATGACGCCCATCTGGTGCGCCGCGTCCAGCGCCCCCGCGACCGACGCCCACACCCGCGCGGCCGCGATGTCGTCGAGCACGCCGCGCCCGCGGACCAGCTCGCCCAATGACTGCCCCTCGACGTACTCCATCACGATCACCATGCCGTCGAGCTCGGCCAGGCCGGGGTCGCTGCGGGAGTCGACGAGCTCATGGATGCGCACGCAGTGCGGGTGGCGCACGGCACCCAGTGCGGTGGCCTCGCGCCGGAGCCGCTGCTCGGTCTCGGCGTCCGGGGCGTGGGCCGCCTTCAGCGCGACCTGGTGCCCGAGCTTCGCGTCGTGGGCCAGCCAGACCTTGCCGAACCCGCCCTCACCCAGGCGCCGCACGAGCTGGAACCGGGTGCCGGACGCGGTGCCGCTCCCGAGGAACCCGGCGGGCGCGACCAGCGTCGGGTTCGGGATCGGCGCGGGCCCCGGCTGCGGCACCACCGGCGGTTCCGGTGGTCGCGCCGAGAACCGCTGGGCGAGCCGGTCCGACAACCGCCGGCCGCCGACGTCCTCGGGCGCGGCGCCGTCGGGGCGACGACGCGCCGGCGTGCGGATGGGTGGCGAGGGCGGCGGGGTCGCCGGCCGGGGCGCCGCGGCGGGCTCCAGCGACCTGCGCACGGTCTCCCGCGACGGAACGCCGAACAGCAGGACCACGAAGATCCCGAGGAACGCGCCGGTGACGGCGCCGAGCCACAGGTGCCCCGACGACCCGGCCGGGGTGGACGCCGTGAGCAGGGCCAGCGCGAGGGTGGGAGCCCAGAAGAACTTCGAGGGCCACATCGGCCCGCGGCGCAGCGCGAGCCGGGCCTGCACGGCGACGAACGCGGCCGTGACGAGCGGGATCCCGGCCAGCCCCACCAGCGCGACGACGAACAGCGCCGGGTTGGCGGGGTCGAACGCGGCGGCCACGCTCCCCCGGCCCAGGTAGGTGCCCTGCGTGTCGACGACCAGGTCGGCGAAGGGCACCCCGGGCACGGGTTCGGCCAGCTCCGCGATGGAGTCGCGGGACAGGCCCGAGCGTTCCGGCCCGCCCGCGGCGCGGCTGAGCACCGTCCCGGCGCCGACGAAGGCCAGCCACGGCAGTAGCCCGCCGAACAGCAGCCCGGTGCCGACGACGACCAGGCCGCCGCCCACCCCGTAGTGCGAGCCGATCCGCTTGCGCAGCAGCGCCACGATCACGGCGCCCACGGCGGGCAGCAGCCCCACGCCGATACCGAGCAGGCTGACCGCCCACGCCCAGCTGCTGGGCGGGACGTCGCCGCCGACCACGGCCCGCAGCATCGTGAGCAGGGCGGCGATCAGCGAGGTGACCCCGTCCACGCCGCCTCCCGCGTCCGCCCGATCCGTCCGGAACCACTATGGCATCAACCGGGCCGGCCCTGCCGCCAGGACCGGCCCCACGTCCGGGCGCCGTCGCGACCGCGCCCGGTCAGCGTGGGGTGGACCTGACCGCGTCGGGCGTCGCGCGCAGCGAGGCCAGGTCGGCGAACCCGGACAGGGCCAGCGTCAGGTCCAGCTCGGCGAGCACGCTGCGCAGGACGTGCCGCACCCCGTCCTCACCACCCAGCGCGAGCCCGTAGGCGTAGGGGCGGCCCAGCAGCACGGCGTCGGCGCCCAGCGCCAGCGCGACCGCGGCGTCGGCGCCGGTGCGGATGCCCGAGTCGAACAGCACCGCGGCCCGCCCGTCCAGGGCGCCGACGATGCCCGGCAGCGCCTCCAGCGCGCCGATGGCCCGGTCGACCTGCCGGCCGCCGTGGTTGGACACCACCACCCCGTCCATCCCGGCGTCGACGGCCCGCAGCGCGTCGTCGACGTGCTGGACGCCCTTGAGCACGATCGGCCCGTCCCAGTGCTCGCGGATCAGGTCGAGGCGGTCCCAGCGCAGCGCGGTGCCGGTGAACATCGGCACCCAGCGCCCGACCGCCGCCATCAGGTCGTCCTCGGGGGCCGAGGCGAGGCCGGCCCGGAACGCCGGGTCGGAGAACGGGATCGCCGTGCCGACGCCGCGCAGGAACGGCAGGTAGGAGCCGTCGAGATCGGCCGGGCGCCAGCCCAGGGTCCACGTGTCCAGCGTGACGACCAGGGTGGTGTAGCCCGCGGCGCGGGCGCGCTGCAGCAGGCTGACGGTGACGGCGTCCTCGGTGGGCCAGTAGAGCTGGAACCAGCGGGGACCCTCCCCGGAGGCCTCGGCGACCTCCTCGAGGGTGTGCGAGGCGGCCGTCGACAGGACCATCGGCACGCCCAGCGCCGCCGCCGCCCGGGCCACCGCGAGCTCGCCGTCGGGATGCAGGATCGACAGCACGCCGATCGGGGCCGCCAGCAGCGGCGCGGGCATCGCGGTGCCGAGCAGGGTGGTGGACCAGTCCCGCTCGGTCGTGTCGCGCAGCATCCGCGGCACGAGCGCGGCCCGGTCGAACGCGGCCCGGTTGGCGCGCATCGTGGCGCCGGAGCCGGCCCCGCCCGCGACGTAGCCGAAGGGCCCGTCGGTGAGCACGGCGCGCGCGGCGGTCTCCAGCTGCGCGGGGTCGGTGGGGTACCCGGGTACCTCGCCACCGAGCCCGCGCAGGTAGATCTCGGCGGCGTACGAGGAGAACGGCACGGTCATCGGCCGAACCTACTGGCAACGGAATGTTCGCGCCGTCACAGCGCGTTGTCCCCGACATGGGCCTCACTCGCACCGACGGACCGCTGTCCCCGCACCCGCCGCAGAGCGTCAACTACGCGATCGACGGCCCGGCGCACAAACTGCTCATGCACCCGTTCCCGCGCCGCGTACGCGCCGAGTTCGCCGGTCGCACGGTGCTGGACTCCACCCGCGGCGTCCTTGTCCACGAGACGGCGTTGCTGCCCCAACTGTACGTGCCGGAGGCCGATCTCGACGCCACCGCGTTCGTCGCCACCGACCACACGACGCACTGCCCGTTCAAGGGCGACGCCGCCTACCGGTCGCTGCGGGTCGGGGACCGGGTCGTGGAGAACGCGCTGTGGGCCTACCCGGAGCCCGTGCGCACCGCCGCGTGGCTGGCCGGCTACGCGGCGCTGTACTGGGAGGCCGCCGACGCCTGGTTCGACGAGGACGAGCAGGTGTACGCCCACCTCACCGATCCCTACACGCGCGTCGACGTCCGGCCGACCAGCCGGCACGTGCAGGTGCTCGCCGGCGACGTGCTGGTGGCCGAGTCGCACGCGCCCCTGCGCCTGGACGAGACCGGCCTGCCGACACGCTGGTACCTCGCGCCCGAGGACGTGATGGTGGGGCTCGAGCCCAGCGACACGAGCATGCGCTGCCCGTACAAGGGGCGGTCCAGCTACTGGACGGTGCGGCTGCCCGACGGGTCGGCGATCACCGACGCGGGCTGGAGCTACCCCGACCCGCTGCCCGAGTCCAGCCGGATCGCCGGGCGGGTCAGCTTCCTGCACGACGACCTGCGCACCGTGGTGGACGGCACGGAGGTCTGACCGGGCGGGATCTGCTCAGTCGTCGTCCACCAGCAGGGCCTCCAGTGCCGGCATCGCGGCGGCCAGCGCGGCGCGCTGGGCGTCGTCGAGGCGGGCGAGGCGGCGGGCGACGAGCGCGGTGCGGTGCGTGCGCACCTCAGCCAGCGCGGCGGCGCCCGGCTCCGACAGCGACACCAGCACCCCGCGCGCGTCCTGCGGGTCCGGGGCGCGCCGCACCAGGCCCTGCTCGTCGAGCGCGGAGAGCACGCGGCTCATCGTCGGTGCCGTGACGGCCTCGCGCCGCGCCAGCTCGGAGAGCCGCAGCGGCCCGTGCTGCTCCACCGTGACCAGCGCCGAGAGCTGCAGCGGCGGGATCGACTCGCGGCCGTCGATGCGGATCCGCCGGTGCAGCCGCCCGACCGCGAGCCTCAGGTGGGCGGCCAGCTCGGTGAGGCCGTCGGGCTGCTCGTCATGGACCGGGGGCGCGTCGTGCATGGCGCGCATCGTGCCAGGTCAGACCTTGCGCAGCCGCACCCCGGTCACGCTGTGGTCGGGTCCCTTGCGCAGCACCAGGCTGGCCCGGCCGCGGGTGGGCAGGATGTTGCGTTCCAGGTTGGGCCCGTTGATCTCCGCCCAGATGCTCAGGGCGCGGGCCACCGCCTCGGCCTCGTCGAGCTGGGCGTAGCGGCGGAAGTAGGAGTCCGGGTTGCGGAACGCGGTCTCGCGCAGCCGCAGGAACCGCTCGACGTACCAACGCCGGATGTCGTCGGTGGCGGCGTCGACGTAGACCGAGAAGTCGATGAAGTCGCTGACGGCCAGCGCCGCCCGCCCCGGCAGGCTGGACGCGGGCTGGAGCACGTTGAGGCCCTCCAGCAGGAGGATGTCGGGCCGGTGCACCGTGAGCCGCCCGTCCGGGACGATGTCGTAGACGAGGTGCGAGTACAGCGGCGCGGTCACCTCGGCGCGGCCGGCCTTGACCTCGGTGACGAACCGCAGCAGCGCGCGCCGGTCGTAGCTCTCCGGGAAGCCCTTGCGCGCCATCAGGTCGCGGCGGGCGAGCTCGGCGTTGGGGTGCAGGAAGCCGTCGGTCGTCACCAGCTCCACGCGGGGATGCTGCGGCCAGCGGGCCAGCAGCAGGCGCAGCAGCCGTGCGGTGGTGGACTTGCCCACCGACACCGACCCGGCGACCCCGATGACGAACGGGGTGCGGGCGTTCTGGGCGCCCAGGAACGTGCGGTACGCGCGGTAGAGGCGCCCGCCCTCCTGCACGTGCAGCGTCAGCAGCCGCGACAGCGGCAGGTAGACCTCGCGGACCTCGTCGAGATCGACCTCGTCGCCGAGGCTGCGCACCTGGTCGAGCTCCTCGGCCGTGAGCGGCAGGGGCGTCGAGGTTCCCAGCCTCGCCCAGGACGGCCGGTCGAAGTCGACGAACGGCGAGGACGCGTCGCGGGCCAGGCGGCTGCCGTTCATGAACGGTCAACCTAGATCGCACGGCGGCCGAGGGCAGCCGGGGGTGACGCGCCACTCACCGCCGGCCACCCGCGGTGCCTACACTGGCGCCTCCGAGAACGAGGAGCAGCCGTGCCCACCGCACGTCACGCCCACGCGGGTCGCCGCACGTTCCGCACGACAGCGGTGTGCGCATGACGGTCCTGCTGTCCGTCCTGGGTCTGGTCGGTGTGGCCGCGCTCACGATGGGCACGTTCGTGTCCGTGGCGTCGGAGTTCGCGCTGACCGCGCTGGAGCGCAGCCAGGTGGACGCCAACGTCGCCGAGGTCGGGGACCGGCGGTCGCGCACCGTGCAGCGCGCCCACCGCGGCCTGTCGTTCCAGCTCTCGGGCAGCCAGCTGGGCATCACGGTGACGACCCTGGTCACCGGCTACATCGCCGAGCCTGCCATCGCCTCGCTGTTCCGGCCCGCGCTCGACGCCGCGGGTCTTCCCGAGGGCCCGGCGGCCACCGCGGCCACGGTGCTGTCGCTGCTGGCCGTCACCACGCTGTCGATGGTGTTCGGCGAGCTGGTGCCCAAGAACCTCGCCATCGCCGACCCGCTGCGCACCGCCCGCGCCGTGGTGCCCCTGCAGAGCGCGTTCGCGCACGCGTTCCGCCGGCTGATCGGCGGGCTCAACTCCGCGGCCAACTCGGTGGTGCGCCGGCTGGGCGTGGAGCCCGCCGAGGAGCTGCGCTCCGCCCGGTCCCCGCGGGAGCTGAGCTCCCTGGTCCGCTCCAGCGCCGTGAGCGGGACCCTCGACGCCGGCACGGCGGCCCTGCTGGACCGCTCGCTGCGCTTCACCGACCGCGTCGCGGAGGACCTGATGACGCCGCGGGTGCGCGTCGTGTCGCTCGCGGCCACCGAGACCCTCGACGACCTGGTCGCGCTCGCCCGCCGCACCGGATTCTCGCGGTTCCCCGTCGACGACCGCGACCCCGACACCGTGCTCGGGGTGGTGCACGTCAAGCAGGCCTTCGGGGTGCGTGATCGCGGCGTCGCGCTGCGCGAGCTCGTGCGACCCGTGCCGACGGTGCCGGCGTCCCTGGACGGCGACGCGCTGCTCACGCGGCTGCGGGCGTCGGGGCTGCAGATGGCGGTGGTGGTCGACGAGTACGGCGGGACCGCCGGAATCGTCACGCTGGAGGACCTGATCGAGGAGATCGTCGGGGACGTCCACGACGAGCACGACGGCGCCGAGCAGGCCCAGGTGCGCCTGCTCGGCGACAGCGGCTGGCTCGTGTCCGGGTTGCTGCGCGCCGACGAGCTGGCCGACGCGACCGGCTTCACGATGCCCGACGGCCCCTACGAGACGCTCGCCGGGCTGGTGCTGGCGCGGCTGGGCCGGCTGCCCGACGTCGGCGACGAGCTGGTCGTCGACGGCCGCCGCCTCACGGTGACCCGCCGCGACCGCAACCGCGTGGCCGAGCTGCGCCTGCACCCGGAGGTGGTCGATCGTGGGTAGCGACCTGATCGCCCTGCTCGCCGCGATCGCCCTGCTGGCCGGCAACGCGTTCTTCGTGGGTGCCGAGTTCGCGCTGGTCTCGGCCCGCCGCGACCGGCTGGAGTCGATGGCGGGCTCGGGCCACGGTGCGGCGGCCATCGTGCTGCGGGCCCACGCCGACCTGTCCCGGATGCTTGCGGCGTCCCAGCTCGGCATCACGATCTGCTCGCTGCTGCTGGGCCGCCTCGGGGAGCCCGCGGTCGCGCACCTGATCGAGAAGCCGCTGGAGTGGGTCGGGATGCCGGAGGCGCTGCTGCACCCCCTGGCGTTCGCGGCGTCGCTCGCGATCGTGGTCGTCGCGCACATGGTGCTCGGCGAGATGGTGCCCAAGAACATCGCGATCGCCGGTCCGGAACGCGCGGCGCTGTGGCTGGTCCCGCCGTTCCTGGTGTTCACCCGGGCCGCCGCGCCGCTGATCGGCTTCTTCAACTTCCTGGCCAACGGCGTGCTCCGGCTCTTCGGGGTCGAGCCGCGCGACGAGCTGGAGGCGGCGTTCACCTCCGGCGAGCTGGCCGACCTGATCACCGAGTCGCGCGCCGAGGGCTTCCTCGACGACGACGAGACCAGCCGGCTCACCCGCACGCTGCGCTCGGCCCAGGCCACCGTCGCCGACGTGCTGATCTCCGTGGCCGCCCTGGTGACGCTGCCGCCGCACCCGGTCGTCGGCGACGTCGCCCGCGCGGTGGCCGACACCGGCTACTCCCGGTTCCCGCTGCGTTCCGCGGACGGCCGCCTCACCGGGTACCTGCACGTCAAGGACATCCTCGACCTCGCCGACGACGAGCAGGCCGCGGTGCCGCCGGGCCGGGTCCGCGCGCTGCCGGAGGTACCGATCACCGCGCGCCTGGACGAGGCGCTCGCCGTGCTGCGCCGGCAACGCTCGCACCTGGGCCGGGTGGTCGGCCGGGACGGCGCCACCGTCGGCACGGTCACGATGGAGGACCTCGTCGAGCGCTACGTCGGGGTGGTCCGCGACGCCACCCACGCCCCCGGCGACCAGTTGCGGCCCACGTAGCCCTGTCGGGTCCGCGCGGTCAGCGGGCTGCCGCGTCCACCCGGCCGGTGCGGTGCGGGATCCCGGTCGGGGCCGTGAGGGCGTGCCCGGCCGCCGGCCCGGGCAGCCCGCGCTGCCCGCGGGCCCTTCCGCGGCCGGTGCCTCCCCCGACGGGGCTGCCGGTGATCGTGCGTTCGGAACGCCCGGCGGTGCGGGGCACGCCTGCCGGTTCCGAGACGTCGATCTTCGCGGTCCGCCCACCTCATGATCGACGACGCGGAAGCCGCGGGCGTGTCCCGCCGCGCTGCGGGTTCCGAGATGCCGATCTTGCGCTCGGGGGCCAGCGGCGGCGGTTCGTCGGCGGCACCGTCCCGTGCCGTCCGGACCGGTGCGGCGCCCGGCGTCACGGGGTACGTGTGCGACGCGGCGGGCACGATCCCAGGGCCCGCCGGTGCGGCCGGCGGCCGTCGGACGCCACGGTCGCGGGGCGGCCGGGCCGGTACCGTTGCCGCCGTGGTGCAGGTGGTGCTCGACGAGTCGCAGTGGCGGGCTCGGGCCGCCGCGCACCGCGCCCGGGTCGAGCGCTGGACCGGGCCGCACCGCGAGCGGCGCAGGCGCCGCGAGCCGCACCCCGTCCTGGACTTCCTGTTCACCTACTACTCGCTGAGACCCGCCGGTCTCGAGCAGTGGCACCCCGGGCCGGGCGTCGCGCTGCGGGGCGCCGAGGACTACCTGGGCCGCCCCGGCTATGTCCGGGACGGCGACGCGGTCCGGCTCGAACCGTCGGCCCTCCCCGGACGGCTGGCCGGTACGGCCGGGTTCGTCCGGGCCCTCTTGGCCGCCACCGCGGCGCGCCCGCCCCGGCTGGGCTGCTTCGGGTTGCACGAGTGGGCGATGGTGTATCGCACGGACACGCCACGACACGGCGCGCTGCCGCTGCGGCTGGGCGCGGCCGGCACCGACGCGGTCGTCGAGTCGTTGCCGGTGCACTGCACCCACCATGACGCCTACCGGTTCTTCACCGCCGCGGCCCGCCCCCGCAACGCCCTCGTGCCCACGCGGGAGGAGCAGGTCGCCCACGAGCAGCCGGGCTGCCTGCACGCCACCATGGACCTCTACAAGTGGGCCTACAAGCTGGCCCCGGCCACCCCGTCGGAGCTGCTGGGCGACTGCTTCGCCCTGGCGGTCGAGGTGCGCGAGCTCGACATGCGGGCCAGCCCGTACGACCTGGCCGACCTCGGCCACTCCCCCGTGCCGATCGAGACACCCGCGGGCCGGGCCGAGTACGCCCGCGCCCAGTCGGCGTTCGCCGAGCGCGCCGCCCCGCTGCGGCGTCGCCTGCTCGCCCTCTGCGACACCCTCCTCTCCTGATCGTCCGGGCCGCCGCCCGGTGGTCAAGGCTGTTGCTCGTTGTCAGTGATCGAATGACGATTCGCAGCGTCAAGGATTCATTGACCTAAGAAGGGCCGAGGCGCTGGAACCGGACGTATCAGCGCCCGCTCCACCCGCTCAGATGACCGGGTGGGTGAAGTTGAGGGGGCTTCACCCACCCAGTACGGGCCCCACGATCAGGAGTAGGCCTCCACCGGAGGGCAGGAGCACACCAGGTTGCGGTCGCCGTGCGCGCCGTCGATGCGCCGCACCGGCGGCCAGACCTTGCGGTCGTGCACCCCGGGAACCGCGCCCGTCGGATACGCCGCCAGCTCGCGCGGGTACGGACGGTCCCACTTGTCGGCGATGCACGCCGCGGTGTGCGGGGCACCGCGCAGCGGGTTGTCGTCGGCGGGCCACTCCCCCGCCGCCACCCGGTCGATCTCGCGCCGGATACCGATCATGGCCTCGACGAACCGGTCGATCTCGGCGAGGTCCTCGCTCTCGGTGGGCTCCACCATCAGCGTGCCGGCCACCGGGAACGACATGGTCGGCGCGTGCAGGCCGTAGTCGGCGAGCCGCTTGGCCACGTCGTCCACGGTGACGCCGGTGTCCTTGGTGATCCGGCGCAGGTCGAGGATGCACTCGTGGGCCACCTGCCCGTCGGTGCCCGCGTAGAGCACCGGGTAGTGCTCGCCCAGGCGGGCGGCCACGTAGTTCGCGGCCGCGACGGCGGTGAGGGTGGCCCGGCGGAGCCCGTCGAGACCCATCAGTCGCACGTACGCCCACGAGATCGGCAGCACACCCGGGCTGCCGTGCGGGGCGGCCGACACCGGGCCGACCACTCCCCGGCCGGGCAGGAACGGCGCCAGGTGCGCCGCCACCGCCACCGGTCCGACACCGGGCCCGCCGCCGCCGTGCGGGATGCAGAACGTCTTGTGCAGGTTCAGGTGGCTGACATCGCCGCCGAAGGCCCCCGGCCGCGCGACCCCGACCAGCGCGTTCAGGTTCGCCCCGTCGACGTACACCTGCCCACCCGCGTCGTGCACGGCGTCACAGACCTCGCGCACGGTCGCCTCGTACACCCCGTGCGTGGACGGGTAGGTGATCATCAGCGCGGCCAGGGTGTCCCGGTGCGCCTCGATCTTGGCGCGCAGGTCGTCGAGGTCGACGTCGCCGGTGGGTGCGGTGGCCACCACGACCACCCGCATCCCCGCCATCACGGCCGAGGCCGCGTTGGTGCCGTGCGCGGACGCCGGGATCAGGCAGACGTCGCGGTGGGAGTCGCCGCGGGAGCGGTGGTAGGCCGCGATCGCGAGCAGGCCCGCGAACTCCCCCTGGCTGCCCGCGTTGGGCTGCAGCGACACCGCGGCGTAGCCGGTGAGCTCGGCGAGCCAGCGCTCCAGGTCGGTGATCAGTTCGAGGGTGCCCTCGGCGTCGGCGGCCGGGGCGAAGGGGTGCAGGTCGGCGAACCCGGGCCAGGTGATCGGTTCCATCTCCGCGGCCGCGTTGAGCTTCATCGTGCACGAGCCCAGCGGGATCATCGTGCGGTCCAGCGCGAGGTCGGCGTCGGCGAGGCGGCGCAGCCAGCGCATCAGCGAGGTCTCGCTGCGGTGGTCGTGGAACACCGGGTGCGTCAGGTACTCGCCGGTCCGCCCCAGGTCCGCGGGCAGGGCGTCCGCGGTCGCGGCGTCCAGGTCGTCGACGGACCCGCTGACGCCGAACGCCGCCCACACCGCCTCCAGGTGCGCGCGCGTGGTGAGCTCGGAGCAGGCCACGGCGACCGTGCCCTCGTCCACCCGGCGCAGCGCGATCCCGGAATCGTGGGCGGCGTCGAGCACGGCATCGGCGTCCGCGCGGGCGGTGACGGTGTCGAAGAACGCGTCGTGCACGACCTCCACCCCCCCGGCCCGCAGCCCGGCCGCCAGCACCGCGGCCATCCGGTGGGTGCGCTGCGCGATGCGGCGCAGCCCGTCCGGCCCGTGGTACACCGCGTAGCAGGCGGCGACCACGGCGAGCAGCACCTGCGCCGTGCAGATGTTGGACGTGGCCTTCTCGCGGCGGATGTGCTGCTCACGGGTCTGCAGCGCCAGGCGCAGGGCCGGGCGGCCGTCCGCGTCGACGGACATGCCGACCAGCCGGCCCGGGAGCTGACGCGCGAGCTGCTGGCCGACGGACAGGAATCCCGCGTGCGGCCCGCCGTAGGCCATCGGCACGCCGAATCGCTGCGTGGTGCCCACCACGGCGTCGGCCCCCAGCTCGCCGGGCGGCGTGAGCAGGGTCAGGGCGAGCAGGTCGGTGGCCACGGCCACCAGCGCACCGCGCTCGTGGGCGTCCCCGATCAGCTCGGACGGGTCGCGCACCCGCCCCGAGGCGCCCGGGCAGGACAGCAGCACCCCGAAGAACTCGCCCTCGGGGAGGCCGTCGGCGAGGTCGGTGACCACGAGCTCGATACCCAGCGGCTCCGCGCGCGTCCGCAGCACGTCGAGCGTCTGCGGCAACGTGTCGGCGTCGACGACGAACCGGGCGCTGCGGGCCTTCCCGGCCCGGCGCAGCAGCGTCATCGCCTCGGCCGCGGCGGTGGCCTCGTCGAGCAGCGACGCACCGGCGACCGGGAGCCCGGTCAGGTCGGCGACCGCGGTCTGGAACGTCAGCAGCGCCTCCAGCCGGCCCTGGCTGATCTCGGGCTGGTAGGGCGTGTACGCGGTGTACCAGGCCGGGTTCTCCAGCACGTTGCGGCGGATCACCGGCGGCGTGACCGTGCCGGAGTAGCCCAGCCCGATCATCGGCACGGTGACGGTGTTGCGCGCGGCGAGCGCGCGCAGCTCGGCCAGCACCTCGGACTCCGTCGCCGCGGGGGGCAGCGTGGACGGCACCGGGGCGGTGTCCCGGATGGCGTCGGGCACGGCGCGGGCGGCCAGCTCGTCGAGCGAGGAGACCCCGACGGCGGCGAGCATGGTGTCCAGTTCGCCCGGACGGGGGCCGACATGGCGGTCGGCGAACGGGACGCCCCGCTCCAGCTCGGCGAGAGTGGGACGATCGGTGCTCACGTGGGCGACCTCCGGACGGCGCGAACGGGCAGGGCGGTACCGCGATGCCCTCCCCCTCTGTCGCTGCCCGAGATCGGGCGCCTGAGAGATTCACCCCACGTGCTGGGCTTTCCCCGTCGGCGGACGGTGACCCGTCACTCTCCAGAGGCGTCTGCCCGCGCGGTCCGTGCTGCCTGAGAGGTTCCGGGGAGGAGTTGCTCCTTCGGCGCCCGGCCTGAGATCGACCGGGTCTCTTCCGCGCGGCCGTCGACCGCGGCCACAGCCTACCCGCATCCACGGCCCCGCACCGGAGCCGCCGCGCATCCGGCCGGCTTCTCGCGCACCGAGCCGCGCCTCGCGCGCCGAGCCGCGCCTCGCGCGCCGAATTGCGCCTCGCGCGCCGAGCTGCGCCTCGCGCGCCGTCGGCGGCGCGCGGGACGCGGTTCCGTGCGCAGACCGCGCCCGTGGACACGCAAGGACCCGGGCGAGTCGGATCCGTGACCGCGCGCCCGTACTTGCACGGACGCGCCGCCACGCGCGCCGCCGCCAGACTTCGCGGCATGACCACGAACCCGCCGCCCGCCTCGCCCACCACCGCCGCGTTCCACGTCCAGGCGATCCTGTCCTTCGCGGTCGCCCTGTGCGCCGTCACCGTCGCCGTGATCTACCTGCCCGCCGACCCCTGGGTCCGGGCCTTCCTGGCCCTGGGCGTCCTCTACGTCACGACCTCGGCCTTCACGCTGGCCAAGACGATCCGCGACCGCCAGGAGATCACCACGGTCGTCACCCGCGTCGACCAGGCCCGGGTCGACAAGCTGCTCGCCGAGCACGACCCCTACGCGATCCGCTGACCCCGGGCGACACCCGGCTCGGGTCGGGTCAGGAGATGGCGCGGCGGGCGCGGCGGCGGGACAGCTCGTCCTCGGGTGCCTCGTCGATCGTGCCGCCGTCGGCGCGCTCGACCGGGAAGTCCTTGATCGAGCCGCTGATCTCGCGCATGGCGCCGGAGACGGCGATGCCGAACACGCCCTGGCCGCCGCGCAGCAGGTCGACGACCTCCTCGGCCGAGGAGCACTCGTAGACGGTGGTGCCGTCGGAGAACAGCGTGATACCGGCGAGGTCGCGGATGCCGCGGCGCCGCAGGTGCTCGACGGCGACGCGGATGTTCTGCAGCGACACCCCGGCGTCGAGCAACCGCTTGACGACCTTGAGGACCAGCACGTCCTTGAAGGAGTACAGCCGCTGCGAGCCCGAACCGGCGGCGCCGCGGATCGAGGGCATGACCAGCCCGGTGCGCGCCCAGTAGTCCAGCTGCCGGTAGGTGATGCCGACGACCTGGCACGCGGTCGGCCCGCGGAAACCGACGAGCTGGTCGGGCATGCCGTCCAGACCGGCGCCGAGCAGCGGGTCGGGGAAGAGCTCACCCTGCTCGGGCGTACCCGACGGCGGGTTGTCGTCCACCGAACTCCCTCCGCCGGGGCCAGGCTGACCCGAGAAGCAGACGGTAAGCGGACCGGCGCTGCGGGTCAACGCGACGCGCCGGTGGCGGTCACCCGACTCCGGGCGCGCCGCTCGCGAACGGGCCCGGCGCC
This sequence comes from Pseudonocardia sp., assembly GCF_029263155.1. GTDB lineage: Bacteria > Actinomycetota > Actinomycetes > Mycobacteriales > Pseudonocardiaceae > Pseudonocardia. The sequence goes on from NZ_JAJCYB010000101.1 coordinate 105,356, forward strand.
GACCGGATCAGGACCGGGCGGATCAGGGCTGGGCGCCGCGGAAGTCCTCGGGCGAGATGGAGTCGAGGAACTCGCGGAACTTCTCGACCTCGTCCTCCTGCTCGTCCGGGATGATCAGGCCCGCCTCGGCGAGCACGCTCTCCTCGGCGTGGATCGGCACCCCGATCCGCAGCGCCAGCGCCACCGAGTCGCTCGGCCGCGCGGACACCGTGATGCCGCCGTCGAAGATGAGTTCGGCGTAGAAGGTGCCCTCCTGCAGGTCGGTGATCCGGACCTGCTCGAGCCGGCGCCCGAGCGAGGAGATCACCTCCTTGAGGAGGTCGTGGGTGAGCGGCCGGGCGGGCTTGACGCCCTGTTGTTCCAGCGCGATGGCCGTCGCCTCGACCGAGCCGATCCAGATCGGCAGGTAGCGATCTCCCGCGGTCTCCCGCAACAGGAGGATCGGCTGGTTCGCGGGCAGTTCGACCCGTACGCCCACGACGCGCATCTCGCTCATGCGCTCTCCTCCTCCTGGGTACTACTCCGGTGCCGGGCCCCCGGTGCTGTGACCGACGGGCCCCGTGTCCGACCCCACGAACGCTACACGGACCGTACCGCCCGCGCCCGACTCCGGACGGGCGTCGGGGCGACATCGGAGCGTGTCGTCGACGACGCTAGCGGTCGCCCGGCTCGCGGGGTCCGGTGAGGAACACCAGCCGGAACTTCCCGATCTGCACCTCGTCACCGTCGGCGAGCACCGCGGTGTCCACCGGCTCGCGGTTGACGTAGGTGCCGTTCAGGCTGCCGACGTCGACGACGACGAACTCGCCCGCGTCCCGGCGGAACTCGGCGTGTCGGCGCGAGACCGTGACGTCGTCGAGGAAGATGTCGCTGTCGGGGTGGCGGCCCGCGCTGGTGGAGACCCGGTCCAGCAGGAACCGGGACCCGGCGTTGGGGCCCCGCTTGACCACCAGGAGCGCGGCTCCCGGCGGCAGCGCGTCGACCCCGGAGATCGGCTGGTCCTGGGCCGGAGGCTCGGCGTCGGCCAGGAAGTCGGCGCGGAAGACCGACGTGGTCTCCGGTGCGCGCTCGGGCGGTACGCCGGGCCCGTCGTTCGTGGTCACCTCGGGGTCTCCTCCTGCGGTGTGTGGTCCCGGCCGCGTGCGTGCGCCTCGGCCGGCGTGCGTTCTGCGAGAACCTACAGGGCCGGGCCGGTCCGGCACGGGGCGGAGCCCCCCGCTCAGCTACCGGTGAGTTCGGCGTAGGCCGCGGCGTCGAGAAGGTCGGTGACATCGCCGCCCGAGAGCCGCACCTCGATCATCCACCCGGCCTCGTAGGGACCGGAGTTGACCAGCTCGGGACGGTCGGCGAGCGCCTCGTTGACCGCCACGACCTCACCCGCGAGCGGGGAGAAGATCTCCGAGACGGACTTGGTCGACTCGACCTCGCCGACGGCGCCCCCGGCGGCGACGGCGTCGCCGACGGCGGGCAGCGCCACGTAGACCACGTCCCCGAGCTGGTTCTGGGCGTGGTCGGTGATGCCGATGCGGACGACGCCGTCGCCCAGGTCGCGGACCCACTCGTGCGCGTCGGTGTAGCGAAGATCGTCAGGAATCACGCCGGGAGCCTACTGCGACGTGCGGCACCGACCGCAGGGCCAGGCCGAACTGGGCGAGGTAGAGCAGCCCGGAGTACACGTAGAGCACGGTGCCCCACACCGCGAACGCCAGGCCGAAGGGCAGTGCGACCGCGGCGAGGGCCCCGGTGCCCTGCCCGAGCAGCAGCAGGGGGAACGCGTAGAGCAGCAGGAACGTGGCCGCCTTGCCCAGGTAGGTGACCACGAACGGGCCGTAGCCGCGCCTGCGCAGCACCAGCACGCACACCGCGAGCACGACGTCGCGCGCGACCAGCGCGGCCACCGCCCACCAGGGCACGACCTCCCGGATCCCCAGCGCGACGAGCGCGGCCAGGATGTAGAGGCGGTCGACGGCCGGGTCCAGCAGCGCGCCGAGGCGCGAGTGCTGGTCGAGCAGCCGGGCCAGCTTCCCGTCGAGCCAGTCGGTGAACCCGCCGACCGCGAGCACCACCACCGCCCAGCCGTCGGCCTGCGGGCCGAGCAGCAGCCACAGGAACAGCGGCACCCCCGCCAGGCGCAGCAGGCTCAGCGCGTTGGGGACGGTGAGAACGCGATCCCGGGCCTGCGCGGACACCGCCGCAGCCTATCCGGGAGGTGCGGCGGACGGATCCGTTGTGCACGATGTGGTGCATGGACACCTCAGCGCTCAAGGAGATTCAGGCCCCGCTCAAGGCCCGCTACAAGGACGATCCCGGCGCCGCGCTGATCACGCTGACCGCCGACGGCGAGCTCGACGGCTCCGGCATCGCCTGCCGGGTGCGGACCGCCACCGCGCTGGCCGAGGCCGGCCTGCACCCGGCGACCGGAGGCGACGGCACCCAGCTGTGCTCGGGCGACATGCTGCTCGAAGCGCTGGTCGCCTGCGCGGGCGTGACCCTGCGGGCGGTGGCCACGGCACTCGGCCTGGAGGTCACCGGCACCGTGCGGGCCGAGGGCGACCTCGACTTCCGGGGCACGCTCGGGGTCGACAGGGAGGCACCGGTCGGCTTCCGCGACATCCGGTTGACCTTCGACCTCGACACCGCCGCTGACGCCGAGCAGGTCGCCACGCTCACCAAGCTCACCGAGCGCTACTGCGTGGTGCTGCAGACCCTGGTGTCCTCGCCCAGCACGTCCGTGCAGGTCCGCACCGGCGCCACGGCCGCGTCCTGAGCGCGCGCGACGCGGGGATGAACGGCGCCGACTCGCTGCTGCGCACGCTGGTGGACAGCGGTGTCGAGGTCTGCTTCGCCAACCCCGGCACCTCGGAGATGCATTTCGTCGCCGCGCTGGACGGCGAGCCCCGGATGCGGCCGGTGCTGACGCTGTTCGAGGGCGTCGCCACCGGGGCGGCCGACGGCTACGCCCGGATGGCGGGCCGGCCCGCGGCCACGCTGCTGCACCTGGGCCCGGGCCTGGGCAACGGGCTGGCGAACCTGCACAACGCCCGCCGCGCCGGCACCCCGCTCGTCTGCGTGGTCGGCGACCACGCCACCGACCACGCCCCGCTCGACGCCCCCCTGCAGTCCGACATCGCGGCGGTGGCGGGCTCGGTGTCGGGCTGGGTCCGACACAGCGCCTCCCCGGCCGCGGTCGGGGCCGACGCCGCCGACGCGGTGGCTGCGGCACGGCGCGGGCAGGTGGCCACGCTCGTGCTGCCCGCCGACGTCAGCTGGGGTGCGGGCGGGCGGGCCGCGGCGCCCGTGGCGGCCCCGGCGCCCGACCGCGTCGACCCGGACGCCCTCACCGCGGCGGCCCGGGCCCTGCGCGGCGGCGAGCCGGCCGTGCTGCTGATCGGGGGCGACGCCACGCGCGCGGACGGGCTCGCCGCGGCGAACCGCGTCGCCGCCGCGACCGGTGCCCGGCTGCTCGCGGAGACCTTCCCCACGCGGCTCGAGCGCGGGGCGGGCGTCGCACCCGTCGCCCGGCTGGCCTACCTGGGCGACGCCGCGCGCCACCAGCTCGGCGGGGCGCGGCACCTGGTGCTGGTCGGCACCCGCTCCCCCGTCACCTTCTTCGGCTATCCGGGCCGCGACGGCGACCTCGTGCCCGACGGCTGCGCCGTACATCCGGTCGGCGGGCCGCCCGCCCGGGCCCTCGCCGAGCTGGCCGACCTGCTCGCCCCCGGCACGTCCGCCGGCGTGGCGGCGCAGCGCCGCCCGGACCTGCCCACCGGCGAGCTGACCGTGGCCACGGCCGCCGCCGTGGTCGGGGCGCTGCTGCCCGAGGGCGCGATCGTCGTCGACGAGGCGATCACCTCCGGCCTGGGCCTGCCCGACGCCACCGCGGGCGCACCCCGCCACGACTGGCTGACGCTGACCGGCGGCGCGATCGGCTACGGCCTGCCCGCGGCCACCGGTGCCGCCGTGGCGTGCCCCGACCGCCCGGTCTGGTGCTTGCAGGCCGACGGCAGCGCCATGTACACGATCTCCGCGCTGTGGACGCACGCGCGCGAGGGGTTGGACGTGACCACCGTGATCTACCACAACAGCGCCTACGCGATCCTGCGCATGGAGCTGGCCGCGGTGGGAGCGCGCGGCGGCGCGGGGGGGACCGCCTCGGCCGGCCTGTTCGACCTGGGCCGGCCGGAGCTCGACTTCACCGCGCTCGCCCGCGGCATGGGCGTGCCCGCGGTCCGCGTCCGCACCGCCGAGGAGCTCGCCGCCGCGCTGCGCCGGGCCGACGCGGAGCCGGGCCCGCACCTGGTCGAGGCGATGCTCCCCGCGGTCGCCTGACCGGGGAACCCGCCGGGTCCCGGCCGGACGGACCTGCTCGGACGGTGAGCCGGGTCACCGTGCGGTTGCGGGCGGTCCGCTCGTCGCCGACCAGGGCCCCTTCACCGCTCGGTGAGCGGTCCACCCCGGGGGGCGACCCCCCGCTCGGACGTAGGGTGTCCTGGACGTGACTGTGGGTTCCCACGTCACGACGCCGGATCCGGGGTGCCCCCATGACGCTGGTCGAGGACGCGATGCCGTTCTCCCACGCCTGCGCCGTGCCGGTCAGCGACGAGCACCTGTGGGAGATCACCGCCCGGTTCCTCGCCGACGGGCTGGCGGCGGGCGAGCACGTCGTCTACCTCGAGGACGGCACGCTCGACCCGGTGCTGCGGCGGCTGGCCGACGACCGGGTCGACGTCCGGGCCCCCCTGCAGCGCGGCCAGCTCGCCATCATGCCGACCGACGCCACCCGGACACTGCTGCGGGGCCCCGCCGCGGGCGTGCTCGCCACCGCCGACGCGATGATCGACGAGGCGCTCGGCAACGGCTTCCCCGCGGTCCGGCTCACCGGCCAGGCCGTATCGGCGCTCGACCGGGGCGGGCTGGACAACATGCTCACCTACGAGGCCGGCATCGACGGCATGCTCGGCGACCGCCCCGCCCGCGTGCTGTGCCTCTACGACCGGGTCCGCTTCCCCGAGGACGCGATCGCGAGCCTGCGCGCGCTGCACCTCCACGAGATCACCGCCACGGCGGTCTACGACGACAGCCTGCTGCGGATCACCAGCGGGGATCCGTACACGGCGCGCGTCGCGGGCGAGGCCGACCACAGCAACCGGCCCCAGATCAAGCGCTTCCTGGAGTCGGCCCTCGACCGGGCGCTGCGCTCGCCGTCGTCGGCGCCGGAGATCACCCTCGACCTGTCGTCGCTGCGTTTCCTCGACGTCGCGGGCGCGGTGAACCTGGTGCACGCCGGGCAGGAGTTCCCCAGCACCCACACCCTCGTCCTCACCGGCGTCCGTCCCGGGGTGCTGCGCCTGCTGGACCGCTGCGGCGCGCCGTTCGCCGAGCAGCTGCGGGTCGAGGCGCGCACCGACGACGTCCCGGTCGCCGACCCGACCGACCAGGTGGCCTCGTGAAGGTCGGCGCGCTCCGGGCGGGGCCCCGGCCCCCCGAGGGGCCCGCACCGTTCCAGCACGCGGCGGGGTTCCACGCATCGCCCACCCACCTGCTCGGCCAGCTGGTGCCCCTCGCCCGCGGCGCGCTCGACCGCGGCGACCGGGTGGCCCTCGCCCTCGCCCCGGACACCGCGGACGCCCTGCGCCACGCCGTGGACGGCGACCTGGTCGACCTCGCCCCGCCCGCCGAGATCGACGGCGGTTCGGGCCAGACGGTCGCGCTGCGGCGTGCACGCGAGCTGCGCACCCTCACCGCGACCGGCCCGGTCACCGTGCTCGCCGAGCACCTGCCCGACCTCGACGGACCGGACGGCGGCTTCTGGACCGAGCTCGACGCCGCGGTCAACGTCACGCTGGCCGAGCTCCCGGTGCACCTCACGTGCTTCTTCCCGGAGATGCCGCTGCACCAGGCGGTGCTCGACGGGGCCCGGGGCAACCATCCCCAGCTGCTCGTCGACGGCCGGTTGCTGCACAACCCCGAGCACCGGCCACCCCGTGCGGTGCTGGCCGGGCATCCCGCGGCGTCGCCCGCCCTCCTCGGCGCCCCGGACCTGCGGCTGCCGTTCCACTCCTGGCAGCTGCAGGACGTGCGGCGCGCCGTCCGGGCGCTGGCGGGCGCCGCCGGGTTCACCGAGGACCGCACCGAGGACGTCGTCCTGGCCGTCAACGAGATCGCCACCAACGCCGTCGAGCACGGCACCGGCGATCCGGGCGCGGTCGAGGACGTCGCGGTTCCCCGGACCGGCTCCGCGCCCCGGCCCGCCGAGCTGCACGTGTGGGCCACCCCCGCCGGACTGACCTGCGAGGTCCACGACGGGGGCACGCTGCGCGACCCGTTGCCCGGTCTGCACGCCCCGCACCCGTCGGACCCGCGCGGGCGCGGACTCTGGATCGCCCGCCAGATCTGTGACCTGCTGCACGTCTGGGCCGACGCCGAGGGCACCCACGTCCGCGTGCGGGCCGCCCCATGAGTTATCCTCGCCACAGTCGTCACCCGTACGGCCGTGTCAGCGCCCGTAACTGTGACGAAGCAGCCCTTGGCAAGCCGATGACTTCGGAGAACACTGCTTCGGGGAATCGGCGCTGCGGGGCTGCGGCGCATCCGCACGTACTCGACCTGCACGTACTCATCGGCACCACCACAGACCGGGACAGTCATGCCTGAGGATCAGCGACGATCTCGCTCCATGCCGGCCGCGCCGGCCCGGACCACCCAGGACGGCCCCCACCGGGTCACCGTTCTCGGCTCCTTCACCCTCACCGCACACGGCGCCACGATCCCGCTGGGCGTCGACGCCCGTCGCCTGGTCGCCTACCTCGCGGTGCACCCGCGCCCGCAGCGGCGCGGTGCGCTGGCCGCGGACCTGTGGCCCGGCATGGCGGTCGGTGCGGCGATGCGCCTGCTCGACGACGCGGTGCTCGCCGTGGCGGTACCGGGTCTGCTGGTCACCGACGACCGCGGCGCGCTGGCGCTGGGCGCCGACGTCGAGGTCGACCTCACCGCGGCGATGCAGCTCGTCCGGACCCTGCCGGACGTGGCGGCCGACGCCCGACCGGACCTGTCCCTGCTCGCCGCCGACATCCTGCCCGGCTGGACCGCCGCATGGATCGTGGTCGAGCGCGAGCGCTTCCGGCAGCTGCGGCTGCACGCCATCGAGGAGCGCAGCGTGCGCCTCACGGCCGCCGTCCGGATCGACGAGGCCGTCGCGCTCGCGCGCAGCGCCGTCCGGTCCGCACCGAGCCGCGACAGTGCCCGGCGCGTCCTCATCGAGGCGCTGCTCGCCCAGGGCGACATCGCCGGAGCGGTGGCCGAGTACGACGAGTACCAGGAGCTGCTGCGCTCCAGTGTCGGTGCGGCGCCCGCGTTCTCGCTCGATGGGCTGCTGTTGCCCACCCCGGCCTGGCCGGTGATGCGCGCCCGCAGCGTGATGCCGCGCTCCGCGGTCCAGCTGCCGGGCCTGCGGTCGGTCCGTGCCTCGGGCACCGGTCGGCGGCTCGTGGCGGGCGGTTCGCTCCCGGGCTCCGCACGCTGAGCCCCGGGCCCGCCTGATCCCCCGGCATCGCCGGGCGCATCAGGCGGAGAACGGGATCTCGAACAACACCTCCGTGCCCCGGGGGGTGCCGATCACGCGCACGCGCCGGGCGAGGCGCTCGATCATGAGCAGGCCACGGCCGCGGTTGCCGGGATCGTCGGGCATGGAGTGCCAGGTGCCGTGGTCGGTGACGCGCACGCTGACCGCGGGCTCCGGGCCCGCCCCCAGCTCGAGGTCGACGCCGACCTGGCCCGTGTCCGGGTCCGTGCGGTAGGCGTGCTCGACACCGTTGGCCACGGCCTCCCCGAGCGCGAGCTGCAGGTCGATCACCATCCCGTCGGGCAGGCCCGCGTCGCGTGCCCACCAGTCGACCCGATGGCGGATGGCACGCAGCTCCCCCGGCTCCGCCGGATGGCACAGCCGCAGCGGGCGCGAGCCGCCCTTGCTCTCCGTCACGACCTGCGGGTGCCCGGCCGCGAGCGCGGCGAAACCCCCCAAACGGACGGGTGGGGTGGTCACCGGCCACCGGGTCACGAGCCGGCCGGCGCACCTGCCGCCGGGTAGCACCCGCAACCTCCGGCCTATCCCCGGCCTATCTCCGGTGGAAGGCGGGCGGCCGCTTCTCCACGAACGCCGCCAACCCCTCGGCCGCCTCCGGACCGGCGGCGCTCGCGGAGATCGCGTCCGCCTCCGCGGCGAGCTGCTCGGCGAGCGAGGCGTCCGGCGACGACGCGAGCAGCCGCTTGATCCGGCCCAGCGCCACGGTCGGCCCCTGGGCCAACCGGTGCGCGACGTGCTCGGCCTCGGCGAGCACCTCACCGTCGTCGACGACGTCGGTGAGGATGCCCAACCCGTGGGCCTGGGCCGCGTCCAGGACCCGGTCGGTGAGCAGGATCTGCCGGGCCCGCCCGGCGCCGACGATCCGCGGCAGCGTCCAGCTCATGCCCCCGTCCGGGGAGAACCCGATGCCCGGGTAGGCGGGGCGCAGCCGGGTGGAGCGCCCGCCGACGGCGAGGTCGGTGGCGCACACGATGCTCATGCCCGCGCCCGCCGCCCAGCCCCGCACCCCGGCGACCACCGGCACCGGGCAGTCGACGATCGCGGTGAGGAAGCCGTGGAAGGCCTCGGCCAACGACCGCACGTAGGTGCCGCGGTCGGCCGCGCCCTCGAACGCGCGGACGTCGCCACCGGTGCAGAAGCTCTCCCCGTCCGAGGTCAGCAGCACCGCGCCGATCTCGGCCGGGTCGAGCCCTCCGAGCGTGGCCTGCACCTCCGGCAGGGCGTCGCCGTCGAGGGTGCCGTGCCGGCCGCGCGCCACCCGGCAGCGCAGGACCCGCCCGTCGCGGTCCACCGCATCGCTGATGGGCCTACCTTCCATGACAGGCCCCCTTCGGGAACGCTTCCTTCGCTTGTCCTGCGAGGACTGACGTGAGACCGCGTCCCGGAGGGACGGCCGTGGAGGCCTGACGCCCACAACGGTGTCGTCCCGTGAGGACT
>NZ_JAJCYB010000102.1 GCF_029263155.1 Pseudonocardia sp.
CCATCCGATACCCGAGGGCGGCGTAACCATGTCCAGAAGATCGTCGGTAAGCCGTATGCGGGAAAACCGCACGTACGGATTGAAAGGGGGATGGGGAAACAGGACCGCTACGCGGTCCCTGCGCCCCTGACTACCAATGACCGTCACCGAGCAGCCGATGGGTCTGCGCGGGCAGCTCGTCCGCTTCGTCGCCGTCGGCGCGGTGGCGGCGCTCGTCGACTTCGGCGTGTACTTCCTGCTCCTCGCCGCCGGTGTCTGGGTGCCGGCGGCGAAGGGCACCAGCTTCATCCTGGGCACCACCACGGCGTACCTGCTCAACCGCCGCTTCACCTTCACCGCGAGCGCGGGCGGCCGGGCCCGGTTCGCCGGGTTCGTGCTCCTCTACGTCACCACGTTCGCGCTCAACGTCGGCATGAACACGCTGGCCCTCACGCTGTTGCCCGACGGGCTGGCGCTGCGGTTCGTCATGGCCTGGGTCATCGCGCAGGGCACGGCCACCGCCGTCAACTTCGTCATGCTGCGCACGGTCGTCTTCCGCACCTGACAACGCTCGCGACGCCCGTGGTCAGGCGCGGTGGAAGCGCTCCGCCCGGCCCTGGCGGATCAGCCGCAGCCAGGTGCCGAACTCGCGCGGGCTGCGCCGGGTGACGAGGAAGTACCAGCCGAAGCGGGGCAGCTCCAGCAGCCCCACGCGGCGCATCCCGGGCTGGGAGATCAGGTAGCCGCGGTTGCGGTAGGTGTAGTAGCGCTTGACCTCGTCCTCGGGGTCGCGCGCGTGCAGCCGCCCGCCCAGCATCGGCTTGTCCTCGTGCCGCCCGGCCGGGTGCAGGTACGCGGCCCGCAGCGCGGTGCCGAACGGGAGCCCCGAGCGCACCAGGCGGCGGTGCATCTCCACCTCGTCGCCGCGGACGAACAGCCGCAGGTCCGGCACGCCGACGACGTCGAGGGTGGACGCCCGGAACAGCGCGCCGTTGAACAGGGCCGCGATGCCCGGCAGCAGTTCGGGATCGGCACCCTCGGCGGTGGCCAGTGCCGCGCGGGAGCTGTGCCAGGTGAGGCCACGGCGCACCGGGAACGCGAGGCGGTCGGGCTCGTCGAGGTCCGCGACGGTGGGGGAGACGGCCGCCAGCCCGCGCCGCCGCGCGAGGTCGAGCAGGGTGGCCAGCACGGTGTCGTCGGCCGCGCGCCCGTCGTCGTCGGCGAGCCAGACCCAGCCCGCGCCCATCGCGAGCGCGTGCAGCATGCCGAGCGCGAACCCGCCCGCGCCGCCGAGGTTGCTCCAGGACGGGAGCCAGGTGGCGGGGATGCCGCAGCCGTCCACGACGTCGCGGGCGGGCCGGTCGGGTCCGTTGTCCACGACGATGAGGTGGTCGACCCGGTGGGTCTGCGTCGCGAGCACGGCCAGCGCCTCGGTGAGCAGGGCGGCGCGGTGGCGGGTGACGACGACCGCGACCACCGAGTCCGGGCCGAGCGGACGGTCGGGTGCGGCGGCCGGGCCGGTGCCCGGAGCGGCGTCGGTCCGCTCGGCCTTGATCGGGGTTCGGGAACCGGGAACGGGTTCGGGCGCGCCTGCCGGTTCCGTTTCGTTGATCATGACGGGGTGGACCGGGTGGCGTCGGATGGGGTCACCGCACGGGGGGCCGGGTGTGGGATACGCCCGAGGGTTCCCGTCCGTCGATCAAGGCCCCGGTCCGCGGTGTCTCGTCCCGGCCGGGACCCCGTCCCCACGGCGGGGACGGCGCGGTCGTGGGGGCCGAGGTGCGCGCGGCGTACCGGCTCGTCCGTGATCACCGTGTCGGAACCGGGAGCGCGGCGGGGCACACCTGAGGGTTCCGGTCCGTCGATCACGGGTCCGTCGATCACGGGCCCGTCGGCCCCGGGCAGGGCGGGCCCGGACCGACGGTGCCCGTCACGCCCGGCCCCGGCCCCGGCCCGACGGTGCCCGTGACGCCCGGCCCGGGCCCGACCGTGCCCGTCACGCCCGGCCCCGGCCACCTCCACCCCGGCGGGCGGGGTCACCGCGCTTCGAGCTCCGCGAGGACGTCGCGGCCCTTGTAGTGGTGCAGCACGTCGCGCAGCGGGCCGTGCTCCCTGACCGTGCCGTGCTCCAGCCAGATCGCGGTGCTGCACAGGTCGGCGAGGAACTCGTCGGAGTGCGAGGCGAACACCAGCATCCCGGCGCGCTCCACCAGCTCGAACAACCGCTTGCGGGCCTTGGCCAGGAACTCGGCGTCGACCGCGCCGATGCCCTCGTCGAGCAGCAGGATCTCCGGGTCGATGCTCGTGACGACGCCCAGCGCCAGCCGGACCCGCATGCCGGTGGAGTAGGTGCGCAGCGGCATGTCGAGGTAGTTGCCGAGCTCGGTGAACTCCGCGATGTCGTCCACCCGGGATTCCATCTGCTTGCGCGTCATGCCCAGGAACAGGCCGCGGATGAGGATGTTCTCCAGGCCGGAGATCTCCGGGTCCATGCCCACGGCGAGGTCGAACACCGGCGCCACCTTGCCGACGACGGCCGCGCGGCCGCGCGTGGGCTCGTAGATGCCCGACATCAGCCGCAGCAGCGTCGACTTCCCGGCGCCGTTGTGCCCCACGAGCGCGACCCGGTCGCCCTGGCGCAGCGACAGCGTGATGTCGCGCAGCGCCTCGATGATGGGCACCTTGTTCCCGGTGCCGATGCGACCCCCGGCCTTGCCGAGCACGGCCTTCTTCAGCGACCGCGTCTTGGCGTCGAAGATCGGGAAGTCGACGGCTGCGCCCTCGATGTCGATGCTGACCATGTGACCTCTAGACCCAGTACGCGACGCGGGAACGGTAGTTGCGCAGCGCGACCAGCGCCACGAGACAACCGACGACCGTGATGCCCCCGACGACGGCCCAGTGCCGCCAGACGATCGGGTCGCCGATCAGCGGCTGACGGATGATCTCCACGAAGTGCATCACCGGGTTGAGCTCGACGTACGCGGCCAGCGGGTTGCCGCGCAGTCGCTCGTAGGACCACACGATCGGCGTCATGAAGAACAGCAGCTGCGACAGGCTCGCGATGATCGGCGGGATGTCGCGGAAGCGGGTGGCGATGATGCCCGTGAGCATCGCGATCCAGGCCCCGTTGAGCACCAGCAGGACGAACGCCGGGATCGCCATGAGCACCGACCAGCCCAGCGGGCGCGGGAAGATGAGCACGAGGACGGCCCACACCACGAGGTTGTGGGCGAAGAACAGGCTCTGGCGCCACACCAGCCGGTACACGTGCAGGCTCAACGGGGCGGGCAGGAACCGGATGAGCCCCTCGTTGGCGATGAAGACCTCGCTGCCCTCGAGGATGCAGCCGTTGATGAAGTACCAGATCAGCAGGCCGGTGGCGACGTAGGGCAGGAACGTCTCGATCGGCTCGTCGAACAGGGTGCCGTAGAGGATGCCCATCGCCGTGGCGACCACGGCCATCGTGATGCTGATCCACAACGGTCCGAGCACCGAGCGGCGGTAGCGCTGCTTGATGTCCTGCCAGCCGAGGTAGCCCCACAGCGGGCGCTGCTTCCAGCCCTGCCGCAGATCGCCGAAGGCGCGCGACCAGCTCCGTGGCCCGGGCTCGGCCGCGACGGGCTGCGGCGTCGCCTCGCCCGCTCCGCCGCCCGTCGTCACCGTCTGTGCCACGCGCCGAGCGTACCGGCGGGGGTGCAGCGGGGTCCGTCCCGGTGCAGGGGCCCAGGAATACGCCGCACGTTGTGTCGTTGTTCACCTGATCGGGTGAGGATGTGGCTCCCTCGATCAAGGAGCCGCATCGATGCACCCACTGTCCGTCCGGCGGGCCGTCACCGGCACCGCCCTGGCCCTGGCCGTCGGCGCCGCGACGCTCGTCACCGCACCCGCGGCATCGGCTGCCCCGCCCCGCGGCGGATTCACCCTGACCATCCTGCACAACAACGACGGCGAGTCGCAGCTGCGGGGCGCGCCGGGCCAGCCCGACTTCGGCGGCATCGCCCGCTTCGTCGCGCTGGAGTCCCAGCTCGAACGGGCCGCGCAGCGCGGCGGCGGGGGCGCGATCACCCTGTCCTCCGGCGACAACTTCCTGGCCGGTCCGGAGTTCCGGGCCAGCCTGGACAAGGGCATCCCGTTCTACGACTCGATCGCGCTGGACCGCATCCGCTACGACGCGCTCGCCATCGGCAACCACGAGTTCGACTTCGGTCCCGACGTGCTGGCCGACTTCATCTCCGGTTTCGGTCGGAACACGCCGTTCCTGTCGGCCAACCTGGACGTCTCCGGCGAGCCGCGGCTGGCGCGGCTCGCCGAGCGCGAACAGATCGCGGCCAGCACGGTCGTGCGCGAGGGCCGGGAGAGGATCGGGGTCGTCGGGGCCACCACCCCGGGCCTGGCCTCGATCTCCAGCCCGCGCGACGTGGTGGTCGACCCGGACGTGACGGCAGCCGTGCAGTCCGAGGTCGACGCGCTCACGGAGCGGGGCATCAACAAGATCATCCTGATCTCGCACCTGCAGAGCGTCGCCGAGGACCGCGAGCTGGTGGCGCAGCTTCGCGACGTCGACGTGGTGATCGCCGGCGGCGGGGACGACCTGCTCGCCAACGACGGTGACCTGCTCGTCCCCGGTGACGAGATCGGCACCGACCCGGGCACCGGCGAGGCGCTGAGCTACCCGCTCCCGGTGGCCGACGCGACCGGTGTGCAGATCCCCGTCGTCACCACGGCGGGCAACTACAAGTACCTGGGCCGCCTCGTCGTCGACTTCGACGCGCAGGGCGTGGTGACCCGGATCGACGAGAGCTCCGGTCCGGTGCGGGTGTCCGGGGTGGCCCCCGACGCGGTGGAGCCGGACCGCTTCGTCCAGCGCCGTGTCGTGGACCCGGTCGACGCGTTCGTCGCCGAGTTGGAGCAGACGGTGATCGCGCAGAGCGAGGTGGCGCTGGACGGCACCCGGGCCGCGGTCCGCGGCGCCGAGGCGAACCTGGGCAACCTGCTCGCCGACGCCCTGCTCGATGCGGGCACCGACCGCGCGGACGAGTTCGGCGTGACCGTGCCGCAGGTGGCGCTGCAGAACGGTGGCGGGATCCGCAACGACGCGGTCATCCCGGCGGGTCCGATCACCGAGCTGGACACCTTCGACATCGCGCCGTTCTCGAACTTCGTGTCGGTCGTCCCGGACGTGCCGCGCGCGCAGTTCAAGGAGATCCTGGAGAACGCGGTGTCCAACGTGCCGGCCGACGGCCGGTTCGCGCAGGTCGCGGGCTTCCGGTTCACCTACGACGCCGCCGCACCCGCACAGGTCGTGACCGACGACGGCACCGTCACCACGCCCGGCTCGCGGGTGCTGGAGGTCGTCCTCGACGACGGCACGGTGATCGTCACGGGCGGGCAGGTCGTCGACGGCGCGCCGATCTCGGTGGCCACCAACGACTTCTCCGCACGTGGCGGTGACCAGTACCCGTTCCGCGGGATGCCCTTCACCAGCGTCGGCGTGAGCTACCAGCAGGCACTGGCCGACTTCATCACCGCCGACGACGACCTCGCCGGCACGGTCACCGCAGCGGACTACCCGGAGGGTGGCGAGGGCCGGATCACGCGTCTGAACTGATCCGCGTCGCCGCCGGACGCGGCGACCCGATCAGAGGTACTGGCCTGTCCCGCGGCCCATCCCGCCCCCCTCCGGCGGGGTGGCGCCGGGGGGCAGGCCGCGGCGCATCTGTTCCAGCTGCGCGCGGGCGGCCATCTGCTGGGCGAACAGCGCGGTCTGGATGCCGTGGAAGAGCCCCTCCAGCCAGCCGACCAGCTGGGCCTGCGCGATCCGCAGCTCGGCGTCGGACGGGGTCGCTTCCTCGGTGAACGGCAGCGACAGGCGGCTGAGCTCCTCGCGCAGCTCCGGGGCGAGACCGTCCTCCAGCTCTTTGATCGAGTTCTCGTGGATCTCGCGGAGCCGCGCGCGGGACGCCTCGTCCAGGGGCGCGGCGCGCACCTCCTCCAGCAGCTGCTTGATCATGGTGCCGATCCGCATGACCTTCGCCGGCTGTTCGACCATGCCGCCGATGCCCCCGTCCTCTCCCTCGCCGGACTGGGGGACCTGCGCCATCCCGACCGGCTGCCCGTCCGGACCGATCACCATGACCTGCTGCTCGGCCCCGTTCTCAGGAGAACTCATGATTCACACTCCGCACTCGGCTGGTCACTGATCGATTAGGTGCACTCGCTACCGTATCCGGATGGCGTTCGACGTCGCTCGGGTGCGCGGGCTGGTGCCCGCACTCGGTGACGGATGGGTGCACCTCGACGCTACGGTCGGGATGCAGCCGCCCGAGAACGTCGTGTCGGCGGTGACGGGGGCGTTCCGGCGCACCCGCTCGATGCCCGGCGGCCCGTTCGCGGCGTCGCGGCTCGCGGCCGACCTCGACACCGAAGCGCGCCGGGCGGTGGCCGACCTCGTCGGCGGCGACGCCCGCGGCGTGGTGCTCGGCCCCGGCCCCGCCGAGCTGCTGCGCCGGCTCGCCGACGCCCTCGGCGACACCTGGACGCTCGGCGACGAGGTCGTCGTCACCCGCCTCGACGACGCCGCGAACGTGGTGCCCTGGATGTCGGCGGCCCGGCGGCGCGGGGTGTCGGTGCGCTGGGCCGAGATCGACATCGAGACCTGCGAGCTGCCGGCCTGGCAGTTCGACGAGCTGCTCACCGGCACCACCCGGGTCGTCGCCCTCACCGCGGCGTCGGGCCAGGTGGGCGTGCGCACCGACGTCGCGGCCATCGCCCGGTACACCCGCGAGGCGGGGGCGCTGCTCGTCGTCGACGCCTGCGCGGCCGCCGCGTACGGGCCGGCGCAGATCGACCAGCTCGGGGCCGACGTCCTCGTCCTCGACGCCGCGGCCTGGGGCGGGCCGCACCTCGGCGCACTGGTGTTCCGCGCGCCCGCGCTGCTCGACCGCCTCACCGCCTGCGCGCTGGACCCCACCGCACGCGGGCCGCACCGGCTCGAGCTCAGCCCGGCTCCCGCCCCACTGCTCGCCGGGCTCGTCGCGTCGATCGACCACCTCGCCGCACTCGACGACACCGCGACCGGCACCCGTCGCGAGCGCGTCGCGACCTCCCTCGACGCGCTGTCGCGCTACCAGGAACGCCTGCTCGACGACCTGCTCCTGGACCTCAGCGGCAGCACCACCACGGTGCTCGGCTCGGCGCGCGACCGGATCCCGGCGCTGGCGCTCACCCACGGCGTGAAGGCCTTCGACGTGGCCGAGCACCTGGCGCAGCACGGGATCTGCGCGTTCCCGGATCCGGGCGAGCAGGGCGTGCTCGCCCACCTGGGCACCGCCGAGATCGGGGGCGTCGTCCGCATCGGGTTCGGTCACTACACCACCCGCGGCGAGACCATCACGCTCGTCGACGCGCTGGCCGCCCTCGGCTGACTGTGAGTTCGCCGATCCGGCCGGGCGAGTGTGCCGATCCGCCCGGTGAGCATGCCGATCCACGGGGCCGAACCGGGGCGTCGCCCGCGCCCCGGCACGCGGGGCCGTGACCCGACCGACCGCCCGCTCAGCCCGTCGCGGGCGTCGTCAGCAGCAGCTTCCCGACGACCCCTCCGCCCTCCAACTGCGCGTGTGCCGCGGCGGCCCGCTCCATCGGCACGGTGCCGTGCACGATCGGCCGCACCCGGCCGTCGCCGATCATCGGCCAGACGTTGGCGGTCACCTCGGCGACGACGGCGCCCTTGCCGTTCGGCCCGTCCACGGGCCTGCCGCGCAGCCCCATCGCGGTGATGCTGCCCCGCTTGCGCAGCAGGGCGCCGATGTCGAGCTCGGCCTTCGTCCCGCCCTGCAACCCGATGATCACCAGGCGGCCGTCGGGGGCCAGGGCGTCGAGGTTCGCCGCGAGACCCTTGGCGCCCATGTTGTCGAGGATGACGTCCGCGCCGTGGCCGCCGGTGGCCTGCCGGAGAGCGTCGGGGATGTCGTCGTGGTAGTCGATGACGATGTCCGCGCCCAGCGAGCGGCAGCGCTCCAGCCGGTCCGGGGCGCCGGCCGTGGCCGCCACCCGCGCCCCCAGCGCCTTCGCCACCTGGATCGCGTGCGTCCCGATGCCGCTGCTGCCGCCCTGCACGAGGAACGTCTCCCCCGAGCCGAGCCGTCCGGCCATCACGATGTTCGACCACACCGTGCACGCCACCTCGGGCAGCCCGGCCGCGGTCACCAGGTTGACCCCCGGCGGGATGGGCATGAGCTGCGCCGCGGGCACCGCGACCTGCTCCGCGTAGCCGCCGCCGGCCAGCAGGGCACACACCTCGTCGCCGACCGACCAGCCGTCGACGCCCTCGCCGAGTGCGGCGATCCGGCCCGAGCACTCCAGGCCGATGATCTCCGAGGCGCCCGGCGGGGGCGGGTAGTGGCCCTGGCGCTGCATGAGGTCGGCGCGGTTGACCGCGCTCGCGACGACGTCGAGGACGACCTCGCCCGCCCCCGCGACGGGATCGGGCACCTCCGTCCACTGCATCGACTCGGGTCCACCCGGCTCGCTGACGGTGATCGCATACATGGGCGCGACGCTAATCCCTCCCGCTGCGGGCCTGCGTCGTCGCCCCTTCGGCCCCCGGGTTATCTCCTCGCGCCCGCGCGGCGATCGGGGGAGCGTGACCCGCCATGACCCACTGGCCGCTGCACGGGTCGTGGCTCGGCATGGCCCACCAGGGCGGCGGGCTGAGCACCGAGGACGTGCGCCTGGTCCTCGACGCCGCCGACCTGCGCCGTCCGGCCTGGACGCCGCGCACCGACGGCGTGGCTCCCTGCCCGGGCTTGCTCGGGGCGGCGTGATCGCCTTCCCGTCGATCGTCGCCGGGGCCGGTCCGAGGCTCAGGTGTCAGCCGAGGTCGACGCCCCGGGCGAACGTGTCGCACTGTGACGGGTCACCGGTCTCGTAGCCGGCGGTGTACCAGAGCTCGCGCTGCGCGGAGCTGCCGTGGCTGAACTGGCTCTCGTCCACCTGCCCGCCGCCGAGCTGGGTCTGGATGAAGTCGTCGCCGATGCGCTCGGCCGTGTCCAGCGCCGCGGCCACGTCGTCCTGCGTCACCTCGACGATCAGCGGCCGGCCCGAGGACGTGGGCACCGTGGTGGCGTGGTTGGCCCAGACACCCGCGTAGCAGTCGGCCTGCAATTCCAGGCGTACCGATCCCGAGGTGGGCCCGACGTCGCCGGACCGCACACGCGATGTGGTGCCGAGCAGGGCCTGGATGTGGTGGCCGTACTCGTGGGCCATCACGTAGGCGCGCGCGAACGGGCCGCCCTGGGCACCGAAGCGGGTCTCCAGCTCCTCGAAGAACGTGAGGTCGATGTAGACCTCGTTGTCGCCGGGGCAGTAGAACGGGCCGACCGCGGAGCTGGCGCTGCCGCAGGCGGTGTTGACACCACCGGTGAAGAAGTTGGTGCGCGGCGGCTGGTAGGTCTGGCCGGAGCGGGCGAACGCGTCGGTCCAGTAGCCGTCGAGCGAGTTGACGACGGCCACGACCTCGCAGTCGAGCTGGGTGTTGGCGTCGGCACCGGTCCGGCACGCCTGCGCGGCCTGCGAGGTGTCGGCCGTCTGGCCACTGGACAGGCCGGTGAGCCCCCCGGGCAGCTCGAAGCCCCCGCCGGGACCGCCGAGGCCGGACCCGCCGAGCTGGGAGATCAGGAAGTACAGGATCAGCCCGATGATGCCGAGCCCGCCGCCGCCCGCCGCGACCCGGCCGCCGAGCGCCCCGCCGCCCCGACGACCGCCGCCCCCGCCGCGCAGGTCGTCGATCTGCGAGGTGTCGAGATCGGCGTTCTCGTTGAACCGCATCGCTGTCCCTCCGGTGATCGGGGGAATCCCACCACACACGTCCCGCCGGACGACACCGGCCGTTCACGGTCACCTGCCAGGGTGACGCCATGACCCGACGCACCGTCACCGTCGCCGTGCTCGTCGGACTGGCGCTCTCCGTGCTGCCGGCCGCTCCCGCCGTCGCCGGGCCCCCCGCGGCGGAACTGCGCATCGCCACCTTCAACGCCTCGCTCAACCGCGCCGCCGCGGGCGAGCTCGCCGCCGACCTCTCCGCGCCGGGGGACCCGCAGGCCGCAGCGGTGGCCGAGGTGATCCAGCAGGTCCGGCCGCACGTGCTGCTGATCAACGAGTTCGACTACGACCCCGCCGCCGTCGACGGGTTCCGGGACAACTACCTGGAGCTGGGCGCGGACCCCATCGACTACCCGTACTCGTTCATCGCGCCGTCCAACACCGGTGTACCCAGCGGGTTCGACCTCAACGACGACGGCACCGTCGGCGGCCCCGACGACGGTCTGGGATTCGGGTTCTTCCCCGGCCAGTTCGGGATGCTCGTGCTGTCGCGGTTCCCGATCGACACCGGAGCGGCGCGCACGTTCCAGGACTTCAGGTGGGCCGACCTGCCCGGCAACCGGATCCCCGCGGGCTTCTTCACGCCCGAGGAGCTCGCGGTGCTGCCGCTGTCGTCCAAGTCGCACTGGGACGTGCCGGTCCGGGTCGGGAAGCGGACGGTGCACGTGCTGGCCAGCCATCCGACGCCGCCGACGTTCGACGGTCCCGAGGACCGCAACGGCCGGCGCAACGCCGACGAGATCCTGTTCTGGCGCCACTACGTGCAGCCCGGCCAGGCGTCCCGGGCCCTCTACGACGACGACGGCGAGCGCGGCGGCCTCGGTGGCGGCGAGCGGTTCGTGATCATGGGTGACCAGAACGCCGACCCGTTCGACGGCGACTCGTTCCCCGGCGCCGCCCAGCAGATCCTCACCGCGCAGCGGGTGATCGACCCGATGCCCGGTTCCGACGGGGGTGTCGAGGCGGCGCAGGTGCAGGGCGGCCCGAACCTGGCGCACTCCGGCGACCCGCGGCTGGACACCGCCGACTTCTCCGAACCCGTTCCGGGCAACCTGCGCGTCGACTACGTCCTGCCGTCGCGTCCCCTGCAGGTCCGGGGCGCCGGCGTGTACTGGCCCACCGCCCAGGACCCGCTCGCCCGCCTGAACGACGCGTCCGACCACCACCTGACGTGGGTGGACCTGCGCCTCCGCTGACCGCACGGCACGCGCGCCGGCTTCGGGTCGAACCTGGACGCCCGGCTGTCGGTGACGGCGCGGAACCGGGCGAGTGTCCCCACGGGCGTCGCCCCGAGCTGCCCGGCGAGGCGGACGGCCGCGTCCGTCCGCTGCGTGCGAACGGGACCCGGCCGCTACCCTGCGAGCAGGGAAGCGTGGCAGAGCGGCCGAATGCACTCGCCTTGAAAGCGAGAGACCCGCAAGGGTCCGGGGGTTCAAATCCCTCCGCTTCCGCCAGGTCTACCAGCGCAAACAGCATTCAGCGACCATCCTCGTCGGCGTTGTGGTCGGCGGTGGTCTCAGTTGTGGTCTCACTCGTGGCCCAGAGCAGGCCCCCGACGCGCTCGGCGACGTCGGCCCGGATCGCCGCGGTGAGGTGCTGGTAGCGCGCCGCCATGGAGCTGTGCGACCAGCCCATGAGGCTCATGACCACACGCTCCGGGACGCCGAGCAGCAGGAGGACGGTGGCAGCCGTGTGCCTCGCGTCGTGAAGACGGACGTCCCGGACGCCGGCCTCCCGTAGGAGGTCCTTCCAGTGCTTGTTGTCCGTCCGGAAGTGGATCGTCTCGCCCGTCTCGGAGGCGAAGATCCAGCCTCCGTCACGCCAGAGCTGCCCGGCGGTCACACGCTCGTTCTCCTGCTCGACGCGGTGCTTGCGGAGAAGATCGACGAGCGGAGCCGGCAGGCCGATCACACGCCGGCCCGCCCGCGTCTTCGTCTCGGCGGCGACGGCATGAACGTTCCGGCGTTGTGGGCAGTTGCCCGCCCGTCGCCCGCACGAGCCCCCGCAGCCGTGAACCCACTTCGGCCGTTGCAGCGAGCGCCGTATGACCATCCGACTCGCGTCGAGATCGACGTCCGTCCACTGGAGCCCGAGAGCCTCGCCCTGGCGGAGCCCGAGCGCGAGCGCGACGGCCCAGCGGGCGCGGTTGCGGTGTCGGCCGGCGGTGTCGAGCAGCCGGCGCACCTCGTCGAGGCTGAGGGGATCGACCTCCCACTCGGCGAGCCTCGGCGGCTTCGCGAGGACTGCCGGATTCTGGCGGAGGTGACCGCGCCGCACGGCCACGTTCAACGCGGTCCGGACCGTGCGATGTGCCTGGTGTGCGGTGGCGGGCGCCCGGCCGGCCTCCAGCATCCGGACGTAGACCTTCTCCAGGTGTTCGGGTTCGAGCCGGTCCAGGCGGTGAGCGCCGATGGCTGGTGTCAGGTGCTTGTAAACAGCGAACCGGTAGCCGGCGAGCGTCGACGGCCGCACGGTGGGTGCCGCGATGTTCTCCACCCAGTGCGCCAACCACTGCTCGACCGTCCAGCCCTGGCCCGGCTTCTGCAGGTGGCCGTCGTCGCGGGCCTTCTCGATGTCGCGGGCCTTCTTGCGGACCTCCTTCTCGGAGCGTCCTGTCACGTGCCGGCGGTCCGGCCGGCCGTCGTCCCGCACACCGACGGTGATCCGACCGTGCCAGCGGCCGTCCGCGCCGGGATAGAAGCTGCCCGCGCCGTTTGGGGCGCGGGTTCCAGCCTTCCGCCGGGTCATCGCTGCCGCTCCCGGATGAACAGTCGGAGTGCATCCAACGGGACGCGGCGCAGGCGTCCGATCGGCACCGTGGCGACTTGCCCGGTTCGGATCAGCTCGAACATCGTCGTCCGGCCGATGCGCAGGACCTCTGCGGCCTCCTCGACGGTGAGCAGTAGTTGCGGTTGAACAGTCGTCTCGGTGGTCACGGGGGCTCCTCAGGTGAGGCCAGCGGCGAGCAGGGTGGCGGAGATGCCGGCGGCGGCGCCCAGGACGACGCCGGCCAGGACGAGCGGGCCGACCCCGCGGGCCTTCCAGGCCAGCGCGATGAGGACGATCGAGAGCAGCAGGACGGTCACGGCGATGGTCGTTGCGGTACTCATCTCGCTGTCTCCTGTCGGTTGTGAATTGCGGCGGCGAGCTGGTCATCGGCGGCGAGTTCGTCCCAGCCGATGCGCTTGTCCGCGTGCGCGGCGGCCAGGGCGCGGATCTCGACGGTGGTCAGGTAGGAGCAGCGGGCGTAGTGCCACTGCTGCCCGTCCTGCACGATCGCCATCCCGGGCCGCACGAGGGTCAGGGCGCGCTTCTGGTCCTCGGACGCGAGCCCGCCGAGCACCATCTCCGCTGTCTGGGGGTCGTTGACCTGCAGGCAGACACGCCCGGACACCTGCGCGCGGATGCTGGTGATGTTCTTGCCCAGGTCGGAGCCGAAGCGTTGCCCGCAGAGCATGACGTGGATGCCCATCGCACGGACCAGTTGCACGATGCGCAGCAGTTCCCGGAGCAGCTGGTCGGCGATCTTCTCGGTCTGGTGGTCGTGGGCCAGCTCGGCGACCTCGTCGACGAGCACGTACACCCGTCGCAGGTGCACGCCGGCAGCGTCCGCTTCGGCGACGTTGCGCACGCCCAGCCGGCGCAGGATCGCCGCGCGCTGCTCGGCCAGCCCCAGCACCCGCCCGCAGGACGCCAGGACCTCCCGTTGCGTGACGGCGGCCTCGGTGTAGCGGGCGCGCCAGGCTTCGGCCTCGATCCCGAACTTGAGGTCCCAGAACACGAGCACGCCGTCGGTCGGCGCGATCGCGGCCTGCACGCAGGACAGCAGCATCGACTTGCCCGAGCCGGTGGCGCCGATGAGCTGGTAGTGCGGGTGCTCGGTGAAATCCAGGACCATCGGGTCGCCGGTCTCGGTCGCCCCGACCGCGAGCCGGCCAGCCTCGATCTCCCGCGGACGCTCGGTGACCCGGACGAGCGGGTCACGGCGCAGGATGCGCAGCTCGAGGAACCCGGGCTGTTCGGGCAGCTCGATCGCCTTGACGGCCTGGACGCGCGCGGTGTGCCGCAGCGGGATCGCCGCCTCGGTGTACTGCCCGAGGTGCTGGCCGGGGCGTAGCCGCACCCGCATGGTCCAGCCGTGCGCGTTCACCCGGTAGCGGTCGAGCCGGGGCACCGCGTGCACGGTGGTGTGCAGCCGGGTGCCGTACTGGTCGGTCTGGGTGCGCTGGATCGCCAGGCCGGTGGCGGCGCAGGACGCCTTCCACAGCAGTCCGAGCCGGGCCAGCGTCAGCAGCGTGCACAGGTACCGCCAGGCGGTGATGGTGCCGCGGATCAGCGCCGAGCCAGCGCGGATCGCCGCGGTGCGGATCACCGCCCAGTAGTCGGGTCCCGGGTCGGTCGTGGCCGTGGGGGTCATGTCGATGGCGGTCGGATTCATCGCGGCGCTCCTTCGCGTCGATCTGGGTCGGGCGTCTGGGGGAGGACGGTCTGTCGTGGGTGGGCGCCACAGCGGCCCTGACGGCGGACGCGGCGGCTGATCAGCGGCCGCCCGCAGACCTCGCACTGGTCGGTCAGCGGGGGCCGGACGCGCGCGGTCACGGCGTGCGCCCCGCGGGCTCGGCGTCGAGCGCGGGCCAGTGCTGGGCGAACTCGGCGTACTCGCGAGCGCGAGCCCGGGCGGCGCACTGGGCGTCGGTCGCGGCGCGGCGGTGCACGGGTTCGGCCGTGTGCCGGACAAGCAGCGTCCACAGCCGGGCCTCCTGCTCGTGCAGAGTCGAGAGCCGGCGGTACTTGGCCGCGCCGGTGATCAGGACGGCGGCGCGCTGTTGCTCGCTGCGGACCCGGCGGACCGCGGCTTCGACCATCGACGGAACGGACAGGAGCGGGGAGTGGATCGAGGTGGTCATGTGCGCGCGCTCCTCGGTGTGGGCGTCGGGTTGGTGGGCGCGATCTCGCCGAGGTAGAGCCAGCCCCCGCACTCAGGGCAGCCGTTCGACAGGGCCTGTACGTGCTCGGCGGTCCAGCTGGGCACGGCGGGCTCCCAGGCGTAGCGGCAGCTCTCGCAGATCAGCACCGGTCGCGCTTGGCGACCGCGGCGGGTGTGCGCGGCCGGTTCATCGCCGCACCTGCCGGTTCTGGCCGCCGGCCCGGCGGCGGCGGTGCCCCTTCCAGATCTCCGACCATGCCGACCAGCCCAGGTAGCCTGCGGCCAGCGTGAGACCGAGGTATAGGGACGGCTCGGACAGCGCCGTGGCGAGCCGGTCCAGCTCCGGCCAGACCGCGCAGGCCAGGGCGAAGGCGCACATGAACGCGAGCCACCCGGCGACGAACTGGTAGCCGCTGATGCGGTCGAGCCACCTCATGGCCGGCCCTCCCCACGCGCGCTGAGGTAGACCGCGATCGCGTAGCCGTCGTGCTCCCCGGTCAGCGGGTACACCCGCGCCCCCTCGATCGCGCGCAGCGCGCGCACTCCGTGCCGGTCGCAGCCCGGCCGGGACCCACCGACCTGATCCACGATCCGCACCACGGCGGGCCGGTCGCAGCGCGGCTCGCCGGCCGTCGTCAGCTCGCATCCCGCGCACATCAGCTCACCGCCTCGGCGGCAGGACGCGGCTTGCCGCCGGTGGCATTGATCGGGCGCATGGAGCTGGCCCGGTACCAGACCTGCACGCCGATGGGCTGGCCCTCGCGATTGCGCTTCTCCATGACGCCGATCTCGAAGTCGGTCAGCTCCATGAACGTCCCCGGTGCGAGTCCGTCGCCCGGGTTGCGCTCTGCATCGATCGTGACGTTGATCAGCTCCCGGACAGGGCGCCCGAACGCCCGGAACTCCGCCGCGAGCTGGGCAACCCACTTCGGCAGTCCGGCCTTGCTCGTCTCCTGCCGCTCGTTGTCGCCGAACGCCAGCTTCGGGGACACCCCGAGCAGCATCAGCGTTGCGAACGTCCGTGCCTGGTCGATCTTGTAGTTCTGGATCACGAGCCCGTCCTCTCGTCGCCGGGACCCGCTCGGGTCCTCTAGGCAAGTGGACGGTAGCACAGATAGCTAGGCACCTAGAGGAGTTGAGCTGTCGTCGACGGGAGGGCGTCGCGTCAGCGGGCTGGGAAGTCGTACTCCAGAACGTAGGCAGGAGCGGCCTTCACCGTGTCGCACGCCTCTACGGCGCGACCCTCCGTGTCGTAGGCGGTGCGCAGCACGGCGAGCACTGGTGTCCCTGGGGAGAGCCGCAGGCGGCGCCGCTCGTCGGCGGTCGGCATCCGCGCGGTGACTTCCTCGGTGAACCGGTCGAGGGTGTGGCCGGTCTCCTCCAGGCGCGCGTAGATGCCTCCTGGCCCGCTGTCGTGTTCGACGATGCGGGTGCCCGCGGCGAGGTCCGCTGGGATGTAGGAGACCGCTGTCTCGATGGGCTGGCCGGAAGCGAGATATCGCCGCGACCGGATCACGACCTGCGCGGCATCGTCGAGCTTCAGCCGTTCCCGGATGAGTGCCGGCGCCGGCCCACGGCCGACCTCGATCTCGTCCACGCCCGGCGTGACGCCGGCCTTCTCGGCCTCGGCAAGGAAGGCGGCCTGCCCGGCGTCCCGATGCCGCCGCGCGAACCGGTCGGACGCAAGCCGGCGCACGGGTGCCGGCAGCCGGACGAACACGCCGCGGCCCTGCTCGGCGACGACCCGCCCCTCGGTGCGGAGCTCCTGCACCGCCTGGCGGACGGTCATCCGAGCCACGTCGTAGTGGCGCATCAGCTCGGCTTCCGACGGCAGCTTGTCGCCGGCCGCGATGTCGCCGCGATCCATCGCGGCGCGCAGCTGGTCAGCGATCTGCCGGTACGGGGCGCGATCCCCGCTCCGGTCGAGCGACCCGAGCGCCACAACTCCTCCAGGCGTGTAGATAGCTGTAGCTTATGGCCACTACAGGCATCAGGAGCAACTGGAGACTCTGGAGGCAGCTCGGTGGCCGACACCCCGAAGCACTCGGTGAGCGTCGCCGGTATCGTCATCCGCGACGACGGGCGCATCCTCGCCATTCAGCGCCGCGACAACCACCACTGGGAACCGCCCGGCGGTGTGCTGGAGCTGGACGAGACGTTCGAAGCCGGCGTCCGCCGTGAGGTGCACGAGGAGACCGGCGTCGACGTCGAGGTCGAGCGCCTCAGCGGCGTCTACAAGAACCTGCCACGCGGCATCGTCGCCCTCGTTTTCCGCTGCCACCCCCGAACCGCCGCGGCCACCAACACCGCCGAAGCAACCCGCATCGCGTGGCTGACCGTCGACGAGATCACGGCACACATGGACCCGGCGTACGCCGTCCGCGTCACCGACGCACTCTCAGATTCTCCAGCCACCCGCGCGCACGACGGCACCAACCTGGTCACCGCTTGAACGCTCGTCTTCGGCGATAGCCGCAGAGTCGGCGCTCGCCTTGCGAAGCCTTCGGTCGGGGACTCTTACAGCGCAGAGCGGCGACGGCATGTATCAGCGGCGAGTCCGCGCTCATCACGTTGAGCCGGCTAGCAGGCATGTCCCGGATTACGTCCGTCACCGGCACACATCACCGGACGGGTCACGCGGGGCACGTCGGCCGCGACGCCGACGGCCAGCCCGCCGACCCCGGCGCGGGTGCCCGATGAGGGCCGCGTCGCCGCCGATCGAGCGGGCCGCGCACGCCGTAGCCGCCAACCTGGTCGCCGCGCACGGATGGGGCAAACCCCACGGGCCGATGATGGCACGGTGATCGCCGCGCGAGGTGGGCGTGGACGTTGATCGGACAGCATCCGCGGACACGTCGCGACGATCGTCCGAGTGGGACCGGCCGTGGGGGGGGGCCCCCCCGGGGGGGCCCCAGCCC
>NZ_JAJCYB010000103.1 GCF_029263155.1 Pseudonocardia sp.
GAACACGTGGTAGTCGTCGCCGATGAAGTTCTCGGAGATGAGCTTCCAGTTGCCCGGCGACCGGTACCGGTGCCACCCCGGCAGCGCCTCCAGGCCCCCGAGGGGCCCGGCGAGCACGAAGTTCTCCAGCCACCAGCGCACGTCCTCGCCGAGCCACTCCTCCAGCGCGGGAGCCGCCGGGTCGAACGATGCGAGGAGGAGACCCTTGAAGTTCGCGACCTTCGCGACCTCCTCCAGCCCCCAGGCCGACTTGTCCAGCTCCCCCCGGTAGAGCATCTGCTCCATCGGCGCGCCGGTCAGGGCCCCGTCCAGGCCGTAGCTCCAGCCGTGGTACGAGCACGTGAAGCCCTTCACGTTGCCGCGGTCGAAGAGGCAGACCTGGTTGCCGCGGTGCGAGCATCGGTTCACCAGCACCCGGATCTGCCCGCCGGCGTCCCGGACCACGATGACGGGCACCTCGCCCATGTAGTTCGTGACGTAGTCCCCGGGCTTGCGGACCATGTCCTCGTGGCCCACGACCAACCAGGCCCGGTTGAAGACGCGGTCCGCCTCGATCCGGTACAGGTCCTCGTCGAAGTGGACCGCGGGCGCGACGAGACCGTTCTGCCAGTCGACGATGTCTCGCAGCTCATCGACATCCGTCATGGTTTTCCTCCGTTGAGAGCCCTGGGCACCCGTCCTGTGACGTGGGGCAGGACGCTATGGCGGCGGTCACCATGGTGTCTATTGCATAATTCGGATTGAAGTAATGCCGCCTGTGAATCAATGGCCGCCGGTGACCTCGCGGGCGAAGGCTCGCACCGGCGGAGCCAACTGTCGGTGGCGAGCCCAGTAGATCCAGATGGGGGCGGTCATCGGATAGCGCTCGTCGACCAGCACCGGCCAGCCGGCGGCCTCCTCGGTCCCGGTCAGGTTGTCGTCGGCGAGGACGGCGACCCCCAGCCCCGCGCGGGCCATCGCCACCAGCGTGGTGGTGTTGCCCGACTCGAGCGCGACGTCGAGGACGAGGCCGCCCTCACGCAGCGCCGGTTCGAGGAGGCGGCGGGTCAGGCTGTCGGGTCCACCGGTGAGCACCGGCACGCCCGCCAGGTCCGAGACGGGAACCTCGCGGCGGTCCCGCCACGGGTGATCCTCGTGGGTGATCACGACGACGCGGGCGTCCCCCAGTCGGTGCCCCGCCAGCCTCTCGTCGCTGCGGGGAAGTGCGGTGACGAAGTCGACGTCGCCGGTGAGTACCTGCTCCACCGGCGGCAGTCCGGACGACTCGTGCAGCGCGACGTGGATGAGCGGGTGGGCGCGGTGCAGCCGGCCGATCACCGGTGCGAGGAAGTGCGACACGTGCGGATGCGCGCAGGCGATCGTCACCACGCCGGCGCGGCCACGCGCCAGCTCGGTGCTCAGGGTTCGGATCCCCTCGGCCTGGGCGAGCAGCTGCTCGGCTCGCGGAAGCAGCTGGGACCCTGCGCTGGTGATCACCACGCCGCGGCCGGAGCGCTCGAACAGCGCCACGCCCAGCTCGGCCTCCAGTGCCTTGACCTGGCGCCACAGCGAGGGCTGGGCCACCTCCAGGCGCTCGGCGGCGCCGAGGAAGGACCCCACGCGGACGACCTCGACGAAATAGCGCAGCTGGCGCAGCTCCATTGATACTCCAGTTGAATAGCTTGTATTCGAACTATTCTATGGACGCAGATACGGGCGCGCCATAGCGTTGCGCTCCTCAGCGCCCGAGCGGGCAGATCCGTCGTCGACGGGCCGCTCGTGCTCGGCGCGGACCCCTGGACAGCGAGGAGCGCGAGATGTCGGTCGACGAGCCTTCCGGTGCGGACAGGCCGGACACAGCGTCCGTCACGGCCCGGCAGAAGCAGATGGTGGAGCGCAGCCTCCGCGAGTGGCGCGGCGATCTCGACGGACGGGTCGTCGTGGTCACCGGCGGCGCCCGCGGCATCGGCCGGTCCCTGTGCGAGGGGCTGATCCGCGCCGGCGCGCGGGTCGTCGCCGCTGACCGGACCTGGGACGGCGCCGAGGACTTCCGCAAGCAGCTGGACGCCGAGCAGGGACTGGCCGTCGAGGTGGACATCACCGACGACGCGCAGCTCGACGCCGCCTACGAGGCGGTCACGGACCGGTTCGGAACCGTCGACGTCCTGGTGAACAACGCGGCCCTTGTCTCGGAGACGCTCTTCGCGCCGACCGGTCACCGCAACACCCTGGACACGACCGACCAGGACTGGGAGGCGATGTTCGGCGTCAACGTCTTCGGCACGCTCAAGGTCATCCGCCGGTTCATCAAGCCCATGCAGGAGAAGAAGCGCGGCAGCATCATCAACGTCGTGAGCAGCGGCGTCCTGCCCGTCGCCGCCGGAGGCGGGTACCACGGGCTGCGACCGTGGACGGTCGAGATGCCCTACCAGGCCACCAAGGCGGCCGTCACCGCGCTGACGTTCTACCTCGCCGAGGAGGTGCGCGGCGACGGGGTCGCGGTCAACGCGATCATGCCCGGACACACCCGGGCGTCGTGGTTCGACACCACCGCCCGCGCGTTCAACGACATGGGGGTCGTCTACTTCATGCGGCCGGCGATCTCCGAGCACCTGCTGCCGATCACCCTGTTCCTCTCGGCCCAGGACGCCCGCGGGGCGGCCGGGCGGCTCTACTACGTGCCGGAGTGGAACTACGACCACGGTTTCGGCGACTACGCCGCGTGGCTCGACCACGAGCTGCCGGCGGACATGGAGGAGATGTATAGGCGACTCGAGGCCGCGATGCCCACGTACGAGCGGTCCGGGGTGCCCCACCTGCCCTTCGACGCGCAGGGGGCGCTGTACACAGCGGCGCTGGCCAACCTCGGCTCTCAGGAGAACTGGGCCGGCGGCAGCAACCAGTGAGCTGATAGCGCCGTCCGAGATCCACGTGAAGGGAAGGGAACCCATGACCGTCGAGGACGCCCCGGGGGTGGTGACGCGCTCGTTCTGGCTGGACCTGCTCGGCGCCGAGGTCCGGTTCCGGGACGCGAACGGTCACCGCACGCGCAGCATCGAGGCCGGAACCGGCGAGCCGGTGGTGCTGCTGCACGGCATCAGCGGGCACGCCGAGACGTGGGTGCGCAACGTGGGGCCGCTGGCACAGGACTTCCGGGTGCACTCCCTGGACATGCTCGGGCACGGTTTCACCGCCAAGCCGGCCATCGACTACTCGATCCAGGTGCTCGCGGATCACGTGCTCGGGTTCCTCGATGCGATCGGCGCCCGCCGCGCCCACCTGGTCGGCCAGTCCCTGGGCGGGTGGGTGGCCGCCTGGCTCGCCGTGCACCATCCCGACCGGGTCGCCTCGTTCGTCAGCGTCACCGGTGCCGGTCTGGAGCTGACCGAGGACGGTGCCGACCTCACGGCCCGGGTCGGCCGGAAGGTCGGTGACGCCACGCGGCGGGCGCTGGACGAGCCGACCCGGGAGAAGGTGCGGACCCGGCTCGAATGGCTGGTGCACGACCCGGCCGTCGTGACCGACGAGCTGGTCGAGACCCGGTTCCGGATCCAGACCCAGGCCGACTTCGCCGCGGTCGCCGCCCGGCTCGTGGACGCGTTCACCGCTGCCCCGCGGCCCCAGGAGGTGCTCACGGCCGACCTGCTGCGGCAGATCTCGAGCCCGACGCTGGTCCTCTGGACCCGGCAGAACCCCACGATGCCGTGGGAGGTCGGGAGGAAGGCGGCAGAGATCATCCCCGGGGCGGCCTGGTACCTGATGGAGGACGCCGGGCACTGGCCGCAGTTCGAGAAACCGGACGAGTTCCTCGACGTCGTCGGCGGGTTCCTGCGCTCGGTGTCGGGCCGGGCCGGTCAACCGGACGGAACCCGCTGATGGGGGTCCTCGTCGCGGGATACGGCGTCTCGCACACGGCCATGATGATCCGGAAGTACCGGCCGGAGGACCCGGCCCAGCTCCGGGTGCACCAGGCCTTCGGTCGGCTCCGCGACGAGATCGCCCGCCTGGCGCCCGATCTCATCGTGGTGGTCGGGAGCGAGCACCTCAACTCGTTCGGCTACGACGCCTTCCCCCAGATCTGCGTGGGCATCGGAGACGCCTGTACCGGCTGGGGCGACGGTGGGGTGGCGGCCGCCCGGCTGCCCCTCGCCGGCGGGTTCGCCGCGCAGCTGCTCGAGGACGGCCTGGAGGCGGGCTTCGACCTCGCCTTCTCCGCCAACCCCCGGATCGACCACGCGTTCATGGCCCCGTTGACGTTGATCCGGCCGCAGATGGACATCCCGGTGGTGCCGGTCTTCCAGAACTCCAGCACCGAGCCGCTTCCGCCGCTGTGGCGTTCCGCGGAGCTCGGCGAGCTCGTCCGGGACGTCGTCCACCGGCGGCCGAGCGCCGAACGCGTCGTGCTGCTGGGCACCGGCGGCCTGTCGCACTGGGTCGCCACCCCGAAGATGGGTGCCGTCAACACCGACTTCGACCGGCGCTTCCTCGGTCTCGTCCAGGCCGGGGACCTCGACAGCCTCGTGGCGATGAAGACCGCCGATGTCGTTGCCGAAGCCGGGAACGGCGCTCCCGAGATCCGCAACTGGATCACGGTCATGGCGGCGCAGCGGAGCCTGGCCCACGTCCTCGCCTACGAGTCCGTGCCCGACTGGGCCACGGGGATCGCGCTCGCGCGGTTGTTCCCGCGGGACCAGCCGTGAACATCGTCCTCGACGGGCTGCTCCGCAGGGCCGTCGCCGACGCCGACTTCCGGGAAGAGGCACGGCGGGCCCCCCACGACGCTGCGGACCGTGCGGGCGTCCCCCTCGCCGATCTGACCGCCGTGATCGAGGGCGACGTCGTCGCGCTGCACGACCGTGGCGCGCACCCCCTGCTCATCATGCAGTTGGCCGGTTCGCTGGGCATCGACCCCATGGAACGCTTCGGCCAGCCTCCGGTATTCACCGTGATCTCGGATTGAGTGTGTCGTAACAGCGAAAAGTTCCCCTGAGCTGGGAGAATGCGGCTGCTGAAGTCGCAGGACACCCGAACCGAGGAGCGCGCTGGGGTGCAATCGCGTGGAGGTGTGCGTATGGGCATCGACGAGGTGGTCGGAGGTGGCCGGCTCGACGTGAAGGCGGCCATCGCGCAGAGCGGGGACCATGTGCCGTCCGTCGTGCTGGGCGCAGCGCGTCGCGGTGAGGTTTTGGGTGTCGGGGCGGCGGGCACGGCGGACGTCGCGCTCGGGATCGCCGCTTCCGGTCGGGTGCCCTACCGGATCGGGTCGATCACCAAGACGTTCACCGCCGCGGCGGTGCTCGGCCTCGTCGAGGACGGCACGCTCGCACTCGACGACCTGTTGAGCACCCACCTGTCGGGGACGCCGTTCGGGGAGGTACCGTTGCGGGCGCTGCTGGCGCACCGGGGTGGTGTCCAGCGGGAGGCGCCGGGGGACATGTGGGAGTCGATGCGGGGCTCGGACGCGTTCGCCCTGCGGCGGTCGCTGGGGCGGGCGGAGCTGGTGGACCGGCCGGGTGTCCGGTGGCACTACTCCAATCTGGGCTACGCGCTGCTGGGGTTGGTCGTCGAGGCGGTCACCGGCGAGTCCTGCCCGGCGCTGATCGACCGGCGCCTCATCGCGCCGCTCGGACTGACCGCGACCGGGTGGAAGCGGCCCGACGGTGCCGCGAGCGGGTACCGCGTCGACCCGTATGCCGACGTGGTGCACCGCGAGCCGGACATGGACCAGGGTGCGGTCGGGGTGGGCGGGCAGCTCTGGTCGACCGCAGCGGACCTGCTGGTGTGGGGTGACGCCCTGGCCGGCGGCGCATCCGAGGTGGTCAGCCCGGCAGTCGTCGAGGCGATGCACACCCTCGAGGTGATGGTCGACCGGACGGGCTGGACGTCGGGGTGGGGGCTGGGACTGATCCTCGAGCGCCGCGGTGACCGGGTTCTGGCCGGGCACACGGGTGCGATGCCGGGCTTCCTGGCGGCACTGTCGTTCGACCGGACCACGCGATCGGTGGCGGTGGCGCTGTCCAACGCGACCCGGGGCGCGGCTGTCGGCGCGCTGGCCGCCGAGCTGGTGGACGACGTCGTCGACGGCCGGACGGGCGTCGAGCCGGTAACCGGCGTGGCGACGTGGGTCCCGCTCGACGAGGTGCCGTCCGCGGTGGACGGGGTGCTGGGCCGCTGGTGGTCGGAGGCCGCGGAGACCGTGTTCACCTGGCGGGCCGACGGGCTGCACGCGCTGCTCGTCGGCCGCCCCGTCGCGACCGAGACGCGGTTCGAGCAGCTCGACCGCGACCTGTTCCGCGCGGTGGCCGGCCGTTTCACCGGGGAGCGGCTCACCGTCCGCCGCGATGTGGCGGGGGAGGTCGCGGCGCTGGAGTGGGCGACCTACCCGTTCACGCGCACGCCGCGCTGAGGGCCCGGAGCCGGTCGATCGCGTCGGCCGTCGTCGCCGTGCGGGGCAGCGCGTCCAGGCGGAGTCCGACCGCGCGGAACCGGCGCAGCACTCGCGGCGACATCGCGGTGGTGGCGGCCGTCGCCGCGTGCAGGTCGGCGCAGGCGTTGTCGATCTCGCCGAGGCGCAGCAGCGCGTCGATGCGGTCGAGCTGCCAGATCACGCGGTTGCGGACGAACCGGTGCGGGGCGTTGTGCTCTTGCTCGGCCAGCGGTTGCAGCGCGAGGCCGGGCCGGTCCAGGTCGAGCAGGCAGCTGCCCCGGTGCCCGTCGAGCGCGGCCCGGTCGAACACCGACAGCCACGGGTGGGCGGCGGGGTCGTGGCCGTCCGGGTCGTGCCGTGCCAGCTCCGTGGCGGCCTGGTCGAGCAGGTCGAGGCACAGGCCGGTCTCGCCGAGGCGGGCGTGGGCCCGCGCGCCGATGGCCATGGCGAAGCCGGCGAGCCGGTGGTTGCCGCTGCGCCGGGCCCAGCCGATCGCGCCGTAGGCCCGCTCGACCCCGAGGGCGGGTCGCCGCCGTAGGTGGCGACGAACGACAGGCTCGGCCCCAGGACGAAGGCGGCGAGGGCGGGGTCGGCAGCGTGCTCGGCCCAGCTGCGGGCGGTGCCCAGGAGGTGCTCGGCGCGCCGGGAGTGGCCGTGGTCGAAACTCATCCATCCCGCGAGCTGGTGGGCCTCGGCGATCGAGGCGTGCAGCCGCGCCCGCTCGTCGGGCCCGACACGCGGCAGGACCTTCTCCGCGGCGCGAGCATGGGCCACGAGCGTTCCCGGGTCTCCCCGGTCGCTCATGGCGTGGTCGCCGCTGCGGACGGCGTCGATCACGAGGCGCAGCCGGGTCGCGGCGTCGTCCGGGGAGAGAACCGGAACGGCGACCGTCGCCGGCAGGTCCGCGCCGCCGGCGCTGTCCTCTCCGGCGGCGTCGCGGCCGAGGCGCACGAGAGCGCCGCCGGCCTCCAACGCCCGGTCGAGCCGCGTGACGAGGTCCGCCTGGGGCCGCCGGTCAGCCTTCTCGATCTTGCCAACGAGGTCACCGCTGACGTGGACCAGCCGTCCCACCGCGGCCAGCGACACGCCGCGCCGCTGCCGCAGGGCGCGCAGCTCGGCCCCGAAGAGCGCAGCCGGGGACGCCTGGGGATCGAGCGCCCGCATCCGGTTCGCCACCCCTCGCCCGCCTCCCGCCGCCCGTCACGCTGCACATCGGCGACGACACCGTACGCGACAGATCACGAGGTGGTGGCCGGTTCCGCGGATTGCGGGCGGACGGGTTCGTGCCGGGCGGGCAGGCGCGGTCAGACGGTCGCGTTCGCGGCCCAGGTCGGCCCCAGGGGCCAGCGCGGCCCCGTCCCGGGGTTGCGGTGCCACACGTGGCTGCCCGACGCGGTGGCGGTCACGCCGAAGTCTGTCCAGTCGGGGCGGTCCAGGTCGTCGAACACGGCCGCGGCCTCGTCGAGCGCGCGCACCAGGCGGGTCGGGCCCTCCTCCCGGACGTCGTGTCGGCCACGCCGGTCGGGAGCGTGCGCGATCTCGGCCCACGAGCCGTCGGGCGACTGGAGGTAGGTGGCGGTGCCCGTGCCCGTGGAGCGGACGGCGCGGGTCGTCCCGCGTGGTAGGTGCAGCTGCGCGAGAAGGACCAGTGGGGTCATGTCGTCCGCCAGCAGGGTCGGGGCGACCGGGGTGCTGCTCGAAGCCACGAGCCCGCCGGTCGGCGCGGCCGGTCGCCGGACGGCGCGACGGATCGCCGCGACCCGCCGTGCCGGGAGAGGGCCGGTCCAGTCGAGGAAGTGTCCCACCAGCGGCGGGTCCGCGGACCCCGCTGCTGGATCGTTGGTCGGGCGCTCGAACAGGACGTGCCTGCCGCCGCCCAGCCCCCCGGTGACGCGGGCCAGGAGACGGCCGCCCGGCCGGACGTGGTGCACCCAGACGGCGGGCACGTCGTCGGACTCGTAGCCGACGAGCACGCCGTCGAACGGTGCGCCGTCCACGGAGAGCGGGACGGGCGTGCTGCCGTCACCCGGTCGCAACGTCACGAGCAGGTCTCGCTCCTCCAACCGGCGGGCCGCGGACCGGAGCAGGTCAGGATCGATCTCCACGCCGACGACCCGCCCCGGGCCGAGCCGGTGCGCGGCGAGTGCCGTCGTGTAGCCGCAGCCGACGCCGAGCTGCAGCAACCGGTCACCGTCCCGAACGTCGAGCGCCTGAAGGCTGCGCACGATCAGTTCGGGCGGCGGGGAGGTCGCGACCGGGTGCCGGTCGCCCCACACGTCCAGCTCGGACAGGGCGACGGTGAGGGATGCGTCGGAGTACACCCAGTGCAGCCGGTCGGCCGCCTCGGGCTCCGTCCCGGGGGTTGTGCCGTTCCCAGCGCCCGCCCCGACCGGAAGGCGTGTAGTAGGTGGGCGCGAAGTGGTGCCGTGGCACGGCGAGCACCGCGTCGCGCCATCGGTCGTCCTGCAGGGCGCCGCGGCGAACCAGGCCGTCGACGAGGCGCTCGGCGTAGCGCTGCCAGCCGGCGCCGGCATAGTCGTTCATGTCGAGTTCCCGGCCGATGCGGTCAGGTGGATCTCGCCGTGGTCGCCCGCTCCGGTCCGCACGGTCACCGCGACCAGCTGTGCGTGCCCGGCAGGTCGAGCCGATCGGCGGTGCCAGGTCGCGAGGTGCTCCGCGATGGCCTCGCACGTCGGTGGCCGGTCGAAGAGCCGGTCCAGGTCGCGGTAGGCGAGGCGGCCCGCGACGTGCTCCTGGATCTCCGTGCGCATGTCGTCGTTGACGACGACGCCCGGGTGGACCAGCGTCGTACTCTCGAAGAGCAGCTCCACGGTGAAGTCGTGACCGTGCGGGCGGCCGGCGGGGTCACCGGGGTCCCGCCCACGAAGCGACAGCGCCGCGGGGAACGACACGCGCAGCTTCCCCGGAATCGAGGTCCGACTTCGGCGGCCGATCGCCCCTCTCCGCCGGTGGCAGCGCCACCGATCAGCCTCACGCCGCCCGCCGAGAACCGACGGTCGCGCGGGCCGTCGCGATCCGGCACGAGGGTGCGAGGCTCGACGGCCTGCTGCGACTCACCAACGTGTAGGTCGGCGTGGTCCGGCCCGGCTCCCACCGGACGAGGAAGATCCACGTCACCAGGCCGTCGGCCAGGTACTTCGCTGCGACCTGCTTCGCGGCATCGAGCGAGTCCCGCGCGTCGCGTCGCGCCTCGTCCCGCAGGACCACCCCTCCGCGCCACTCGACGACCCGGCCCTGGATCTCGTACCGTTCGCTCACGACGCCACTCCCATCCCCTCGGCCGGCACGCGTGTGGCCGGTCCGGATGCCAGTCAGCCCGGCGGTACGGCGAAGATCCAGAGTGCGGGCCCGGACAGCGGCGGTGTCCGAATGCGTCCTTAACGGGCCGGGTCGATCAGCCGGAGAGCAGCGCGGCGAGGGCGCCGCCGAGCAGGAACGGACCCATGGGTATCGCGCGGGGGCGCCGTCCGACACAGCGAAGGACGAGGAGGAGGGCGGCGGCTCCGAGCCACGCGACCGCGGTGCCGGTCACGACCGTGGCCCATCCCTGCCAGCCCATCGCCATGCCGAGCAGGGCGCCGAACGTGACGTCCCCCGAACCGAGGCCGCCGTTCGACGCGAGCGCGACAAGGAGGTAGGCCAGCCCGACGGTCGCGGCGGCAGTGAGAGCGGTGAGGAGGTTCTCCCAGCGTCCGGTACCGGCGGCCTCGACGGTGAGCAGGCCGCCCAGCACGCCGAGGCCCGGAACGACGAGCCGCCGGGGAAGCCGCCGCTCGACGACGTCGATCGCGGCTGCGACGACTCCGGCGCCGGCGAGGAGGCCGAAGGCCAGTAGCTCGATCCCGGTGAACCGCAGTGCGAGGACCCCGGCTGCGAGTCCGGTCGTGCCGGCGCAGGCGCCGATCAAGGCGCGGTGTGGCGGTGCGTCTCGTTTCGTGAGGAGACGCGGGATGGCGGCTGCGGCGAGCGACCCGCCCAGCGACGATCCCGGCCCCGCTCGACAGATCCACGCCCACGGCGCACTGCGGGTCGTCCCTGCCGTTGGCGGTGTTCCGGCCGGGGAGGACGACACCCCTTATCCCCTCGATGCGGACGGAGTAGCTCTCCGCAGCCTGGCTGTCCGGGTTGAGCGCGGCCGTCCTCCACGGGATGTTGACGAGGAACAGGTCGCCGAGCTCCGGTGGGGATGCATCCTGGCAGGGCGGCGGGATGCAGATCTCGATCTCCACCGCCTTGGAGTTGTCGTACCGGCAGCCCGCGGCGATCCCGTCGTCCTCGTCGAGCTCCATGGGAACCGGCTCCCGGCGCGGATCCGCGGGGCGGACAGTGGCGGGGAAGTCCGCCCACGTGATCGTTTCGCAGACGTCGAAGGGGGCGCTCAGCTCACCAGGGCTGTCACCGGTCGGGGCCGGAGCTGCGGTCGTCGGCTGCGGCGTGGCCGCTGGCAGCGCGGCTTCCGGCGTCGGGCCCGGCGCGGCCGTCCCGACTCCGTCCACCACGACTGCGCAGGCCGAACTACCCGCGAGGATCGCGGTCAACACGAGCCAGATGCGCCGCAGGGGCGTCGTCGGCCTGCTGTCCGATCCGGACGTCGATGTGCTCTCGCCGAGCATCGGCCCCTCGTCCCTCCGTTCCGGGTCCGGTGCGAGCAGGACGAGCCGCATGGCCCAACCGCTAGGTCGAGCATGCACCCGGAAGGTGATTGCGCGGACCGCGTTTGGCTGATGACTCGTAGCCCGGAAGGGTGAATTTCGGTGCGATCGCCATACGGACCAGGAAGTCCGTACTCGCGCACTTCGGCGTCCGTGCTGGTGGCGGGTGTACATGTGTTCCGTGTCGTCCGATGATCAGGGCCCGAAGCCGAAGAGGGGAGGTGTTCGATGTCCGGCAGGTTCAGCTCCGTCCTGGTGGCCTCGGTGCTGGCCCTGACGGCCGGGTGCTCGGTGGGCACGTCGCCCTCCCCGAGCCCACCCCCGATGCCGGACACACCCTCGGCGCAGGCGTCGCCCGCGCCGTCGGCCGACGACCTGGCCGGGCAGGAGGCGCTCGCCGCGTACCGGGGGATGTGGGACGACTTCGTCGCCGCCGGGACGACGTCGGACTGGCAGTCGACGAGCCTGGGGCGCCACGCGACGGGGCAGGCGCTGACGAACCTCTCGCGCGGTCTCTACGCGGACAGCGCGAACGGCCTGGTGACCCGCGGCGCGCCGGTCCTGTCCCCGGAGGTGTCGTCGGTCGAACCGTCCGGCGCGCCGGTCCGCGTGATCGTGGCCGACTGCGGCGACTCGACGAACTGGCTCAAGTACCGGGAGGACGACGGCACGCGAGCCACCGACGGTTCCGGTGGGCGGCGGCTGATCAACGCCCTGGTCGAGCGCCAGTCGGACGGTTCGTGGAAGGTGTCCGACTACGGCGTCCAGGAACTCGGGTCATGCTGACGGGTCCGGCGGCGTTCGCCGCGCTGGTCGCGGTGGCCGGCGCCCTCGCCCAGCCCGCGCCGGAGCCGCCACCATCGGGCGACGGCTGGGGTTCGGTGTCGTGCTCGGAGACACCGTCACCGGCGTGCGACCTCGGCGCGGGTTCCGGCGGGGCCCCGGCGCCAGACGCCGACCTGACGCTTCCCGACGACCCAGGTCCGCGCAGCGGTGGTGCGGACGAAGCGGCGCAGCCCGTCGACGGCGTGCGCTGCTCGTACGTGATCAGCGACTTCCGGCCGCCCGGCGGCGGGCTGGTGCCCGCGTCCTTCGGCACGCCGCCGCGGGGGCCGGCGGCCGTGGTCGTCGTGCCGGCCGCCACCCGGCGCGAGCGGCAGCCCGAGCCCGGCGAGGACGGCGCTTGGTACCTGTGGCGGTGCCCGGGAGACGGGTTCCGCGACTCGCTCTACCGCGCGCCGGTGTGGATCCCGGACGGCGAGCAGGTCCCGGGCGCGGAGAGGCCATCGGCGGCCGACCTGGCCGAGCAGGCCAGGGACCGCCTGCGCCTGCCCGATCCGGCGGTGGCGGCGAGCCCGGTGGGCGACCAGCTGGTGAACCTGCCGACCTGGTTGTGGCTGGACGGCGACTGGGCGCCGGTCGAGGCGACGGCCTCGGTGCCGGGGGTGTCGGTGACGGCGCGGGCGGTCCCGGAGTCGGCGACCTGGTCGATGGGCGACGGCAGCGAGGTGGTGTGCCGGGGCCCGGGAACGCCGTACGCCCCGGGGACGGACCCGGCATCGCCGTCGCCGGACTGCGGGCACACCTACGGGGCCTCGTCGGCGGGCAGGCCCGGCGAGACGTTCGCGGTGGCGGTCACCGTGAGCTGGACGGTCACGTGGTCCGGAGCGGGGGATGGCGGCACATTCCCCGGGCTGACCACCACCAGCGAGGCGGGGTTCCGCGTCGCGGAGTCCCAGGCCCTGGTCACCGGGGGCGGTTGAACCCCGGCGGGGGCAGTACGGCGAGCGACAGCAGTAGCCATATCGCGACGACACGGCGCGCCGGAACCACGGGCGGTGCGGCGATCCGGCGCGCCTTGTCACGACCGGACAGGAGGTCCGAGGAGATGCGAACGACCTTTCCCGCACGAGCACGCCGCATCGACACGCCCGGTGCCGTGCACCCCGTCGACTCCCCGGCCGATCCCTGGGACCCGGCATCGCGCACCGCCGCGCCGATCGGGCGGCGCAGCGTGCCGCACCTGCTGCTCGGGATCCTGCTCGTGCTGGCCTGCGCGGTCGGCGCGCTCGCCCTGACGCTGCAGCTCGGCGGCACCCGGCCGGTCCTCGCCACCGCGCGGGCGGTGACCGTCGGGGAGGTCCTGACGGCGGCCGACGTCCGGCAGGTCGTCCTGCCCGCGGACTCCGACGTCCGCGCTGTCGACGCCGGCTCGGCACCATCGCTGATCGGCCGTCCTCTCGCGTACTCCGTGCCCGCGGG
The DNA here is from genome assembly GCF_029263155.1 of Pseudonocardia sp. GTDB lineage: Bacteria > Actinomycetota > Actinomycetes > Mycobacteriales > Pseudonocardiaceae > Pseudonocardia. Next base: position 13,342 of record NZ_JAJCYB010000103.1, read on the forward strand.
CGTGCTGCTGACACCGGAGTCGTTCGGCGGAGCCGCTGCTCCGCCGGCAGGCCAGGCGGTCGTGGCGGTCGCGCTCGACGCGGGCCGGCTGCCGCTGGAAGCGGCACCGGGCGACCGCGTCTCGGTGGTCGCGGCCCCGGCGGACGGGGCCGATCGAGCGGTTCCGAGGGCGTGGTCGGGGGTGGTGACGAGCGTCGAGCCGTCGGACACCGGCCAGCTCACCGTCGTGTCGGTGCAGCTCGCGGAGGCACCGGCCCGCGAGGTCGCGGCCGTGCCGCCGGGCCGTCTGGCCGTCGTCCTCGTCGCGGTGGGCGGGTGAGTGCGGTGCTGGTCGCGGTGGCGAGCGTGAAGGGATCACCCGGGGTGACGACGTTGTGCGTCGCGCTTGCGGCGTGCTGGCCCGACCCGGCCGGGGTGGTCGTGGTGGAGGCCGACCCGGCCGGGGGAGACGTCGCCATGCGGTTCGGACTGGCGCAGTCGCCCGGTCTGTTCAGCCTGGCGGCCGCCACCCGCGGCGGGGTGACACCGCTCGGCTCGCGTGTCGAGAACGCGCAACTCCTGTGGCGGCACGCGCAGGTGCTGCCCGGCGACGTGCCCGTGGTCGCGTCACCGCCGGACGCCGGGCGCGCCCGCGGTGCCCTCGCGGTGCTCGCGTCCCCGGAACCCGCGGGCCGGCTCGCCCCGGGCCCGCTGCTCGCCGCCGCCGAGCACCCGGGCGCGGTGCTGGTGGCCGACTGCGGGCGGGTCGAGCCGGAGTCGCCCGCGATGCCGCTGCTGCGCTCTGCGGACGTGCTGGTCCTGCTGTCCGGCGCACACGCCGACGACCTCGCCCACCTCGCGCGCCGGGTACCGGAGATCGGGGCCTGGTCGCGGCGTCCGGTCCTGCTCCTCGCGGATCGTGACGCGCACCGCGGCCACTCGATCGCCGCGGTGGCCCGCGAGCTGGGCGTCGCCCCGCTGGCCCGGGTCCCGTTCGACCCGCGGGGCGCGGCGGTTCTGTCCGGGCGGCGCAGCACGCTGCGCTGGCACCACAGCGGGCCCGGCCGGTCCCTGCTGGGCCAGAGCGCCCGGGAGATCGCGGAACTGCTCGCGCCGCGGGGTCCCGATCCGTCGGCCGGCCGGCGCTCGGACCGGGCGGGTCGACGCCGGACGGCGCGGAGCGCCAACGGGTCGAACGGTCCGGACGTCGCGGGGAGGGCGTCATGACGAGCAACGGCGAGTCCCGCGGGCCGGCGCAGGGGTGGCGCACTGATCATGCGGAGCCCGGCACCGTGGTGCCGCTGCGCGACCGTGGCGAGCCGCGGGGCGAGCTGGTGCGGCTGGGCGACGGCGCCACGGGGCCGGACGGGACGGCGGAGCGACGGCTGCGCGAGCACGTCCGCTCGGTCCTGGCCGACCAGCTCCCGGGCCGGGTGGAGGAGCAGCGGCGGCGCACCGGGGCCCGCACCACGCCGGAGGGACACCGGGCCCTCGCCCGCGAGATCGTCGACGGCGCGGTGAACGCCTTCGCGGAGCGCGAGCTGACCGCCAACCGGCCGCTCGTCCCGCCTGCGAGCGAGCGCCGCGTGGTGGCCGAGGTGGTCGACGAGCTGTTCGGGATGGCCGGGCTGCAGCCGCTGCTCGACGACCAGCGGATCGAGACGATCAACGCCAACCGGTTCGACCGCGTCTTCGTCCAGTACGCCGACGGGCTGCGCAAGCGCGTCGGCCCGATCGCGCGGTCCAACGACGAGCTGACCGAACTCGTCCGGCTGCTCGCGGCCCGCGCGTCGAGCCAGGAGCGGCGGTTCGACCACGGCAGCCCGTCGGTCAACCTGCAGCTCCCCGGTGGGGAGCGCCTGTTCGCGGTGATGGGGGTGACCGCGGGCGGGGTCACGTCGCTGTCGATCCGCCGCCACCGCTTCCCCCGGGTCACCCTCGACGAGCTGCGCGGGCGGGGCACCGTCGACGAGATCCTCGTGCGGTTCCTGCGCGCATGCGTGCAGGCGAGGAAGAACCTGGTCATCGCGGGCGGCACCGGAGAGGGCAAGACCACCCTGCTGCGGGCGCTCGCGGCGGAGATGGACCTGATGGAGCGGATCGTGACCATCGAGGACGCCTTCGAGCTCGGCCTGGACACCGACCCGGCGGTCCACGCGGACGTGACCGCGTTCCAGGCCCGCGAGGCCAACATCGAGGGCGAGGGGGCGGTGAGCCAGGCCGACCTGGTGCGGTGGGCGCTCCGGATGTCGCCGGACCGGGTCATCGTCGGGGAGATCCGCGGGCCCGAGGTCATCCCCATGTGCAACGCGATGAGCCAGGGCAACGACGGCAGCATGGCCACGCTGCACGCCTCCAGCTCGACGATCGCGTTCACCCGCCTCGCCTCGTACGCCGCGCAGGGCCCGGAACGGCTGCCGCTGGAGGCGACCAACCTGCTCGTCGCCGGAGCGGTGCACTTCGTCGTCCACCTCGCCCGCGCCTCGGGGGGCACGCGGGTCGTCTCGTCGATCCGGGAGGTGGTCGGCGCGGACGGCCCGCAGGTCGTGTCCAACGAGGTCTTCCGTCCGGACGCCGGGCGGCGGGCCCGTCCGGTGGCCGGGGCCATCCGTTCCGACACGCTCGACGACCTGGTCGACACCGGATTCGATCCGGCGCTGCTGGCCCGGGCCAGAACGGGGTGGCCGTCGTGACCTCCTCGGCGCTGCTCGTGATGCTGCCGGTCGCCGGTGCTGCTGCGAACCCGGGCCGGGCCGCGATGATCGCCCTGCTCGGCGGCGGGGTCGGGCTCGGCCTGTTCCTGGTGCACCTCGGCCTCCTCCGGCGGGCTCCCGGCCCTCCCGTCACGCTCGACCTCACCGGTTGGCTGCGTGACCGCGGGTGGAACCGCCGCGAGGTGGTCGTGCGGACGGGCGGCACGGCGCTCGCCGCGGTCGTCACGGCGGCGGCCACCGGGTGGGTCATCGGGGCGGTGCTCGTCGCCGCGGGGTGCTGGTTCCTGCCGCGGGTGCTCGGGCCCGACGTCGGGCACGGGCGGCGGGTCGCCCGCATCGAGGCCGTCGCCACCTGGACGGAGATGATCCGCGACACCCTGTCGGCGGCGGCCGGGCTGGAACAGGCGATCCTCGCGACGGCCCCGCTCGCGCCCGCGCCGGTGCGCGAGGAGGTCGCCGCGCTGGCGGCGCGCCTGGACCGCGGCGTGCGTCTCGTGCCGGCGTTGCGTCTGCTCGCCCGGGACCTCGCCGACCCGACGGCCGACCTCGTCGTCGCGGCGCTGGTGATCGCCGCCGAGCAGCAGGCCCGCCAGCTCACCGACCTCCTCGGGGCGCTCGCGGCGACCGCGCGGGAGCGGGCGTCGATGCGGATGCGGGTGGAGGCCGGGCGGGCCCGGTCCCGCACGTCGGTGCGGGTCGTCGTGGGCACGACGACGGCGTTCGCGGTGGCCGTCGTGCTGCTCAACCGGCCCTACCTGGCCGCTTACGACTCGGTGACCGGTCAGGCCGTCCTGCTCGGGGTCGGCGTGCTCTTCGCGGCCGGGTTCGGCTGGCTCCGCACGATCGCGATCGTCCCGGAGGCGGGCAGACTGATCTCGGACCGCGACGACGACCCCGCCGGTGCGACATCGCGCGATCCCGTCCGGTCCGGCGCTGCCGGCGGGCGCGGGTCGGACGGCGGGACCGGATCATGACCGGCCTGGCAACGGGCCCGGTCCTGAGCCCGACGGGGCTGGCCCCCGCGACGCTGTGGGCGGTCCTGCTGGGCGCGGGCTTCGGCGCCGGTCTGTGGGCGCTCGCGGTCTGGGCCCGCCCGCCGCGGCCGACGCTGGGTCAGCTGTTGGCCCACACCCTGGACGCCCCGGCGGTACCGGAGGACATCGGGTCGCCAGGAGGTCGCCTCGCCCGCCTCACCGGCCCGCTGGTCGCGGTGCAACGCCGGGCCGGCCTGCCCGGGCCACGCGCGGCGGCGGACCTGCGCGTCACCGGCACCCCCGTGGCCGAGCACCTTGCGCACAAGGCCCTCCTGGCTCTGGCCGGGTTCGTGGCCCCGACGATCGTGCAGCTGGTACTCGCGGTGGCGGGCGTCCCGTTCGGTGTCGAGCTGCCAGTGGCCGGAGGCGTGTTGCTCGCCGCGGCCGGGTTCGTCTGGCCGGACCTGCGGGCCCGCGGCCGGGCCGAGGAGATGCGCGCGGACTTCCGGCACGCCCTGTCCGCGTACCTCGACCTCGTGTGGATCACCCTCGCGGGCGGCGCAGGCGTCGACAGCGCGCTCACCGTCTCGGTGACGGTCGGGCAGGGCTGGGCCTTCGACCGGCTGGCCGGCGCGCTGTCGGCCGCGCACCTGACCCGGGTGACCGCGTGGACCGCGTTGCGACGACTGGGCGAGGAGATCGGCGTCGACGAGCTCGCCGAGCTGGCGGGCTCGGTGAGCCTCGCCGGGACCGAGGGCGCCAGGGTCCGGGCCAGCCTCGCCGCGCGGGCGGGTTCGCTGCGGGCGCACCAGATCACCGACGCCGAGGCCCGGGCGCAGTCGGCGACCGAGCGCATGTCGCTGCCGGTGATGCTGCTGTTCCTCGGCTTCCTGACCTTCATCACCTACCCGGCAATCGGCCAGATCCTTGACGGGCTCTGAACGCGGGCCGGAACCCACGACAGGAGGACGACCATGAACGAGACACCGGACCGGAGTCCGGGACCACCGGCCGATCGCTGGTGGGACGTGCTGCTCGCCGACCTGCGCGGTCGCTGGGAAGCCGTGCGGCGGGAACCCGACGCCGGGTACTCGACCGAGACGGTGGTGGTCACCGGGCTGCTCGTCGTCGCGGCCCTGATCGTCATCGCGATCATCGTCGCCAAGGTCACCGAGGCGGCCAACGGGATCAGCCTGGTCGGCGGATGACCACCGCCGCGGCGTTCCGGGGGCGCGGGCTGCCGCAGCGGCTCCGGGACGCCCTGCGGGACGACCGGGGCTCGGCCACCGCGGAGCTGGCGGTGGCAACGCCACTGCTCCTGCTCATGTTGATGCTGATCGTGCAGTTCGCGCTCTGGTCGCACGCGTCGCACGTCGCCCAGGCCGCCGCCGCGCAGGGCCTCGGGGCCGCCCGCACGGTTGCGGGCACCGGTGCGGACGGGACGCGGGAGGCCAGCGAACTCCTCGCCCAGCTCGCCGGCGGGCCGCTGGCCGACCCGCTCGTCGAGACCACGCGCGACGCAGAGTCGGTGACCGTCACCGTGAGCGGCACCGTCACCTCGGTCGTGCCGTTCCTCGTCCTCCCGGTCCGGGCCGTCGCCGTCGGGCCGGTCGAACGCTTCACCCCCGAAGAACGGCCGGTCGCATGACTTCGGCCGGGACCGCGTGGACGCGGTGGTGGCGGGCCGGGCGTGGCTCGGCCGCGACCGAGCTGACGCTGCTCACGCCGGTCCTCGTCATGCTGATGGTCCTCGTCGCCGTGGTCGCCCACCGGGTCGTCGACGCCCGGCTGCGCCTGGATTCCGCCGCGCACCAGGCCGCCCGCGCGGCCAGCATCGAACGGAGCGCGGCGGTCGCCGAGCGGGCGGCCGACGACCTCGCCGTCGTAGCGCTCGGATCCGCCGGCCCGAGCTGCGCCGAGGTCTCCGTAGTGACCGACAGCTCGGGCTTCCGAGCCGGTGGCACTGTCAGCGTCACCGTGTCCTGCTCGGTCGACCTCACCGGCGGCCTCCTGCTCGGCATGGCCGGGCGCGTCGAGGTCACCGCGACCGCTACCGAGCCCGTCGACGCCTTCCGATCGGTCGTGTCGTGAAGCCGGTCGGCGGCCGGCCGCAACCCCGGGCAGGCGGCACGGACTGGTGGCGAGCGGACGGTGGTCGCGTCACCGCCTTCGTCGTGGTGCTGATGACCGCGATCCTCGCGCTGGCGGGTCTCGCGCTCGACGGTGGTCTGGCGCTCGCGGCGAAGGTCCGCGCCGTCGGGCAGGCCGAGTCCGCCGCACGGGCCGGCGCGCAGGCCGTCGACCTCGACACCTACCGCGCCACCGGGCGGCTCGTCCTCGTCCCGGATCTCGCGGTCGCCGCCGCCCGCTCCCAGCTCGATGCCGCGGGCGCCGAGGGCGAGGTCGCGGTGCGCGACGGCGGGGTGGTCGTCCGGGTCTCCGCCACCCACGTCCCGCGCCTGCTCGGACTGGCCGGGATCACGGAGCTGACTGTCAGCGGGGACGCCAGGGCCGTACCGCAGGGCGGGGTGGGTGCCGCCGACCCGTGACTGCCCGGCCCACGGCACCGAGCCGCATCCCGCACCCGCCACGACGAGAGGAGCAGACGATGAACCGCCGCCCGGCACGACTGGAACGCCGGCCCCGGACGCGCCGCGCCGGACACGTCGTGCGCGGATCGGTGGCCGCAGCGCTGCTCGCCACCCTGGTCGGCGGGGTCCCGTGGGCACTGGCCCGCCACGTCGGATGGCCGCTGCCCGAGCGGCTTCCCACCGCCACCGAGCTGGAACTGCACCTGTTCGGCCCGCTGAGCAGCGGGCTGCTCCTCGACGTCCTCGCGTGCGCGTGCTGGCTGGCCTGGGCGGCGTTCACCGTTGACGTGGCCCGCTGTACCGCCGTCCTGCTGGCGCGGGGTGTCGAGCAGCTCCGGGCGCCGGGCCGCTTCCGCCTCTCGCCCACGCACGCCCTGGCCACCGTGCTCGTCGGCGCCGTCGCCCTGTCGATCGTCGGCAACCGGTTGACCCCGCGCGACACCCGCTCCGCCGCGGTCGCCTGGCCGGTTGCAGCAACGGCCGGCCCCGCCCGGGCGGAAGCCGTTCCGCTCCTGCCGGTCGCCTTCGCCGTACCGGACCGGCCCGGGACGGCGCGCAGCCCCGGCGACACGGAGTCCGCGACCTCCGTGATCGTCCGCGAGCCGGACCCCGTCACCGGCGTCCACGATTCCCTGTGGCGGATCGCCGACCGCACGCTGGGCAGCGGCGCCCGCTGGCCGGAGATATACGAGATCAACCGCGGCAAACCCCAACCCGGAGGCGGCACCCTCACTCGCCCCAGCCTGATCTATCCGGGCGAGGAACTCGCACTGCCGCCCGGTGAGGTCGGCGAGGTACCCGAGCTGCGGCCACCGGCGGTCGTCGACGTCCCACCGCCGACCTCGACCACGGCGCCGATCCCCGAATCGCTGCAACCGCGGCCGGTCGAACCGTCCACGGGGGCTCCGGCGAGTCCCGAGCGCCCGCAGGAGCGGCGCCCTCACGGCGCGCCGCTGCTCGTCTGGGACCCCGCGTTGTTCGCAGGCCTGGGGTTGGCCGCGGCGGTCAGCGCGGCCCTGCTGGCGGTCCGGCGCCGGCAACGGCGCGGCTACCGCCCGGGCAGCCGGCGGCGCGACGACCTCCCGGCCGCCCCTGTCGTGTACCAGCTCCGGCTGGCCCACCTGCGTGCCGATCAACCAGATCCCGACGAGCAGGACCCGGCGAGCGACCCCGGTCCTGACGACGATCGGGAAGCCGCGGGCGACGAGGACGATCAGCTCGCACGCAACGGTTGCAACGATTTCCGTTCCGATGCAGCCGCTCCCGTGGTCAGGGTGTCGACGCCGGCCGAGGACGCCCAGCGGATGGCGCTGGCAGCAGCGGGCACCCGCGGCCTCGGCCTGACCGGCCCGGGTGCTTCCGCCGCGCTCCGGGCGCTGCTCCTGACCCTGCTCGCCGGCGCGCTGGACGATCGCGCCGACCTCGACGAGGGCGGCCCGGCCGTACGGCTCCTCGTGCCGCGGGAGGACGTCATCGGCGTGCTCGGCGAGACCCCGGACCTTCCTGCGGTGGTCGAGGTGCACGACTCCCTCGACGGCGCTCTCGACGTGCTGGAGGCCGAGGTCGTCGACCGCGCCACGCGCCCGGTGCAGGGCGTCGCGCCGGTCCTCGTCCTCGTGGCCCGCCCCGGCGACGACGACGCGCGGCTGCAGGCCGTCCTCGACAACGGCGCCGAGGTCGGGGTGACCGCGCTGCTGCTGGGCCAGTGGCGCTCCGGCGGAAGCGTGCACGTCCAGCCCGACGGCACCGTCAGCGCGACCGGTCCCGGGCCGTGCACCACGCTCCGTGGCCGCCGCCTGCTCACCCTGAGCCGGGACGACGCGGGCCACATCGTCGAGTTGCTGCACGACGCCGCGTCCGCCGCCGCCCCGTCACCGGCCGACCCGGATCCGGACGGTGCGGGTTCGGAGATCGTCGACCCGTTGGAGGTCGGCCCGCACCCGCACGAGGAGCACCACGAACCGCTGCCAACGGCTCCACCGCCCCGTGCTCCGGCCCGCAGCGGCCGCTCCACGGCGCCGCCGGCAACGGACGGGGACCTGCCGCTCCGGCTCGTCGTTCTCGGAGCACCCCGGACGCTGTGGCGACCACGCCACGACTCGGACGGCCACCGCTCGACCGGGGCAGGCACGGAGATCGAGATCACCGGGCGCCTGCAACCGCGCGCGCGGGAGCTGCTCGTCCACCTCGCCCTGCACCCCGACGGGGCGAGCCGCGAGGCCGTCGCCGCCGCCCTGTGGCCCGGCAGCCCGCCCGGCCGCACCACCAACGCCCTCAACACCGCACTGACGCGGTTGCGCCAGGCCCTGGCCCACATCACCGGCGGCGAGCTCGACGACGTCGTTCACAACGGGGACGGGCGCTTGGCCCTCGACACCGAGCTGGTCGATGTCGACTACTGGCACTTCGATGCCGCGGTGACCGCCCGCCGAGCCGCTGGAACCGACGAGGAGCGCATCGAGGCCGACCAGCTCGTCGTCGACGCCTACGGCGGTGAGCTCGCCGAGGGAACGCCCTACGCCTGGATCGAGATCGCCCGCGAGGCCGTCAGGCGCGACGCCATCGACTCCGCCGCGGCCCTCGCACGGGCTCTCGTCCCGCGCGACCCGCAGCGAACCCTCGACCTCCTCGAGATCGCCCGGGCCTTCGACCCCGTCAACGAGATGATCTACCGCGACATCATGCGGCTGCAGGACGCACCGACGCCATCTCCCGGACCCTCGCACTGCTCACGGTGCGGCTCGAAGAGATCGGCGACCAGCCGCACGCCGACACGATCGAGCTGGCCCGGCGCCTCGAGCGGCGTGATGCCGCCGGCCAGCACGACTCCCGGAACGCCGGCGGCAGCAGCGGTGTGCGACCGGCTCGGGCCGGCTGAGCCGGCTGGCCCGATGCCGACGATCACGCACCCGGGGGAAGGCTGCATTCCTCGCTGCCGCAGCAGTACGGCTCCCCGTTGTGCAGGCGGTGAAGTTCCTGTGCGTTGGCCACCACCTGCGCATTCTGCCTCGACCAGCCCACCACCTGCCGCAGCCTCTCGAGAAAGTCCACCGCCGCAGGACGCAACGCGTACAGGACGTGCCGCGGAAAGGAGTCCGGCAGTTCGTCGCGGGCGAGGAGCCCTTCGGTGACCATCTTGCGCAGGGTCCGGCTGAGGATGCTGTCGTGCAGCACCGTCGCTTTTCCCGGCCAGTTCTCGTCGATCGAGTAGGAGTCGACCGTGGTGCGAATCTCCAGGCGGCGCATCGGGCCGCTGGACAGGGCGACCATCACCGCCACCGTCCACTTGTCGCCGAAGATGTGCTTGACGTCCTGCACATCCCGCACGAAATATCTGTCGTCGTGGTTCACTTTTCCTCCGTCTTCTGACCTCTGGCGTCCCCCTCGTGGTCCTGCAGGTACCGGCCCGGACGGTGTCTCCGCCGCCGGCCCGAAGAAGTCACCGTTGCTGGCGGGGCGGATCGCCATGGGCGAACGGAAGTGGTTCACCCGGATAGAGCAGCGCCGTGTACTCTTCTCCGTCCGGAGTGGACTGTCGGTGACCGTCCAGGAGGTCAACATGCCGCTGCGTGATCGACCGTTGAGGGTGCAGCTCGGGGATCCACTCAGGGATCAGCTCGTGGTGGCGGTCAGGACCGATCCCGCAAGTGCCGCATCCCGTGCCGGTCAGGGACCGACGGGCGGATCACCCGGTGTCCCAGACTTGCCTCCGCTCGGGAGCGAATTCACATCGGGCGCGCCTGACCGTCCGTCAAACCCATCCTTCTTCCCCCTTCCCCTTTTCCCTGTCCGTGTCTCCATTTTCTCGTCCGGTATTTGTCTTGCGCCATTCTATACTCGACACTCTGGCGTCCATCATCTGTATCTGTAATCGCCCGGTCCTCGCGTTTCGGTGCTGGTCGTCCGGATTGGCCGGGGTCGACATGTATGAGCGGCCGTCGCGGATTGATATTCCCGGGTCGATCGGGACGCGGTAAAGAGTCTTGAAAATGGTGTCGGAAACCTATTGAGGAGTGGTCGCGGCAGAGCTATATTTGGGTGGTCGCAGAGACGAACCCCGACCCCGGGAATATGTCGACCGTCGTAGGATCGGCGAGTTCGACCCGATCGCCTCGGTTTCTGCGCCCCCTCACCGGAAACCCGAAAGGACTCGTGCCGTGCCCACACCCGCCGAAGCCCCCGCCCCGACGTCCACTCCGACCGGGCGCCCCGGCCGTCTGCCCAACGGCGAGTTGCGCCGTCAGGTGGCGGTGCACCTCGACGAGGCCCCCGCCCACACGTTCACCGCCGGGGAGATCGCCCGGGCGTTGAGCCGGTCGTCCGGAGCCGTCGCCAACGCGCTGGCGGTGCTCGCCTCGCACGGCGAGGCCGAGCTGATCGGCGAGCGGCCCGCCCGCTACCGCGCCACGCCGGGCACCGGGCGTCTCGCCTCCGTGCCGCCCGCTCCGGTCCGGCCCGCTCCGGTCCGGCCGTCCACCCCCGAGCCGACCCCGGACCCGTCCGGCCCAACCGTGACCCCGGCGGGCGGTCCCGCCGCAACCACCGCCGGGACCGTCGCGACGTCCGACGACGCGCCCGTCACGGGACCGGTGACGCGCCCGAACGGGCAGCTCTACCACCCGAGGACGGTGGCGGGGGTGCCGGACGTGACGGCGCTGCGCAAGCTGCGCGCGGCCGGGGTGCCCGCCCTGCTGTACGGCCCGCCCGGGACGGGGAAGACCTCGGTGGTCGAGGCGGCCTTCGGTGACCTGGTCACGGTGCCCGGCGACGGGGACACCACGGTCGCGGACCTCGTGGGCGAGTACACCCAGACCCCGGAGGGCCGCTACGTGTTCGTGCACGGCCCGCTGGTCCGGGCCATGCGCGAGGGCCGCCCGTTGTTCGTCGACGACGCCACCCTGATCCCGCCCAACGTCCTCGCCACGCTCTATCCCGCGATGGACGGGCGCCGTCAGGTGATCGTGAAGGCCAACGGGGGCGAGGTCGTCGACGCTGCCGAGGGGTTCTACGTGGTGGCCGGACACAACCCGGGGGTCCACGGCGCGGTCCTCACCGACGCCCTGTCGTCACGGTTCTCCGCGCAGATCCAGGTGTCCTCGGACTACGACCTCGCCGTGGCGCTGAAGGTCGACCGCCGGGCGGTGCGGGCGGCCCGGAACCTCGCGACCCGTCAGCGGCGGGGCGAGGTCGGGTGGGCTCCGCAGCTGCGGGAGCTGATCGCGTTCGACCGCATCGCGAAGGTCCTCGGCGTCGAGGCGGCCGCCGGGAACCTCGTCGGGGTCGCCCCGGAGGAGGACCGGGAGATCGTCGCCACCGTGGTCCGTGACGCGTTCGGCGCCGAGCACGCACCGCTCGCCCTCGGCACCCGCATCTGACCCCCCGCCACCCGCCCGACCCCCGGAGGAGCCCGTCATGAGCACCCACCTGATCACCGACCCGACCGCCGACGCCGCCACCCCGGCCGTGACCGACCCGGCCTGGTTGGTCCTGTCGGCCGCGATGACCGACGAGGTCCCGGTGATCGCCGACCGCGACGACCTGCTGGTGACCATCGCCCCCGGTGCCGGGCGGGGCGCCCCGGCGTGTTTCCTGCCGACGCTGGCCCGGATCGAGGTCAACGGCCACCACCTCGGCGGGGTCGACCCCGCCACCGCCACCCCGCACCGGTTGGGCGACCGGGCCCGCTACGGGCCCGCATGGGGCCTGCTCGTCCACGAGTGCGCGCACGCCGCGCACTCGGTCTGGGAGCCACCGCCGGGCGCGCCACCGGGAGCGGTCGCGGCGGCCGAGGAGCTGGAGGAGTCCCGGATCGAGGCGCGTCAGGTGATCCGGCGCCCCGACGACCGGCGCTGGTTGCGGGCCTCCGCGACCCACCTGATCCTCGACGAGTCCGGGATCACCGACCCGGCCCGCCGCCTCGGCGTGAGCCGCGCGGACGCCGGACGGGCCGCCGCCCTGCTGCTCGCGCGGGTCGACGCCGGGATCCTCAACCCCGACGAGGTCGAGCCGGTCGCCCGGGTCGTCACCGACGTCGTCGGCGAGGACACCGTGACCGCGTTGCGGGAGATATGGACGGCTGCGCACTCCACCCCGGACGTCGACGCCGAGGCGATGATCGACCTCGGCCGCCGGTGGTGCGACGCCCTCGGCGTCGACCCCGACGCCGCGACCGGCACGGCTCCCGGGACGCCGGACGGTGCCCTGGGCACCGGGGACGGCACGGGCTCGCCCCTCGGGCCGACGTCGATGAGCGGCGCGATCTCCGACGCGCTGCGCCGGATCGATGCCGCCGTGGCGTACGAGCCGGTCCCCGGTGCCGCCGACGCCGCGACCCCCGCAACCGCCCCCGGCCCGACCCCTGTCACCGGCCCGGCCGGTGATCCGGCCGCCGGTGCGGCTGCGGCCCGGGTGTTCGGCCCTGCCACTGACGACGGGACCGGAGCGGCATCCACCGGCGTCCCGGGTGGTGGCGCCCGTGACGTCATCGCGGGCACCCGCGCACCCACCGCGGACGAGCGCCGCGCCGCGCGGCAGGTCGGCCGGGCGCTGGACACCGCCGGGGTCCGCGACCGGGTCGCGACCCGCACCACCTCCGCACTCCCGCCCGGGCGGCTGCGCATGCGCGGGGCGCTGGCCGCCGACGCCCAGCGCGCGGCCGGGGCCATTCCGACCGCGGAAGCGTTCACCCGCACCATCCGCCGCGCGGTGCCGACCCCGCCTCTGCGGCTGGGCATCGCGTGCGACGTGTCCAGTTCGATGCGCGAGTTCGCGCGCCCGGTCACCTCGGCGGCGTGGATCCTCGCGCACGCCGCCGCCCACACCCGGGTCCCGGCGACCACGGCCACGGTCGCGTTCGGCGAGGCGGTGCACGCGATCACCCGCCCCGGTGCGGTGCCGGACCGGGTGACCCGGTTCCGCGCTCCGGACGGGTACGAGGTCATCGACGAGGCCATCGCCGCCCTCGACGGCGCCCTCGGGCTGTCCACCCCGGGCGCGGCGCGGCTGCTGGTCGTCGTGTCCGACGGCATCTTCTGCCCGACCCCCCGCGCGGCCGCGCAGGCCCGCGTCGACCAGCTCCGCGCGGCCGGGTGCGGGGTGCTGTGGCTGGCGCCCCGCGGGCCGGTCACCCCACTCGACGGCGTCACCGTCCTCCCGCTCACCGACCCGGCCACCACCGCGCGCGAGATCGCCCGGGCGGCCACCGCCGTCCTCCGCGCGATCCGCTGACCGCCCCGGGTGCCGGGCCCGCCCCCTGCGGCGGGCCCGGCACCCGCAACCCGACGACCGACCCGAACGGAGCCGACCATGATCGCCACTGCCGCCGCAGCAGCACTCGCCCTCGACCCCCACCCCGACCCGGGCGCCACCGGTGGTGTTGCCGCGCACGTCCGGCGCCTCCGCGCCCGGATGACCCGGGACGTAGCGGTCATGCTGGGTGTGCCCGCCGCCCGCGTGGTCGTCACTGACGACCCGGCCCGCCGCTACGGCGGGCACGCCGGACACCTGATCACCGTCCACGATCCCGACGACCCCTCCACGGTCTACCGGTTCGTCCCCGAGACCGGGCTCGGCGGGCTCTACCTCCTGCTCGACGAGTGCCGCGACTGCACCGCGCCCGCCGTGCCCATGGCGACGGTGGCCGGTCTGGCCGACCTCGGCCACCACCTGGCCGCGACCCGCCCCGTCCCGCCCGGCGCCCCCGACCCCGACGACGAGGAGAACGGCCGCCCCGACCTGCCCGACGAGTTTTTCGGCGGCCCCGGACACCGTCCGCACTGCGACTTCGGCCCTACCGGTGCCACCGGAGTCGGCTCTGCCGGTCCCGCCGCTCGGCCGGACGCGCAGGTCTTGCGTGCGGTCGCCGCGTACCTGGCGGCGTCACCCACACTCGAGGTGTTCACCGCCGACCGGATCGCCCACGACCCGCGCCGCCCCCTTCGCGTCGTGGCCGAGGTGCTGGAGATGCTCGGTGCCGCTGGCCAGGCGGAGCTGGACTCGACCCGCTCCGCTCGGCGGGCGACGACGTGGTCACCGCAGGTCGCCAACGGCCGTCCGTCGCGAGCCGGAAGCTGCGGTACCGACGCGAAGGGTGCCGGGACGTGATGCACGGCGAGGCGGGGCCGCTGCCGCGCGTGCGGCGTCCGTGCTCGGAGTGTCCGTGGCGGCGCGACCAGCCGACCGGGCGCTTCACCGCGGAGCGGTTCGAGTCGTTGCGCGACACAGTGGAGGGCCCCGACGGGTCGGCGCCGATCGGGGCCCCGCTGTTCGCCTGCCACCGCACCCCACCCGACGCGCCGAGCGCGTGCGCGGGGTGGCTGGCCGTGGAGGGCGCCGGGCACGTCGGGGTGCGGCTGGCGGTGGTCGGCAACCAGCTGGACCCGGCCGCGCTGACTCCGGCCCCGGGTTGGCCAGAACTCTACGAGTCCTTCGATGAGATGTGCCGGGCCAACAGCGACGGTCTGCTCTCGTAGCCCGTCCGGCCACCGAGCGGACCTGGGAGCCGGATGCTGCTCAACCACGCGCACGGCGTGGCATCCATCAAGACGTTGACCGCGGGGAAATACCGGGAGGACCAAAGAAGGTGTGTCGGTGGATCACATCTCCGCGGCTCCGTCGACTCGCCTTGTCGGCAGAGCGGTGCCGGGCGACGGTGTGGCTGTCCGGCCGTCCCCGAGGTAGACGGTCCGGCCTTCGGCGCGGGCACGCAACGCGGCCGACGCCCGGCGGGTCTGCAGCGCCGGCAGGTACTCGCCGAGCCGGTCGGCGGCCACGAACGCGCAGCTCCGCAGCTCGTCGCGGGCCACGAACAGCGTGGCCGGATCGTCGACCTGCCCGCCGTCGAACACCACGACCAGCCCCTCGGTGCGCTGCCCGTGCTCGTGTGGTCGACCACCAGCAGCGCCCCGGGTACGCGCGTGATCCCCAGCTCTTCGGCCACCTCGCGGACCGCGCCGGCTCGCGGGGGACTCCCCGTCCTCGACCGCGCTCCCGGGAATCTCCCAACCCCGGCTTGTACGTGGGCTCCACGACGAGCACGGCCCCGGCCGGGTCGGTGAGCAGCATCGACGCCGCGATCCGTCGCCGCGGAAGCGGTCGGGCGACCAGGTCGCCCGTGCTGTCCGTGCCGAAACGTCGCGGAGCGGGTTGCCCGATCGCAGTGAGCGCGATGTCGACCGGCTCCAGTCGCCACCGCGCGGCCAGCTCCCGCGCCTCCTCGGTCGGTAGCAGCCGGTGCCAGTGCAGGTCGTCGACGAATCCGTGACCGTCCCAGCCGAGCTCCAGCTCGGTCAGCGTCTCCGGCCCAGCCGGGTCGAACGTGGAGTACCAGCCCGTGTCTCGCACGTCCGCGGTCAGCCCCAGCCCGCGCGTGTTGCCGCGTAGCTCGCTGACAACGACCGTCATCGTGTCCGGGTCGCCCGCGCCCGAGGACGTACCGCGTACCTGCACCAGGCACTGGGCGGTGCCTCCCCGGCGGTGCGGCCAGCTCAGCATCGCGGTCGTCGCAGGGCCCGACGAGTCCTGCCCTGTCGCTGCGGTGTCGTTCACGTCGTGCAGTGTTGCCCGCGACTGCGACGACCAGACCGCCAGCACCTTCGAATCCGTGGCCGCGCGTCGAACAGCGGCGCCATCGCGCACCGCATCCTGCGCACCCTCGCGGCGATGAAGACGCAGGCTCCGGGGGCGCACGACGAAGGACGTGTGCCCGCACACGGGACACGTCAACGACGTGGGCGTGTCCGTTCTCGTGCGCGGGGGTCTCTACCCCTGGTCCGGCGGTACCGGGATTGTGGGCCGACACCGGCTTCGGCGGGACGCACGTCGAGCCGAGCGCTGCCAGCGTCGCGGCCGGGTACGTCCGCGCCGGAGACGGGTGGACACCGACGTGGTCGTCGGGTGTCCACCCGCCTCGGGGTGGTGCGTCCTCACCCGTCGGTATCCCCGACGGTCTCCGAACCGTCGTCGCTCCCTTCGGTCTTGGCGAGGGCGTAGCGCTTGGGCCGGTCCTTGGTCCGGACCGCGTAGCCGGAGGTGACCAGCCGCTCCAGCGCGTTGCCCACCGCGCCGGTGCTGCGGCCGAGTTCGTGACCGATCTTCGTCGGACCGAACTCCTCGTCCGGGTGGTCGCGGAGGTAGTCCTCGACCATCCCGTGCAGGGCGCCGGGGGCGAGGCGGGGGGACCGGCCGGTGACCACGGCCCGGGTCGCCTCGGTTTCGGCGGTTCCGTCGCTTCCGTCGTCGACGGGCGTGTCCGCTGCGACGTCCGGCTCGGACGTCGTAGCGGTCCCCGGCTCGCCGTCGACCGGTTCGGGTACCGCACTGTCGGCGTCCGGGGGAACGTCCGGCGAGCCCGCCTCAGCAGCGGGAACGCCGTCCGTGCCGTCGTGGTGGTGCCCGTCCCGGTCGGCGTCCGCCTCCGTGCCGGTGTCGGCGGTCGTGGCGGCGGGGGCGGTGTCGGGCGACGGGGTCTGCTGGGCGCCGGGCGGGTCAGCCGTGGCCGATGCCGTTCCGCGTGTGATGTCGGCCGGGGTGGCGTCGTCCGGGGTGGGGATGGCGAAGCGGGAGGCGGACCGCTTCCCTTCGGTCGGGACGCGGGCGGCGGTGCCCTCGGCGACCCAGCGGGCGAGGATCTTCGCGGCGGTCGACCGCCCGATCCCCGCGTCGGCGGATAGCTCCTCCGCGGTGCCGCCGGGGCGGGCGTGCAGCGCGGCCCAGAGGTGATCGGCTGCGGTGGCGGCGCGATCCGTGGCGGGCTGATTGTCGCCATCGTGTTCGGCGGTGTTGGGGTTGTCGGGCAGGGTGGTGTCGATGGACATGACGGGCTCCGTGTCGTCGGTGGTGCGAAGCGGTGGTCATGCCCCGGCCGGAGCGTGCGTGGCCCCCGGTGCGCTGCCGGTGGTGCGGGCTACGGACCTATGGACGCTTCCTTCGTCGGGGATGTCAAGCGGAGCGTGCGCACCTCGTGGAGCAGCGCAAACAGCTCCGGGGTGCCGGTCACGAAGGGGCTCCGGCGGGTCGGCTGGAGCCCGCGTAGTCGTCGCCGTTCCAGCGGTGGGGCTCGACCTGGACGGGCTCGCCGAAGCAGGGTGCGTTGATCATCTGTCCGCCGCCGAGGTAGAGCGCGACGTGGTGGATGCGGGCGGTGGTGGCGGTGCCGGGGGTGCCGTAGAAGATGAGGTCGCCCGCGAGCAGCGGGGCGCCCTCGGGGACGGCCGGGCCGGCGAGGTACTGGGTCTGGGCGGTGCGGGGCAGGGTGATCCCGGCGGCGGCGTAGGCGGCGGTGGTGAGGCCGGAGCAGTCGAAACCGGCCTCGCCGTTGTCGGGGCCGTCGCCGCCCCAGAGGTAGGGCAGGCCGCGCTGGCCACAGGCGTAGTTGATCGCCGCGAGTGTGGCCGCGCTGGGGGCGGCGATGGCGTCGCAGTCGCCGGTCCCGGTGGGCTGGGCCGCGGCGTAGATGCGGGCCTGGTCGAGGACCTTGCGGACGTACCAGCCGGCGCGGTTGTAGGTGAAGAGGGCGGCGTTGAGGTCGCCGGTGCTCGCGCCGCTGTCGCAGAGGTAGTGGGCAGCGGCGTGCACGGCGTCCTGGGGGTCGTAACGTGAGGGCGGCCGCGCGCCGCCGGGTGGGAGCGGATGGCGGGCGACGACCTCGGCGAAGGTGGGTGCGAGGAACTGCATCGGGCCGCCGGCGCCGGCGCTGTTCTCGCCGTCACGGACCCCGGGCAGCGGTGAGCGGCCGTGGTCGGTCTCGATCTTGCCGACCGCGGCGAGGACCGACCAGTCCAGCCCGGGGCAGGTCGGGGCGGCGTGGCGGTAGAGCGCGAGGTAGTCGGCGGGGATGTCGGCGATCGCGTTCGGGCTGGGGCTGCTCGCGCCGAACACCGAGGAGACGGCGCCTTGCACGGCGGCGAGGACGAGTACCGGCAGCAGGACGACGGCCGCGAGCAGTGCGGCACCGATCCGGGTGCTCACGGTGCCGCGGTGGTCCCGCCGCGGGGTGAGGGGGCGGGCGGCATGGGGTGCGGGGCGGGAAGCCGGTGGGGTCCGGTACCGCTGTCGGAGCTGCCGCCGGGTCCCGGCTGGGCGGGCGCGGGCCCGCCGCGGTGGGGCTGGTCGAGGTGGGGCCAGCCCTCGCTGAGGCGGTGCAGGGGCAGCCGCGCGCCGTCGCGGGCGGTGCCGGTGCGGTGCAGGGGGAGCCAGACGGGGTCGGCCGGGCTGGGGAGCGGGCTGTGCGGGTCGAGCAGCGCGGCGGCGGCGGTGGCGACGGGCACGGCAGCGGGCTGATCAAGGCCCCGCCACGCTCGGTACAGTGCGGTCCGCGCCCCGGCCTCGCGGCGCGTCGTGGGCAGCCAGACCAGGAGCGGGGTGGTGATGCCGGTGGCGGCGGCGAGGGCGGCGTAGCCGGTGAGCTTCGCGGCGACGCGGGCGAGGGCCTCGGTGCCGAGGTCGAACTCGAGGAAGAACTCGACGCGGCGGCCGTGAGCGGTCCAGCGGCCGTAGCCGTCGGGGCGGACGAGGTCGCCGAACAGGCGCGCGCACCGGGTCTCGGACCACCAGGTCTCCAGCGTGGTGTTCTGCGCGGGCTGGTGGCGGGCCGCGGCGACGAGGGCGGCGAACCACTCGGCGACGCCGATGGTGTGGGCGAGTTGGAGGCTGTGGGCAATGCCGAGCGCCCTGTCGTGGCGGTAGCCGACGTCGCGGGGTTCGAGTCCGTGGGCGGCGGCGAGGACGTCGGCGCCGGCCGGGGCGAGGACGTAGTGCATGGGCGCGCTGCCGACGGTGGCGAAGGGCTGGAACCGGTCGACGACCGACCACTGGTGGAGCTCGCGCAGCCGCTGGCGTCCCGACCGGAACGAGGGGAAGGCCATGCCGGTGATCTGGGTGGCGGTCAGGACGCGGTGCTCGGCGAGCATCGCGACGATCCAGTGGTCGCGTGGGGTGAGCCGGCAGGAGAGCGCGGCCTGGTGCTCGGCGCTGTTGCGGATCCGGCCGCCGGAGCGCGCGGTGGGGTGGCTCGGGCGGACCCCGCGCAGGGTCCGCTGCCGGGTCGGATTGGTGATCATCGTGAACGTCCTTCTGATGGGTTGGTCGTGCCGTCAGCCGCGGCGACGCGGGTCGACCGCGGTCGCCGGGAGCCGGTCCGGCGCGGGGGACGCGGCCGTCGTCGCGAGGCGAGCTCGTTCCCGGGCGTCGTCGGCGCGTGCGGCGTCGGAGTGCCGGGCGGCGGCGCGGATCTCGCGGGACCGCCCGGGGACCGCCGGCGGGAGCGGCTCGGTGCGCAGGGTGAACGCCGGTGCCTGCTTGCCGTTCAGGACGAGGCGGGCGGCGGCGTGGTAGGCGCCCAGGTGGGTCAGGTCGTGGTCGGTGAGGTGCGGCGCGGTGTGGCGGGCGAGGTCACGGGCATCCTCCGGGCCCGCGTTGAAGTAGATCTTGGAGCGGGCGTTGGTGGACAGGCCCTCGCGCAGTTCCCGGGGAAGCTGTCCGAGGTGCTGGTGGGCCAGGGTCATCGCGACGCGGAAGCCGCGGGCCTCGGCGAGCATGTCCTCGATGGGGTAGGGCAGGTTGAGGAAGTTGTGGCACTCGTCGACGACCAGTGAGGCGTCGCGGCGGTCGCGCTGAGGTGTGGCGGCGCGGGCGGTGGTGGCCTGCCAGGCGGCGGCGACGGTGAGCGAGCCGACCAGGCGGGTGGTCTCCTCGCCCAACGAGCCCTTGGGGATCCGCACCAGGCAGATGCCGCCGTCGAGGACCTGGGTCATGTCGATGGTGGAGGGGCCCGCAGTGAGGGCGGCGCGGACGAACGGGCGGAGCAGGAAGGCGCGTAGCTTGTTGAGCAGCGGCGCGACGACCTGGGCGCGGGCGCCGTCGGAGAGCTGGGCGTACCAGTCCCAGAACCCGGCGAGGACGGGATCGGTGACCGCGGCGGTGAGCCGGTCGCGCCGGGCCGGGTCGGCGAGCAGCCCGGGGAGCTGGGCGAGGCTCGGGGTGTCGGGCTGCAGGGCGAGGGTGAGGCAGGCGGCGCGCATGACGTCGTCGGTGCGGGGGCCCCAGTACGCGGCGTAGACCCGGCGGAACACCGACACGAGGTTGTCCACGGCCAGGTCGCCCGACGATATGCCCGGGCCGGCGGAGGTGGTGTCGAGGGGATTGAGGCAGGGCGGGCGGGAGCGTGCGTCGGCGTCGAGGAGCACGACGCGGTCGGCGCAGCGCCGCGGTAGCCGGGACAGCACGTCGGTGACGAGGTCGCCCTTGGGGTCGATCAGCAGGATCCCGCGGTCGGCGTCGGCGTCGGCGAGGATCATGTTGCCGAGCAGGGTGGACTTGCCCGAGCCGGTGGCGCCGATGACGTGCAGGTGCTGGCGGGCGTCGGGCACGCGCAGCGCGACCGGGCGCTGGCGGCCGGTGTCGGTGACCCCGAGTGGCTTCGCCTCCGCGCCCGGGGTGGCGATGCCCGGGGGCGGGGCGACGGCGCGGGCCCCGGCGCGGAGCAGCCCGGGGACGTGGACGTCGGTGGGCAGGTGCGCGAGCGCGGCGAGCTCGCGCACGGACAGGACGTCCCCGTCACGTCTCGAAGGACGTGACCGGCGGGCGAACCGGCGCGAGGCGAGGACGCCGTCGGGCCGGCGCAGCCGGCGGCGGCCGTAGCGGTTGTGCTCGGTGTAGGAGGCGAACGACGCAGCGAGCGCGTGGGCCCGCCCGCGCACGAGATCCCGCGCCGTCCGGACAGCGTCGTCGGTCGTGCCCCTCGCCGCCGGGACGGGGTGGGGCAGGTCGATGGCGGCGGCGTAGCGGACGACGGTCTCGTACTGCGCTCCGCGCTGTTTCTCGACGACCGCGCGGGCCTGGGCGGAGAGGTCGAGCGAGGTCGGCCAGTCCCGTGCCGGCCCGTTCGGCGCCCTGGTCGTCGAGCCCGGACAGGTGCGGCGCAGCGGCCGGGGGGTGATCAGGTCGAGCAGCTCGGACAGCGCCCCGGTCAGGACGCTCGTGGAGGATCCGGCCGTGCCGTGGAGGTGGCGGGCGCTGCGCCGGGCCCGCGCGACGCGGCGGCCGGTGACGGGGCGGGCGAGCACCTGGACGCAGGCTGCCTCGTGGCGGCCGAGCCCGCCGGTGACGACGCTGCCGGCGCCGACGAGGGCGCGGACCGGGTCGGCGTCGAACCGGGTACGCAGGGGCAGGGCCTCGGGGCGGGCGAGGCGCAGCTCGCCGCCGGTGATGACGCGGCGGTGCCCGGGCTCGGCGGGAGGTAGTGGCGGTCGGGCCGGTTCGGTGCGGGTGTGCGATCCCGGCCACGCCGCCTCCACGGCCCGCTCGACCAGGCCGGGCGGGACCGCGCCGGGTACCCACAGCCGGATCGTCACGCCGGTGCTGGTGAAGACGTACTCGCAGGCGAGGTGTGGCTGGCCGCCCAGCGTGCGGCGCCAGGCGGGGCGGAGCAGACCGACCAGGTTCGCCCACAGGGCTTCCCCGCCCGCCGGGTCGACGGACGGCGGGGCAAGCACGGTGACCTGCCGGGCGCCGGCGAGGAGGCGGTCGTCGCGGCGGCGGGTGAACCGCCGCCACCACAGTTCGGCGGCCGTGAGGATGATCGCGACGGCGGCCAGCACTGCCGGCCAGTGCGCGGAGGCGGGCCAGAGGCTCTCGGTGATCCACCGGGCGGGTGCGCCTGGATCGCGCAGCAGGTCCTCGAGAGGCGCCTTCGGGGGCGGGACGGGAGGAACGTGGGCGGTCACGTGAGGACCTCTTGTGGTGTGGTGGGCGGGGATGGGCACGGCCGGAGTCAAGACGGGTCGAGGAGGACGTAGCCGGTGTCGGGCGCGTGGCGTCGCCGGTCGGCCGGGCTGCGGTCGTCGAGGTCCTGCGCGGTGAGCTGGGCGGGGCTGGAGGTGCAGAGCGCGTCCTCCAGTTCGGAGGCGACGCCCTGGAACGCGACGCGGGTGGTGCCGGTGGACAGCAGTCCCTGGCCGCGGTCGGCGGACAGCAGGAACTGGCGCTCCCCGGCGGACAGGTCGAACACGCGGGTGACCTCGTCGATGGCCTGGCTGGACTGGCGGAGCAGGACCTGGGTGGCGGCGTTGGCGACGACGGCCTTCCCGAGGTCGGTGCCCAGGACGTCGGCGGTGTCCTGGGTGGCGACGGTCAGCCCCGCCCAGTGCTTGCGCGACGCCTTGGCCATGCGGAACAGGAACTCGGCGCCGGCGCGGTCCTGCATCAGCAGCCACGCCTCGTCGACGACGACGAGGCGGGGGCGGCGCAGGGCGGGGTTGGTGACCTGGCGCCAGATCGCGTCGAGGGTGAGCAGGGTGCCGGCGGCCTTGAGCTCGTCGGGCAGCTCGCGCAGGCTGAACACGACCAGGTGGCCCTCGGGGCAGGTGGTGGTCGGGCCGTCGAAGAGCCGGTCGAAGCTGCCCTCGACGAAGGGGTGCAGCCGCTCGGCCAGCTCCTTCCCGGCTTCTGGTCCGTCCTGGTCGGCGGCGAGGGCGTCGCGCAGGTCGCGCAGCAGCGGGGCGGGCCGGGTCCAGGTGGCGGGGTCGGTGGTGATCCCGGCGGAGGTGTAGGCGGCGGTGATCGCGCGGTCGAGTGCGGCCCGGGTGCCGGGGTCCGGGTGCTGGCCGAGCAGGACGGATACCGCGGTGTGCAGGAACAGGCTGCGCCGGGCGAGCGCGTCGCGAGGGGCGTGGCGGCGCCCGTCGGGGCCGGTGTGGATGGGCAGGTCGAGGGGGTTGAGCCGGATCCCGGGCGCGCCGAGATCGATCCGGGTGCCGTCGACGGCATCGCACAGGCGGGTGTACTCGTCCTCCGGGTCGATGACGACGACCTCGACGCCGCGGTGCAGCGACCGGAGCAGCTCGAGCTTGACGAGGTAGGACTTGCCCGCGCCCGAGCGGCCGAGCACGACGGCGTTGTGGTTGTGCATGTGCGCGGCGAAGCGGTCGACGTGGACGAGGCCCTGGGAGCCGAGGTTGTGGCCGTAGAGCACCCCGTCCGGCGCAGCCGCGCCCGCGGGGTCGGGCGCAGGCAGGTCGGGGCTGGTGAACGGGAACGCTGCGGCGAGGGCGGCGGTGTCGAAGGTGCGGCGCATCGCGACCGGGTCCAGGCCCAATGCCACGTAGCGTAAGTGGATCAAGGACTTTGACCTGGTAGTTCTTGATCGGTGCGGCGTGGCGTGATCGTCCCGGGTCGTTCGGCTGGCACGGTCGCCGATCATGGGCGAGGGTGTGGTGGTGCGGCCGGATCAG
>NZ_JAJCYB010000104.1 GCF_029263155.1 Pseudonocardia sp.
CGGCGACACCGGCGACGCGAACGGCGTCGGGGTGGGCGGCGCGGGCGGCACCGGCGGCAACGCCGACGCCTCCGGCGGCGACGGTGGCGACGCCGACTCCGACGTCGACGTCGACGCCGTGGCCAGCCAGGTCTTCGACTCCGACCAGGACAACGACCAGGACTCCGACCAGGACAACGACTCGGATCAGGACAACGAGGCCGACACCGACATCGACATCGACAGCTTCCTCAACTGAGAGCCCATCCCACCGGCCCCGCCTCCGTCTCCACGAGGCGGGGCCGGTGCCCGCACAACGGAGGTGAACGGCCGTGATCTCACTCAACAGCATCATCGACTTCCTGCTGGGCCTGATGGGCGACGACGCCAAGCTGGCCGCCTTCAACGAGAACCCCGAGGGCGCACTCACCGCCGCCGGGCTCGACGGCATCACCGGGCAGGACGTCTGCGACGCCCGGCTCGAGATGGCCGACCGCGGGTTGGCCAGCCCCAGCGGGGGCGGCGGGGGCGGCGGAAGCGGCGGTGGCGGTGGTGGTGGCGGCGGCGGCGGCGATGCCGTCTCGGCCATCCAGCACACCACGGCGACGTTCCACGTCACCGAGCAGAACTTCATCAAGATCGACGACCGCGACACGATCATCAACGACTCGTTCAACTCCGACGACGACGTGACGATCATCCAGGACTCGTTCAACAACGACGTGACCGCGATCCAGGACAACGACACGACCGTCATCAACGCCGAGGACTCGTTCAACACGACGGTCGAGAACGACGTCACCGCGATCCAGGACAACGACACGACGATCATCAACGACAACGACACCGTGATCAACGACAACGACACGGTCCAGATCGAGGACAACGACACCGAGATCACCGGAACGGACGGCGACGGTCCCCCTAACGACGGCATCGCCACCGACGACATCGTCGACGAGGAACCGGAGGCGGAGGTGGAGACGGACGACGCCGAGCAGGAGCCGATCGACGCCGCCGCCGTCTGAGGAGTAGTCGCACGACCGCAAGGCAGTAGAGCCACTTTGCCGCCCCTCCCGGCAGTAAAGTGGCTCTGCTGCGGACTGGCTCTGCACCGCCGGAAAGAGGTACCGCGATGACCAGCACCGACCCGGTCGAGGCGGTGGACGTGGCGCTCGCCGCGATCGCCCGCTACGGCCGGACCGACCTCGACGAACGGTTGCGCCAGGCGCGCACGCGGGCCATGGACGGTCGCACCAGGGTGCTGGTCGTCGGCGAGTTCAAGCAGGGCAAGTCGATGCTGGTCAACGGCCTGGTCGGGGCACCGGTGTGCCCGACGTTCGACGACATCGCCACCGCGGTGCCCACCGTCGTCCGGCACGCCGACAAGGTGACGATCACGCTCGTGCGGGGGACGGAGCGGGTCGAGATCCCGGCCGAGGAGCTGGCCGACCACGTCTGCGAGCAGGGCAACCCGGGCAACCGGGAGGGGTGGAACCACGTCGAGGTGGGGGTGCCGCGTCCGATCCTCGACGGCGGCCTCGAGCTCGTCGACACCCCGGGCGTCGGCGGGTTGTCGTCCGTGCACGGCGCGGCCACGATGTCCGCGCTGCCCTCGGCCGACGCCGTGCTGCTGGTGTCGGACTGCTCGCAGGAGTACACGGCCCCGGAGATGGAGTTCCTCCGCCACGCCGTGTCCGTGTGCCCGACCGTGGCCTGCGTGATGACCAAGAACGACCTGTACCCGGAGTGGGAGCGCATCGCCGAGCTCAATCGCGGCCACCTCGCGGCGGTCGGGATCACCACCGAGATGTTCCCGGTGTCGTCCACCCTGCGCTGGCACGCGGTGCTGCAGAGCGACTCCTCCGCCAACACCGAGTCCGGGTTCCCCGCGCTGGTGGGCTACCTGCGCAAGCGGGTGCTGGGCCAGGCCGACCGGATCGCGCGGCGCGGCGTCGTCCACGACGTCGTCGCGGTCACCGACCAGATCGCGGGGTCGCTGCGCGCCGAGCTGATGGCCCAGCAGAACCCGGAGTCCGTCGCCGAGCTGCTCAGGGGGCTCACCGCGGCCCAGGAGAAGGCCACCGCGCTGAAGGAGAAGTCGGCCCGGTGGCAGCAGACGCTCAACGACGGCGTCGCCGACCTCAACGCCGACATCGACTACGACCTGCGCGACCGCTTCCGCGAGATCACCCGCCTCGCCGAGGACGAGCTGGCCGCGGTGGGCGACCCGACCAAGGTGTGGGAACAGTTCGCGGGCTGGGTGCAGCAGGAGGTGGCCAACGCCGCGGCCGCGAACTTCGTCTGGGCCACCCAGCGGGTGCGCTACCTCGCCGGGCAGGTGGCCGAGCACTTCTCCACCGACCGCGACCAGATGCTGCCCGCGCTGCGCAACGACCCGTCCGACGCGCTGCGCTCGGTGCGGCAGATGGCCGCGCCCAAGGACGAGGGGTTCGGCCTCGGCAACAAGGCGCTGACCGGCATGAAGGGCGGCTACATGGGCATGCTCATGTTCGGCATGCTGGGTACGTTCATCGGTTTCGCCTCCCTGATCAACCCGCTCGGTGTGGCGGCCGGCATCGTGATGGGCGGCAAGACCGTCGGCGACGAGCGCAAGCGCATCATCACCAAGCGCCAGAACGAGGCGAAGACCGCGGCCCGCCGTTACGTCGACGACGTCCAGTTCCAGGTGGGCAAGGACTCCCGCGACCGGCTGCGGCAGGTGCAGCGCGACCTGCGCAACCACTTCACCGAGCAGGCCGAGCAGCTCAAGCGGTCCCTGCAGGAGTCCCAGCAGGCGGCCGAGCGGGCCGTCAAGGCCTCGCAGAGCGAGCGGGAGGCGCGCAAGGCGGAGATCGCCGCCGAGCTGGAGGCCCTGGAGGTCGTGCGCCGCCGGGCGCGGGCCCTGCTGCCCCGCGCGGCCCCGGCCGTGCCGGCCCAGGCCGCTCAGGCCGTCGCGACCACGGCGGGGGCCACGGCATGAGCAACCTGCTCGCCGCCACCCGCCGCGTGCTGCTGCTCGCGCTCGACACCCACCGTCACGATCCGGCCGCCGTCGCCGCGCTGGAGGCCCAGGTCAGCCGCCTCGACGAGCCGCTGCGCGTGGCGATCGCGGGCAAGGTCAAGGCCGGCAAGTCGACCCTGCTCAACGCGCTCGTCGGCGAGCAGGTGGCCCCGACCGACGCCGGGGAGTGCACGCGGGTCGTCACCTGGTACCGCGACGGGCACGTGCCGCGGATCGTGCTGCACCCCCACGAGGGCACGCCCCAGCCGCTGACCGTACGCCGCCAGGAGGGCGCGCTGGTCGTGGACCTGGACGGCACCCCTCCCGAGAACGTCGAGCGCCTCGTCGTGGACTGGCCCTCGGAGAGCCTGCGGGTGGCCACCCTGATCGACACCCCGGGCATCGCGTCCACGTCCACCGCCGTCTCCCAACGCACGGTCGCGTTCCTCGACCCCGACGACGAGACCCCCACCGAGGCCGACGCCGTCGTCTACCTCATGCGCCACCTGCACGCCGCCGACGCGGAGTTCCTGGAGTCCTTCCGCGACCGCGGCGTCGCCCGGGCCACCGCGGTCAACACCGTCGCCGTGATCTCCCGCGCCGACGAGATCGGCGGCGGCCGGGCCGACGCGATGTTCTCCGCCCGCGGCATCGCCCAGCGCTACCGCACCGACCCGACCGTGCGCGGGCTGTGCCAGAACGTGGTGGCCGTCGCGGGGCTGCTGGCCCAGACCGGCCGGACGCTGCGGCACGCCGAGTACACCGCGCTCGCCGGGCTCGCCGCGCTGCCCCGCGAGGAGCTCGACTCGACGTTGCTGTCGGTGAGCCGGTTCCGCCAGGCCGGTGGCGACCTGTCCACCGAGGTCCGCGACCGCCTGGTGCGCCGCTTCGGCCTGTTCGGGGTGCGCCTCTCGGCGACGCTGATCCGCCAGGGCACCGACAACCCCGACGCGCTGGCCGCCGAGCTGGTGTCCCGCAGCGGGCTCACCGAGCTGCAGACCGTGCTGCACACCCAGTTCACCGGACGTCGGGACCTGCTCAAGGCCCGCTCCGCGCTCCTCGCGCTCGATGGCCTGCACGGCCCCCGGGACGGCCCGCTGGCCCGCGAGGTGGAGCGGATCCTCGCGGGTGCGCACGAGTTCGCCGAGCTGCGCCTGCTCGGCGCGCTGCGCTCGGGGGTCATCGCGCTCCCCCGCGCGGCGGCGGCCGAGGCGGAGCGGCTGCTCGGTGACGCCGGGGCGGCCACCCAGACCCGCCTCGGGCTACCGCCCGACGCCCCGCTCCCCGAGCTGCGCAACGCCGCGTTCGAGGCGCTGGAGCGCTGGCAACGAAACGCGGCCAACCCGATGTTCGCCCGGGCCACCACCGACGCCTGCAACGTCGTGATCCGCTCCTGCGAGGGGATCCTGGCCGAGCTGGCACCCCGTCCCGACGCCGCACGCCCGATGTACCGCTGACCCGGGGAGTCCGCCGGATCCGAGGAGGCACATGCGGTTTCCCAGCGTTCACGCCGACGACGTATCACCGGACCAGGTCACCGCTCCTTCATCTGGGCCGGTCGGAGCCCTCGCACACGGCATACGGCACAACCCACATCCGACTGTGTCCACAGACATTCCCGGCGGGCTCGCTCGGGAACAGAATTGCCCGGACCACCAGGGGTGACCATGGCAGGACCGATGATGACCGAATCCACACTGGACGACATGACGGGCGCCGACGCGCAGATGGCCGAGCAGGCGTGGCGCGACGGGGACGTGCTCGCGGCGATCGCGGCCGCCGACCGGGCCCTGGCCGCGGAGGAGGACCCGGAGTGCCGTGCCGCGGGTGTGGCCGCCGCCGCGGCCACCGCCGACGGCGCGCTGACCGACGCCGCGGGACGCTGGCGCAGCATCTCCGGCAGCCTCGACGGCGCGGCGGCGGCCGGGGCGGCGGCCCGCGCCGCGCTCGCCGCGGGCCTGACCGGTGACGTCGACGCCGCCACCCGCGATCTCGCCGCGGCCCGCGACCTGCTGCCCGACCCGGCCCCTCGCGGGCTCACCGTGCTCGTCGACGGCGCGGACGCCGTGCTGGAGGCACTGCGCGGCGACGTCGACCCGGCCGCCCGCCGGTTCGCCGGCCTGGCAGCGGCCACCGTGCCCGGCGACCTGCTGGCCCCCGAGCCGTGGGGCGACCTGGCCGCGAGCGTCGCGGCCGCGGGCGGGCACGCGCGCGCGGCCCGGGCGATGCTGTCGCCCGTCGCGGGCCCGGCGGCGACCCGCAGCCGGCTGCTCGCGGCCTGGCTGGACATGCGGGCCGGCAAGCTGACCGCCGCACGGGAGGGGCTCGCGAGCATCGCCGGCACCCCGGTGCTGCGCCGCAACGCCGTGCTCGCCGCCGCGGTCGGCGGCGGGCTCGCCCGGCGCGCGGCCGACGAGGACACGCTGCTCACCACCTGGCACCGCGCCGTCCCGGTGATGGCCGGCGCCGACGTCGAGATCCTGCTGCTCGACGCGTGGGGCGAGCTGTCCGTGGCGGCCGCGCGCGTGTCGCCCGACGACCGCGACGCCCTCGCGGCGTCCATGCACCAGGCCGTCGTCACCGCAGGGTCGCCGTGGTGGGCCGTCGCCTCCGAGCACTGGTGGCAGCTGCACCGGGCGGCCGTGGTCGAGGACGTGGACGCGACGTCCGCCGCGGCCGCCGCCCTGGCCGACCTCGCGGCGGCCCGCCCCATCCTGCGGGCGCGCGCCACCGGGGCCACGACCTGGGCCGCGGTGCTCCGCGGGCGGGCCGACGCCGAGGCGGTGTCGGCCGCCGCCACGACCCTCGACGCCGCCGGGCACCCGTGGGAGGCGGTGGAGCTCTGCCGGGCCACCGCCGCCCGCACCTCCGACCCGGCCGTGGCCCGCGTCGTCCTCGACACGGCCCGCCGCCTGCGCCCGGCTCCGGGGCCCCGCCGCGCGGCGGCCACCGACGACCTGTCCGACCGGGAGCGCGACGTCGGCGCCCTCGTCGTCGACGGGCTCACGCACAAGGAGATCGGCGCCCGCCTCTACATCTCACCGAAGACCGTGGAGCAGCACGTGGCCCGGCTGCGTCAGAAGCTCGCGGCCTCCAACCGGGCCGCCCTGGTCGCGGCCCTGCGCATCCGCCTGCAGTGAGATCGCACGGGCCGGGCCGGGCGGGTGGCACAGCATGATCGTCAACTCGTCGCGGGGCGGGGGTGCGAAGGACACCTGGGTCTCGCGGTGATGTAGTCGGACGCGGCAGACTCAGGTCATGACGGTCCAGGTGGACGTGCGGGACGCAGCAGAGCTGCTGTCACATCTCCTAGCCCGCACCGAGGCCGGCGAGGACGTCGTGATCACCCGCGACGGGATACCGATCGCGCGCCTCACCCCGGTGGAAACACCTCGCCCGGTCGGCTTCGTTCGCGGCGCGGTCACCGACGACTTTGCGGAGCCACTGCCCCCGGACGAGCTGGAACTCTGGCAGGGGTGATTCGCCCAAATGTACGTTCTGTACATTTGCAGCGTCTCACGTACGCTAGTGCTATGAAGGACGAGTCAACGGTCAGCATCTCCGAGGCGCGGGAGCAACTAGCCGCTGTCGTTGATCGGGCGCGCACCGAGCACCGACCCGTCTTTCTGTCCCGAC
Organism: Pseudonocardia sp.; assembly: GCF_029263155.1. GTDB lineage: Bacteria > Actinomycetota > Actinomycetes > Mycobacteriales > Pseudonocardiaceae > Pseudonocardia. The sequence goes on from NZ_JAJCYB010000104.1 coordinate 6,620, forward strand.
GAGGACGCCGCGTGGCCGCCGTGATCGACGCGGACGACCTGAACCGCCTCGTCGATCTGGCCGAGGACATGGCCGATGTACGGGCAGCCCAGGCGGCCCGTGACGAGATTCGCGAGACGGGCGAGCAGCCGATCCCCTGGGACGAGGTCAAGGCCGAGCTAGGCCTGTGACGCTCCGGATCGAGGTGGTGCCGCGGGCAGTGCGCCAGCTCCGCAAACTCGATCCCCCCGCGCGACGCCGCGTCCAGGCGGCGATCGAACTGCTGGCCGATGAGCCACGGCCCCCGGCTGCCACCCAGCTCGTCGGTGGCGCAGGCGAGTGGCGCGTGCGCACCGGCGACTACCGGATCGTCTACGAGGTTCACGACGCGGAGCTGCTCGTCCGGGTCGTGGCCGTGAGCCACCGCCGGGACATCTACCGCCGCTGATTCGTGTCTCGCCCGTTCACACGGACGAGTGACGACGCGCCGCGGGCTGGTCCGCCGGGACTGGATCGACGGGATGCTCGCCGACCCGGACACGACCCGTACCAACCGGGGCTCCGACGCGCCGTGGCACGTAGCGTTGCCGGGGATGTGGTGCAGGAAAGGAGGATCTGATCACACCGGTCAGCTACACCGGGGTCGCCCCGGCACCCGACGGCAGCACCGTGGCCTGGATCTCCGACCGCTCCGGGCGCCCGCGGGCGTGGACGGCCCCGCTGGACTCCCCTGACGCCGCGCGGCCGGTCGAGGCGTTCGACGACGACGTTGCGGCGCTGCGCTGGTCCCCGGACGGCCGATGGTTGGCCGCGCAGCTCGCGTCCGGTGGCGGCGAGCGCACCCGGGTGCGCCTGGTCGGGCCCGGCGGCTCCGAGGTCGTCGACATCGCACCCGGCGCGGCCGCCGTGACGCTGGGGGCGTGGTCGCCCGGCGGCCAGCGGCTGGGCGTCACGATCCTCGGCGAGCGGTCGGGGGACGGGCAGGCCTGCCTGGTCGACGTCCGCGACGGCACGTCCACCGTGCTCGGCTCCGGCCCCGCCGCCCACGTCTGCGCGGTCAGCGGCGACGGCCGGCGCGCCGTGGTCCGCCTGGGCCGGCGCGGTGCGCGCGAGCTGGAGCTCGTCGACCTGCGCTCGGGCCTGCGGATCCCCCTGCTGCCCGGCGGTGGGGCGGTCGTCGCGGACGCCCGGTTCGACCGCGACCGCCTCTACGTCCACACCGACGCCGGGCGCGACCGCCCCGCCCTGCTCGCGGTGGACCTGCGCGGCCGCTCGGCCGTGCGCGTCGTCGCCGCCCGCGCCGACGCCGATCTCGACCTCGTCGCGCTGGATCCCGGGTCCGCGCGCGTGCTGCTGGTGTGGAACGTCGAGGGGCGCAGCGAGCTCGAGCGCCTCGACCTGCGCTCGGGCCGGTCGGTGCCGGTCGGGGACCCGCCCGGTGGCGTCGTCACAGCGGTGTCGTTCACCCGCGATCCCGACGTCCTGCTCGTCGGCAGCGAGGGCCCGACGGTGCCGCCGCGGATCTCGCTGCTGGACGCGACGGGGTCGACCCCGCTGCTGGCCGACCCGGCGCCCGAGGGCCTGGTCGAGCCGGACCGGGAGACGTTCGACGGGGAGGACGGCCTGCCGCTGTCGGGGTGGCTGTTCCGCCCGACGCGACGTCCGGACCCGGTGCCGGTGCTGCTGTGGCTGCATGGGGACCCGGAGGCGCAGGAGCGACCGACGTTCCAGCCGCTGTTCCAGGCGCTGGTGGCCGCCGGGATCGCGGTGTTCACCCCGAACGTGCGCGGCTCGGGCGGCTACGGCCGCGCGTTCGTCGCCGCCGACGACGGACCGCTGCGGCAGGTGTCCATCACCGACGTGCGCGCCGCCGTCCGGTTCCTCGTCGACGCCGGGCACGCCGATCCCGAGCGCGTCGGCGTCGGGGGTCGCTCCTACGGCGGCTACCTCACCCTCGCGGCGCTGGCCCGGCATCCCGAGCTGTTCCGCGTCGGCGTCGACGTCTGCGGGATCGCCGACCTCCACACCTTCTACGCCGGCACCGAGGCGTGGATCGGGGCCGCGGCCACCACCGAGTACGGCGACCCGGACGACGACGCCGCGCTGCTGCACGAGCTGTCCCCCATCCACCGCGCGGACCGCATCGTCGCGCCGCTGCTGGTCGTCCACGGCGTGGACGACACGAACGTGCCGGTCGGGGAGGCCGAGCAGGTGGTGGCGGCGCTGCGCGCGCACGGCAGGGCACCGGGCTACCTGCTGTTCGACGGCGAGGGCCACGAGGTGCGCGGCGTCGAGAACCGGGCGGTGTTCGTCGCTGCGCTGGGTGGCCGGGCCGCTGCTCGGAGACGGGCGGGGCCCTGGTCCCACCCGTCCCGAGGCGACGTCGTCGACCCTTCGGTCCCCGGCTACAGCTGGCTGAACGACTGCATGATCGTGGTGTCGCCCTCGGTGGACAGGACGAACCGGTAGGGCTCGTTCGTCGGCGCGGCGCCGTCGTTCGGGACGAACAGCACCGTGCCCTCGACGGTGTTCTCCCCGACGAGCCGCGCGTTCTGCAGCTCCACCGACGCGAGCCGGGCGTAGAAGCTGTCGAACCCGCCCCGGCCTCCGGAGGCGGCCTGCGCCTGCGGGCTGAGCTGGGCCCAGGCGGCGTCGGTGTTGCCGGGCAGCAGACCGTAGTAGCCCTGCATGAACGCCACGGGGTCGGCGGCCGGGGCGGCCGGTTCGGTGGTCGGCACCTCGGTGGTGGTGGTCGGCGCGGGAGTGGTGGTGGGAGCGGTCGTCGGCGGCGCCGTCGTGGGCTCGGCGGTGGTCGGGGGCGCGCTGGTGGCCGGGGGCTGCGCGACGGGGGCGTCGCCGCCGCCCGCGTCGGCGGCCAGCAGCGCGGCGACCACCCCACCGCCGATGAGCAGCACCAGCAGCACCGCCACCAGGACGACCGGGAGCCGGCGGCGCCGCTGCGGGTCGGACGGGGTGGCCGGGGCGGTGACGACGGTGGCCGGGCCGCCACCGGACGCGGGCGTCGCCGCCGCCGCACGGGGCGCCGCCGCGGCGGCGACGGTCGGGGGCAGGCCGGCGGCCTGACCGGCCGCGACCAGGGCCAGCGCGTCGCGGGCCTGCGCCGCGGTGGGCCGGTCGGCGGGCTCCGCGGCGAGCAGTGACAGCAGCACCGGGGCGAGCTCCCCGGCCTGCTGCGGCGGGTCGACCTCGCCGGTGGCGACCTTGTGCAGCAGCGCGTACGCGTTCTCGTCCAGGCCGAACGGCGGGACGCCCTCGACCGCGGCGTACAGCGTGGCACCGAGCGCGAAGACGTCCGACGGTGCCTTCGGTTCGCGTCCGCGCGCGATCTCCGGGGCGAGGAAGGCGGGGGTGCCTGCGATCAGCCCGGTGCGGGTGAGCTGCACGTCGTCGACGGCGCGGGACACCCCGAAGTCGGTGAGCTTGACCAGGCCGTCCTCGCCGATCAGCACGTTGCCCGGCTTGACGTCGCGGTGCACGACCCCGGCGTCGTGGGCCGCGGCGAGCCCGTCGGCGACCTGGCGGCCCATCTCGGCGGCCTCGCGGGGTTCCATCGGGCCCTTGGTCGCCAGGACCGCGGCCAGCGACTGCGACGGCAGGTACTCCATCACCAGCCATGGCCGCTCGTCGTGGATGACGACGTCGAACATGCTGATGACGTGCGGGTGCTGCAGGCGCGCACCGATCCGGCCCTCGCGCATGAGGCGCTGGCGGGACTCCTCGACGCCGTCGACGCCGGGCTCGGTCCGCACGGCCGCAGTGAGGAGCTCCTTGAGCGCGACGGGTCGGTTGAGCAGTTCGTCGGTGCCGAGCCAGACCGCGCCCATCGCTCCGGCACCGATCCGCTCCCCCAGCCGGTAGCGGTTACCGATACGGGTCGGCGGGTCCTCGGGCGCAGTCATCACCCGCAAGGGTAGCGAGCGATGGTGAGAGCTCCCGCACCCGTGGACGGTGGGGCGACCAGCATCACGCCGGGCGCCCGGAGTACCCCGCACCGGCCCGCTCGCACACGGGTTGCGGGGCCCGCACACAGGTCCGGCCCTGTGTGCGGGGCCGCGGAGGTGTGTGCGAGCGAGGGGTGCGTCCTCATCGGGGCAGGCCCAGCTTCCGCGCGCAGGCGGGCCAGGAGCCGTAGCCGCCGCGGTCGTCGCGGACCCGGGTCGCCACCTCGATCTGCTGCTCGCGCGTCGCCTGGTCGGCCCGCGGCGCGAACTCGGGCCCGCCGTAGTCGCCCCAGGTGGCGTTGTCGAACTGCAGGCCGCCGTAGTAGCCGTTGCCCGTGTTGATCGCCCAGTCGCCGCTGGACTCGCACTGCGCGAGCTCGTCCCAGGGCCCCGCGGCCGGTGCCGGTGCGGGCTCGGGCTCGGGCTCGGGCTCGGGCTCGGGCTCGGGCTCGGGCTCGGGCTCGGGGGCAGGTTCGGGCGCGGCGCCGTCCCCCGGCTGCCCGGCATCGCCCTGCCCCGCGTCCCCGGTGCCCGCGCCGGCGTCGTCCGGGTCGCCGTCCCGGGATCCGGGTTCCCCCTCTCCCGGGTCCCCGGCTCCCGGCTCCCTGCCGGCCGAGCCCTCGCCACCCGTGTCGGAGCCACCCGTGTCGGAGCCGTCGGTTCCGGAGCCGTCGGTTCCGGAGCCGTCGGTGTTGCTCGGCTCACCGTCGTCTCCCGGGCCGTCCTCGCCGGCGCCCGGGTCCTGCCCGTCGACCCCGGTCCAGCCGCCGTCCAGGGATTCCGGCGCGACGAGCGACTCCGCGGCGTCGGGGTCGCCCTCGCGACCCAGGTCCACGTCGCCGGGCTCGCCGAGGTCGGAGTCGGCGTCGTCGACGACGAGCACCCAGTCATCCTCCTCGTCGGGCACCGGGAAGGTCCGCGTGCCCTCGCTCGGGACCGGGTCGAGCTCGGTGGCGTCCCCGGTGCGCGGGTCGTACCACCAGGGCCGGGCGGTGTCGCCGGGCAGCTCGTCGAGGTCGACGGCGACCTCCTCGCCACCGCCGGAGTACTCGAGCACGGTGGCACCCGAGTCGCCCGGCCGGGACTCCAGCAGCTCCCGCAGGTAGCGCATCTGTGCCGCGCCGGGCGCGTGGAGCGCGTCCTGCCAGGTGCCGCGGGCGCCCTCGTCCGAGGTCGTCCAGCCGTTCAGGAACTCGGCGACGGTGGCGTGCCCGTAGGTGTAACCCGCGGCCTCGCCGAGCACGGCGTCCCACGCGTCGCGGCGCACGTCCCGTGCCGACGCCCGGCCGCCGTCGCAGGTGGGGACGTCCTCGCGCACCTCCCCCTCGACGTAGGCGCGGTCGGCGGGCGGGTCGGGGTCGGTGGGGTCGGTGTCGGTGGGGTCGCAGGTGTCCTCGGGCCGCACGTCGAAGCCGTCCTCGTCGACCCGCACGACGTCGCGCGCCGGCCCGTAGCCGCCGGAGCCGGGCTCCAGGGCTAGCACGAGGCCCCGCGCCCGTGCCTCGGCGTTGACGAAGTCGAGGTGGTCCCAGAAGTCGTAGGCCGCGTCGTCGTCCGGGTCCGTCCCGGGGGTCACCGCCGCGTCGCCGTCCGCGGTGAACGGCCCGTCACCGTACGGTCCGACGGGCACGTCGAGCGAGGCCAGCACGACGGTGAAGCCCTGGTCGGCGCGGGTGTCGAGGTAGCGCGTGACCTCGGAGCGGTTGAGCGCACCGAGCAGCGCCGGCGCGTCGTCGGCGAGCCACACGAACGGCTGCCCGTCCCGCAGGAGCGAGCCCCCCGCCACCTGCAGCACCGGGTCACCGACCCGGCAACCCGCCGCGCCGGCGAGGCAGTCGTCGAACTCGTCGGCGACGCGGCGCAGGTCGGTCCACAGCAGCGCGGCGGCGAGGACCGCGACCACCGCCAGTGCGGCGACCAGAGGCAGGGCAGGGCGCGTCTCGGGCATGGCGGCGGACCCTAGAGAGCCACCCCCGTCGCGCGGGCCGAAACGAGAAAAGTGCTCACCGCTGGATGGACTTGACCTCCAGGAATTCCTCCAGCCCGAACCGGCCCAGCTCGCGGCCGTTGCCGCTCTGCTTGTACCCGCCGAAGGGGGCCATCGGGTTGAACGCGCCGCCGTTGACGTCGACCTGCCCGGTCCGCAGCCGCCGCGCCACCGCGAGCGCGTGCTCGGGCTCGCCGAACACCGCGCCCGCCAGCCCGTAGATCGAGCTGTTCGCGATCTCCACGGCCTGCTCCTCGTCGGCGTAGGGGATCACCGACAGCACCGGCCCGAAGATCTCCTCCTGGGCGATGACGGCGTCCGGGGCCACACCGGCGAACACGGTCGGGCGGACGAACGCACCCGGTGAGTCCACGGCCTCGCCGCTGAAGGCGACCGTGGCGCCGTCGGCGGTGCCGCGCTCGATGTAGCCGTTCACGCGCTGCTGCTGCGCGGCCGACGACATCGGCCCGATCCGGGTGGAGTCCTGCGTCGGGTCGCCGACGGTGTACCTCGCGGCCGCGGCGGCGACCATCTCCACGATCTCGTCGTGCCGGGTGGCCGGGACGAGCATGCGGCTCCACGCGGTGCAGGTCTGCCCGCCGTTGATCCAGGCGTTGCCCAGCCCGACCTTGACCGCCTTGCCCAGGTCGGCGTCGTCGAGGATCACGTTGGCGGACTTGCCGCCGAGTTCGAGCGCCACCCGCTTGACGGTGTCGGCCGCCACCACCGACACCCGCTTGCCGGCGCGGGTGGAGCCGGTGAACGACACCATGTCCACACCGGGGTGCGCCGCGATCGCCTCGCCGACCACCGGTCCGTGGCCGTGTACGACGTTGAACGCCCCCGCGGGCAGCCCGGCCTCGGCGGCGACCTCGGCGAGGATCGCGGCCGTGAGGGGAGCGATCTCCGAGGGCTTGAGCACGACGGTGCAGCCGGCGAGCAGGGCGGGCGCGACCTTGGCCACGATCTGGTGCAACGGGTAGTTCCACGGGGTGATCGCCCCGACCACCCCCACCGGCTCCCGGACGACCAGCGAGTTGCCGATCTCCTCGCTCCACGGGAACGACCCGGCGAGCGATGCGACCCCGGCCGAGGTGTGGACGGGCAGCCCGGCCTGCACGGCACGCGAGAACGTGATCGGCGAGCCCATCTCGGAGGTGACGGCGGCGGCGATGTCGGCGCCGCGCGCCTTGAGCCCCTCGGAGATCCGCGTCACGACGGCCGCGCGCTCGGCGACCGGCACCTGCGACCACTCCCGGAACGCGGTCCGTGCGGCCGCGACGGCCCGGTCCACATCGTTCGCGGAACCCGCCGGGACGGACGCGACGGCCTGCCCGGTGGCGGGGTCGATCACCTCGATCCGCTCGCCCTCACCCGCGTCCGGCGACCCGCCGATCCAGTGCCCGCTCGTGTCCCCGGTCCGTGTCCCTGTCGGTGCAGCCATGCCGCCATCCCAACACACGGACGCCCGCGCACCGAGCCCGGCAACCCACCCGGCGCCGGGAACCGGACCACGGCGCCACGCCGCTGGCACTCGACACGCGAGCGGAACGTCATTGCTGTTCGCCCGGCCGCGAACAGCAATGGTGTTCCGTTCGAGCGATCCGGCTGTCCTGCGGCGGTCTGCCGGATCAGTCGAAGACCAGGTCTCCGGTCCGGGTGCGCTTGAGCTCGAAGAAGTGCGGGTAGCCGGCGAGCAGGCGGGCGCCGTCGAACACCGTTCCGGCGTCCTCGCCCTTCGGGATGCGGGTGAGCACGGGCCCGAAGAACGCCACGCCGTCGATGTGGATCGTGGGCGTGCCCACGTCCATGCCGACCGGGTCCATGCCGCGGTGGTGGCCGGCCCGCAGCTCCTCGTCGTACTCGGTGCTGGTGGCGGCCTCGGCCAGCGACTCGGGCAGCCCCACCTCGGCCAGCGACTCCGCGATCACCACGTCGAGGTCCTTGACGCCCTGGTTGTGGATACGGGTGCCCATCGCGGTGTAGAGCGGGAGCAGCACGTCCGGGCCCTTCTCCTGCGCGGCCGCGACCGCGACGCGGACCGGGCCCCACGCCTTCTTCATGACCTCGACGTACTCGTCGGGCAGGTCGCGGCCCTCGTTGAGCACGGCCAGGCTCATCACGTGCCAGTCGACGTCGATGTCGCGCACCTTCTCGACCTCGAGCATCCAGCGGGAGGTGATCCAGGCGAACGGGCAGAGCGGGTCGAACCAGAAGTCGACGTGCGGGGTGGCGGGAGTGGTCATACCCGGCACAACCGCGGGCCGCCGGGCCCGATTCCCGGGCGCCGACCGGTTCCGTGTGATGGGATGCTCCTTTGCCCTCCGAGAGAAGGTCGACTCCTCGCCCATGGCTCCGCCCAACCTCACCCGAACCGATGCCGAACGCCGCGCCGCGCTGCTGACGGTGGCGGACTACCGCGTCGAGATCGACCTGACCGACGGCGGAGGCAAACCGGGCGTGGAGACGTTCCCGACCCTCACCACGGTCCGCTTCTCCTGCGCCGACCCCGGCGCGGACAGCTGGATCGACCTGGTCGCCGCCGAGGTCGCCTCGGCCACCCTCAACGGCACCGCGCTCGACGTCTCCGGCTACCGCGAGTCCGACGGCATCGCGCTGCCCGCCCTGGCCGCCGACAACGAGCTGCGCGTCGAGGCCACCGGCCGCTACATGCACACCGGCGAGGGCCTGCACCGATTCGTCGACCCGGTCGACGGGAGCGTCTACCTGTACTCCCAGTTCGAGACGGCCGACGCGAAACGCATGTTCGCCTGCTTCGACCAGCCCGACCTCAAGGCCCGCTACACGCTCACGGTCACCGCGCCGCCGGACTGGCAGGTGGTCTCCAACGCGGCCGCCGACAGCGTCACCGACGGCGTGCACCGCTTCGCCACCACCGAGATCATGAGCACCTACCTGGTGGCGCTCATCGCCGGCCCGTACGCCGTGTGGCGCGATGAGCACGACGGCATCCCGCTGGGCATCTTCTGCCGCGCGTCGCTGGCCCCCCACATGGACCACGAGCGGCTGTTCACCGAGACCAAGCAGGGTTTCGACTTCTTCCACCGCGCGTTCGGCGTGCGGTACCCGTTCGGCAAGTACGACCAGCTGTTCGTCCCGGAGTTCAACGCGGGTGCGATGGAGAACGCGGGCGCGGTCACGTTCCTGGAGGACTACGTCTTCCGTTCCCGCGTCACCCGCTCGGTCTACGAGCGGCGCGCGGAGACCGTGCTGCACGAGATGGCGCACATGTGGTTCGGCGATCTCGTCACCATGGCGTGGTGGGACGATCTCTGGCTCAACGAGTCGTTCGCCACCTGGGCCAGCGTGATCTGCCAGGCCGAGGCCACCGAGTACACCGAGGCGTGGACCACCTTCGCCACCATCGAGAAGAGCTGGGCGTACCGCCAGGACCAGCTGCCCTCCACCCACCCGGTCGCCGCCGACATCCCGGACCTGGCGGCGGTCGAGGTCAACTTCGACGGCATCACCTACGCCAAGGGCGCGAGCGTGCTCAAGCAGCTCGTGGCCTACGTCGGGCTGGAGCCCTTCCTCGCCGGGCTGCGCAGCTACTTCACCGCGCACGCCTGGGGCAACGCCACCTTCGACGACCTGCTCGGCGCGCTGGAGGAGTCCTCGGGCCGCGACCTGTCGGGCTGGGGGGCCCAGTGGCTGCGCACCACGGGCCTGAACATGCTGCGGCCCTCGTTCGACCTCGACGCCGACGGGGCGTTCACCCGGTTCGAGGTGGTGCAGGGCGGCGCCCGTCCCGGCGCGGGCGAGCTGCGCACCCACCGCATCGCGGTCGGTGTCTACGACGATGACGGCTCCGGGCAGCTGGTGCGCACCCGGCGGGTCGAGGTGGACGTCACCGGCGAGCGCACGCCCGTTCCCGACCTGGTGGGGGTGTCGCGGGGCAAGCTCGTCCTGGTCAACGACGACGACCTCACCTACTGCGCGCTGCGCCTGGACCCCGACTCGCTGGTCACGCTGATCGACCGCATCGGTGACATCGCCGAGCCGCTGCCCCGCACGCTGTGCTGGTCGGCGGCGTGGGAGATGACGCGCGAGGCCGAGCTCAAGGCCCGCGACTTCACCGCGCTCGTGGCGGGCGGGTTCGGCGGCGAGTCGGAGGTCACGGTCCTGCAGCGGCTGCTCCTGCAGGCCCAGACCGCCGTCGCCTCCTACGCCGACGAGCAGTGGGCCGCCGAGCGGGGCTGGCCACTGCTCACCGACGCCCTGCGCTTCCGCCTCGACACCGCCCCCGCGGGCTCGGACGCGCAGCTGGCCGTGGTGAACTCGCTGGCCGGCAGCGTCCTGCCCCGCCCCACGCTGGACCGGATGCGCGGCTGGCTGTCCGACGTGGAGGTCCCCGACGGCCTCACCGTCGACACCGACCTGCGCTGGCGGCTGCTGCACGCCCTGGTCGCGCACGGCGAGGCCGGCGAAACGCGCATCGACGAGGAGCTGGCCCAGGACCCGACGTCCACGGGGCAGCGCCAGGCCGAGCGGGCCCGCGCCCTGATCCCCACGGCGCAGGCCAAGGAACGCGCGTGGCTGCGCGCGGTGCACGACGACGAGCTGCCTAACGCGGTCGCCGAGTCGGTGATCGCCGGGTTCGCGCACCCGGCGCAGCGGCCGCTGCTCGCGCCCTACGTCGAGCGCTACTTCGCCGAGGTCGCCGACGTGTGGGAGCGGCGCACCAGCGAGCGGGCGCAGTCCGTGGTGATCGGGCTGTTCCCGTCCTGGGCGGTCGACAAGGCCACCGTCGACGCCGCGGACGCCTGGCTGGCCGACGACAGCCACCCGGCGCCCCTGCGTCGGCTGGTGTCCGAGGGCCGGGCGGGCATCGTCCGGGCGCTGGGGGCGCGGGAGTTCGACCGGTCCTGAGCGTGCTCGCCGGCCGCGCCCTCGGCCGTTCGAGCTGCGCATCCTGTGGTCAGCAGCGCACGTCCCGACATGCGCGGGAGGCTGGAGGATGCGCAGCTCGAACAGTGCGGGTCACGCCGGCCCGACCAGCCCTCGGCGGGCACCGGTCACCGGGTCCCGCGGGACTACGGCGACGCCTTCCGCGTGCTCGCCGAGGTCGGTGTCCTGGACCCCGATCTGGCCGAGCGGATGGTGTCGTTGGCCGGTGCCCGCAACCTCATCGTCCACCTCTACGCCGAGGTCGACGACGAGCGGCTCGCCCGATCGGTCCGCCACGGGGGCCTGGACGACCTGGACGCGTTCGCACGGCGGATCGCCGGCCTGGTCGTGTGATCCCCGATCAGGGAGCCACTCCCGGCAGGTGGGCGTTGGCCCGGCGCACGAGCGGGGCGAGGTCGGCGATCTCGACCACCTCGCACCCGGCGGCCCGCAGCACCTCGTCACCCCGGCCGTCGACGAACAGCGCGGGCTCCCGCCAGGCGTAGACGACCCGCGCAATGCCCGAGCCCAGGATCAACCCCGTGCACGACACCGGGCGCGAGGCACGGGAGCTGCACGGCTCCAGCGAGCTGTAGACCGTGGCTCCCGCCAGGTCGGAACCCGCCAGGTCGGCCAGCGCGCTCTCCTCCGCGTGGTCGTGCGGGTCACGCCGGCCCGACCAGCCCTCGGCGAGCACGGCGCCGCCCGCGTCGACGACCAGCGCGCCCACCCGGAACGTCGACGACGGCGGGCACCGGTCGGCGAGCGCGACGGCGCGGCGCAGCAGCGTCCGGTCGTCCATCGCCACCCCCGGCCCGGTCAGTGCGCGCGCCGCCGGCCCCCGGCCTGGTCGGCGAGCATCCGCAGGCCCGACAGCAGCCCGCCCAGCAGATCGCCCTCGCGGAACGACGTGACCATGCTCATGACGGCCAGCTTCGCTCCCCGGTCGGGCAGCCGCACCCGCGCCTCGGCGCCGGTGACGACCTCGACGACGCGCTGCTCGGGGCTCACCGCGACCAGCACGGCCTCGCCGGGACCCTCCAGCCCGCCGTGCAGCTCGGCGACCCGGGCGGTCGGGTCCCCGCCGAGGTCGCCCAGGTAGATCGAGAACCGCAGGCCGGTGTCGCGGCTGGTCAGCGTGAGCGCCTCGTCGAGACGGGCCAGCTGCACCGGGGAGAACGGGTGGTCGGCCGGGGACGGCTCGACGAAGTTCTCGGCCGTGGACACCCGGCCGGACGCCGTGATCACCGATCCCTCGGGGAGGTCCTCCGACCCGGGTCGGACCAGGGCCTGCCCGTCGCCGTGCAGGTCGGTCGTGCTTCCCGGCGTGCTGCTGCTACCAGCTGCCACGGGCACCTCCTCGTTCCCCGGCCACGGCGTGACCGTCGGCGGCCGGCAGCTGCGCGCCGGCCGGGTTCGCCGTCCACCACAGGGGCTCGTGCGGCCACGGCTGCCCGACGCGGTAGCGCGGCCTGCGCGCCATCTTCGGACCCGCGACCAGCACCGCGATGAGCAGGTACAACGCCGCCGAGGGCACCGCGTACCAGAGGATCGACACCAACACGTCCACGGTAGGAGAACCTAGCCGATGGAGGTCCGTGGTCTAGCGTGGCGTCCCGTGCGCGCAGTGGTCACCGGCGGAGCCGGCTTCATCGGATCGAACCTCGTGGACGGGTTGACGGCCCGCAGGGACGAGGTGCTGGTCCTCGACGACCTCAGCCACGGCAGCGAGGCCAACCTCGCCGCGGCGCAGGAGCGGGGCGCGCGCCTGGCGAAGGTCGACATCCGCGACGCCGAGGCGGTGCACGGCGAGCTCACCGCGTTCGCGCCGGAGGTCGTGTTCCACATGGCCGCCCAGATCGACGTGCGCACCTCGATGGTCGAGCCCGCCCGCGACGCGCAGACCAACGTGCTGGGCTCGCTCAACGTGTTCACCGCCGCGCTGGCCGCGGGTGCGCGCCGCGTCGTCAACACCTCCACGGGCGGTGCGATCTACGGCGAGACCACGCAGGTGCCCACCCCGGAGACGGCCCCCGCCCGCCCGCTGTCGGCGTACGGCCTGGGCAAGCGCACCGTCGAGGAGTACGGCGCCTGGTTCGGCCAGACCCACGGCCTCGACGTGCTGACGCTGCGCTACGGCAACGTCTACGGCCCGCGCCAGGATCCCAAGGGCGACGCGGGCGTCATCGCGATCTTCTGCGACCGGGTGCTCACCGGCCGCGCCCCCACGGTGTTCGGCGACGGTCGCCAGACCCGCGACTACGTGTTCGTCGGCGACATCGTGGCGGCCAACCTGCTCGCCGCCGACGCGCCCGCCCCGGCCCACGCCGTCTACAACGTGGGCACCGGCACCGAGGTCGACATCCTCGAGCTGGTCGACGCCGTGGCCCGCGCCGCCGACGTCGACCCCGCCGCGTTCGCGCCCGAGCACCAACCCGCCCGGGCGGGCGAGGTGCTGCGCAGCTGCCTCGACGTCACGCTGGCCCGCACGGAGCTGGGCCTACCCGCGCCGACGCCGTTGACCGACGGCCTGCGCGCCACGCTGGACTGGGTCCGCAGCGTCTCCTGACGCGGGATCGGGACCGGCGCGGTCAGCGCAGCCCGCGCACCACGCGGCGTGCCGTCCGGGCCCATCGGCCGGGCGGGCTGGCCAGGCGGGCCCAGAGACCCGCCCGGCGCAGGAGCTCCGCCGGCCCGCCGCCGTCGATCCGCTGGTAGGCCACGAGGTCGCCCACCATGGCGACCTGCCGGAACCCGGACCGCAGCAGGAGGTACCGCTCCCGGCGCTCGTCGACGTGCAGGTGCAGGGCGTTCTCCAGGCTCGGTGGCCGGACCTCGATGTTGGCCAGCAGGTAGCCGCCCGGCGCGAGGGCCCGGTGCAGCGTCCGCGCCGCCGCGGCGATGTCCGGGACGTGCCCGAGCGCGTCGATGGCGGTCACGACGTCGTAGGCCCCGGCGGGCAGGTCCTCCGCCGTGAGATCGACGAACCGAGGGGACGGCTCGAGTCCCTTCAGCCGGAACCGGGCGAAGTCGAGCAGCGTGGACGACACGTCCGCCAGGGTCGACTCCCACCCGCGGCGGGCGAACAGCCCGCCGGTGGCGCCGATGCCGGAGCCGAAGTCCAGATGCCTGCGCCCGCCGGTACGCGCCTCGGCCCAGCGCAGCGCGGCGACGCTGACCGGGCGGTGGTGACCCTCGGCCTGCAGGTAGGCGTACCAGAGGAGGTCGAAGCTCCAGGACGTCGTGCTGCGGTAGAACCGCAGCAGGCCGTCCTCGCCCTTGCGCTCCTCCGCCTGCCACTCCTCGACGCTGAGCTCCTCCCAGTGGATGCACCGGCGGACGACCTCGTCGTCGCTGAGCCCGTAGAAGGTGGCGAGGTCGCCGACGACGGACTCCCGCACCGAGCGGCCGTCGCGCCGCAGCGCGGACCGGAAGTCGTCCATCTCGCTGCTGTGCCACGCCGCCTGCAGGTCGGCATCCCACACCGTCGGGTCCGGGGCGGGCGCGCCGGGCGCGGCCGGGTCGACGTGCTCACCCTGCCGCAGCTCCGCCGACCGGTCGGGCCGCACGGCCCGCACGACCCGGTCCCGCAGGGTCGTCCACGCACTCGACCTGCTCACAGCGGCTCCTCCCACGGACGGCGGGTACGGGGTGGACCGCGTCGACGAACCGCAGAGGACGTGGTCGGATCCCGCCCGATCCTCCGAATCGTCTCGTACGGCACGCACGCCCGTTACGGGGGGTAGACGCAGCAGCGCCGTCCGGCCCACGACGGGCGCGCCCGGATGTACCTGCAGCTCGGATGCGGTCGGCGGTCACCAGGACGGCGGCCGGGCGGTCCGGTCGCGGCCGCTCGCGGCGTCGAGCTGGGCGCCCAGCTCCAGGAGCAGGGCGTCGTCGCCCGCCCGGCCGACCAGCTGCACCGACACCGGCAGCGCGGGCCCGTCTGCCGGGCCGTCGGCGGGGCGCCCGGACGTGACCGGCAGGCTCAGCGCGGGCTGGCCGGTGAGGTTGTAGGTGGCGGTGAACGGGGTGAACCGCTTCTGCCGCTCGAAGTCCTGCGCCGGGTCGCCGCCCGCGGTGAACCAGCCCACCGGCCGCGGCAGCTGCGCGAGCATCGGGGTGAGCACCACGTCGACACCGGCCGCGGCCTGCGCGCCCACCACCCGTCGGGTCAGCGCGATCGCGGACTGGGTGGCCCCGAGGTACTGCGGGCCCGAGATCGCCGACCCGCGGTCGCGCCACCACCGGGTCAGCGGCTCCAGCAGCGGCTCGGCGTCGGCCGGCACCGGGTGTCCGTGCGCGAGCACCGCCCAGAGCACCTCGAAGACGGGCAGGAAGTCCTCGTCCAGACCCGGGTCGTACTCGACGACGTCGTGCCCGAGCCCGGCCAGCAGCTCGGTGGCACGGTCGTAGGCGGCCACGCAGGCCGGGTCGAGGACGGCGTCGGGTACGGGGGGCGTCGAGTAGCGCCCGATCCGCAGCCGCCGCGGCTGCGCCCGCAGCGCCGCCGCCAGGTAGGTCTCGGCGGGCCGTGCGAGCAGCGGGTAGGGCTCCCCCGGGACGACGGCGGCCAGCACGTCGAGCATCGCCGCGGCGTCGTCGACGGTGCGGGCGAGCGGCCCGGACACCGACATCCCCAGCGGGTCCCCGCCCGTCGGGCCGCGCGACACCAGCCCGCGCGTGGTCTTGAGCCCCACCAGGCCGCAGCAGGCGGCCGGGATGCGGATCGACCCGCCCCCGTCGGTGCCGTGCGCGAACGCCACCAGGCCCCCGGCGACGGCCGCCGCCGCTCCCCCGCTGGACCCGCCCGCGAGCCGCGAGACGTCCCACGGCGTGACCGCCGGCGGGCGTCCGGCGGGCTCGGTGTAGGGCGGCAGCCCGAACTCCGGTGTGGCCGTCTTGCCCACGCTCACCGCCCCCGCCTCGCGCAGCAGCCGCGCCGCGTCGTCGTCGACGGTGGGGACGTAGCCCTCGTACACCCGCGACCCGAACCCGGTCGGGACGCCGGCCGTCAGCGCCAGGTCCTTGATCGCGGTCGGCACGCCGAGGAACGGGGCCGGGTCGCCCTGTGCGAGGCGCTCGTCCGCGGCCCGGGCCTGCTCCAGCGCGCGGTCGGCGGTGACGGTGGCGAACGCGCCCGGGTCGCTCGCGGCGATCCGGCGCAGCGTGTGCTCGACCAGCTCGGCCGAGGACAGGTCGCCGCGGCGCAGCGCCGCGGCCTGGTCACGGGCGGTCAGGTCGTGCGGCGCGCTCACGCGGCGGGTCTACCACATCGCGCGGCCCGGGATCAGCCGATCACCCGCATGTCGGCGTCGAGCGTGCCGACGGCCTGCCGCGCCGACAGGGCCGCGAGCCGGGTGAAGCGCACGTCGAAGGCCTCCTGGGTGAGCCCCCGGGCACGGTAGGCGTCGGCGAGCTGGCGCGCTCCGTCCGGGATCGTCCACCGCGCCTCGAAGTCGAGCACCTTGCGGGCCCTGCTGAAATCGACCCGGTACGAGCGGGGGTCGCCGCCCGATTCGCCGGTGATCTCCAGAACCGAACCGGGGACGGCCTCGACGACGGCCTGCGCGATCTCGGCGACGGTCGAGTTGTTGGCCTCGGTACCGACGTTGAACGCCTGTGCCCGCACGTCGTCGGCCGGTGCGGCGAGTGCGGCGGCCACAGCACCGGCGATGTCCTCGGCGTGCGCGAGCGGTCGCCACGGGGTGCCGTCGGAGAGAACGGTGACCTTTCCGGTCAGGATCGCCCGGCCGACGAGGTTGTTCAGGACGATGTCGGCACGCAGGCGCGGCGAGAAGCCGAAGGCCGTGGCGTTGCGAAGGGAGACGGGCACGAAGTCCTGGTCGGCCAGCTCGGCGAGATCGTCCTCGACACGGACCTTGGACTCCGCATAGGGAGTGACCGGCTTGAGCGGCGCGGACTCGTCGACCAGGTTCTCACCGGACTGGGCGCCGTACACCGAGCAGGTCGAGGCGTAGGCGAACCGCCGGACGCCGGCCTCCTTGGCCAGCCGCGCGAGCCGCGTCGACGCATGGTGGTTGATCTCGTAGGTGATCTCGGGGGCCAGCGACCCCAGCGGATCGTTCGACAGCGCGGCCATGTGCACGACCGCGTCGAAGCCGCGCAGCTGCTGCACGGTCACGTCCCGGAGGTCGACCGCGAGCCCGGGGACGTCGGGCACGTCGAGCGAGCCGAGCACGCAGTCGGCGAAGAGCCCGCTGTCGAGTCCCGTGACCTGGTGCCCGGCCGCGGTGAGGATCGGGGCCATCACCGTCCCCAGGTAGCCCTGATGTCCGGTCAGCAGTACGCGCAAGGTGGGACTCCTACCGTGTCGAGGTGGGTTCAGACGATCTCGAGCGTCGGGATCGGGAAGACCAACCGGCCGCCCCAGTCCCGGACGTACGACAGCTGCTCGGTCAGCTCGTCGCGCAGGTTCCAGGGCAGTACGAGCACGTAGTCGGGGCGGTCGGCGGCGATCTGCTCGGGCGGGAGCACCGGGATCCGGGTCCCCGGGGTGAACCGGCCGTGCTTGTAGGGGTTGCGGTCGACCGTGTAGGCGAGCAGGTCGGGTCGGATACCGCAGTAGTTGAGCAGCGTGTTTCCCTTGCCCGGAGCCCCGTAGCCGACGACCCGCTTACCCGCGCGACGCGCCTCGATCAGGAACGCGACGAGGTCGTCACGCACCCGCGACACCGCCTCGGCGAACCCGTCGTGGCCTTCCGCCGTGTGCAGACCGGCCGCCGCCTCCGCGGCGAGCACCTCGGCCACCCGCGGCGAGGGCTCGCCGGCCGACTCCAGCGGACGGGCCCACAGCCGGATCGAGCCGCCGTGGGTGTCGAGCAGCTCGACGTCGACCAGCGCCAGCCCGCCCGACGCGAGCGCGCGCTGCGCGGTGAGCACGGTGTAGTACTGGAAGTGCTCGTGATAGACGGTGTCGAACTGGGTGCGCTGCACCAGCGTCAGCAGGTGCTGCACCTCGATCGAGACCCACCCGTCGTCGGCCACGAGCGCGCGCAGGCCCTCCGTGAAGCCGACGACGTCCGGGATATGGGCGTAGACGTTGTTGGCCACGACCAGATCGGCCGCCCCGTGCTGGGCCCGCACGTCCGCTCCGGTCTCCGGGCTCAGGAACGCCGTCGTCGTCGGCACCCCCTTGTCCCGCGCCGCCTGTCCGACGTTCGCCGAGGGCTCCACGCCCAGGCAGCGGATCCCCTTCTCGACGACGTGCTGCAGCAGGTACCCGTCGTTGCTGGCCACCTCGACGACGAAGGAGCCCGCGCCGAGCCCCAGCCGCCCGACCGCACCGTCGACGAAGGACCGGGCGTGCTCCACCCACGACGTGGCGAAAGAGGAGAAGTAGGCGTACTCGGTGAACGTCTCCTCCGGTGTGATCAACGGTGGCAACTGCGCGAGCAGGCAGCCGTCACACACCCGCACGTGCAGGGGGTACGTCACCTCGGCGGCCTCCGCCGCCTCGGCAGTCAGGAACAGCTCGCAGGGGGGCGTCGCACCCAGGTCCAGGAAGCTGCGCAGCTCCGCGGACCCGCACAGGCGGCACGTCAGGCCCATTTCCCGTTCCTGGTCCCGCAGCTTGCGTTCGACGAGCACGGTCACGACGCTGATCTCCAACTCTGCTCGACCGAGGGCTGACGTGGTGGCCCCGGGCTCGCCTCGTGGCTCGCAGATGAACCGGCCGTCGTTACCTCCGCGGTCCCGGCGCGCCACGGTGTTAACGCGGCGTGCCGACAGCACGAGCACACATCGCGATGGACTGCTCCGATCCTGAGAGGCTCCCGATGAAGGTCGTCCTGTTCTGTGGCGGATACGGCATGAGGATGCGCGACGGGCAGTCCGACGTGCCCAAGCCCATGACGACCGTCGGGCCGCGCCCCCTGATCTGGCACGTCATGCGCTACTACGCGCACTTCGGCCACAAGGACTTCGTCCTGTGCCTCGGCTACGGCGCACACCACATCAAGGACTACTTCCTCGACTACGCCGAGACGGCGTCGAACGACTTCGTACTCCGCGGCGGACAGGTCGAACTGCTCGGCTCGGACATCCAGGACTGGAACATCACCTTCGTGCACACCGGCCTCGACTCGCCCATCGGCGAGCGCCTGCGCCGCGTGCGGGAGCACGTCGAACACGAGGAGATGTTCCTTGCCAACTACGCCGACGTCCTCACCGATCTCCCCCTCAACGACATGATCGACACCTTCAAGGCGAGCGACGCCGTCGGGTCCCTGCTGGCTGTGCCGCCGCAGTCCGCCTTCCACTGCGTCGATCTCAACGGCGACGACGACCGCATCGCCTCCATCCGGACCCTGCAGGACATGCCTCTCTGGGAGAACGGCGGCTACTTCGCGTTGCGCCCGGAGATCTTCGACTTCCTGCCCGAGAACGGCGACCTCATCGCCGATGCGTGCATGCCACTCGCGGCACAGGGCCGCATGCTCGCCTACCGCTACCGCGGGTTCTGGCGGCCGGCGGACACGGTGAAGGAGCGGACAGCACTGGAGGCGGCCTACCGCTCCGGGTTGTGCCCTTGGATGCTGTGGAACCACGCCGAGGGTCGCGACCCGCTCCAGGCCGCGATCGCTCGACTGAGCCCGGCCGCGGTCGAGCGATGATCCCGCACCGTGCCCGATCCCGGCGGATCCGGTCCACATCCCGGCTCGCGGGGATGATCCGGCCGGTGCACCTGTGTCGGTGGGCGTCGCGCGCTCGGGATCCGACATGACGCGGGCCGGCGTCACGCCGCGGGGGTGGGAACTCCCGGACGGCGGGCGGTGGAGCCGGGCAGCAGCGAGGCGCTGAGCTCGACGAACTGCTCGTCGAGCCGCGCGCGGTTGGCCGCCAGTGTCGCAGCCATGGTCGCGGTGAGCTCCGCGCGACGCGACTCCAGCTCGGTGAACTGGCTGATCAGGCGGTCGACGTCGACGGATCCGGCGCGCTGGCAGTACTCCTCCAATCCCATCTCCGCCATCACGATGTCGTTCTTGACCGCGTAGCCGATCGAGATCGTCGGCTTCGCCATCTTCAGCGCGCACACCACGTTGTGATACCGGGTGGCCACCACGACGTCCAGGCCGACCATCTGCGTCATCAGTTCGTGCAACGAGTCCACCGGATCGGCTTGGACCTGCCCCGGCTCCAGGTCAGGGCGGCTCTCGCGCAGATCGGCGAGGATCTCCTGCACCACTGTCTCGTCCACGCGGTCCCCGGTCAGCAGCCGAACATCGCGACCGCCGTCGAGCAGCCAGCGTACGAACCGGCACATGCTCCCGACATATCGGTCGTGTAGTTCGTCGGCCCGGGCCCGGTCGTCGTCACCACCGTGGTAGTCGAGTACTCCGACGCCGACCGCACCCGTCCGGGTCCCGGGAACCGCCGGGGTGGGCAGGGAGAAGACGAGATCGGGGTAGACCGGGTCGCCTCGCTCTGCCAGCCCCATCTCCCGCATCGCGTCGCGCGAGTACTCGTCCCGGAAACTCAGATAGTGCGCGCGTCGGGCTGCCGCCACGAACAACCGGCGGGTGGCCGGGTTGCGTACGACGTTCGCTCCGACGCTGACCAGCGCCACCCGGGTACCGAACCAGCGCCCGAACGTGCACAGCAGGAACAGCGAGTACGGCGTGCCCCACGGACGCAGAGGCAGCGTCGCCTCGAACGCCCCCATGCCCGGCATGATCACGGCGTCGTGCCGGCGCACCCAGGCGGCGATCCGGAAGGCATCGACGACCTTGCCGAGCGCCTTACGGGCGATGGCCGGCAAGCCCGCGGCGGTCTCGTACTCGCGACGGTTCCAGTGCAGGCGGGTGGCGGGCATGCCGAACCGCCTGGTGACCTCGGCCGGACCGTCACAGATCGCATCGAGGACAGCGTCCGGGTGCGCGGTCCGCAGGTATGCCAGGACCGCATCGAGTGAGCCGTCGTTGCCGATGTTCCCCGAACCGAGTAGGCCGAACAGGCCGACCCGGGGACCGAAGTCCGCTGTTGTCGTCACCGGGTTGGTGTCGGAGGTCGTCAGCAACCCGTTACGCCGCACGAGCCGCATCGGTAACGAACCCGTCGGGTGGCCCGAGTAGCCGAGGTGCAGACCGACATCGCTCCTCGCCAGACCGGTCCGCCGGTGGTGCCCACCGCCCTGCGCATCCCGATGATCGTGATCGCCTCGGCGTGCGCTGCCACACTCGTGGCCCTCGCGGTGCTGTACGCAGGATCGACGGCCCCCGATGGCGCCGACCGCTGGGCGCGGTCGACCGTCCTGGACCTGCTCCCGCTCGACGTGGGCACAGCATTTCGGATCGACATCGTGGGCGACCCTCGCGTCGTCGGCGTGCTCATGCTCGTCCTCACCGGGATCTGCCTGTGGCTGGGTCGTCGGCGGCTCGCCCTCGTCGCAGTCGCCGGCCCCGTACTCACCGGGGTCGTGACCACGGTGCTCAAGCCCGTCACCGGCCGCACGATCCACGAGGGTTTCCTCGCGTACCCCAGCGGGCACACCGCCGCCGTCACGGCACTTGCGCTCGTCTCGGCACTGCTGGTCGTCGAATTCCTGCGCGCCGGGACGCCGGCCAAGATGGTGTTCGTCGTGTCGGTCACGAGTGCGGCCGGTGGCGTCATGGCGTGGTCCCAGATCACCCTCGACGCCCACTACTCCACCGACACCGTGGGCGGCTTCTGCGCGGCGTTCGCGGTGGTCACGCTCGTTGCAGTCGCGGTCGACCGGTCGGCCCGGCCGAGATCGACATCCCCGTAACGGGTGGGGCACGGGGCACGAGTCCTCCCTCGGGGCGTCGATCGGCGAGTCGGCCCGAGCCCGCGGAACGGACGACCACGGAGGACGTATGGCGAGCCCGGCGCTGAGCGCCACACGCTCCCTCGCTGGGCGGCTGAGCTGGGGACTCGCCGACCAGGCCGTCTCCAGCCTGACCAACTTCGCCGTCGGCATCATCGTCGCCCGCTCTCTGGGGGTCGCCGACTTCGGCAGCTTCAGCCTTGCGTGGGTCACCTACGGGGTGGCGCTGAACCTGTCCCGGGGGTTGGCGACCGATCCACTTGTCGTCCGCTTCAGCGGCGTGCCGATCACGGCCTGGCGCAGGGCGGTGGCGAGCTCGTCGGGCACGGCCCTGGCCGTCGGCTGTGCTACCGGTGCGGTGTGTGTCCTGGCGGGTCTCGTTGCCGGGGGTTCGGTCGGTACGGCGTTCGTCGCGCTGGGACTTGTGATGCCGGCCCTGCTTCTACAGGACAGCTGGAGGTACGCGTTCTTCGCCGGGACCCAGGGCCGCAGGGCGTTCACGAACGACGTGGTGTGGGCGGTTGTCCTCGTACCCGCGCTGGCCCTCGCTGCGCTGACGGGCAGCGTGTTCGGGTTCGTGCTGGCCTGGGGTCTCTCAGCCGCAGCCGCCGCCGCCTTCGGGTGGGTGCAGACGCGGGTACGTCCAGACCTGGGCGCGGTGCGCCTCTGGGCTCGGACCCACCGCGACCTCGGTGCCCGCTACATGATCGAGAACGTGAGCATGAGCGGTGCGGCACAGATCCGGATGTACGGGCTGGGCGCCGTCGCCGGACTCGCTTCGGTCGGCACCGTGCGTGGCGGCGAGCTGCTGGTCGGCCCGTTCCTCGCCGTCCTGATGGGACTGAGCATGGTTGCGGTTCCGGAGGCAGCACGGCTGCTGCGGCAGGCACCGCACCGCCTGCCCGCCTTCTGCCTGCTCCTGGGCGGCGGGCAGGCGCTCGCCGCCGCGGCATGGGGTGCGGCCCTGCTCCTGCTGCTGCCGGACGCGGTCGGGCGCTACGTGCTCGGGCCGGTCTGGGTCACCGCCTCAGCCCTGATCATCCCCGCGACCCTGTCCGTCATGAACGCCAGCCTCTCCACGGGCGCAGCCGCAGGCCTCCGCGCGCTGGGGGCCTCCCGCCGCAGCCTGCGGGCCCAGCTGATCGCCGCGGTGCTCTACGCGACCGGCGGCATCACCGGCGCCGTCATGGCCGGAGCGTTGGGGTCCAGCTGGGGCGTCGCCGCTGCCACGCTGGTCGCTGCGGCCGTCTGGTGGCGCGAGCTGCGCTCCGGGCTTCGCGACCAGGTAACCGCTGTGCCCCGCGGTCGCCACCGGCGGCAACGGGTCACCCTCTCAGCCCCGAACTCACCCTCCACCGGGAGATGAGGACTACATCATGAGTGCCGTTCCGCGACTGAGCATCGGCCTGCCGGTCTACAACGGAGAGGAATACCTGGCCGATTCGGTCGACACGCTACTAACCCAGAGTTTCGAGGACTTCGAACTAATCATCTCCGACAACGCCTCGACCGACCGGACCGAGGCCATCTGCCGCCGCTTCGCCGCAGTAGACAGTCGGATCCGCTACCTCCGACAGCCCCGCAACATCGGCGCAGCGGAGAACCACAACATAGTCGTTCGTCATGCTCGGGGTGAACTCTTCAAATGGGCCGCACATGACGACCTCTACGGCCGAGACCTGCTGCAACGATGCGTGGAGGTGCTCGACAGAAATCCAGATGTCGTACTTGCTACATGCCATGCGGCAGTGATTGATGCAGCAGGTGAGGTCGTCGACACCGTGGATCGATCACCGGCTGCCACGGCGTCGCCGCGGGCACCCGAACGCTTCCGCGCACTGCTCTTCGCCGTTGCGGGCGATGACGACTACGGAGTAATCCGTACCGATGTGCTGGTCCGTACGCCTCTCACCGGTAGCTACTACCACTCAGATCGAACCCTCGTGGCGGAACTAGCTCTGCACGGCCGCTTCCACCGAGTCCCCGAGACCCTCTACTTCCGACGCGACCTGCCTGGTCGCGCCGGAGGACCGGATCAAACCGTCCGCGAGTGGTGCGTGAAACACGATCCGCGCCGCGCTGACAGACTGCGACACCCGACTGCACGTCTACTTGGCGAGTACGTGTGGGGCTTCGCTGGCGCCGTGCTTCGCGCCCCGATGTCGACAGCAGACAAGTGGAGGTGCTTCTTGGCCCTTTTGCGGTACCTGGCCAGTCGAGTTGTACGGCGTTCAGGTCGACCCGAGGCCTGCCCAGGGCAACGCGAGATCATACACCCGACGCTATCCGAACCGGTCACGAGCACGAATGACGAGCGGTGACGAACATCGACAAACCTGATCAATTGGCGCCGCGGCGATGGACCCCAGACGCCCGTTGTCCGAATAGGCGGAATAGCACTGCGAACCGGACGACGATCGGACCCAGCTGGAGTAACTCGGAAAGTTGCGAGCGTAGGGTAAACGAATCTCAACACGCCGAGACGCGAGCCGGTGGAACCAGTACGACTACTCAAGGATACTCACATGACGCCCAGTGACGGATTCCTCCCACAATCAGACGCGCTGAATGCGCGGCTGCACCACATGGTTCCAGGCGGTGCCCACACCTACGCCAAGGGCGACGATCAGTATCCGGCCGGACTAGCTCCCGTCATATCGCATGGTCGCGGCGCACATGTCTGGGATGTCGAGGGCAACGACTACGTCGAGTTCGGCGCTGGGCTCCGGTCCGTCAGTCTGGGCCATGCCCATCCGCGGGTCGTAGAGGCAGTGACCCGGGAACTGCATCGCGGCGCGAACTTCGTACGTCCCAGCGTCCTCGAGGTCGACGCCGCCGAGTGTTTCCTGACAACAGTTCCAACGGCCGAAATGGTGAAGTTTGCGAAGAACGGATCAGATGTCACGACAGCGGCGGTGCGCCTGGCGAGGGCAGTCACAGGACGACCCCTGGTCGCCATCTGCCGAGATCAACCGTTCTTCTCGACCGATGACTGGTTCATTGCAACAACACCAATGTCGGCCGGAGTTCCTCGACAGATTAGGGAACTGACAATTGGGTTTCCCTTCGGTGACATCGCCGCAACAAAGGCCCTCCTGACCGAACATGCGGACCAGATCGCTTGCATGGTGCTCGAGCCCGGAGGAGTGAAGGAGCCACCTCCCGGATATCTCACAGATCTTCGGAAACTCGCGGATAGCACCGGTTGCCTGCTTGTCTTCGACGAAATGATCACAGGTTTTCGGTGGTCCGCGGCTGGTGCGCAGGGCTTGTACGGAGTGGTCCCGGATCTGTCGACGTTCGGCAAAGCATTGGGAAACGGGTTTGCTGTCTCCGCGCTCGCCGGGCGACGTGAGTTCATGGAGAGGGGCGGAATCCGCGATCGCCGAGAACGGGTGTTCCTGCTCTCGACCACACACGGCGCGGAGACCCACTCACTCGCGGCAGCGATGGCCGTGATGCAGACCTACGTCGAGGAGGGCGTATCCGCACAACTGCATGCGCTCGGCGAGCGCCTTGCCAGCGGGGTGCGTGAGGTTGCCCGCTCGATGGGTGTGGGGGAGCACCTGCTGGTTCACGGCAGACCCAGCAACCTCGTTTTCGGCACGCTGGACAGCAATGGCGAGGCGTCACAAGCCTATCGGACGCTCTTCCTCCGGCAGCTGATCAGCGGTGGTGTTTTGGCACCGTCGTTCGTGGTGTCCAGTGCACTCACCGACTCCGACATCGACCAGACCGTTGCAGTGGTCGAGCGCGCGTGTGCCGTGTACCGAAAGGCACTCGATGCAGGGGATCCGACACCGTGGCTCAGCGGGCGCCCGGTCCGACCGGTCTTCCGTCGCTTCAGCTGAACTCGCTTCACAGATGGGCGGGTCAGGCCATCGCGGACGGTGCGGTCCACGTTGTCGACAGCTCACAAGGGCTCACAGGTCCCAGCACCGGCAATGGCCGCCTCGTACCCGGCGACCAGTCCGGCAAGACCCACCTCCGGAGTAAACCCTGCTTCGTAGCGTCGACGAGCAGCCGCCCCCAGGTCGCCGTTGCCTGGGCCAGCGATCCGCCGCAGGCACCGCGCGAGGGATGCGGCGTCGCCCGGTCGGTGCAGCAGGCCGGTCACGCCGTCGTCGACGAGCTCGATGAAGGCACCGTGTGCGGCCGCGACCACCGGCACACCGGCGGCCATCGACTCCACGACCACGAGCCCGAACGCCTCCAGCCACACCGACGGTGCGATGACCGCCACGGCCCGCCGGACCAGGTCGGTGCACTCCGCCCTGGTCTGCAGCCCCAGGCAGCGCACGTCGGCGCGCCCGGCGGCCCAGGCGACCACCTCGTCGTGCATCGGACCAGCCCCCGCGAGCACGAGCGGCACGGGTGCGGGCCCCGAAGCCCGGAGCAGGTCCCAGGCCGCCATCAGCAGCCGGACACCCTTCTCCTCGGTGAGCCGGCCGAAGTAGAGCAGGTGCTCGCCCGGGCCGACCCGTCGCGTTCCGGGGTCGACGACGAAGTTGTGCTTGACCGACAGGCGCTCGGCGGGCATCCCGGACTGCACGAGCACCTGGCGCTGGGCCGCGGAGATGCAGAAGAACCGGGCCACGCCGTCCCACCAGCGCCGGGCGACGACCGTGCTGGCGGCCAGCGGGGCTGAGGCGAGTCGCGAGCTTCGGTAGCAGCCGTGCCGGACCGCCGGGACGGCAGCCGCTCCCACGCACTCGGTGCAGATCCGGCCGTCGCGGTAGAGCGTGCCGGTCGGGCACACGGCCTGGTAGTTGTGCAGGGTCGCGACCACGGGTACCCCGGCGTCCGCGCAGGCCGCCACGACCGACGGGCTCAGCAGCGGGAAGGTGCTGTGGACGTGCACGACGTCGGGCCGGTCCGTCCGCAACCGCGCGGCCAGCTCGCGGCGCACCACCGGGTTCCAGGGCACACCGAGCGGGATGACCGCCTTGCGCAGCGGGGACATGGCCGCGATGTCGTCGCTGCGCCGCTCGAACACGGCGACCTCGTGGCCGGAACCAGCCAGCAACTCCACCTCCTGGTCGACCACCCGATCCTCACCACTGGGCTGTTCGGACCGGTACCGGTTGTGGACCACGAGAACCTTCAGCGCGGCGGTCACCGGGGCACCGACCGGGACTGCGCGGCTGCGGACACCGGGGTGGCCAGGAGCGACGCGGCCACCGCCAGCGCGAGCAGGTACGGCGAGGCGTCGCCGAGACCGCCCTCGGTGTAGGACACCGTGATGCAGTAGATGACGATGAACAGCGCGCACGCCCGCTGCGGCGAGGAGGGGCGAAGCATCGCGGCGACCAGCATCGTGAGGAGGAACCCGGCCACGAGCGTGATCCCGATCCAGCCCTGCTCGTTGTAGATCGTGAGCCAGGCGTTGTCGATGGGCAGGCCACCAAAGGACTTGTCGGTGAGCCCCACCCCGAACGCCTCCTCGCTGACCGTGCGGTGCTTGGCGAGCAGCTCGTCCCACACCTTGGTCCGGCCCGTGAGGTTGGCCAGATCCTCGGTCTTCTGCCCGCGAGCGAGCCATTCCTCGATGGTCTGGCCGAACACCGCGAGCCCGACGACGCCGGCCGCGACGGCCCCGAGAAGCGTGCGTCGCGCCCGGACCGTCGTGAGCACCAGGCTCAGTCCGGCGACAGCGAGCCCGACGACCAGACCGAGAAGCGCGGTGCGGGTGTGGCTGAGCAGCAGGAGCGCGACGGCGGGCACCGTCACCAGCACCGCACTCCGGCCGTCGAGACGTCGAGTGGTCCAGAGCAGTACGCACAGGCCGATCGCGACGGCGCTGTACATGCCAACCTGAGGTGCCGGGATGGGCCAGATCGCCCCGACGAGCCGCCCACCCGGACCGGAGAAGGCCGAACCGGGCGAGATGATCAGCCCGGCAACCACGGTCAGCAGGATCAGGCAGAGTGCCTTGATGTGGTGGCGGACGAATGTCAGATCACCGCGCCACCAGGCCGTCAGCAACCATAGCGTGCAGACGAAGAGGATCAGGCGCATACACCGAAGCAGCGACCCGGTCCCGGACTCCATCTGCAGGCTGGAGGCCACGCTCACGATCACGATCAAAGTGAGCAGTAGCAGGTACGCGTTGGGGCGCAGCCGGATCCGTGGGTTCAGCACCAGAGCCAGCCCGAACGCTAGTGCCAAGGCTGCCATCGTGATGACCTGGCCGAACTGGTGCGGGAACGGGATGATCAGGTCGAGGCTGGTGAACCCCAAGGTGTTGACCAGCATGAGGCCCCAGACCATCCCGATCAGTCGGGGGGGCGGAGGGGTGGGCTCGGCCCGGGCGCCAGCCACGGTGACGGTGCCCCACGCCGACGCCGGATCACCGTCGCCCCGCACACCCGGCGCGGTCACTGCGCAGTCTCGCAGCTCGGCTCAGCCGCATCCGCACCGAAGGTGCTGTCGACGTCTTGCAGGTAGGGCTCGGCCTGCCAGCCGTCGATCTGCGAGGAGGTGCCGACGTCGCCCATGACGAACGTCCACGGACCCGTGTAGGTGTTGGCCCTCCAACGGACGTCCTGTTCGAGGGTGATCGCCTCCTGGACGACCTCGCCCATGTACGGCGACCAGTCCGGGAACGTGCCGTAGTTCGACAGCACAGCCATCCGCCCCGCGAATCCCGGCGCGCACCCGACGACCGCCGGGGAGAAGGCGAACTCGTTGTCATGGATGTCGATCCGTTGCGACTTCCACCGGCAGTCGCTGTACAGGGGTTCGCTGGCGATTTCCGGTTGTGCGCACTCGTCGACGTCGGGCACGAGCCGCGTACAACTACCGGTCGAGGTGTTGGCGGCACTTCCGCAGAACCGGTCGGCGTTCTCCCACACGGTGATGCCCGACCAGTTGTTCTCGAACACGTTGCCGTATATCTCGACGCGGTCGGTGCGGGCGGGGACGCGTGGCTCGCCTCCGGCCTCGCTGAGGTACACCGTGCCGACCGGGAACCCGTTGCCGCGGTCGGAGAACACCCGGCCCGCCACGACCGTGTTGTTGCGTACCACGTTGTCGCGCAACACGAGGTTGTAGCTCGTCTCGTAGAAGACCGCCTCACCGTCGTTGTCCTCGATCAGGTTGCCCTCGATCAGGAAGTCGTTGTTGTTCGTGTCGGCCCACAGCCCCGGTCCGCGGTTGTCGTGGACCCAGTTGCCGCGGACGTCGGCCCCGTCGACCGACCAGAACTTGATCCCTCCGGTGCAACCGCATCCGGGGATCTGAGCCTCCCAGTCGTCGGTGTTGTTCCCGACGATCTCGTTGCCCTCCACGACGAGGTCGACGATCCCGTTCTCCGGCTGGTAGGCGTTCATCCCGTACTGGCCGTTGTTGCGCAGGCAGTTGCCCCGGACCTGCTGCCCGGCGCCGGCCCTCAGGCCGGCGCCGCGGTTCTCCTCGACGGTGTTGTGCTCGATCACCCAGCCGTTTCCGGAGTCGTGGTTGACCACGCCCTGATCGGTCGGCGGCACGAACCCGCGGACGGTGAGGTGGCGGATCGCCACGTTCTCGGCCTTGCCGATGAAGGCGAACCGATTCAGCTCGCGCCCGTCGACTATCGCGCCCGGAGCCCCCAGGTAGGTGTTGCCGTCCTTCGGTATTACCTGGCCGAACTCGTCGGTGCCCAGCGTGTGCGTGCCGGGCATGAGCCAGAACGTGGTACCCGGCGGGTTCGCCCTGGTCTTGTCGAACAGGTCCCGGTCGACTGCGGGGTCGACCACGACTGCCCCTTCCGGCGAGGTGGCCGGGCCGGGCTCGGTGTTGTCGCAGACCGCGCCGATCCCGGCCACGGGGGGCACCGGGTCTGGGGCGCCCTCGGCACCCCCGGTCGTGGGGCCCGGAGCCGGGACCGACCCGACGCAGCCCGCCAGCAGCAGGCACAGCACGACGAGGGCGACGACCGGCGCCCCGCGGCGCAACTCGGTCGAGGTGCTCACAAGAGATCCCGCCTTCCGGTCATTCCGGTCCCGCGAGGCGCAGAACCGTCTGCAACACCCCGGTGCCGGACGCCGTGGTCCCGGCCCCGAGCAGCGTCGTCGCCGCCGCCTTCCGCCCGAAACCCGCCGAGTACCAGCCCAGCAGGGGGTCGGTCTCGCCTGTGTGGGCCGTCCAGTCGAGCTCCTCCGGCAGGATCAGGTCCGCGGTACCGGGGCGGGCCCGGCCGGGCCAGGTGAGCCGGGCACGGGCACCGTCGAGCTCCACCCGGACCGCCGGACCGAGGTGGAAGGCCAGTCGGCACCGGTGCCGGCGGTCGCTGACCACCTCGTCGACGACGCGCAGCTCCCCTGCTCCCGTGTCGAGCTCCACGGTCCGCCGGTGCACGACCGGGGCTCCGCGGTGGCCGTACCCGTCGTGCTCGGCGCTCCAGCGCGAGGTCCCGCCCGGGTTCGCGTGGGCGACGAGCACGCGGCTGCGGGCGTGCCGGGTCCACAGGAACGGCCCGCCCGACCCGGACTGGTCCCGCCCGTCGAGCTCCAGCGTGTTGTGCGCCAGCGTGGACCGGAAGTAGGCCCGCCACCGGGGTTCGCCGTGGTAGCAGTAGGTTCCCGGGTCGGCCAGGATGTCGACGCCGCCGTGGCGGACCTCCAGCGACAGCGCGTCGGCGTGGGCGTGGGCGGCGATCGACAGGAACCCGTGGGGGCCGCCGTCGCAGCGGCACCAGATCTCCGTGCCGTCCCGGTCGGCCGCCCGCAGGATCGTCATGCCGGCGTCGGCGACGTGGGCGGGCCGGGCGGCCGGGCGGGCGACCGCCGGGCGGTGCTCGTTCGCCAGCGCGGCCAGCAGCGTGGTGCGCACATCGCCGGTCTCGACCGACGGCCACCACTCCAGCCGCCGGAACAGCGCGTCCCCGGTGGCGAGCAGCGAGACCCAGCGGTCGGTGGCGTCGCCGTCGACGACCAGGCCGCGGCCGTCGTCGGCGTCGCCCTGACGCGGCGGCGCGAGGGTCGAGTCGACCATCGCGGCGAGTGCGTCGGTCATCCGCAGCAGCGTGCGCCAGGTCCGCTCCGGCATCGGGTGCCCCGCGAGGTCCGCCTCCACGGCGGCGGCGAGGCCCAGCTCCAGCACCAGGCCGTGGTACTCCGAGGCCAGTTCGCGGTTGATCCCCGACGGGAACGTGTTGCGGTGCAGCTGGTCGTCCAGCGACGCCGACGCCCGGGCTCGCCACCCCGCGGACTCGGGGAACCACGGAAACGCGCAGGCGGCCGCGAGCAGGCCCGCGTCCTCGGCGATGACGTGGTTGTTGGCCGAGGAGCCGCGGCTGGGGAAGGCGGCGAGCCAGCGCTGGTGGTGCAGGATCTGGTGCAGCGCCTCCTCGTTGTCCTCGAACAGCCCCGCGGCCCCCGGCCACCCGTCGAGCAGGCGGCGGACCCACACCCACGACAGCAGCCGGATGCCCAGCTCGATGCCGCTCACCCAGTGCACGCCGCGCATCGGCGGGTTGGCCGCCCACCACGACTTGAGGTGGTCGGCCACCCGGGCGGCGTAGCGGTCCTCGCCGGTGAGCGCGTACGCCGCGGCGAGCACGGTGAGGTGCTGGTGGCGCGAGGGTTCCCAGATCTGCTTGATGTCGCCGACGGCGTCCTCGTCGCGGTAGGGCACGTCGAAGGCGTAGACCTCGGGCGCCCGGCGACCGGTGCGCGGGTCGTGCGCCCAGTCCGGGCTGACCATGTCGTCGCGGGTGTGGCCGAAGAACTCGGCGTAGCCGTCCATCAGCCGGTCCGCGGTGGCCACGAGGCGCTGAGCGGCGGGAGCCGACACGCCCGCGAGTGCGCCGCCGGGCAGCACCGCGGTGAAGCGGCGGGCGGGTGACCACGGCGGCGTGGCGGGTGCGGGGGCGTCGAGGACGGCGCGCCAGCGGCGGACCCGCACAGCGGTCACGGCGCGGCCCGCGATCTCGCGGGGCCCCATCCGGGACAGCCTGCGCAGGTACCAGCCCGGGCCCATCATCCCTGCCCGCCCTCCGCGACCCCGGACCCGGCGACCTCGAACCCGGCGGCCTCGAGCTTGACGGGGGCACCGGTGGCCAGGCTCGTGTCGACGGCCAACGTGGCCAGCGTCGTGGCCGTCAGCGAGTCGAGCGCGACGGGCATCGGCCCACCGGAGGCGACCGCGGCGACGAACGCGTCGAGCTGCGCGGCCTGCCCCTTGTCCCGGCCGCGCGGGATGCGCGACGAGGACCAGCGCTTGCGGCCGTACACCGAGGCGCGGGCGAAGTCGTCGAAGCGCAGGACCTTGCGGTCGGCGAGCAGGTCGATGGTCTCCTTCGGGAACCCGGTGGCACCCGAGGTGGCGTAGGTGATCACCGCGGTGGAGCCGTCGGGGTAGGTGAGCAGGATCTGCAGGTCCTGGTGGCCCGGGGTGGCGCTCGCGTACACCGACACCGGGTCGGCGTCGAGCAGCCAGCCGACCGTGTCGACGAAGTGCCCGCCCTCGCCCACGAACCGCGAGCCCTCGCTCGAGCGCTGGTTGTACCAGCTCTGCGCGTCCAGCTGCCCGGCGTTGACGAGGTAGCGCACCGACGCGGGCCCGACCCGGCGCCCCAGCCTGCCCTTCGCCTCCCCCAGCAGGGGGGCGAAGCGCCGGTTGAAGCCGACCTGCAGGCGGTCGTTGCCCGACTCGCGCACCGCGGCGAGCACCGCGTCCAGCTCCTCGGCCGAGAGCGCCAGCGGCTTCTCGACGAAGACGGCCTTGCCGGCCAGCAGGGCGCGCCGGGTGAGCTCGGCGTGCGAGCTGTGCCGCGTGACCACGAAGACGGCGTCGATCGACGGGTCTTCGAGCACGGCGTCGAGATCCGTGGACACCGCGCCGAAGCCGAACTTGCGCTGCGCGTTCGCCGCCGACAGGGCCGAGGTGGTGACCACGGTGCGCAGCTCGACGTCGCGCCGCTCGGTCAGGTGCGGCAGCAGCATCGACGACGCGTAGTTGCCCGCTCCCACGAACGCCACGCGGACGGCCTGCCCGGGCCGCGCAGCCCCGGCCGTGCGCGTGGCCGGGGCCGTCGCGGGCACGGCGAGCACCGGGGCGGTGTCGGGCGCGGGCTGACCCGGGTACTCGAACAGCACCGCGACGGCCTTGAGCTCCCCCGCGTCGAGGGCCCGGTAGGTCTCGACCGCGGTGTCGAACGGAGCGACTCGGCTGATCAGCGGGGCGACGTCGACCCGACCGCGCGAGGCGAGGTCGAGGAAGCACTCCAGGTTGCGGCGCTCGGTCCAGCGCACGTAGCCGATCGGGTAGTCGCGGCCCTCCAGTTCGTAGGACGGGTCGTAGCGGCCCGGCCCGTAGGAACGGGAGAACCGGACGTCGAGCTCCTTCTCGTAGTAGGCGTTCCACGGCAGGTCCAGGCGGCACTTGCCGATGTCGACGACCCGGCCGCGGTCGCGGCTGAGCGTGGCCGCCAGCTCCACCGGCTCGTTGCTGGACCCGCCCGCGGCCAGGTAGACCTGGTCGACGCCGTGCCCGCCGGTGATCTCGGCGACGGCGGCGTCGACCACCCCTGAGGCCGGGTGGCTGCAGACCAGCGCGCCGAGGCGCTCGGCGAGCTTGCAGCGCTCCTCGTCGGGATCGACACCGACCACCCGCACACCCGCGGTGGCGAGCAGCTGCACGACCAGCTGCCCGATCAGGCCGAGCCCGATCACGAGCGCGACGTCGCCCAGCGCGGGCTCGCCGCGCCGGACGCCCTGCATCGCGATCGCGCCGACCGTGCCGAACGCGGCGTGCTCGGCGGCGAGGCCCTCCGGGACGCGGCTGTAGAGGTTCTGCGGCACCCAGTTCAGCTCGCCGTGCAGCGCGTGCTCGTTGCCCGCGCACGCGACCAGGTCGCCGACCTTGACGTCCTGGATCCCGTCCCCGACCTCCTCGACCACCCCGCACAGGGAGTAGCCCAGCGGGGTGTAGGAGTCGAGCTTGCTGGTGACCTTGCGGTAGGTGGCGGCCACGCCGACCGTCGACGCGCTCTGCAGCACCTTGGCGACCTGGTCGGGCCGGGCCCGGGCCTTGCCCAGCAACGACATGCTGGCCTCGCCGACCTTCATCAGCTCGGTGCCGGTCGAGATCAGCGAGTACCGGGTGCGCACCAGCACCCCGCCGGCCTTGCAGGCGGGCACCGGGACGTCGAGCAGGGCGAGCTCGCCGGACTTGTAGTTCTGCACCACTTGCTTCACGAGTTCTCCCACGGCTACGCAGCTCGGACTTCGCCGGCGCCCGCAGCGGTGGCGCTGCGGTACCAGTACTCCAGGGTCAGGACGTGCCAGAGGTGCTTGGACCGGTCCTGCTGCCCGGCCGCGTCCTCGTCGACGAGCCGTTGCAGCGCCTCGCGCTGCAGGAAGCCCGAGGACACCAGCACCCCGTCGTTGACGACCTCGCGCACCAGCGGGGCGAGGTCGCGGCTCATCCAGGCCCGCAGCGGGGCGCTGAACAGGCCCTTGGGCCGGTGCACGATCTCCGGCGGCAGGATCGAGAGCGCGGCCTCCTTGAGCGCGACCTTGCCCTTGCGCCCCAAGACCTTGCGGTCGCCCGGCACCCGGAACGCGGCCCGGACCACCTCGACGTCGACGAACGGGACCCGCACCTCGGTGGACGCGGCCATGCTCGACCGGTCGGTGTAGGCCAGGTTCAGCCCGGGCAGGAACAGCCGCGAGTCGGCCAGGCACATCCGGTTGACGTGGTCGGTGAGCGCATTGTCGTCGTAGGTGTCGGTGTGCTCGGTGAGCACGTCGTCCACTGTGGCGGCGAGGTCCGGGTTGAGCAGGGCGAGCAGCTCGGCGCGGTCGTACATCGTGTAGCTGCGCCGGAACGCGGTCTCCTCCGGCAGGTCGGCGAAGGACAGGAAGCGCTTGGCGAAGCGCACCGAGCGGTAGCCGCGGGTGGCACTCGCCACCGGCAACCGGTCGACGGCGGCGTGCACCGGGCGGCGCAACATCGAGGGCACCTGCTGGTAGCGCTGCGCGAGCACGTTGGCCAGGTGCTTGCGGTACCCGCCGAACAGTTCGTCGGCGCCCATCCCGGACAGCATCACCTTGACGCCGGCGTCGCGGGCGGCGGTGCAGATCAGATAGCTGTTGATCGCCGCCGGGTCGCCGATCGGCTCGTCGAGGTGATAGGTCATCAGCGGGAGCAGGTCGAGCACGTTCGGCGCGATCTCGATCTCGTGCAGGTCCACCCCGAACCGCGCGGCCACCTGGCGGGCGTAGCGCAGGTCGTCGGGCATGGCCTCGAACTTCGCGTCCTCGGCGCGGAAGCCGATGGTGTAGGCCGAGATCCCCGGCCGGCTCTGCGCCGCGAGCGCGGTCAGGTAGCTGGAGTCCAGGCCCCCGGACAGGAACGTGGCCACCGGGACGTCGGAGATCAGGTGCCGGCGGGTGGAGTCGGCGACGATCTCGTGCAGGTCGGGCAGGTCCTGCGCGTGCGCGCCCTCCTCGGCGACCTCGCGCAGCGACCAGAAGCTGCCCCGCTCGACGCGGCCGTCGGGGCGGAACCGGGCCCAGCAACCCGGTGGCAGCTTCTCGGCCTCGGAGAACGCGCACCGGCTGTCGGGCACCCAGTAGTAGAGCAGCGACGCCACCAACGCGGCGTCGTCGACGTGCAGCGACGACCCGAGCGAGCCGGCGAGCGCCTTCAGCTCCGAGGCGAACACGACCGCGTCCCCACGGCGCACGAGGAACAGCGGCTTGATGCCGAGCTGGTCGCGGACCAGTACCAGCTCGCCGGTGCGCTCGTCGAACACGCCGAACGCGAACATACCCCGCAGCCGGCGCAGACAGTCGGTGCCCCAGCGCCGCCAGGCCTCCAGCAGCACCTCGGTGTCGGAGGTGCCGCGGAACCGTACGCCCGCCGACTCCAACTCGCGGCGCAGCTCGGGGGCGTTGTACAGCTCGCCGTTGTAGGTCAGGGCGAGCCCGTCGGACACCATCGGCTGGGCACCGGTCGGCGACAGGTCGACGATCGAGAGCCGCCGGTGCCCGAGGTGCACGTCGCCGCCCCCCGCGCGGTGGGAGTAGCGACCCGAGCCGTCGGGCCCGCGGTGGGCGACGGCCTCGGTCAGCCGGTCGGTCAGCGGGCCGCCGTCGGGCCAGAGGTAGGTGCCTGCGATGCCGCACATGGGTATCCGGGTTCCTTACAGGTTCGCCGTGAGGCGGTCGTAGACACCGACGTACGCCGGGACCTGGTTGCGCCACGCGAGCACGTCCTCGACGCGGCGGCGGCCGGCCGCGCCCATCTGCTTGCGCCGGACCTCGTCGTCGAGCAGGTCGAGCACGGCGTCGGCGTACTCGTCGACCTTGTTGGGCTCGGCGTAGACGGCCGCGTCCTGCGCCGACACCTTCGTCTCGACCAGGTCGAACGCCACGACGGGCAGCTCGAATGCCATGTACTCCATCGTCTTGTTCATCGTGGACACGTCGTTGAGCGGGTTCTTCGGGTCCGGGGACAGGCCGATGTCGGCGGTGGACATCACCCGGGTGACCAGCTCGTCGGGTGCCCGGCCGGTGAACTCGACGTGCGCGCCGAGGTCGAGCTCCACGGCGAGGCGGCGCAGGTCGGCCCCGGCGTCGCCGTCGCCGATCAGGGTGAGCGCCACGTCGGTACGGCCGTGCACGTGCACGATGTGATGCATCGCCCGCAGCGCGAGGTCGACGCCGTCCTGCGGGCCCATCACGCCGATGTAGACGAGCAGGTGGCGGTGGCCGCGGCGCAGCGCGTCGTCCGGTTCGCCGCGGACCATGCGGTCCGGGTTCGGCCCGGTCCGCACCACCGTGACGTCGCCCGGCCGCTTGCCCCCGCGCTCCTGCGCCACCCGGCGGTAGGACTCGTTGGTGGACACGACCTGCGCCGAGAGCCGGTAGGTGATCCGCTCGGTGAGCAGCAGCGCCTTGTAGGGCAGCTCGGCGGGCTCGTCGAACCGGGAGCGGTACAGCTCGGGGCACAGGTCGTGCTGGTCGAAGACCAGCTTGACGCCGAACAGGACCTGGAACGGGAACACCGCGGCCCACAGCACGTCGGGCGGGTTGCACACCTGGACCACCCCGAACGGCCGGCGTCCCCAGGCCCGCACCAGGCAGGCCAGTGTCGCCAGGATCGACCAGGCGTACTCGGCGACGAACATGACCTGCCGGGTGATCGGCGGGAAGGCCCGGTACTTGTACAGGTGCACCCCGTCGAGCTCGGCGTAGGCGGGGTCGCCCTTGCCCTTCGGGCACACCACCGACACCTCGTAGCCCGCGTCGCGCAGCGCCTGGCACTCCAGCCAGACGCGGCGGTCGAAGGGCACCGGCAGGTTCTGCACGACGATGCAGATGTGCCGGCCGTGCCGTCCCCTGACGAACCTCACCAGCCCACCCCCCGGTACCCGGCGAGCGCCTCGAACCCGTCCCCGAGCCGGCCGTTGAGGTCGATGACCACCGGCGGGTCGGCGGCCTCGACGGCTGCGACGACCGCGGGGTCGGCCGAGGACACGATCGCCACGTGCGCACCGCGCAGCGCGTCGGCCGGGTCGTCGTGCAGCACCTTCTGCAGGTGCGGCAGCCGATCCTGGACGTAGCGCAGGTTGGCACCGGACAGGTGTGCCATGTTGACGACGGGGTCGTGCACGCTGACCTCGATGCCCTTGCCGATGAGGATCTCGGCGAGCGCCACGTTCGGGCTCTCCCGCAGGTCGTCGGTGAGATGCTTGAACGACAGGCCGAGCAGGGCGACGCGCCGGTTGGTGCCGCCGTCGTCCTCGACAGCGTGCAGGACCCGGTCGGCGACCTCGCGCACCAGCATCTCGTTGGACGCGAGCGTGCCCTGCAGGACCGGGAGGTCCACCGAGTTCATCCGCGCCAGGTGCAGCAGGCTCCGGACGTCCTTGGGCAGGCACGACCCGCCGAAGGCGAAGCCGGGCCGCAGGTAGGCGGGTGAGATGTTGAGCTGGCGGTCCTGGACGAAGACCTCCATGACCTCGCGGGAATCGACGTCGAGCAGCCGGTAGAGGCGCGAGAGCTCGTTGGCGAAGGACACCTTGAGCGCGTGGAAGGCGTTGGACGCGTACTTGACGCTCTCCGCCGAGCGGGTCTGGACGACGTGCACCGAGCAGGTCAGGAAGCCGAACAGCTGCTGCACCGCGGCGGCCGCGGCCGGGGAGCCGCCGACGACGAGGAACGGCGGGTCGAAGAAGTCGGCCACGCTGGAGCCCTCGCGGAGGAACTCCGGGCACATCGCCACCTGGAGGTCGCCGCCCACCGTGCGGCCCGACGTGGCCTCCAGCAGCGGGACGACGATGTCCTCGACCGTGCCGGGCGGCACCGTCGAGCGGATCACCACGGTGTGCGGGCGGACCGAACCGGCCAGCGTGGCGCCGATCTCGCCGACCACCCGCTCGACCTGTCGCAGGTCGGTGCCGCCGTGGGCGGCCGACGGGGTGCCGACGCAGACCAGCGAGAGATCCGAGTCGACCAGACCGTCCCGTACCGACTCGGTGGCCCGCAGCGCACCGCACGTGACGGCCTCGACGACCAGCTCGTCGAGGCCCGGCTCGATGACGGTGGGGCGTCCGGAGTTGACGGTGGCGACCTTGCCGGGATCGGTGTCGACTCCGACGACCCGGTGCCCGCGGGCCGCGAGGCAGGTGGCGGTGACGGACCCCACGTACCCGAGCCCGAAGAGGGTGACGTTCACGTGACCTCCGTGGAGTTGGCGGGTGCGGGGCGCGGGCTCGGAGAGGGCTTCGGACGGCCGACATCGGTGCGCCGAACCGGCGACGGCTTCCCGGTGCTGTGTCGCTCGCCGGTTGGTGCGCGACCGTTACCTCCCGCAGGGGGCGGGACCGGCTGGACGGTGTCGTGGGTCCGGTAGGCCGAAGGCCCGAGGTCACCGGCAGGAGCCGCGAACGAGACGCTGCCGTTGGCCGTACTGCCGTTGGCCGTACTGCCATTGGCCGTACTGCCGACGACAGCGGCGGCCGACATCACCCCCAGCGGAGGCGGCGCCCCCCCGGCCCTCCCGCGCAGCGCGGCGTGCAGCCCGTCCCAGAGTGTGCCGTCGGTCCGGTCCCGCGGATCGGGGTCCACCAGCACCAGGCCGATGATCGGTATGCCCAGGTCCAGCAGCTGTCGGGCAACCGTGTGCAGCCACGTCGCGGCGGCTCGTCCGGCCTGCACGACGAGGATGGTCTCCGTGCCCAGCGACGGTAGTTCGAGCCACGACGTGCCCGGCTGGATCGACCCAACCCCGATCTGACGCTCACCAGCCGGTGCCGACGACCGTCGACGCGTGAGGTTCTCCGACCCTTCGACCACGGTGATGGAGTCGTTCCGGCCGGCGACCGATCGGGTAGCCACCCGCCCGGGGAGGTCATCGACGAGGACGACCGCCTGCTCTTGGGCGAGTTCCTCGACGAGGTCCACCGCGAGCGCGGCGGCGGCCCGCGGGCACCCGAGCCCCAGGACCGAGATCGGAGCCGAGCCTTCCCGCACCATGTGGGCCAGCGCGGCAGCCAACCGCTTCCGCTCGCTCGAGGCCCGTCGTGGCCGCAGCCGTGCGACCCCCCGTCGTGGCGCGGGCAGCTGGGCGATCACCGACGCACCGAGGTGCTCGGCGATGTCGCGCCGCAGCACCGGCCGATCGCGCACGACGGTGGTCACCAACGCCAGAACCAATCCCCCGCCGAAACCCAGTACGAAACCGACCACCGCGAACTCCACGCTCTCGGCAAGGGAATCGATCACCGGCTGCGGGGGATCCACGATCTGCGTGCCGGCAGCAGCCTGCGGCGCCCCGATCCGAGCTGTGCCCGCCTGGTCTCTGAGTTCCGAGATGCGCGCCAGAGTCACCGCACGGTCGGTGACGAGATCGGCCCCCGGCGCAGGACCCGCGGACGCGATCGTCGTGTCGATCTCGGCCAGTTCCTGCTCGGCCTCCGTGAGCCGCTCGCGCACGGCGTCGGCCTCGGCGTTGGCCACCGCCTCCGAACGGCTGACGTGATCGGTGATGAAGGCGTCGGCGAGCGCCTGCGCGCGAGCAACGGCGTCCTGCGGGTTCTCCCCGTCGACGGTCATCTCGATGATTCCCGGGGCAAGGCTGCTCGCGACGACGCCCGCCCGGAACTCCTCGGGGCGCTCGCCGGTGCCGAGCGACTCGATCGCGGCTGCCGCGATCCTGGAGGTATCGAGCAGCGCGAGGTCGCTGGCATTGCCCTCGGACGTGTTGCTCTGGCCTTCCTCGTGGACGATCAGCACCCGGACCGTCGCGGATGGTGGAGCCGGGAACAGCGTCCCGAACAGCGCCCCTGCGAGCAGCCCGACCAGCGCACACGACCACCAGAGGTGGCGCTGCCGCCTGACTCCTGCGACGAGCCCGTGCAGGTCGATCAGCGGCTGATCCGGCCTCACGGCGTCCCTCCCGGTGCGGCGACACCGTTCAGCTGTCCCCGCACCGCCGGCGGCACGACCGCCGTCGGCGGCGGAGCGTCGTCCGACCTGTTCGAGTCCGGCGAGGCGACGATCACACCGATCACGGGATGGCCGGACATGTCGCAGGCCTGGCCCAGGGCGACCAGCTCCCATCCGGTCCTCGTCGCCGATCCGGCCACCACCACGGCACCGGTCGTCGGTCCGCACCGGGGCACGATCGGTCGCGCGGGAACCACTTCAGCGATCAGGATCGGCGCGATACCCCCAGCCAGGACACCTCCGTGAGCCTGCCCGGGCGGCTCCCCGTCGGTGGCGTGTTGGGAAGCTCCACCGATCGCGGCATCGATGACGGCCTGCAACACGGGGCTGTCGGTCAGCACCGACACGGATCTGCCGGTCGCAGCGGCCGCACGCGCCAGTCCACCCACCGCGAGCCGGCCGACCGTGTCGTCGGCGGGGACGACCACCAACGGGGGGACGGTGGGGTCGACCCCTGCACCCAGCCGCTCGACGAGCCGCCTGTATCCCTCGTCAGTCGAAATCCCGTGCATACCGGTCGTACTTGAGCCCGGGTCCCAACGCGGATCTTCGCGGAGGAGATGTCGCAGCCGGGTCCATCGTCGGCGTGCTGCCCGCTCGGCCGCGTCATCGGAGCCTTGTCCGCGCGCGATCGCGACGTTGCCGACGACCGGGGCACCGAGCGCTGCCGCCATGTCCGTGTTGCGTTCCAGCCGGTCGTCCCGTCGACGGGCAAGAACGGTGAACAGCGCGCCGAGTCCGACCATCGACACGGCCCCGCCACCGACGAGGTGCACCGGGGTGGGGGCGATGGGGTCGGTGGACTCCACGGCAGGCTCGATCACGCTGAGGCCCTCCCTGGCCCCGGTCCCGGTTTCGTTCAGGATCGCGTCGACGGCCTCCACCCCGTCCGTCAACTCGGCGAGCTGCGTCTGCAGGCGTCCGAGCTCCTCACCCGGAGCTGCGCCAGTGGCCGCATCAGCGGCCTGCAGGAGGGCGATCCGGTCGCCGACGTCGACGGCCTGCACGTCGAGCACCCCCCGGAGCTGCCCGAGGAGCAGGTTCACCTGACCCGCAGCGTCGGCCGCGATCTCGCCGGAGAACCTGATGTACTGCTCGGTGACAGCGGTGGAGGCCTGCGCGGCCGCGGCGGGCGTCGGGCCCGTCGCCTGGATCTCGAGCACGTAGCCGTCGGCCACTCTCACCGCGACCGAGTTCCGGAGGTAGGCACCACCTGTCCCCCTGTCGAGCTGCGCAGCCGCCCGGTCCATCACGATGAGGCTGGTTGCGATCTGTGTCTCCGCCACGACCGCCTCCGGCTCGGAGACACCTTGGATCAAGACCCTGGTGACACCGGAGAACCGCGGCGGAACGATCAGGGCGATGATCAGGCCGAGGAGTGCCCCGACGATCGCGAGCGCCACCAGCAGCCGCCATCGCCGACGTAGCTGGTGGCCGACAGCGGACAGGTTGATGACCTGATCGTTCGTCATCCGGCGCCCTCCGGGCCGCGCACGTGTAGCCACCCCGACCGCCGGGTACGGCATCGGCCACCCGCCATTCCATGTCCCCCTGCTGATCTGTGACCCGACGACGAACCACGTCAGCGAGTGCCGCACAGCCGTTCCCGCCCGGTCCTGGGCATCTTCGCGGTGTGGGTCGTCCCATGCGGTCGTCCCGTTACCCGGAGCCGATCTGTCTCGCCCTGTAACGATGTGTCGTGCCCCATCGAACGATCGACGTAGAGCCGGCCGACGGGGAGGGCGCGAGTCTCGTGACGACTCAGCAACAGGGCGGATCGGCCTCTGGAACCAGCAGGGCGATCTGCGGCGAGGAGCACTACCCGCCGGCTCTACTCGCCGTCGCGGCGAACGGCCTACCGGGCGCCGGCAGGCCGTTCCCGTCGGCG
This sequence comes from Pseudonocardia sp., assembly GCF_029263155.1. Classification (GTDB taxonomy): domain Bacteria; phylum Actinomycetota; class Actinomycetes; order Mycobacteriales; family Pseudonocardiaceae; genus Pseudonocardia. The sequence continues at coordinate 48,591 of NZ_JAJCYB010000104.1, forward strand.
CCGCTGGGAACAACGGAGTGGAACGGGATGCTGGCGGGCGCGCTCTCGCACCGGATGACCGGCTTTCTGCAGAAGGTGATCGACGAGGAGCTCCTGGTCGTGACCCCGCCCCAGGCCAGAGCCGCCAACCAGGCGCACCGAACGTCGATGCTGAGGGCGCTGGCTCTGGAGAGCGAACTGCTGGACGTGGCGGCCCTGCTCGCGGCCGCCGGGATCGAGATCCTCGTGCTCAAGGGGTCAGCCGTCGCGAACCTGGACTACTCGGATCCCGTACTGCGCCCGTTCACCGACCTGGACATCGCCGTGCGTCCCGATGCCATCGACAGCGCGGTGGCCACGCTCATGGGCGCCGGGTTCCGGCGAACCCTTGCCGAGCCACGTACCGGCTTCGACCGCCGATTCGACAAGGGGGTGACACTGCGACACCCCACCGGGTACGGCCTCGACCTCCACCGCACGTTCGTACTCGGTCCCTGGGGCGTGCTCGTCGACATCGAGGGTCTGTGGGACGGGGGCGAGGAGTTCGTCGTCGGTGGTCGTCCGCTGCGGGCCCTCTCGCGCCACAACCGGTTCGTGCACGCCTGCTACCACGCCGCGCTGGGAGACTGGCCGCTGCGGCTGCTCTCCCTGCGCGACGTGGCCCAGATGGCTGTCGCGCTCGAGCCGGACGCCGCGGCGCTCCGCGCGATCGCCGCACGGTGGGGGATCGATGCGGTGGTCGCCTCGGCCGTCTCCGACGCGTGGCGCCTGCTCGGCCTCGAACAGGACACCGACCTGTCGTCGTGGGCCCGCCGGTACGCGCCCACCCGCCGGGAGGTGGCGCAGCTCGCGCTGCACACCCACCCCGACAAGACCTTCACCGCGCAGGCCCTGTCGACCCTGCGGACCATCCCGCGGTGGCGGGACAAGGCCGCGTACGCCCGGGCGCTCGTCCTGCCGGACGCCGCATACACGCAGGGGCGGCACGCGTCGCCGCTGGCTCGGTTCCGGTTCGCGATCGGCGAGGCGCGCCGCGGCCGGGCGCGGTAGCGGCTACTCACCCCGGGATCGACGCGCCCGCGTCGGCCGCGAGCCACGCCTGCTGCAACAGCAGCATCGAGGGCCCGTGCGGCACGGGCGAGAGCCAGTGCTCGCGCAGCGCGTCCGGGTCGACCAGGTCCGCATCGACGCCGCTGCCGTCCCACTCGCGGGCGAAGCCGCGGGTCCGCTCGGTGAACACGGCGTTGTTGAACAACGCCTTGGTCTGCCGTTCGAGCACCGCGCGGGGCAGCACGTCGTCGAAGAGGTGACGCATCGCCGAGGTACGGCCGGGCCAACCCCAGAAACCGGAGACGGCCGCGTACGCGGCGACGAAGCCCGGGTCGTGGAAGGGCTGCACGTGCTCGACGTCGACCTCCGCTCCGAGCACTTGCAGCGTCTCGTAACCGCGCCGCGTGCCGGTGCGGACGGCCAGCTGCCAGGCGTGGTGCCCGGAGTGCAGGGCGGTCTCGGCGAGATCCTCGGCGTGCATCCGGACCAGCTGTTCCTGCACGGCTTCGCGCAGCCACGGCGGCCGGTAGACCCCACCCACCTCCCGGCGTCGCACCCGGCGCGGTGCGAGCGCCCGCACGGCCATCGGGTACAGCCTGCGGTCCCCGCGCCCGCGGGACCGCACCAGCTTGGTCAGCGGCGTGATCCGCTTGATCCCGAAGATCTCGTCACCGCCCTCCCCGGTCAGCAGCGCCCCCCCGCGTGCGCTGTCCATCAGGTGACGTATCGGGGCGAAGTTCGGCGGCCACATGACGCCGTGGCTGCGCAGCAACGGGGCGGCGATCGGACCCAGCGGGTCGTGCTCGTCGCGCACACTGATCACGACGCGGTCGACGACGCCCAGGTGGTCGAGCACCTGTCGCTGCCACTCGGTCTCGTCGGCGTCGGCGACGTCCGGATAGGACATGGTGATCGCGACCGGGAGCGGAAGACCCTCGCGGCGGGCGACGGTGACCGCGGCGGCCAGCAGAGCCGACGAGTCCCGGCCGCCGGAGAACGCGATCACGCACGGCGTCCGGAGCAGGCACCGCCGCAGCACCCGGTCGAGCGCCTCGCGGGGGTGGGGATGCGGGCCCGGTGGCAGTGGCAGCGGGTCGTAACCGAAGACCCACCCGCCGGCGATCTCCAGTGGATCCATCCGATACACCGGCACGGGTCCCTCGGTCTCGGCCCGGGCCGGCGGCGCGCGCCGCCGGCCCGGGAACATCGGTCAGGAGAAGGCCGGCCCGAGCGGACCGCTGAGGTCGATCCCGATGAGCGTGAAGTCCGATCCCGGGGCGAACGCGTCGACCTGGGTGAGCTCGGCGACCGATCCGAGTTCGGTGATCTGCGGTGGTTGGTACTGCTCGCGCATGGTGGACTCCTGTTCCGTTCAAGGTGTCCCCGACCTGCGACAACTCTAGCAGTTGGCGGACCGCCGAACAGCCCCTTCCACCGATCCGATCGGCGGAGGCCACCGGGATCGGCCCGATCCCGGTGACACCCGAACCACTCCTACGAGAACGTGAGATCCCCGCGGCTCGTGCCGGCGTTGAACGTCATGTCGAGCCGGTCCCCATCGGTCCCAGCCAGGGTCAACTCACGCAACGAGCCGAGGTCCTCGACAGTCGGGGGTGTGTATTCCTTCTTCATCTCTCACCCCCTCTCGTGGTCAGCGATGAACGAGGCGCAGCGCCCGTTCCTCCGGACGGTCGTCAGGAGCAGCGACCTCGTTACGGGTTTCGCACCGAACCGATACCCACCGCTAGAGTCCGGACGTGCGTACTGGTTCGGTCGGCCGCGTCACAAGGACGGCGCCGCGACTCATCGTGTCCGCGGCGCGCGAGGTAGCGCGCGCCGACCGTTCGGGAATGATCTCCGCGGGCGCGCTCCAGATCATCGGCGCCGTCGCGGTGCTGGGCGTCGTGGCCACGGCCAAGCTCACCTTCGACGCGATCCTCACCCCGGAGCGGGCCGCACTCGGTCTTGCGCCCGCGCTGCTCGCGCTGGCTCTGATGACGGCGCTCTCCGGTGCCATCGGCCCGTTGCAGGCCCAGCAGCAGCGCATGCTCGGGGAGCGCGTCTCCCAGCGCGTCTGGGACCGGGTCATCGACCGCACCGCGCGCGCCGACCTGGTCGACTACGAGTCGGCCGGCTTCGCGACGACCCTGGAGCGCGTGCTGCAGAACGCCCTCACCCGGCCGTTCGCCGTGACCACCGCGCTGTTCGGGCTCAGCGGCGGGTTGCTCGGGGTGGTCACGCTCTCCGCTGTCCTCGTCGGGTTCGAGCCGCTCCTGGTCCCTCTACTGCTCGCGGCCGGGCTGCCCGCGGTGCTGCTGGCGCGGTGGGCGAGCCGCACGGAGTTCGACCTCGCCACCCGCCTGACGGCGACGGCGCGGCGCCGGACGTATCTCCGGCAGCTGCTGACCACGCGGCCCTACGCCGCCGAACTGCGCGCCTTCGACGCCGGACGATCGCTGCGCCGCCGCCACGACGTCCTCAACGGCGAGGTCAACGCGGCAGTCCGGGACCAGGTCCGGCGCCGCCAGCTGATCGCGGTGCTCACCACCCTGGGGGTGGCCGCCGCGCTGGCGGCAGCCCTGCTCGCCATCGTGGAGCTGGTCCGTGTGGGGCGGCTGGACCTGGCCGAGGCCGGTGCGGCCGCCATCGCGGTACGGCTGCTCTCCGGTCAGCTCAGCGGCGTGTTCACCGCGCTCGCCGGGCTGGTCGAGTCCGCCCCGTTCCTCGCCGACCTCGACCGGTTCGTCACCGACGGCCGGGCGGCGCCGCCTGCGGGGCAACGGCGGCCCCTGACCCACACCGTCGAGCTGCGCGGGGTGGGCTTCACCTACCCGGAGCGGGACCGGCCGGCACTGCACGCGGTGGACCTGCGGATCGATGCGGGCGAGGTGGTCGCGCTGGTCGGGGAGAACGGCTCCGGGAAGACCACGCTCGCGAAGATCGTCGCCGGGCTCTACGAGCCGCACGAGGGACAACTGATCTGGGACGGTGAGGCAGGCACGCCGCCGGCTGACGTCCGTGCATCGGTCAGCGTGATCTTCCAGGACTTCGTCCGGTACCAGATGACGGTGCGCGACAACATCACCCTGAGCGACGACCAGCGGCCCGTCGACGACACCGCCGCGCTGTCCGCCGCCCACCGCACCGGGGTGCTCGGGACGTCCGACGGGCTCCCGAACGGGCTGGACACGATGCTCGGGCGCGACCTCGACGAGGGAGTCGACCTGTCGGGGGGACAGTGGCAGCGGCTGGCGCTGGCCCGTGCGCTGTACCGCGACACCCCGCTCGTGGTGCTCGACGAGCCCTCCGCCGCCCTGGACCCGAGGGCGGAGTACGAGTTGTTCTCCGACGTGCGCGCGGTCCTGGACGGGCGGGCCGCGCTGCTCATCTCGCACCGGTTCTCCAGCACCCGGCTGGCCGATCGCATCTACGTGCTCGACTCCGGGCGGGTGGTCGAGTCGGGTACCCACGAGGAGCTGATGGCGCGCGGCGGCCAGTACGCGGAGCTCTACACCCTGCAGTCCTCGACCTACCGCTGAAGCGCCTGCGCGACCACGCCCTCGAGTAGCGCGGGGACGACGTGCGGCCCGAACGGTGGCCCGGGGGGCATCGCCGCGCCGAAGACCGGCACCCGCTCGACGAGGTCACCGAGCGCGTGGAACTCGCGCTCGGTGGTGATCGGCTCCGTCCAGGCCCGTATCCGGGGGAAACGGAGCAGCACGCGGAGCGCGACGGCGGGTGGGTAGCGCTGGACCGAGACCTCCTCGACCGAAGGGGATCGCAGCGGGATCACGCAGGCGGCCAGCGGCAGCGGCTCAGTCAGGTGCGACCGCGCCCGGACGGCGAGCCGGCCGTCCGCCGTGGGACCCGCCGCGGCCCATGTCGCGTCGTCGGCAAGGCTGCGCGCTCCCTCCCGCAGCCGGCTCTCCGTGCTGCCCGGGTAGGCCCGCGGGGCGGCGTCGTCCAGCCCCGCGACCCGCAGCACGTCATCGGTCATCAGCTGGGCTCCGGCCGTGCACATCAGGGCGGCCAGCGTGGACTTGCCCATGCCCGATGCGCCGACGAACGCGACGGCCCGGCCGTCGACCTCCACGGCACTGGCGTGCAGCACGAGCTCGCCGCGCAGCTTCAGGTGCACGGCGAGCACGGTGCCCGCCGCGAGCACCGGCAGGATCCCGGCGTCGACGCCGGGGTGCAGGTGCACCGTGACGTCGGTGAAACACCGCTCCCCCACGAACTCGCAGAGTCCCGGGAAGCGCAGCGTCGTACTCGCCGCGTCGCGCGCGAAGCTGTAGAAGGTCGCTCCCGCGCCGTCGTCGAGCTGCGCCAGTGCCTCCCCCGGCGGCCGTCGCGCCGGGACCGCGCGGTCCCCACCCCGTCGCAGCTGGAGGTCCAGCGCCCCGCCGGGCGCGGGGTCGGGCGGCAGGGGGAGCTCCAGGTCGCTCCGGATCGCCAGCCCGTGGGCACGGTAGTGACGGGTCATGACGGATCCGGGTGCGCACCGGGCGCGGCCAGCACGGGGAAGTCGGTGGCCGTGGGGTCGAGGCTCTTGCCGTCGATCTCGAGCCAGGAGTGCGCGGCGAAGCGCGCGCCGTCGCGCCGGACACCGATGCGGAGCACGGGATCCAGCGTCCGCAGCCGATGACCCACGAGCAGGCAACGGCGCAGGCAGCTGCCCCCGGGCCACACCGCGACGACGGCGTGCGAGACGCGGACCGCGGGCCGCGACCACCGGGGCAGCACGGCGGGCTCGCCTGCCGGCTCGCCGCTGGCGAGGTCCAGCCGCACGCCCAGGCGGCCGCATGTCGTCGGGAGATCCCCGGTGCGCAGCCGGACCTCGATCACGACCATCGCCGTGAGGGCCCGCAGCACCTCCACGGAACCGACGAGCACCGTGGCGGCCCTCACCCCACGCCGCCCGTCGTCACTGGAGGAGCTGCGCGGTGCGCATGCCGGTGAGGAAGCCGTCGATGTCGCGGCGCGCCGCCCCGGCGTCGACCTCGTACTCCGCGACGATGGTCGAGACCAGCTCGTCGACCGATCGCTCCTCGGCCAGCAGTTCGAACAACCGGGAGCCGACCCCGTTGATCGTCAGGTATTTCGACGTCGGCAGATGGAGCACGATCGTCTCGTCACCGAGGACTCGGGTCGAGATTTCCGAGGATCGCAGGCGCATGGGACCTTCCGAATGTCGAGAAGGGCGGTCGAACGGCGCGATGGAGGGCCGTGGAATGGTTCTCGTGGCGCACCCCTCGGGCGTTACGGGCGATTCCGCCGGGGTCCGTCAATAGGCGCCACGGGACGACACGACAGCACCGAAGGTCCGCCAGAGGATCAGTGCGTCGAGCGCCAGGTTCCAGTTCTCCACGTACCGCAGGTCCAGCCGGACGGACTGCTCCCAGGACAGATCGCTGCGCCCGCTGATCTGCCACAGCCCGGTCAGGCCCGGCTTGACCAGGAGCCGGCGGCTCGCCTCCCGACCGTAGGTCGCGACCTCCCGCGGCAGCGGCGGCCGCGGCCCGACCAGCGACATCGACCCGCCCAGCACGTTGACCAGCTGCGGCAGCTCGTCGAGGGAGAACCGGCGCAGCAATGCACCGACGCGCGTGATCCGCGGGTCCCGCCTCATCTTGAACAGCGGTCCGGCGCCCTCGTCGTGGGTGACGAGGTCGGAGAGCTGCTGCTCGGCATCGACGATCATCGAGCGGAACTTCAGCATCGAGAACTCGCGGCCGTGCCGGCCGACGCGCGTCTGCCGGAAGAACACCGGCCCGCCGTCGAGCTTGACCGCGATCGCGATGGCCAGCACCAGCGGTGCGGCGAGCAGGAGAAGTAGCGCCGACCCGAGCCGGTCCATGATGTGTTTGGCGACCCAGGGCACTCCGGTGAACGTCGGCCGGGTGAGCCGCAGCAGCGGGAGGCCGTCGACGGGGTCTACGTGCAGGCGCGGGCCGGCCACGTCCATCAGTCCCGGGTCGACGACGAGCTCCGCGGTCAGATCCTCGATGCTCCAGGCCAGCTGGTGCAGCCGCCGCGACGTCCATCCCGGGGTGGGGCAGACCGCCACGACCCGGTGCCCGCCGCGGCGGGCCGTCTCGGCGACCGAGTCGAGGTCGCCCAGGACGGGGACGCCGAGAATATCCGCCCCGCCCGCGTCCGCCACCCCCGTCGGCGTGCAGATCCCGGAGATCACCCACCCGCGCTTGGTGTCGCGCCTGGTCCGGTCGATCAGGTCGGTCACCGAATCGACGGTGCCGACCGCGAGCACCGGCAGCGCGCAGCGGCCCCTGGCGCGCATGCGGTGCAGCCGCGACCGCAGGACGAAGCGCCCGGCGACCGCGAGCGCCCCCGCCAGCGGCATCAGGCCGAACACCCAGGGACGGGCAGCAGTCGCCTCGAACGCGAGGCTGAGCAGGCCCAGCACCACGGCGGCGGTGACGACGGCGCGGATCACCCGGCTGAACTCCTCGGAGCCCTGACCGAGCACATGGGGGTCCCAGGCCCGGCCGATGACCAGGCCGAACAGGATGAGGGCGCCCGCCAGCACCCCGACACCGGGAGCCACGTCACCGAACTGCGGGATCACACTCCCCAACCCGAGCCGGTAGCCGAGCAGGACCGAGACCAGCACGGCGACGACGTCGTTCGCGATGGTTGCGACGGTGTAGCGGGTCTGCCATCGATCGCGGACGGTCAACGGCTCCGCGCGGTCAACACCCCGCGCGGCGGACGGGCCGCGCCCCCCATCGGGGACCGGGGTGCGCGACGCGGCCTTGCCGAGCCCGAGATGAGACGTCATGAATCCCTCGTTCCAGTTCCACAACCACCGCCGCCCGCCGCCCCGCGCCGCGCGACCGCTCTGGTGAGGTCACCCCGCTGACCCGTCGAGGTACACACTCGTACCGACCCCGGGTGCTCGTTACAGGGCGACGCGTCCGATCACGTCGTGGCCGTCGCAACCGCCCCGGAACCCGCGTCCATCCAGCGCCCGCCGCATGCCTCGATCTCGGGAAGCGCGCGGCGCACCTCGGGCAGCAGGTCGGTGACGAACATCAGGACTACGTCCGGTCCCGCGGCGATCAGGTCGGACGGAGAGATGATGGGGACAGTGGTTCCGGGCATGCGGCAGCCATGCTTGGCCGGCGCCGCATCCGCAACTCCGAGCAGCAGGTCGTCGTGCAGGTCCGCGAGATAGAGCAGCGCGACCGCTCGGGACGCGGCGCTGTAGGCGTACACACGCTGGCCGGCCCCGCTCGCATCCTCGGCGAGCTGTCGCAACGCTGCGGTCGACGTGTCCACACCTTCCTGGAGCTTCTGCAGTGCCCGGGCGTCGAGCACCCCGGATGCCAGCTCGTCATCGACGATCCTGGCGACGGACGTGTCCGCCACCGCCCCTCTCCGCGCCGCGATCATCACCGTGCCGCCGTAGAGCGGGAACGACCATGCGCTGGTGACGCCCAGACCGCGCACCTCGAGCATGCCCAGCAGCGCCGGCAGGGAGTAGTACGCGTAGTGGCCCAGCCGGACGGCGTTCCACTGCTCCTCCCGCAGGATCGCCGCGAGCGAGTGGAACTGGAACAGGAGCACACCGTCGGGCGCCAGCCGGTCGACCAGCCGGTCGAGGGCCGCCGCCTGGTCCGTCGCGTGCATCATCCCGAACGTCCCGTCGACGACCACGTCGGCCACGGTGTCGTCCGCGACGAACCGCAGCCCGAGACTCTCCAGCTCCGCCTGCCAGGAGCCGCCGTGCGGCGTGGCGCCCTCCGCCACCGTGGCGCCCACGGGCAGCAGACCCGCGGCGTGCGCGGTCGCGACGGCGTCGGCCCGCTGCCTGGCGAGCGCCGCAGGCTCCAGCCCCTCGGGCTCGTCAGGGATCTCGGCATCGTCGGCGAGCTGCGCCAGACCGCACGCCGCGCACAGCCACAACCGAAGCGGGAACACCGGATCGGTCACCGGGTCGTCCAGCGGCGGGAAGTACTCGCAGGCGGGCTGCATCCCGAGGTCCAACACCAGATCGCCGGCGTCCGAACGGCAGAAGCGACAGGTGACGGCGCGCATAACGATTCCCCTCGGTGGACCGACTACTCCGGCATGCAGGCACGCGAGATGTCGCTCCCGGGGGTGCTGCTGTTTCTCCCCACCCCGTTCCACGACGACCGGGGGTTCTTCACCCGGACCTTCGACGTCGGCGTGGCACGGGCCCACGGCCTACGGCCGGAGCTGTTCCTGCAGGACAGCCAGTCCCGGTCTCGCCGGGGCACCGTGCGCGGCCTGCACGGGAGGGGGGGCCGGGGTGAGTCGAAGCTCGTGCGTTGCGCTCGTGGAGCCGTGCACGACGTGCTCGTCGACGCACGGCCCGGATCGCCGTCGTTCGGCCAGCAGATGTCGGTGACACTGGACGACATCACGTTCGCCCACCTCTACGTCCCACCCGGGATCCTGCACGGATTCCAGGCCCTCACCGACCAGAGTGACGTGTGCTATCGGATCGACCGCGAGCACGATCCCGCTGAGGACCTGTCGGTCCGCTACGACGACCCCGACCTCGGCATCAGGTGGCCGCTGCCCGTCGAGGCCATCAGCAGGCGGGACCTCGAGGCGCGGTCATGGGCAGAGCTGGCGGAACGATCCGCGCCGACCTCCACCCAGCCCCTGCGCCGCCCCAGCTTCACCATCGCGGCCAGGGACGCGCCGACGTAGTCGTTGGACCGCGCGTCGACCGCGTGCTGGGAGCGGGGGAAGTCCGGCGAGTACGGCACGGTCACGGCGCGGTCGGGCCCGAGGATGTCCTGGAACCCGATCACCACGACCCGCGGGTCCACCGCGTCGACCGACTCCCACACCCAGTAGTCCATGCCGTCGATGTCGATCGAGAGCAGGTCGATCTCGCCGGTCATCCCGTGCCCGCGCAGCAGGTCGTTCACGTTCTCCGCGGTGACGAACGAGTGCACGACCGTGGGCGGGTAACGCAGGTCGGGATCCCGGGCGTAGGCGCGCGCCGTGGCGGCGACCGTGCGCGGGTCACCCTCGACGAGCAACCCGGTCCAGCCGTGGTGCCGGATGAGGTTCGCGGTGCTGCGCCCCCACGGCGACGACGCACCGATGTCGACGAAGCGCCGGTCGGTGGCGCCGACGACGGCGAACAGAACAGCAGGATGCCGTCCTCGTCGGTGTCGCTGAACACCCGGAACCCGACCTCGCACAGCGGCGGGAGGTCGGGTTCCGGCCCGCACCAGTTCGCGGTTGCGCATCGTCAGCCCCAGTGCGTGGTCACGCGGCGGCTTGGCGTAGGAAGGAACATCGTGACCACCCCATCCCAACCCCTGGGCATCGCTGTGATCGGCGCCGGCTACTGGGGACCGAACCTGGTCCGCAACGCCCAGGCCACCCCGGGCTTCCGCCTCCAGTACCTCTGTGACCTCGACGAGTCGCGGGCGAGGAGGGTGATCGGCGACTACTCCACCGTCGCCACCACCGCCTCGCTGGCCCAGGTCCTCGACGACCCGGCCGTCGACGCCGTCGCGATCGCCACCCCGGCCGCCACCCACTACGGGGTCGCGATGGCGGCGCTTCAGGCGGGCAAGCACGTGCTCGTGGAGAAGCCGCTGGCCCCCACGTTCGAGGAGGGCCGCGAGCTGGTGCTGACCGCCGAGCGCCACGGCCGCGTCCTCATGCTCGACCACACCTTCTGCTACACCCCGACCGTGCAGCACCTGCGCACGATGGTGCGCGGCGGTGAGATCGGTGACCTGCAGTACCTGGACTCGGTGCGCATCAACCTGGGTCTCGTGCAACCCGACGTGGACGTGCTGTGGGACCTCGCCCCGCACGACCTGTCGATCATGGACGCGATCCTCCCGGACGACGTCACGATGGTGTCGGTGGCCGCGCACGGCGCCGACCCGGTCGGCGCGGGCCACGCCTGCGTCGCGCACCTCACCGTGTACCTGTCCAACGGCAGCCTGGCGCACGTACATGTGAACTGGCTCTCCCCCACCAAGGTCCGCACGATCATGGTGGGCGGCTCGGCGCGGATGGTGGTCTGGGACGACCTGAGCCCCACCCAGCGCCTGTCGGTCTACGACCGCGGCGTGGAGCGCATGGGCGCGGACCGGCTCGACGCCGAGGGCCGCGCCGCGACGATCGTGTCCTACCGCACCGGCGACATGGTGGCGCCCGCCCTGCAGGACCGCGAGGCGCTGCGCGGGGTGATGGCCGAGTTCGCCGCCTCGATCACCGAGGGACGCGCGCCGCTGACCGACGGCTGGTCGGGTCTGCGCGTGCTCGCCACGCTGGAGGCGGCGTCGGAGAGCCTGGGCAAGCAGGGCACACTCGTACCCATTCGTGGGGTCGAGCGGGAGGAGAACCGATGAGTGCCGCACAGGAGCTGACCGGCGGGCGGATGCTCGTGACCGGGGGCGCGGGCACGATCGGGTCGGCCGTGGTCGACCAGCTCGTGGCGGCCGGTGCGGCCGAGATCGTCGTCGTCGACAACTTCGCGCGCGGGCGCCGCGAGAACCTGGCCGACGCCGCCGCGGGCGGCACGCTGCGCATCGTCGAGGGCGACGTCAACGACCCCGCCCTGATGGCCGAGCTCAGCGCCGGGATCGACGTGGTGTTCCACCTCGCCGCACTGCGCATCACCCAGTGCGCCGAGCAGCCGCGGCTGGCGCTGGAGTCGCTGGTGGACGGCACGTTCACGGTGATCGAGGCCGCCGTGGCCGCCGGCGTGAAGAAGATCGTCGCGTCGTCGTCGGCGTCGGTGTACGGGCTCGCCGAGTCCTTCCCCACCACCGAGCGCCACCACCCGTACAACAACGACACGTTCTACGGCGCCGCGAAGGCGTTCAACGAGGGCATGCTGCGCAGCTTCCACGCGATGAACGGCCTGGACTACGTCGCGCTGCGCTACTTCAACGTCTATGGCCCGCGCATGGACACCCACGGCGTCTACACCGAGGTGCTGATCCGCTGGATGGAGCGCATCGCCCGCGGCGAGCCCCCGCTGATCTTCGGCGACGGGCTGCAGACCATGGACTTCGTGCACGTCCACGACATCGCCCGCGCCAACCTGCTCGCCGCCCGCGCCGACGTCACCGACACGGTCTACAACATCGCCAGCGCGCAGGAGACCAGCCTGGTGGGGCTCGCCCGCGACCTGCTGGCCGCCATGGACTCCGACCTGGAGCCCGAGTTCGGACCGGCCCGCGCGGTCAACGGCGTCACTCGCCGCCTCGCCGACATCTCCGCCGCCGAGCGCGACCTGGGCTGGCGCCCGGAGATCGCGATGCGCGACGGCCTACGCGACCTGGTGGCCTGGTGGGCCGCCGAGAACGCGGTGACGCCGGCATGAGCGGTCCCGCACCCGGCCGGACCACAGGTGAGATCGACGCCATCGGGGTTTCCGGGCGCCACAACCCCCACCACGTCGATCTCACCCGCTGTCCGGCCCCCCACCAGGCAGCGGTGCGCCCGTGACGCGGCCCGTGATCCCCGTCATGCGCCCGCTGCTGGGCGAGGAGGAGGCGGCCGCGGTCGCCGAGGTCGTCCGCTCGGGCTGGGTGGCCCAGGGTCCGCGGGTCGCCGAGTTCGAGAAGGCGTTCGCCGCGTCGGTCGGCGCCGCGCACGGCGTGGCCGTGTCCTCCTGCACCACCGGGCTGCACCTGAGCCTGGTCCTGCTCGGGGTCGGGCCCGGCGACGAGGTCGTGGTGCCCTCGTTCTCGTTCATCGCCACCGCCAACGCCGTGCGCTACTGCGGTGCGACGCCGGTGTTCGCCGACGTACTCCGCTCCTCGGGCAACCTCGACCCCGCGGCGGTGGCCGCCGCGCTGACGCCGCGTACGAAGGCCGTGATGGCCGTGCACCAGGGCGGGCAGCCCTGCGACGTCGACGCGCTGCGTGCGGTATGCGGCGACATCCCGGTGATCGAGGACGCCGCCTGCGCCGCGGGCTCGCAGCTGCGCGGCCGGCCGGTGGGCGAGGGTGCACTGCTGGCCGCCTGGTCGTTCCATCCCCGCAAGCTGCTCACCACCGGTGAGGGCGGGATGATCACCACCGACGACGCCGAGTGGGCCGCGCGGCTGCGCAGGCTGCGCGAGCACGGCATGTCCGTCTCGGCCGCAGACCGACACGCGAGCGGGAAGGTCGTGCTCGAGGAGTACGCGGAGACCGCGTTCAACTACCGCATGACCGACCTGCAGGCCGCGATGGGCCTGGTCCAGCTGGGCCGGCTGCCCGGCATGGTGGCGCGGCGCCGCGAGCTGGTGGCCCGCTACCGCGAGCTGCTCGCCCCGCTGGGCGTGCGGCCGGTGGAGGACCCGGAGTTCGGCGCCAGCAACCACCAGTCGTTCTGGGTGGAGCTGCCCGACGGCGCCCCCGCCGTGGTCGACGTGCTGGCCGGGCTGGCCGCCGCAGGCGTCTCCGCGCGGCGCGGGATCATGGCCGCGCACCGCGAGCCCGCCTACGCCGGGCACCCGCACGCGCCGCTGCCCGTCACCGAGCACCTCACCACCCGCACGCTGATCCTGCCCGTGCACCACGAACTGACCGATGCCGACCAGCAGCGCGTCGTCGACGCCCTCGCCGCCGCGCTGCTCCTCACCCCCGCCACCGGAGCATCGTGACCACGAACATCCCCCTGGTGGACCTCGCCGCCCAGCACGCGCAGGTGGCCGACGAGGTCGCCGCAGGCTGGGCCGACATCCTGTCGCGCACCGCGTTCGTCGGCGGACCCGCCGTCGCCGCGTTCGAGGCCGCGTACGCCGAGTTCGTCGGCACCGCGCACTGCGTCGGGGTCGGCAACGGCACCGACGCGATCGAGCTGGCGTTGCGCGCGCTGGGCACAGGGCCCGGCGACGAGTGCATCGTGCCGGCCAACACGTTCATCGCCACGGCCGAGGCCGTCGCCCGCACGGGGGCCACCACCGTGCTGGTGGACTGCGTCGACGACACGGCCCTGATCGACCCCGTCGCCGCGGGCAAGGCCGTCACCGACCGCACGAAGGCCGTGCTGCCGGTGCACCTCTACGGTCAGGCCGCCGAGGTGGAGCTGCTCGCCGAGCACCTCCCGGACTCGGTGGCGATCGTCGAGGACGCGGCGCAGAGCCAGGGCGCGCTGCGGCACGGGAAGCCCGCGGGTTCGCTGGGCCGGATCGCGGCCACCAGCTTCTACCCGGGCAAGAACCTGGGCGCGTACGGCGACGCGGGCGCCGTCGTCACGTCGGACGAGGAGTTGGCCACGGCCGTGCGGCTGCTGTCGGCGCACGGCTCGCCCCGCAAGTACGAGCACTCCACGCTGGGTTTCAACAGCCGACTCGACGCGATCCAGGCCGTGGTGCTCTCGGCCAAGCTGCGCCGCCTCGCGGGCTGGAACGCCGCCCGCCGGGCGGCCGCCGACCGGTACGCCGCGCTGCTGGCCGGCGTCGACGGCGTCCGACTCCCCGTGGTGGCACCTGGCAACGAGCCGGTGTGGCACCTCTACGTCGTGCGGGTCGCCGAGCGCGACCGCGTGCTGGCCGCACTGAACGCCGCGGGCATCGGCGCGGGCATCCACTACCCCACCCCCGTGCACCTGACCGGCGCGTTCGCCGGGCTGGGCCTGGGGCCGGGGTCCTTCCCGGTGGCCGAGGCGATGGCCGGGGAGATCCTGTCGCTCCCCCTGTTCGCGGAGATCACCCCCGCGCAGCAGGAACGCGTGGTCGAGGTGCTGGCCGGGGCGGTCCAGGCGTGAGCTCCGGGGTGCGGGTGCACCCGCAGGGGCTGTGCGAGAGCACCGACGTCGGAGAGGGCACCCGCGTGTGGGCGTTCGCGCACGTGCTGCCCGGCGCCCGCGTCGGGCGCGACTGCAACATCTGCGACTGCGCGTTCGTCGAGGACGGCGCCGTGCTCGGCGACCGCGTGACGGTCAAGAACGGCACGCTGGTGTTCCGCGGCGTCACCTGCGAGGACGAGGTGTTCCTCGGCCCCAACGTGCTGTTCACCAACGACCTGCGCCCCCGCGCGGCCGCCCGCGTCGCCCCGGAGGACCTCGTGCCCACCACGGTGCGTCGGGGCGCCTCGCTCGGCGCCGGCACGGTCGTCGTGTGCGGTACCGAGATCGGCGAGTACGCGTTCGCGGGGGCCGGGTCGGTGGTCACCCGCGACGTCGCGGCATACTCGTTCGTGGCCGGCAACCCGGCCGTGCACAAGGGATGGGTCTGCCGCTGCGGTGAGCGCCTCGGCGACACGCTCGCCTGCCCCGCGTGCGGAGACCAGTACGTGCTCGACCCCACCGGCACCCTCCTCAGCCCCCGGAGCCCCGCATGAGTCCCGCGGTCGACGTCGCGGTCCCCTGCTACAAGTACGGGAAGATGCTGCCCACCGCGGTGCGCAGCATCCTGGACCAGGAGGGCGTCGACGTCCGCGTCCTGGTGATCGACGACTCCTCGGGCGACGGGAGTGCCGACGTCGCCCACCGCCTCGCCGCCGAGGACGACCGCGTCACGGTGCGGGTCCACGAGCAGAACCGCGGGCACATCGCCACGTTCACCGAGGGCGCCGTCGAGTGGCCGGAGGCCGCGTACGGCCTGCTCATCTCCGCCGACGACGCGCTGACCCCGGGCGCGCTGGCGCGGGCCACCGCGCTAATGGAGGCCCACCCCTCGGTCGGCCTGGTCTACGGCAACGTCAAGACCTTCCACGACGACGAGCCGCTGCCACCGGCCGACATCGCGGCGGACCCGAACTGGGCCGTGCACGAGGGCCACACCTGGCTGCGCAGGCGGCTCGTGCACGCCGACAACGTCGTGTCCACCCCGACCGCGGTGTTCCGCACGGCGGTACAGCGCGCGGTCGGCGGCTACAACCCGGAGACCTACCACACCAGCGACTTCGAGATGTGGATGCGGTTCGCCCTCGTCGCCGACATCGGGTTCGTCGGCGGGGTCGACCAGGGCTACATCCGGGTCCACGGCTCCAACATGTCGGCTCCCTTCGAACGCGAGGACGCGGGCGTGCGCGCGCTGCCCCAGCGTCTCGCCGCCCTGCTCAGCGCCGTCGACCACGGCCGGGACACGCTCCCCGACGCGGCCGACCTGGAGCGCCGGATGCGGCGCACCCTCGCCAAGGAGGCCCTGGTGCTCGCCGGGCGTTCCTACGACAAGGGCCGGGTCGACGAGCGGATCAACGCCCAGCTCGTGGCGTTCGCCACCGAGGTCGTCGACGACGTCACCACGCTCCCCCAGTGGCGGTCGCTGCGGGTGCGCCAGGCGCTGGGCCCGCGGTTCGCGCCCGCGCTGAGCCCGCTGGTCGTGACCGCGGCGGGGCGGCGGGTGCGGCAGGCGTGGCGGGACCGCCGGCTCCGGCTCGAAGGGGTCTGAGCGGATCCGGCGGGCCGCCTCAGCGGGTGGGGCGCGTGATCCGGGAGCGGGCCGCCGCCAGCCGGTCGCGCACGCGTGCCGCCGCCGGGCGGAGGTAGCGGTGGGTCACGTAGGCCGCGGTGCCCGCCGACGTGCGCGCGTAGACGACCACCGTTCCCAGCTCGTGGCGGCCGGAGGTCCACCGCAGCTTGTACGGGTCGGCCTGCCCGAGGAACTCGTAGCGGTCGATCCCGCGGCGCTGGGCGTCGGCGAAGACCTCCCGCTGCAGCAGCTGCCCCGGGGAGAAGCGCGCGTACTCCGGGTCGTAGGCGGTCTTGAGGCCGTAGAGGGCTTTGTGGTGCCGCAGGACCAGCGTGAACGAGATCGCGCGCCCGTCCAGCCGGAGCACGGTCAGCTCCAGGTCTCCGCGCCGGGACGCCGCCTCGGCCACGTCCGTGTAGAAGGCCAGCGTCTCGGGCCGGCTGGCGATCGCGGTCCGCTCGGCACCCTTCCACTGGCGCAGCTCGACGGCGAACGCCTCGTCCAGCCGCTCGGCGAGGTCGGCCCCGCCCCGGTGCACGGTGACCTCCACCCGTCCCTGTTCCTCCAGGCGGCGCCTGCGGCGGCGCAGGTCCCTGCGGAAGCCCGTGTCGAGCAGTTCGCTGATGTCGGCGGCCCGGGAGGGCTCGGCGTAGGGCGAGTACCGCACGGGCCGCTCCAGCGTGCGGCAGCGCGCCTGCGCGGCCGCGCGCCGGACGGCCGAGGCGAGCGGGCCGTCGAGGGCCGTCGGCCCCACCCGCAGCGCGGGCTGCCGCATTCCGAGCAGTCCCGCGACGAGCACGTCCGCCGCTGCCGCGTCGTCCGCGAGCACCCCCACCCACGGCACGTGGTCGTTCTGGGCGAGGCGCACCGTGTCGCCGTCGACGAGCACCGGGGCCAGCGCCCGCAGCACCGCGCCGTCGCGCACGGTCACCACGGCCAACCGCTCCTCCGCGAACGAGGCCCCCCAGGGCAGCCACCAGTCGGGATGTGCGAACGGGTCGGCCGCGCTCCGGTCGGCCAGCGCGGCCCACTCGGCCGCGACCGCGTCCGGGGCTTCGACCGTGGTGTGCCACACCCCCGTCCGCACAGGACGGGACGGCAGACTCCTCGCGACGGGGGGCTTGGGCGACTTCTCATATACGACCGACTGCACTCCCCCGTATCGCGAACCCTCGGGACGTCGTTAACACGGCTGCGGCACCTCTCTTCCGAACAGCCGGGAGCCGCCCGCGACCAGCACGCCTCGCGCGGACCGGCGCCGACGCGGTGTGAATCACCTACGCAGCGTGACCGGGGACCTCGGCGAGTTCCTCGGCTCCCTGACACCGGCACCCACCGTGGCGGGCGCGGGCCGGCACCCGGGGCCCCCGGTGCGCCCGGATACGCTGCGGCGAGTGCCGGTGCCACGGTCGCCGTGGAGTAGGGAGAACGATGAACGCCCTCAGGCTGCTGCGACGTGGCGCGGGGCGGCTGCTCCCCGCCCCGCTGATGCGGGGCATCCACGAGGTCCGCAACCGCGGCCGGGCGGTCGGCCGGGCCGGCGGCCGCGCCGGCAAGCTGCGGGTCGCCCTCCTGGGCGGGCAGTCGCTCGTGCGCCCCGAGCTCGAGCGACCCGGCGCGGGGTCGGCCGTCCAGGTCCGGGTGTCCGACCTCGACGACGCGACCGTCGCCCTGCGGCCCCGCTCGCGCGATCTGAAGGCCTTCGAGCTGGTCTTCGACGAGGGCCTGCACCTCCCCCCGCCCGAGATCGACGGGCCGCTCGCCCGGATCGCCGTGTTCGGCGCCAACATCGGGCTGCCCCTCGCCGACCTCGCCGTGCGCTACCCCAGCGCCCGCCTCCTCGGTGTCGAGCCCGACCCGGACAACGCAACGCTGGCCCGGCGCAACGTGGCCGATCTCGGCGACCGCGCCACGATCGTCGAGACCGCGGTCTGGCACTGCGACGCCGAGCTCGCGGTCACCTGGACCCAGGACGCGTGGGGCCTGGACCTCGCCGAGGTCGGCCCCGGCGGAGCGGACGACGCCGAGACGATCACCGCGGTCGACGCCGGCCGGCTGCTCCGTGAGTTCACCGGCGGCCCGCCGGTCGACTACCTGCTGGTCAACATCGAGAGCGCCTGGTACGAGCTGCTGCGGCACGGCGACTGGACCCGCGACGTCACCTGCATCAAGATCGAGATCCAGGACCACTACGACGAGGCCGTCCCGATGCTGGAGCGCCTCGGCTTCCGTGCCCGCCTCGAGCACCTGGGATGGGGAGCGTTCGCGGTCGGCGTCCGACCCGACGTGGAACCCCGGCCCACCGGTCGGGTCACCTCCTACGTCGAGCGGGCCCGCCACTCCTCCCGGTGGCGCCGGGACGCCGCACGCGACCGGGCCGCGCAGGCCCGCGCGTTCGGTGAGCGGACCGTCATCGCCCGTACCGGTCGCCGGACCGCGCCCACGAGCCGGATCCTGTGCTACCACACCGTCGGCATGCCCTCGATGGGAGTCAACGACGTCTCCCTGCGACGCCTCGAACGCCAGCTCGAGCAGGCCCTGGACGCCGGCTACCGGTTCGTGCCTGCCGCCGAGCTCGCCGCCGACCCCCTGCCCTCCCCCGGCGAGGACCTGCGCCTGGCCCTCACGTTCGACGACGGGTTCCGCAGCATCCTCACCACGGTCGAGCCGCTGCTGCGCGGGCTCGGCATCCCGTGGACCGCGTTCGTGGTCAGCGGGTTCGCCGAGGGCCGCAAGGGCCACGACGACTTCCTCGACTGGCGCGAGATCTCCGGCCTCGCCGAGCGCGGGGTCACCATCGCCAGCCACTCGGTGACCCACCCGAACTTCCGGCTGCTGTCGGGCGGTCAGATCGTCGACGAGCTGGAGCAGTCCCGCGCCGCCCTGCGGACGAACCTCGGCCTCGACACGCCCGAGTTCGCCATCCCGTTCGGGCAGTCCGGCAACTGGACACCCGCCGCCCATGCCGCGGCCGAGGAGGCGGGATACCGCACGGTGTACGCCCAGTCGGTGGAGCGCAGTCCCGACGGTACGGTGCCGCGCACGTTCG
Organism: Pseudonocardia sp.; assembly: GCF_029263155.1. GTDB lineage: Bacteria > Actinomycetota > Actinomycetes > Mycobacteriales > Pseudonocardiaceae > Pseudonocardia. The sequence continues at coordinate 68,046 of NZ_JAJCYB010000104.1, forward strand.
TGACCAAGTTCGACGACGACCGCATCTTCCGCGCAGCCCTCGCCGGAGCGTTCGACCGGTGGGAGGAGTGGTTCTGATCTCCCGACCCTCGTCGGACTGCCCCCGTCACCCCCGGCTGCGGGGAGACGGCGTCGGGTCGGCCTGCTGGTCCCCGTCGCGGTCCGGCCCCCGGGAACTCGCAGCCTGACCCGTCGCCGCCGTCGGCTCGTCGACGGAACGGTGTTCGTCGTCGCCGTTCCCGTTCGCCCGGGGGCGCGGGCTGGGCCGTTCGGGGCGCGGGGGTGGCCACGGCGTCGGCGTGGGCGGCCGGGGGGCGCCGGGTGCGCGGCCGGTCGGTGCGGGACCGGTCGGTCGGGCTTCGCCGGACGCGGGTCCGGCGGCGGGGCCGTCGTCGGCCTCCCGTCGCCCGGCCGGGTTCCCGTCGAACAGGTGCCCGTTACCCGGTTGGGTGTTGCGGGGCGGCCCGTACCCTGGCGCGCCATAGGACGGGCGGCCGTTCGGGGGGCGGCCGTTGTGCCGGTTGCCGTCCGCCGGATCCGGCTGCATCGGCTTCCCGGCCGCCGGCCCTCCGTCGGCCCGGTGGACGGGCCTCGGCGGACGCGGGCCGGGCGACGCACGGTCGGGTGGTGGGGGAGCTCGCCACGGTGCCGACGGACCGGGCGGGTGAGGAGGTGCCCCGGGGGCCGGGCCCGGTCCGTTCGGCGGGAACCCGGGCGGCAGCTGCCCGGGTGGACGCGCGGGTCCGCGACCGGGCACCGGCCCGGGGCCGCGGTACGGGCCCGGCGGCCCGACCTGGGGCCGACCCGGTTGCGGCGGCCGCATTCGCCCGTCGCCCGGAGCGGGACCGCCGCCTCGGTGGGGGCCGCCCGGCGGGGGGCGCATGCCGGGCCTGATCGGCGGACGCGGCGGCATCCCGCCGGGCGGGGGCGGGCGCATCCCGTTGGTCCAGGCGGGGCCGGGGACGCCGTCGGGGCGCGGACCGCCGCCCGAGGGTGCCGGTGCACGCCGCCGGACGACGGAGAACTGCATGGTGTCGTCGAGGTCACCGGGCAGGCGGAAGTAGGTGGTGGCCGCATCCATGTCGTACCGGTGGTCCGTGATCTCCTCGGTGTCGTCGGAGACGGCGGCTCCCCGGCGCCGCTTGGCCAGCCGGGTCCGCACCGCCGCGACCAGTGCGCGCCGCATCGACGGGGCGATGACGCCCAGTACGAGCAGGTAGACGACCAGGTAGGCCAGCGACTCGACGAACAGCAGCAGGATCCCCAGGAACGTCCCGTGCGTGTCGGCGCGGAGCACCTGCCGCTCCAGCGCGCCGATGGCCACCATCGCCACACCGGCCGCGATCGTGGGGGGTGTGAGCAGCCAGGCCATCCGCCCGGCCGAGAACGGCACGACGCGGCGTACCAGGACCAGCAGCACGACGCCGATCACGATCTCGCTGATCGAGATGGCCAGGCCGACGCCGAGCAGGCCGAGCGGGAGCAGCGCGGCGAGCAGGCCGATCCCGACCACCAGGCTGGTGACCGTGGTCCAGTTGAGCAGGCTGGACCGCCCGCTCGCCTTGATCACCTCGCTGCCCGAGGCCTGCAGCGCGACCCCGACGCCGTAGCCGGACATCGCCATGACCGCCAGCCCGGCGCCCCGCCACTCCTCGCCGAGCAGCAGCACCACGGCGGGCTCGCCGACGGCCAGGGTGAGCCCGGCGATCGGGATCGACGCCACCCAGATCCACTGCAGCGACCGCAGGAACGCGGCCTTGAGCCGCTCGGGGTCGCCCGCCACCCGGGAGAACGCGGGGAACAGGACGTAGGACCCGATCTGGACGATCGCCAGCGCCGGGATCATCGACAGCCGCTGGCCGTAGCGGTACTGCCCGAGCGTGTCGGCCTGCAGCGTCCGGCCGACCAGCGAGGTCTCCGCGCCGGTCCGGATGCGCCCGACCATGCCCTCCGCCAGGAGGGGGGCGGCGAACCTGGCCATGTCGCGCCAGAGCCGGTACGTCGGCCTGCCGACGCCGGGGCGCCACCTCGCCAGCCACCACGTGCCGACCAGCCAGACCGTCAGGCCCGCGTAGTTGGCGATGACCAGGGCCCACACCCCGTAGCCGGTGGCGGCCAGCGAGACGGAGACGACGGCATAGGCGAGCACCCGGCTGGGCTCGATGATGAGGCGCCGCTTGAAGTTGAACCGACGCTGCATGAGGCCGTCGGGCACGTTGGTGAGCGCGTGCATGAGCAGGGTGCCCGACGACACGGCCGCGATGACGCCCGCCGTGTCGTCCTGGAAGAAGTCGCCGACCAGCGGCGACACCAGCAGCGACGCGACGGCGAGCAGCGCGCCCGAGGCGGCGGTGACCCAGAAGACGGTGTCCGCGGCGTCGGTCACGCGGTCCTCGCGCTGGATCAACGCTCCGCGCAGCCCGCCCTCGGAGAAGCCGATGAGGAAGCCGGACAGCACGGTGCCCGCGGCGAACAGACCGATCTCCTCCGGGCTCAGGAGACGGGCCAGGATGAGCGTTTGCACCAGCGAGACGATCTGGACCAGACCGAGGGTGACCGCGGAGACGGCGGCGCCGCGGCGGACCGTCGTGGACAGCTCTCCGATGTCCGGGTTGCTCGTCGCCTCGAGGGTGGCCTCCGCGCTGAAGCGTCGTCGCCTCACGGGTCAGACCCCTTCGGGGGGTCGGCCAGCGATGATCACCAGGTGTCCTTACGGTCGGCCGCCGAACGGGTCCGGACATCCCCCGGACCGGCGTCGGGACCCCATTCTGACAGGAGTCCCACGCCGGCATGCGCCCGACGGCTCGCCCGGTGGCGCCAATCACCCGCCCGGTGCGCCCCGCGGTCAGGAGAACGTGACGTCCGCGGCGAGCGCCTCGCGCAACCGGGCCCGGTACTCGGCACGCGGGACGCGGTACGCACCGAACTGCCTGCTCATCGGCGTCACCATGAGTGTGTCGAGGAGCACGAAGCCGCGTTCCTGCAGGTGGCCGGTCAACCACGCCAGTGCGACCTTGCCCGCGTTGCTCTCCAGGAAGAACACGCTGTCACCGGAGTAGAAGCCCCCGATCGCGACCCCGAGCTCGCCGCCCACCAGCTCCCCGTCGCGCCACACCTCGATGCTGTGCGCGTGGCCGGTCTCGTGCAGCGTCATGTAGACCTCCCGCACCTGGGGCACCAGCCAGGGCCGGCCGCAGGTCGTCCGGCCCTGCACCGTCGCGCAGTGGTGCAGCACGTCGGCGAACGCCTTGTCGGTGGTGACCTCGAACCGGCCCTGCCGCAGCAGGCGGGCCGGCGTCCGCGGGACGTGGCGCCGGTCGTCGATCGGGATGACGGCGCGCCGGCGCGGGGCCGTCCAGCCCAGCCGACCCCATCGGTGGCACGTGATGTGCCGCCCGGCCCGCAGGTGGTCCAGGAACTCCTCGGCCGTCGGACCGCCCCGCAGCCGGGCGACGGTGGCGATCACCGGGCGCAGCACCGGGTCGGCCAGCTCCTCGGCGTGGCGCTGCGTCGCCACCGCCCCGCGCTTGACGCCCCTGGCCACCGTCAACGGCACGCCGCCCCGACGGCGGAGCGCGGCGAGCGGCGAGCGGGGGTGCGGATCAGCCGAAGGTGACATCGAGGGCCAGGGCCTTCTCGAGCAGGGTCTCGTACTCGTCGCGCGGTACCCAGTAGGGCGCGAAGGGCCGCGTCGCACCGGAGACGCCGTGGGTGTCGCACAGCAGGAAGCCCCGGGACCGCAGCCGCATCAGCAGGTGGGCGAAGGCCACCTTCCCGGCGTTCGGCTCGAGGTAGAAGGTGCTGTCGGAGGCGAACATGCCGTTGACGACGACGCCCAGCTCACCTCCCACCAGACGCCCGTCGCGCCACGCCTCGACGCTGTGGGCGTGGCCGAGGTCGTGGAGCCGCAGGTAGACCTCCTGGGCGTCGGGGCTCAGCCACGAGTCGTCGACGCGGTCGCGGCCGCGCACGGTGGCGCAGTGCCGCACCACGTCCGCGAACGCCGTGTCGTAGCGGATCTCGAAGTCGCCGCGGCGCACCAACCGGGCGACGCTGCGCGGGATGTGCAGCCCCTCGTCGATCGGTACCAGCGCCCGCTGCCGCGGGGAGACCCACTTCGAGCCACCCCACCGGTTCACGTACAGGAACCGCCCGGCCCGGTACTGCTCCAGGAAGTACTCGGGCGTGGAGTACCGGGTGTGGCGTCGCAGCCGGGGGAGGGCGGTGCGGGCGACGGGGCGGACCAGCGCGGCGGAACCGTCACGCAGCGGCCGCAGGACGCCCTTCACCATGGTCAACGCTGACACGGACGGGAACCCTACCGAGGTCACCCGATCCGGTCACAGCGGGATCGATCCCCCGTTCGGGGCGGTGGGCCCGCTCACCGGCGGCCGGCGTCGACCTGCTGGTAGAGCCCGTCGATCCCGCGCGCGGTGACCTCGGCGGAGAAGTGGGCCTCCACCCGCGCCCGGCTCGCCGCACCCATCGCCGCGCGGGTGTCGGGGTCGGCCAGCAGCTTCTCCAGCGCGTCGGCGAGGCGCTCGGGATCCTGCGACGGCACGACGAACCCGGTGGCACCGTCCTGGACGGCACGGCCGATGTCGCCCACGTCGCTGGCGACGACCGGCAGGCCGCTCGCCATCGCCTCCAGCACCGACAGCGGCATGGCCTCCCACCAGGACGGCAGGCAGAAGACCTCGGCCTCGGCGTAGGCGGCCGCCATGTCGGCCGGGTCGCGGGTGCCGAGCAGGCGGGTCCACGACGGCAGGCCGTCGCGCACCGCGGCCTCCGCATCGGGCCCCTCGTCGGGGGTGCCGCCGAGCAGGTGCAGCTCGTGGTCGACGCCCCGCTCCCGCAGGATCACCGACGCGGCGGCCAGGTCGAGCACGCCCTTGCGGGGGGTAAGCAGGCCCACGTAGAGGATGCGCGGCGGGCGGCGGGCGGCGTCGCGCTGCGGGAGGTCGCCGAGCGGCACCCCATTGTCGACCAGGCACACCTTGCCCGCGGGCAGCACCGTGCGCAGCGCCTGCTCGCCCGCGGTCCACACCGCGACGACGCGGTGGGCGGGGAGCATCGCCGCGCGCATGAGCACCCGGTTGACGCGGCCGCCGAGCCAGGTCGCGATGTTGCCGCCGTGCGCGTGCACGACCACGGCGGAGCCCCTGGCCCGCGCCGCCCAGGCCAGCAGCGCGGCCCGCAGCACCGTCACCGACGGCGCGAGGGCCGAGTGGATGTGCACGACGTCGTGGTCGGCCGCGCGGCGCCACACGGCCAGCGCGTCGCCGAACGTACGGCGCAGGTTGCCCGCGGTCAGCCGCCCGCCCTCGGGGACGCCCGCGTGCGCGACGTTGAGCAGGGTCACCTCGTGGGTGTCGGCCAGCGCACCGCCCCGCAGCATCTCCAGGAACGTCGGGATGCCGCCGCGGTCGGGGGCGGCCTTGCCCACCAGCAGGACGCGGAGCCGGCGCGGGACGGCGCGGGAGGCGGTCACGGGGGCGGTCATCGTTCCTTCCGCGCGGAGCGCAGCCGGTCGGCCACGGCGGCGCCGACGCCGGCCCAGAAGCCGATCCCCCACCCGAGGTGCATCGCCAGGAACGCCGGGGCGACGTAGGACCGCTCCGCGGCCCCTCCGAGCGGGCGGGCGGTGTGCACGGTCGCGGCGGCGACGGCCGCGGCGTAGGGCGCCACCATCGCGGCGGCGACGCCGGGACGCCGCAGCGCCACCGCCGCCGCCCCGGCCAGGTAGGCGACGAACGCGGGCACCATGACGTGCCGCGGGCGCATCGACCGGGGGTGCTTGACCGCCACCGCGACCTTGCCGCGCCCGTAACGGCGGTACTGGCGGTAGAGGTCGGCCACGGTCTGGCGGGAGTGCCAGCGGATCGCCACGGCCGGGTCGAACAGCAGGCGGTGCCCGGCCCGGCGCAGCCGGTAGTCGAACTCGAAGTCCTCGTTGGCGACGAGACCCTCGTCCCAGCCGCCGAGCTCGCGGATGAGCGCCGTGGGGTAGGCGCCGAACGGGATGTGGTCGACCTCCTGGCGCCGCTCGCCGTGGTGGTAGACCGACCCCCCGACGCCGAAGGGGCTGCCCAGCGCGGCCGCGATCGCCCGGCCCGCCGGGGTGACGCCGTGGCCGTCCTTGCGCCCGCCCACACCGCCCCAGCCGCCCTCGCGCAGCAGGCCCACGACGGTGCCGACGTAGCCCGCGTCGATCGTGGAGTGCGAGTCGACGCGCACCAGCCAGCGCCCCCGCGCCGCGGCGAGCGCGATGTTCAGCGACACCGGGATGCCGCCGCGGGGGTTGGTGTGCAGCTCGACCCTCGGGTCGAGCTTCGCGGCAGCGGCAACGATGTCGGCGGTGTCGTCGGTGGTGGCTCCGTCCACGACGACGACGACCTGCAGGTTCTCGTAGTCCTGGGCCTGCACGGCCGCCAGGCAGTCACCGATGAACCCGGACTCGTCGCGGGCCGGGATGATGATTGTCACCAGGTCGTCGACCGCTCGATCGGCCGTCATGATGGAGCTCGTGCTGGCGTGCGTCGCCGTCACCACCTCGGGAGTAGCTGGTCGGAAGTGCCGAGAGGACCTTACTGGTCGGCTCCCGGACCCTCCCGGGGCGACCCGTGATCGCTCACCGCGACCTACGGGAGCGACGCGGCCGGTCCACGGCCCACCCGTTCGGCGCTGTCGTGTTTGAACCGCCCGGGGCGGGTGAAGAACTATCTGACCCGCAGTCACCGTATTTCACCCAGGGGTGGACCTGTTCACCTGTTCGAGGGATGTGGCATCCGACGCAACATCCTCGGACCTGAAACGTCTTTAGACCGAGAGGCGATAGGCGTCGCAAGTGCCCGGGCATGCGTTACGGGGGACCCGGGCCGTGTAAGGAGGAAGTCTTGACCGAAGTGATCGACTCATCGGGGCGGACCGTCGCCCGGGCCACACCGGCCCGCCCGGACCAGCCGGGGGATGGTCGCGCGCGCACGACGTTCCGGGCGGTGGTCGCCACCTCCGACCTCGTCGCCGTTGCGCTGGGCACCGCGGCCGGGGTGTGGGTGGCCGGTCCGGTTCCCGCGATCGCGGTCGGGATCACGACCCTGCTGGCGATCGCCGTGTCCCGCCGGCACGCCTGGCGCTTCGCCCCGTCGGTACTGACCGACCTGCCGAGCGCCGCGCTGATCGTGGCGGTCCCCACCGGGCTCGTCGCCGCCGTGCTCGGACCGGTCCTGGACGGGGAGCCGGCCGGCGCCATCGTCACCGGGCTCGGCACGCTCACGCTGCTCGTCATCGCCCGCACGGTCGTCTTCGCCGTCATCCTGCGCCGCCGCAACGCGGGCCGCGACCAGCTCCGCGCCCTCGTCGTCGGATGTGACGACACCGGTGTCCGGCTCGGCCAGACCCTCACCCACCAGCTCCGCTACGGCGTCACCGTCGTCGGGTACGTCGACGACGACCGCCCGCTGCTCGCCGACCTCGGCCCCAAGCTCGGCTCGGTCGAGGCACTGCCCGAGCTGGTGCGCGAGCACGGCGTCGACCTCGTGCTGGTCGGCTTCGGGGCGCACAGCGACGACAAGGTCGTCGACGCCGTCCGGGACCTCGGCGCGTCGCCGGTCGAGGTCTACGTGGTGCCGCGCATGTACGAGCTGCACCAGATGCACCACCACAACCAGGCCAGCGAGCTCGTCGACGGGATCCCGCTGGCGCGGCTGCGCCGGCCCGCCTACCGCAGCGCGTCGTGGCGGCTCAAGCGCGTCATCGACGTCGTGGTCTCGGGCGTCTCCCTGCTCGTCGCCGCCCCGGCGCTCGCCGTGATCGCCGTCGCGGTCCGCCGCGAGACCGGCCCGGGCATCATCTTCAAGCAGGAGCGGATCGGCCTGAACGGCGAGCCGTTCACGCTGTTCAAGTTCCGGTCGCTGCAGCTCGCCGCGGGCGAGGGCGACGTGCGGTGGAGCATCGACACCGACACCCGGCTGGGCCCGGTCGGCAAGTTCATCCGGGCCAGCAGCCTCGACGAGCTCCCGCAGCTGGTGAACGTCCTCAAGGGCGACATGAGCCTGGTCGGCCCGCGTCCCGAGCGGCCCTACTTCGTGGAGCGGTTCAACGAGACGATCCCCGGCTACCGCTACCGCCACCGCGTGCCCGTCGGCCTCACCGGCTACGCCGCGGTGCACGGCCTGCGCGGCGACACCTCGATCCACCAGCGCGCCCACTTCGACAACCTCTACGCCGAGTCGTGGTCGCTGTGGCTGGACCTCAAGATCGCCGTCTGGACGGTGCGCCAGCTCGTCCCGCGCCGCTCGCCCGAGGCCCACCTGCCCGTGCCGGCCCCACCGACCATGGACGACATCGACCCGTCGGTGGACGCCGACACGGTCCGGCTGCCCTACGTCGCGCCTGCGCGGCAGGCCGACGCCACGATCACCGGCAGCGAGGCCACGGTCGTCATCCGCCGCAGCGCCTGAGGGGCGTCGCCTCTCACCTGCCGACGTCAGGCCATCCCATCCATGCGAGTTCTCCAGATCATCGACTCCTTCTCGTTCGGCGGGGCCGAGCGCCTGCTCGCCACGCTGAACGGGGTCGCGTCGCAGGCGGGGCTGGACCTGACCGTCGCCAGCCTCTCCCCGCACACCCCCGAGCGCACCGCCAGCCTCCCGCTGCTGCAGGCAGCGGGGCTGCGGCCGAGCTTCGTCGGCGTGCGCAAGCTGCTCGATCCGACCGCCATGCCCAAGCTGGTCTCGGCCATCCGGGAGTCCGGCTGCGACGTCGTGCACGCCCACCTCGGCACGTCGGCCACCCTCGTGCCGCTCGCGGCCCGGCTGGCCGGCGTGCCGTGTTTCAGCACGCTGCACCACCTCCCCCGCCGCCAGCCCGAACGGCGTGACAGGCTCAAGTCCCGGCTGTGCATCCGGTCCGCCGAGCGCGGCGCCGGCCTGATCTTCGTGTCCCGGGCCGCCCGCGACGCCGCCGAGCGACTCCACGGCCCGGCGCGCCCGTCCTGGACGGTGCTGCACAACGGCGTCGACCTCACCGCCTTCGAGCCCGCGGACCACGGCCCGCCTCCCGAGCTGCCCGCGGACCTCGGCGTCCCCGCCGGTGTGCCGGTCGTGTCCGTCGTCGCGGCGCTGCGCGCAGCCAAGGGCCACGAGGTGGCGCTGCGGGCGTGGGACGAGGTGCGTCGCCGGGTGCCCGGTGCCGTGCTGCTGATCGTCGGCGACGGCGTGCACCGCGCGGCGCTGGAGTCCGTCGCCGGCGACGGCGTGGTGTTCGCCGGGTCCCGGGAGGATGTGCCGGCGATCCTGCGGGCGTCCACCCTCGCGCTGCTGCCGTCGCTGACCGAGGCGCTGCCGACCTCGGTCATCGAGGCCGCCGCCGCAGGCATCGCGACCGTCGCCACCACCGTCGGCGGCACCCCGGAGATCGTCGACCACGGGCGCACCGGGCTGCTCGTCGCGCCCGGTGATCCCGTCCCGCTCGGCGGCGCGGTCGTCGAGCTGCTGCTGGACCCTGAACGCCGTGCCCGGTACGGCTCGGCGGCACGTAGACTCGCCACCGAGCGGTTCGACCTCCGCACCTGGGCCCGGCGTCTGGCGGAGATGTACGACGGCGCGCTCAACGCCCACCCCCACCGCGCCGCGGTGCCACGAGCACCGCAGCAGAAGGAGTCGACGTGAACGAGCAACGGCTGACCCGCCGGCAGCTCTTGTGGATCGCCGTGATCGGCCTCGTCACCGGCGTGGTCGCCCTGGCCGCCACCTCCTACCTCGTCGGCTCGAGCGACCCGCTGTACCGGGCCGAGGCGCAGGTCGCGCTCGTGCCTGCCGCCGGGATCCCGGCCGAGGAGGTGCCCTCCTACTGGGAGGCGCTCGGCGGCGGGCAGGCGGGCAGCATCGCCGCGGAGGTCCTCCAGCAGCCGCAGTGGGCCGACCAGGCCGCCGCGGTCGCCGGTGTCGATCCCGCGACGGTCACGGTCACCGCCGGCGTGGTGGACGCCACGAGCCTGATCGACGTCACGGTCGAGACCACCAGCCCCGAGGGCGCCGAGGTCGCCGTCGACGCGCTGATCGCCGCGGCCACGCCCACCGTGCAGCGGGTGTCGGGCCCGTACGCGCTCGACATCGTCCAGCCCGCGGCGGGCACGGCCGAGGCGTCCGGCGTGTCGGCCACGCAGCTGCTGATCGTGGTGTTCGCGGGCGGGTTGCTCGTCGGCTCCGGGGTCGCGCTGCTGGTCACGCGGGCCCGCCGTCGTCCCGAGGACGACCGTGGCGCCGTGGTGGACGACGACTGGTCGGCAGCCATCCCGGAGCGCGTCACGAGCAACTACCGGCCGCGCGCCCCGGTGGAGGAGCAGGTCACCGGCCGGTACCCGTCGGCCCGGTGACCACGGCCGCCACCCGGCCGCCCGCCGGGGGCCCGCCCGGTCCGGCCCGCGAGCCCGAGGCCGCGCCCTCGTTCGTCGAGCGACTCCTCAAGCCCGCCCGCCCGCTGCGGCTCACACCGGGCCAGGCCGGTGCGCTGGCCGCCGGGATCGGCGGTTTCACCCTGTTCGTCGGGATCGTGCTGGGCCCGTCGGTGGGCCTGCTGTTCCTCGCCGCGCTCGTGGGCTCCGCGGTCGCGGTCGTGGCGCTCGTCGTCCCGTGGGTGGCGCTGGGCCTGATGGTGATGCTCGAGTTCGCCAACGTCAGTGGCGTGTTCGAGGAGCGCTCGCCGGTCAGCATCTACACCGCGATGCTCGCGCTGGGCATCATGTCGGCGCTCGTCGCGCTCGCCCGGCCGCAGTACCGGGCCCGGATCCGCACCCGATGGTGGCTGCCGGTGGCGCTGTACGTCGTGTACATGGTCTCGCAGGTGCCGTCGACGTTGCAGAGCGCGGCGCCCGAGGCGAGTGCCAACTCGCTGGACAACATGATCAAGGATGGCGTGTTCCTCGCCGTCATGCTGCTGCTGATGCAGCTCGCGAACCGCCCCTGGATGGTAGGCGCTGCGATCGTGCTCGCGATCGCCCCGATCGCCGGGCTGACCGCGATCAACCAGTACGTGTACGACAACGGCACCACCTTCGGCGGCTTCTCCAACATCGCCTCCACCGCCGGGGCGTCCATCGCGGCGGCCCGGCACGCGGGTCCGCTCCCGGACTCGAACTTCTGGGGCCGGTTCCTGGTGCTCGGGCTGCCGTTCGCGTTGGCGTTGGTGCACCGGGCGGGTCAGGCCGGTCACCGGCTGGCCCAGGTGCTGTGGATCGGCGCGGCCATGCTGGTCGGGCTCGGGCTCTACCTGACCCAGTCCCGCGGCACGTTCCTGGCCGCGGCGGTCGCGGTGCTCGTATGGATCATCGCCAGCGGCCCGACGGTGCGGCGGTACGCCCTCTACCTCACCCCGGCGGCGCTGGTCGGTCTGCTCATCCCGGGTGTCGGTGACCGGCTGCTCACCATCACCGAGACGCTGTCCACCCCGGCCTACGCGGCCGATGCCTCCATCATCGAGCGCGGCAACGTGCTCGAGGCGGCCATCTCGGTGTTCCGGGAGAACCCGCTGCTGGGCACCGGACCCGGCTCCTTCGGCTCGGTCATCACCGAGTACGCGGCGCTCGCCGGTACCGGCCCCACCGGCACGATCACGGCCACCCACAACCTCTACCTCGAGATCGCCTCCGAGTCCGGGCTGGTCGGCCTGGCGGGCTGGTTCGTGTTCTACGGCGGGGTGGTCGCGCTCGGGGTGTCCGCGGTGCTGCGACTCGCCGGCGGCAGGCGCGACGGCAGGCACGGCGTGCCGTCGCGGGCCCTCGCCGCAGCCGGTGTGGCCGCGTTGATCGGCTGGGGCGCGTCGAGCATCTTCCTGCACCAGTCCTACTCCCGGACGCTGCTGGTCATCTGCGCGTTCGTCGGGTGGATCTACAGCACCTCCCGCAGCGAGGCGTCGCTACGGCGCCCGGCCGCGGCCGACGCGACCACCGCGGCCGCCGTCGGACTCCGGTTCGGCATGGTGGCCACCGCCCTGACCACCGCGCTCGCCTGCGTCGTCGCCGCCGCGCTGTACGCGGTGATGGAGCGTCCCACCTACGTGGCCACGGCCGAACTCACGATGCAGGCGACGGCCGACACCTATCCCGGGTACGCGCTCGACGTCCGCAGGCGCGTGCTGTTCCTGCCGACGTTCGCCGCCGTCATCGAGGGTGGCCTCGCCCAGTCCGCCACGACCGTCACCGGGGACCCGAACCGCGGCACGATGACGGTGCGCTCGGTGGCGGCGGATCCGGCCGAGGCCGTCGCTCTGCGCGACAGCGCGGTGCTCCAGGCGGACGGGATCGTCGAGGGGAAGGGTCTGGGGTCGGCCTACGACGTCATTCCCATCGCGATCGACGAGGTCACCGAGCAACGGCCGCTGAGCAACACGACGCTGCGGGTCATCGCCCTGGCCACGCTGTTCCAGATCGGGTTGGTCGTGGCGGGCTGCTCGTGGTTCCGCAACCATGGACGGCGGGGCGCCCGGTTCACGTAGTTCGTCACGAAGCCTGCTGCTCGGGGCATCCGAACGCTCCAGTACCTTCGGCCCATGCGTGCTTCCCGTACCCGGTCGTGGCTGCTGGGAGTGGTGACAGTCGCGCTGGCCCTCACGGCCTGCTCGGCGGAGCCCACCGACCCCCCGGCGGCGGGAGACGGGTCCGACGAGGTGACACAGCCGATCATCGGTCCCGACTTCTCCACGATCTTCGCCGAGGGCGACTCCCCCTGGTACACCGAGATCCCCGTGGACGCCCCGATCGACCCCCGGTCCGAGGAGTTCGTCGCCGAACTGGTCGAGGACGACTCGAACCCCGTCGTGTCGGTGAACGGCTGGACGATCCCGGTCTACGAGGCCGATGCCTCCACCCCGCGATACACGGTCGAACCCACCGAGGACTACCTGCCCGGCTGGGCGCTGCAGGACGTGCCGATCCCCGACGCCGCCGCTCCCGACCCCCAGGACGACGGCCACATGGTGGTCGTCGACCGCGAGGAGGGTTGCGTGTACGAGTTCTGGCAGGCCCGGCGCGAAGGCTCGGGCTGGACGGCTTCCTGGGCCAACGCCACGCCGACCGACGGTGACGGGATCTATCCCGACGGTCTCAGCTCCCGCGCGAGCGGGCTGTCCTCGATCGCCGGGCTGATATGGCCGCAGGAGCTCGCGGCGGGCGAGATCGACCACGCGCTCGCCTTCGCCTACCCCAACACCCGCGACGGCGGCCCCGTGCCTCCCGCCACCGCGAGTGACGGCAGGACGGAGAGCGACACCGCGCTGCCCGAGGGCGCCCGGCTGCGGCTCGACCCGTCGATCGACATCGAGGCGCTGGGGCTGTCCCCCGCGCTGGAGGCGATCGCCGAAGCGCTGCAGACCTACGGCATGATCCTCGTCGACACCAGCGGCGGGATGGCCCTCAACGCCGCCTCACCGCAGACCTACGAGAACTATCCGTACCCGCCGAGCTGGTCGGCCGACATCTGGGCGGACCTCAGCGCGATCCCGTTCGAGTCCATGCAGGTGCTTCCGGTCGGTTCCCAGACCGAGCGCAACTCCGGGCCACCGGCGATCAACCGCTGCAACGAGGGCGCCCTCCAGGGCGGGGACGACGACGAGTAGGTCCTCGACGAACGGTCCCGGGTCCGAGCACCACCACGGTCACGGCACTGCCGGGCGCCGGTCACCGACGGACGCATGCACGTCGTCGACAGAACGACGTCATCCGATCGAGGTAACGATTCGAACCGGGAGACTACGCCGCGTGACTCGACATGCAGCGCCGCCGGCCCCCAGGCGGCACGCAGCGCCGGACACCCCCAGGCCGGCCGCACCCGGGCGAGCGGCCTCGAAGCGGCACGCGGCCACGGCCACCCTGCGGCGGCACGACCTGTCGAGCGTCCTGCTGACCATCGGCTGTGTGGCCGCGCTCACCGGGATGCTCCTCGCCGTGCCCGTCCTACAGGGACCCGACGAGCCCGAGCTCCCCGAGATCCGGGCGTCGGAGCTCTCGGTCGTGGTGCCCGAGATCCCCTCCGACGTCGCCGACCTCCCGCAGTCGCTGCTCGACCCGCCCACGACCGAGACAGCGGCCCCGGAGACCTCTGCCGCCGCGCCCTCGGCCGCAGACCCGGAACCACGGTCCGCCGCCGCCGGTGGCGGCGGCGGCGGGGGCGGGGGCCTCGGCAGCGCCGAGCTGTTCGGCGGTCCGAGCAGCCCGTGGGTGCAGCGCCTCGCCGCGAACGCGCCGCTCGATCCGAACTCCGCCGAGTACGTGCGCGGGCTCAACGCCGAGACGTTCAAGATGGCGATGGAGGAATGGTCCATCCCCATCTACTACGCCGACGCCTCCACCCCGCGCCACGACGTGCCGCTCACGGTCGACTGGGCACCGGTCGGCACGCTGCGTGACGTTCCACTCCCGAGCGAGGCCCGGGCCGACCCGATGGACGACGCGCACCTCACCATCGTCGACCGTTCCACCGACTGCGTCTACGAGTTCTGGGGCGCAGCCGGATCGGGTGGCGGCATGTCGGCGCGCTGGGGCAACGCGATCCCGGCCGACAGCGACGGGATCTACGACGCCGGGTTGGCGACGCGTGCCTCCGGCTTCTCGGCCGCGGCCGGGCTGGTCACCGCCGAGGAGCTGCGCCGCGGGTCCATCGAGCACGCGCTGGTGTTCGCCTACCCCGACACCCGGTCCGGCGGTCCGGTCGCGCCCGCCACGGAGAGCGACGGCCGGACCGACAGCTCCTCGGCGCTGCCGCAGGGCGCCCGTGTGCGGCTCGACCCGTCGATCGACCTCACGACGTTCGGGCTGAACCCGGCCGAGCTGACGATCGCCCGGGCGATCCAGCGGTACGGGATGATCCTCGGCGACACGAGCGGCGCGTTCACGATCTACGCCGAGCACCCGCAGAGCCTCGGGGGCGGCGCGTACTCGGGCCTGCTCCCCCAGCAGACGTCGCTGGACATGAGCAACATCCCCACTCAGCACCTCCAGGTGCTCGACCTGCCGGCGCAGAGCGACAGGGACTCGCGGCCCGTCGGCAACCGCTGCAACGGGTACTAGAGCCGCGCGCCGCGTGGTCGGCTCAGGCCTTCCGCAGCCACAGGCTCGCGTTGCCCATCGTGTTGCGTGCGCTGGGCGCGCACATCGCCAGCGGCAGGGCCTCCGTCACCGCCCCGGCGTGCTTGTGCGCCATGTAGGAGTTGAAGTACACGATCGAGAACGCCTCGTTGTACTGCAGGAAGGCGCGCAGGAAGTACGCCTCGTTCCAGGCCCTGCCCTGTTCCAGCCAGCCCGACGGGTACTCGAACGGCCACATCACGTCGTGGACGTGCACGATCACACCCGACCGCAGCAACGGGAGGATCCGGAAGAGCAGGTGCAGTACGTCGCTGTCGGCCTTGGCCAGGTGGGAGGAGTCGATGAACAGGAAGTCCCCGGCCTCGAGCGAGGTGAAGACGTCGTCGGGCACCTCCTGCACGGGCTGCCGCAGGACCGCACACCGCGTCCGGTCGGCTTCGCTCAGTAGCCCCAGCAGGCGCTCCGGGTAGGGATCGATGAACGTGAGCTCGAGGTTCCCGTCGAAGAACCGGTCGTCGACCTCCAGCATGGCGGCCGACGAGAAGCCCGAACCGACCTCGACGATCCGCCGGGGCCGGAAGACCCGCATCATCGAGTAGAGGACGACGCCGTCGCCGTAGGAGTAGAACGGGTTGTCCAGGTGGTAGCGACAGCTCTCGGACGGATGCTCGGCGAACGGCATCTCCGGGTAGTGCTCGGCGAAGTCGGCGAGGAGGCGCAGCTGGCCCTCCTCGTGCAGGACCACGCCGGGGATGTCGTCGACCGACCGGTCGAACACCCGACCGGCGTTGCTGCGGATGTGGTCGATGTCGGGGATCGGCGAGTAGAAGTGCCCGGGCGGCGCGTACCGGATGAACTCCTTGTTCCGCGACCTCATCAGCCCGTACCAGATCTTGGCGTCCAGCAGGGGTCTGCGCACCCGGCGCAAGCCCGGACGCGACAGGACGGACCTGACCGACATGCTGTTCTCCCATCTCAGGGTCGACACCCGCGGGGTCGAACGAGTCCCGGACCGTGCTGGTCCGCCGGGCGTCTCGGCACACCCGGGGGCCCTGTGGGGCCGAGCGGGCCGGACGACGACGGCGATCACCCGGGCGAGTCACCAGCGCCACGAGCGGGTGACCGCCAGAGCGGCGCCAGTGTAGGTGGCTGCGATCACAGGATGGTCCGCGGCCCGTCGGGATCGGCACCGAGCACCGGCGCTCCCCGGCGAGAGGTTTTGCGAAACCCCCACGCATCCGACGCCGGACGGGGATAGTGCCGGGCCGTGCACTCCGACGGCCAGACTCCGATCACGGTATGTAGTAGCCGCTTGACCTTGCGTGACACGGTCGCCTCGATCAGGGGGCTGTTCCACCGGGTCGGGTGCATTCCCGTGCGCAACTCTGGACTCCCTGTGCTCAACAGCATCAGCTGTCACAGCACAGCACACCTGGGGAGGCAGTCCGATGACCCGCACGCGTTCTGGAGGCAGACTCGCGGTAGCCGCCGCGGCGGTGGCCACCGTCGTCACGATCGTCGTCTACGGCACCGCACAGGCCACCGTGGCCGGCCGGTTCGCAGCGGCGGTCCCGTGTGGGGACGGGCTGGTCGGCTCCGCCGTCCGGGCCCAGTCCGGCACGACCGGCGTCGGTCTGGACTGCCTGCCCACCGACGACGGCCCGACGCGGTCGGCGCGACCCTACTTCGACGCGGCCGACTGGCTGTGGAACCCGGTACCGGAGGACCCCGCGCTCGATCCGCAGTCCGAGGCCATGGTCGCCCACCTCGCCACCGGTGACCACATCGCCAACACCGTCGACTTCGGCGTCACGCTGCGCGACACCGAGGACATCACCGAGGACACCCCCCGCTTCCCGGTCTCCTTCGCCCAGGAGGGGAACTGGGGCCCGGACCCCTTCGCAGGCGAGACGATCCCCATCCCCGAGGACACCCCCATCGCCCCCGGCTCCGACGGCCACCTCGCCGTCGCCGACCCGATCACGAACATGGTCTACAACCTGTGGATGGCGCAGGACGGCGGCGAGTCCTGGACTGCCGGCTGGGGGGCCATGACGCCGCTCGACGGCGACGGTCGCGAGGAGAACGGCAGCTCCACCGGCGCCGGGATCGCGCGCTACGCCGCCGTGGTGCGGGCCGAGGACATCGCGGCGGGCGAGATCCCGCACGCGCTGTTCTTCTCCACCAACATGGCCGCGCCGGACGAGGTGCGCTACCCGGCCACCAAGACCGACGGCAGCAACATGGACGGTGTCGACACCCCCATCCCCGAGGGGGCCCGGGTGCAGCTCGACCCGGCGCTCGACCTGGAGTCGCTGGGCCTGAGCGAGGGCGAGCTCACCGTCGCCCGCGCACTGCAGACCTACGGCGCCTACGTCGGCGACAACGGCGGGGCCCGGATGGGGTTCCTGTTCGAGTACGTGCCCGGCTCCTCGGTGTACTCCGACGCCGGCATCGAGGGCGACTACGCCTCGCTCGAGAGCATCCCGTGGGAGCGGTTGCGCGTGCTGGAGGACTGGAACGGCGGCCAGGAGCCCGACGCCGACCCGCCCGCCGACCCGTCGGAGGGGCCGGCCGACGAGCCCCGCGAGCGATCGGGCACACCCCCACCCACCCGCTCCGCTCCCGCCGACGAGCCCCGCGGCGACGAGCCCCGCAGCGACGAGCCCCGCGGCGACGAGCCCCGGGCCGACGAGCCGACCGGTGAGCCACGTGGCGGCGAGCCCCGGGACGACGAGCCCCGGGACGACGACCCCGGAGCCCCCGGCAGCGGCGACCGGCCCCGCAGCATCCCGCCCACCGGCGACGACCCCACCCCGTCCACGACGCCCGGCGGGAGCGGCAGCACGACCGTCGAGCCCCTCCGCGACATCGGCGAGCCCACCGGCGATGCCACCGGTGCGACCCTGACCGTCGGCGACGGCGGCGACCACTCGTCGATCCAGGACGCCGTCGACGCCGCGGGACCGGGCGACACCGTGGAGATCGCCGAGGGCACCTACGACGGCTTCTCCGTCGACACGCAGGGCACCGCGCAGGGATGGATCACCATCCGGGCCGAGGAGGGCGCCGAGGTGGTCGTCGAGGGCGGCGGCGGCAGCGACCAGGGGCTCGTCGACATCAACGGCGCCGCCTACCTGCGGCTGATCGGGCTGTCGGTGCGGGGCTCCGACACGCACGGCGTCTACGGCGCCGGCACCGACCACGTGGTGCTGCGCGACTGCGAGGTGGCCGGTTCCAGCGACGGCGGCATCGTGGTCCTCGACAGCACCGACCTGCTCGTCGAGGGCTGCGAGGTGCACGGCAACAACGCCCGCGGCACCAGCGCGTCGAACGAGGCGCTCAGCATCGTCAACACCGACGGCTTCGAGATCGTCGGCAACGACGTGCGCGACAACGGCGAGGAGGGCATCGACGCCAAGTACGAGGCCCGCAACGGCATCATCCACGGCAACCGGGCCACCGGTAACCGCGGACCCAACATCTACATCGACTCCGCCCACGACATCGAGGTGATCGGGAACCTGGCGGCCGGTGCGACCGAGGCCAGCAAGTCCGGCATCGGGCTGGCCGTGGAGAACTACTCGGACACGCTGCGGCTGGCCGACATCGTCATCCGCGACAACCGCATCGAGGACAACGCCGGCGCGGGGGTGGACTTCTGGATCGAGGGCTCGGGCACGATGTCGAACATCACGGTCGAGAACAACCGCTTCTCCGGCAACGGTCGTGGGGCGATCACGTTCGCCACCGACAGCTTCTCCGGGGAGAACCGCATCGTCGGCAACATCTTCACCGGGGGTGACGAGCCGCCGGGCGAGCGCGAGGGCTTCCGGCTCCTCGACAACGCCCTGACCGAGGCCGTCGGGGACACGCTCGGCGGGCTGGGCGGCGGGCGGTGACCGCGGGTCAGCCGCGCACCGGCAGGCGCAGGATGTTCGCGGCCCGCAACAGCGCCCGGGCGACGGCGGGCAGCGGGTCGTCGGCCCGGAACACCGGGAGGACCTGGCGGTGCGCGACGCTGCGTACCCATTGCCCGAACGTCAGCTCCCCACGCCTGCGCAGCACGAGGAACGAGCGGAAGTCGTCCACCGGGTACAGCATGCGCAGCCCGGTGCGGTACGTGGCGGGCAGCTCGTGGGGCCGGCCGGCCGCGCGCTCGTACACGTGCCGGGCGAGATCGAGCCCGGCCGCCTGCACCAGCGGGTTGGCCGCGCTGAAACGGGCGTTGCACTCGATGAGCTTGAGGCGGTCGTCGCGCAGGTCGTGCACGAACTCCACACACGCCAGCCCGCGGAGGCCGACGTGCTTGACCAGGCGCAGCGCGACCTCCTTGACCTCCTCGTTCCGGTCGGTGACGTGGGAGGTGGCCATGCCCTCGTTCGGCGGGAAGCGCCGGATCACGCGCTTGGTGTAGTCGTAGGTCGGGTTCCCGCCGGGGTCGATGTAGGTGGAGTAGCTGCACAGCTGCTCGTCGGAGGAGGGGATCTTCTCGACGAGCATCACGGCGAGCCCGGCGGCGGCGAGCTCGGCGTGGGCCGCCCTCAGCTCGGCGAAGTCGGCTGCCACCAGGAACTTGCGCTGCCCGGGGAACCTGGCCTTGAACTCGTGCGACAGGAGCGGCTTGACGATCAGCGGGTAGACGAGCGCCTCGCGGTGCCGATCCAGGTCCTCCGGTGTGTCGATCCGCCAGAACAGCGGGGTGGGCACCCCCGCCTCGCGGGCGCGTTCGTAGGTGGAGAGCTTGTCCAGCATCTCCATCTGCGCGGTGACGTCGGCGTCGTCGAGCCGGAACCGCTCGAGCAGGGCGGTGCGGTGCCGCAGCAGGACCATCAGGCCGACGTCGCTCGTGCCGAGCACGACCGCGCCGCGCAGGGCCTCGGTGGCCGGCCCGAGCAGCAGCTGCGCCCACGCGTCCTCCGGGGCGGCCCCCGGCGGCACCTCGATGACCGAGATGTGGCGGGAGGCCGCGGCCCACCGGGTGACGCCGATGCCGTGGACGGCCACTCCCGCGCGACCGAGGCTGCGCGCGATCGACAGCGCGGTGGTGTCACCACCGAGGAGGATGACCGGTGGGCTCGACATCCCGTCACCCTAACCGGGGCCGGCACCCCGACCGGGCGCCGCCTCCCCCGCCCGGGTCGGGCGTCGAGGGTTCAGCGGACCGCCCGCAGGGTCCGCCCGATGGGGCCGGTGCCGCGCACCAGCGGCCGCAGCCCGGCCCGCACGATCCGGCGGGCCCGGCGCGGCAGCGAGCCGACCGAGGCGGCGTCGAGGGAGCCGGTGTGCACCACCAGCTCGCCGGTCATCATCGCGTCCTTGTAGTCGTGCCGGCCCCGGCCCAGGTCGAGCTGCACGATGCCCCGCCGGGCGGCCTCCTGCGCCAGGTGGAACAGCAGCAGGATGCCCGGCGAGTAGCGGCCGAACGCCACGTCGTAGCCGGGGAACCACCACGACAGCACCGATCCGGACGCGGGGCCGAGGTGTGCGGCGACCAGGTGCTCACCGGCGTGGAGCGCGGAGCAGAAGCCCGTGCACTCGGCCGCACCGGACCCGCTCACGTCCTCGGCCAGCCCGACGATCCGGGGGTCGGCGAAGCGGTCCCACTCCCCCAGCTGCGCGTACTGGGCGGACTTCCAGCCCATCAGCGTGCGCAGCACCGCGGGATCGTCGCTGTGCGGCTCGAACCGCAGCTCACCGACCTCGCGCTCCAGCTTGCGCTGCTTGCGGAACGTGGACGCCAGCCACTTCTTCGACCGCTCCTTCACCGCGGCGAGATAGGGGTCGTAGCCGCCGGCGAGGTCGATCACCGGCGAGAGCTCGCGCCGCGTCCGGTAGGCGCCGGGCGGGACCTGGCCGTCGACGAGGCAGTCGAAGTCCCAGCCGGCGAGCCCGCTGCGCCCGAGCAGCGCCGCCACGTCGACCTCGGCGCCGGGTTCCAGGACGAGCCCCTCGGCGTCGGCCAGCCCGGCGCCCACGGGACGCGCGACCCGGCCGTGCCGCTCGTGGGCGAAGAAGCCGACGATCCGGCCCCCGTCCTCCAGCACCGTCACCCGCGCCGCGGGCCGCACGGCGCCGACGGCGCGGGCGAACTCGGCCGACAGGAACGGGTTGCGGGGTCCCCGGGCGGCCGCGCGCAGCTCGGTCCACCGCCGCAGCTCCGCCGCGCCGAGCTCGGCCGGTCGCACCGCTGTGTACTGCACGGACACTCCTTCGACTCGCGGTGGCTACCCTCGCAGGGCAACCCGGAGGGATCACACCGTGCGCAACCGGATCGTCCTGCTGACCGTCGCCCTGTCGATGGTGGCGATCAGCCTGTTCGCGTTGCCGCTCGCGGTCGTCGCCCAGCGCTTCTACACCAGGATCGAGTTCGCCGAGCTGGAACGGTCGGCCCACCTCGTGGTGGACCACATCTCCGACCAGGTCCGCGACGGCGAGGTGCCCTACCCCGACTGGATACAGGACGACGTCACCGCCGCACTCTACGATCCCGCCGGACCCAAGCTCACCGGGGATGGGCCCCTGCTGGCCGACCACGCCGTCCGGGAAGCGGTCGAGGAGGGCTACGTCGACACGAGCGACTCGCCGGACGAGCTGATCGTCGCCATCCCCATCTCCGAGGACGGTGAGATCGTCGGCGTCGTGCGCGCCAGCACGCCCCGCGGGGAGGCCACCGCACGGATCGTCGAGCGGTGGATGCAGATGCTGGCGCTCGCCGTCGTGGTCCTGGTCGTGACACTGCTGGTGGCCCGCCGCCAAGCCGCGCGGCTGGCCCGGCCCGTGGAGGAGCTGGCCCGGGCGGCGCTGCGGCTGGGCGAGGGCGACTTCACCACCGAGGAACGGGTCGTCGGCATCGTCGAGATCGACGAGGTCCGCTCCGCGCTCAACGCCACCGCCGGGCGGCTGGACGCCCTGATCGCCCGCGAACGCGCGTTCTCCGCGGAGGCCTCCCATCAGCTGCGTACGCCGCTGACCGGGCTGCAGCTGCGGCTGGAGGCGGCGCTGCGCAACCCGCGCGCCGACCACACCGCGGCGATCCAGGCCAGCCTCGCCGAGGTCGACCGGTTGGAGCGCACGATCACCGACCTCCTCGCGCTGGCCCGTGGCAGCCGGCAACGCGGCGCGCTCGACCTGCCGGCCCTGCTGCACGAGGTGGAGCAGGTGTGGGGCCCCCGGCTGGGCAGCCGCGGACGCGCGCTGCGCTTCACCGTGGACCCCGACCTCCCGGTGGTGGAGGCGTCCACCGCGGCGATCCGGCAGGTGCTGACCGTGCTGCTGGGCAACGCCGTCGAGCACGGAACCGGCGCCGTGACGGTGGGTGTGCACGACATCGACGAGGCCGTGCGTGTCGACGTCACCGACGAGGGCCGGGTCCCCACCGGGAAGGGGTTCGACCTGTTCGACCGGCGCGAGCCCGACTCCGACGGTCACGGCATCGGGCTGGCGCTGGCCCGGCGTCTGGTGGAGGCCGAGGGTGGGCGGCTCCAGCTCACCTGCTCCGCGCCGACGACGCTCACGGCGTTCCTGCCGACCGGGGCGCGGCCGGCTCCGGAGGCGGAGGCCGCGACGCTCACCTCCTAGATAATCTGCGCGCATGGCGCTGCTGTTGCTCGTGGAGGACGACCCGACCATCGGGAAGGTGCTGGAGTCCAGCCTCGCGTCCGCAGGCCACGACGTCACCTGGCACGACACCGGGGGTGCCGCACTCGACCATGCGGAGTCCCGGCAGGTCGACCTCGTGCTGCTCGACCTCGGGCTGCCCGACATGGACGGCATCGACGTCTGCCGCAGGCTGCGCGCGGTCCAGCCGGCGTGCGTCGTGGTGATGCTCACCGCCCGGCACGAGGAGATGGACGTCGTGGTGGGCCTGTCCGCGGGGGCCGACGACTACCTCACCAAGCCGATCCGGCTCGGCGAGCTGCTCGCCCGCGTCCAGGCCCACCTGCGACGGGGCGGCACCGGCCCGGCCACCGACAACACGCTCACGATCGGCGCGCTCACCGTCGACACCGGCCGACGCCGAGTCACCGTCGGGGACCACGAGGTGGTCCTGCGCACCAAGGAGTTCGACCTGCTGGCCCGGCTGGCCGCCGAGCCCGGCGTCGCGCTGAGCCGGCAGACGCTGATGGCCGACGTCTGGGACGCGCACTGGTCGGGGCCCACCAAGACCCTCGACGTCCACGTCGCGGTGCTGCGCCGCAAGCTGGAGGCCGCCGCCGACGGTACCGCCGACCCGCCCCGCATCGTCACGCTGCGCGGATTCGGCTACCGCCTTGACTGACGTCACCGGATCGGCAGAAAGTTTGGGAGTGCGGTGGCCATCGGCTTGCCTGCCGCTAACCTGCGCCACCGCACACTTGATCCATGACGCTGACCGCCGAACCGCCGAAGCGCTCACGGCCCGCCACCGCCCCTTCCGCGGGGTCGAAGGCCGCGAATGCCCGCGGCGTCGCGGAGCTGGCCCGGCTGCTCGTCGCCGGCCGGGTCTCCCCGGACCGGCGCGCCTCCACGCGCGCCCGGGACCGGCACTACCGGCAGTTCTGGATCGACGCCGCCCGCGCGCTCGAGCTCCCCACCCGCCGCGTCGGCGACGGTCTGGAGATCGCGCTGGACGGGGGCACGATCGAGGTGCACCGGGCGGCCAACACGCTGGACCCGCAGGACGTGCTCGACCGGGCGGGTGACAAGGCCCTCGTGCACCGGCTGCTCGCCGCGCGCGGCGTCCCGATCACCGAGCACCGCTCGTTCACCCTGGCCACGCTGTCCGACGCCGCGGAGTTCCTCGCCGCCGCCGACGGTCCGTGCGTCGTCAAGCCCTCCCGCGACACCTCGGCCGGCAACGGCGTGACCACGAACGTCGGCGACGCACGCGGCCTGCGCGCGGCGGCGGCCGCGGCGGCGGCCGCCGGGGCGCTGGCGGCGCGCAACAGCCGGTCCGGGTCCCCCGCGACGCGGCTGCGGGCGAAGTTCGCCGAGCTGCGCTCGGTGCCGCTGCTCATCGAGCGCCAGGTCACCGGCGAGGACTACCGGCTGCTCTACCTCGACGGCGTGCTCGTCGACGCCGTGCACCGCATGGCCCCCACGGTCGTGGGCGACGGTGCCCACACCGTCGCCCAGATCGTCGCCCGGCTCAACGCCCGTCGCCTGCGCCACGCCGACGACCGCGGCGAGAGCACCGTCTCGCTCGACACCGACCTGGTCCGCACGCTCGGGCTGCAGTCGCTCACGCTCGCATCGGTGCCGGAGGCGGGTCGCGTGGTGCGTCTCAAGACCACCGTCAACGGCAACGCGCTCGACGACAACCGCAGCGCCCGGCACCTGCTGCACCCCGACGTCGTCGAGCAGGGGGCGCTGGCGGCGAGCGCGGTCGGCGCCCGCCTGGTCGGGGTGGACGTCGTCACCTCCGACCCCGGTCTCCCCCTCGCCGACACCGGTGGATGCGTCCTGGAGGTCAACACGACGCCGGGGTTCGCGTTCCACTACCACGGCGGGGACGGTGCCGTGGACGTCGCGCGGGTGGTGCTGGAGCGGCTCGCCCGGGCCTGACCCGGCCGGGCTCGTTCAGGCGTGCCGGGAGGGCGCGCACAGCACGCCCGGCACGGCCGCCATCGCGGCCACCACCTCGGGTGTGTGGTCCCGGAACACCCCGGCCCTGGCGATGTCCAGTGGATCGTCGTGGCCCCGCCCGTTGACGCCACCGTAGAAGCTGAACGCGCGCCGCACCCCCAGCTCGGCCAGCTCGGCCCTGGTCGTCTCGTCGAAGCTCGTGCGCGCCCCCACGGGGTAGCTGAACAGGTCGACGGGGCCGTCGAGCTCCTCACGCATGCGGCGCACCGACCCGGCGATCTCCTCGTGCTGGCGGGCAGCGCTGAGCGTGGCGAGCACGGGATGGGTCACGCTGTGCGCCCCGACCTCCATCCCGAGCCGGTCGAGCTCGCGCACCATGTCCCAGGTCATCCACCGGTCCGCGGCCTGCTCACGACCGAGCCGGGGGCGGCCGGTGCAGCAGGCGAGGTCGTCGAGGAACTGCTCGCCGTCGTCGCCGGCCAGGTTCTTGTAGGCGGTGGTGAGGCGCCTGCGGTAGCGGGTGGAGCCCACCGAGGCCGGCAGACCGCGGGGGATCCACCGCGACGGCGGGAGGTCGACGGGGTCCCCGCCGGCGAGCCAGGCGATCTCGTCCCACCAGGCGTGCCGGGGGCGGTCGACGAAGCCGGTGGTGATGAAGAACGACCCGGCCAGGCCGCGGGCGGCCAGGATCTCCGCGGCCTGGGTCTGGTCGCGGTAGCCGTCGTCGACGGTGATCGCGACGCGGCGGGCCGGTCCACCCACCTGCCAGTCGTCGCTGCCGGCGGGAACGATCTCGAAGCGCTCGGCGAGCAGTTCCACGTGGCGGGCGAACTCCTCGGCGGTGCAGCTGAACAGGTCCGGGTCGTCCGCGGGGCCGGGGCGGCCGATGCGGTGGTAGTTCAGGACCAGCAGCCCGCGCCAGCTCAGGCGGGCCAGTCGGTCGAGTCTCGTGGCGGTGAGGAGGCGGGCTGCTGCGGCCGTACGGGATGTCACGTCAGAGGTTCGTCAGAACTACTGCCGGCGTTTCGACCGGAGTCGTCCGTACGTCGCAGAGGTACGCGTTCGGAGGTACCACTCGGAGGTCTTCACCCGGAACTTCCACTCCGGGTTACCGCGGTAGACACCGATGCGCGGCACGGCGAACGCGCCGGCCTCCTCCGGCCCGTCGGGCAGCGCCAGGGCCACCGTGTAGCCCGCCCGCTCCGCGGCCCGGCGTACGTGCGGCGCGTGGTGCCCGAACGGGTAGGCCAGCGTGCTGACCGCGGCACCGAGCAGGTCGGAGAGCAGGTCGCGGCTGTCGCGCAGATCGGCGAGGCACTCGGCCTCGGACAGGGTCGGCAGGTCCCGGTGCGCCATGCTGTGGCTGCCGATGTCCCAGCCGCGGGCGTGCAGGTCGCGGATCTGCTCGGGGGTGAGCAGCGGTGGGGCGTCCGCCGGGTCGAGCCCGGTGATCCAGTCCACGCTGACGCCGGAACCGGTGACCGAACCGGCGACGATGTACATGGTGGCCGTCAGCCCGTGGCGCTCCATGATCGGCACGGCGTGCTCGGCGTAGTCGGCGAACCCGTCGTCGAAGGTGAGGACGGTGCTGCCGCGCGGGGTCGCGCCGCGTGCCGCCAGCCGATCCACGACGCTGCTCAGCGGGACGGTGCCGCCGCGACGCCGGATCACGGCACACTGGCGCTCGAAGTCCGCGGGCTCCACCGACACCGGGTCGTCCCAACCGGAGGCGACGGAGTGGTAGCAGAGGATGCTCACTCGCCGGAGGATGGCACATCGACCGCGCCGTGCACGGCTGAGGCAACCCTGGCCCAGGACGACTCGGCGGCCAGCCACTTCGCCCCGGCCATGCCCATCCGCTCGGCCCGGTCGGCGTCGCCGAGCAGCGTCACGAGGCCGCCGGCGAGCGCCTCCGGGTCCGCCGGCGGGACCAGGATCCCGGTCTCCCCGTCCTGCACGACGGCGGGGATGTCACCCACGGCGGTGGCGACGACCGGCCGCTCGAAGGTGTACGCGAGATGCACCACACCGCTCTGCGTCGCCCTGCGGTAGGGGATCACGACGACCCGGGCGGTCCCGAACAGCGTCGCCACACCGTCCTTCGGGACGTACCCCGCGCGGATGTCCACATCGAGCTCCGTGGCACGGGCCTGCAACGCGGGCAGGTCGACGCCCGCCACCGCCCCGGCGACGACGAAGCGCGCGTCGGGCACCTCGCGACGCACCACCGGCACCGCGTCGAGGAGGACGTCGATGCCCTTGTACGCCGTGAAGCTGCCGAAGAACAGCACGACCGGCCCGGTGGACCCGGCGGGCGGCACCGGGTCCGGCCCGCGCAGGGCCGCCTCGTCGCCGTGCGGGATGACGATGACGGGACCGCCGGGTTCCCACCGCTCCAGGACCCGCTCGCGGGCCTCGGTGCCCAGCACGAACACGGCATCCATCGCCTGCCACGCCCGCTCGAGCACGCGGTCCAGCAGGGGGCCGCGCTTGTCGGCGGTCGTGTCGCCGCGGCGACGCAGCCGCGGCTCGTGGGCGACGATCGACAGCGCGGCCCGGGGCAGGATCCGGTCGACGGCGAGCACGCCCAGCGCGTCCATGCTGAACCTCCAGCTGGACCAGATCACGACGTCGGGCGCCATCCGGCGCAGGTGCCCGAGCACCTGGAACCAGGACAGCAGCCGCAACCCGGCCCGCCCGGCCCGGCGGACCTTGCGCCGCAGCGGGTGCACGGCTTCGTGGTCGGCGGGGTGCCAGCTGCGCAGCACCGGCCGGACGTGGAAGTCCGGGTGCCCGGACGCCAGCTCCGGGTCGGCCCCGGTGAGCAGGTGCACCTCGTCGCCACCGGCGGCCATGGCCTCGCCGAGCTGCGCGGAGAACTGAAAGAGGCCACCCGACGGGGTGAACTCGACGAACGCCACCCGCAGCCGTCTGGTAGGACCCGTCTCCACGCCGCGCAGGCTAAGCCATCACCCTCCTTGTAGGGTCGGCCGGTGTCGAACGAGCCGGAAGTGAACATCGGGCGCAAGAGCCCGGACTCCGCCGCGATCCACGCCGGGCCCGGGTTCCGGGTACGGCTGGAATTCCCCCGGTTGCCGCCCGACGTGGTGAACGCGTTCACCGAGTTCAACACCACCGACATCTCCGACCTGCTCAACCGCCTCTACGCGCTGGACTCGGAGATCGGTTGCCTGAGCGGGGGTGATCGGCCGTTGGTCGGGCTGGCGTGCACCGTGCGGGCCTACCCGGGCGACAACCTGATGGTGCACAAGTCGCTCGACGTGGCCAAGCCCGGTGACGTCGTGGTGGTCGCCGCCAACGGTTCCCGCTCCTACGCGGTGCTCGGCGACGTCATCTCCACGAAGGCCACGCACCGCGGAATCGGTGGTTTCGTCGTCGACGGCCTGATCCGCGACCTGCCGGCCATCCAGCCGCTGGGCATGCCGGTCTATGCCCGCGGCACCACCCCGATCGGCCCGCTGCACCGCGGTCCCGGTGAGATCAACTACCCGATCGCGGTCGGCGGCGTCGTGGTCAACCCGGGAGACATCATCGTGGCCGACCCGGCCGGCGTGGTCGTCGTGCCGCAGAGCCACGCCCACGAGCTGCTCGGCCGCCTGCGCTGGTACGTCGACGGCAACGCCGACTACCTGGCGGCGGTGAAGCGGGGCGAGTTCAGCAATGCCTGGGTGGACAAGCAGCTCGCCGCGGCGGGCTGCCCGATCGACCCCGGCACCGTCCCGGTGTGACCGACCATCGGCTCGTCGACCCGCCCGCGTTGCAGGCGGCGGTGTCGGACTGCTTCGCCGGCCTCGGAGTCCCCGTCCCGGACGCGGACGCCGTCGCCGAGGTGCTGGTCTACGCCGACCTGCGCGGCATCGAGTCGCACGGCGTCTACCGCGCCGCGGCCTACCTGCGTCGCGTCCGCGCCGGTCTCGCAGGCGGCACGGGCGGGATGACCCAGGTGGGCGGGTCCGGGGCGGCGCGCCGCCTCGACTGCGCCTACGCGCTCGGCCCGGCGGCCGCGGTGCGCGCCACCGACCTCGCCGTCGAGCTGGCGCGCGAGCACGGCACCGGCGTCGTCGCGCTGGGCCGCACCACCCATCTCGGGGCCGCCGGGTTCTACGCGCGCCGGGCCGCCCGGAGCCAGGTCGTGGCGATCGTCCTGTCCAACGGCCCCAGCGGGGTGGCGCCGCACGGCGCGGCGCACCACTTCCTCGGCACGAACCCGATCGCGATCGGCATCCCGCTGGGCCGCCACGGCGAGTTCGTCCTCGACATGGCCACCAGCGCCATCCCCCGCGAACGAATCCGGATGGCAGCCGAGGCCGGCACGCCGATCCCGGCGGGCGTCGCGCTGGACCCCGACGGAGCGCCCACCACCGACGCCGCGGCCGCGATGGCCGGCAGCGTGCTTCCGGTCGCCGGCCCGAAGGGCTCGGGGCTCGGGCTGGCCGTGCTGCTGCTGGCCGGGATGCTCGGCGACGCGCAGTTCGACGACGAGGTCGGCTCCATGTACCGCGACTTCGACCGCCCGCAGGACGTCGGCCAGGTCTTCTGGGCGCTGGACCCCTGGCGGCTCAACGCGCGTGCCCGGGCGGAGCCGCGGGTGGAGGCCGTGGTCGACCGGCTGCACGCACTGCTGCCGGTCGCGGGCTCGGACGGGGTGCTGTTCCCCGGCGAGGGGAGCGAGGCCCGGGCCCGGCAGCGGATGGCCGACGGGCTGCCGATGGCGGAGTCCACGCTCGAGGACCTGGCGGACCTCTGCACGGAGTACGGCCTCACCGGGCAGGCCGCGCGGATCCGGACGCTGTAGGTGTCAGATCAGACGTGCAGCAGCACCACACCGTCGTCGACGGTGACCGGGAACGTCGGCACGGTGGGGTCCGCGGGAGCCGCGGGGTCCTCCGCGTCGGCGACGCTCACCTCGTAGCTGCGCACCCGCATGCGGTGCGGGTTGAACACGCTGCGCCCGGTGGTGACGTCGAACTCCCAGCCGTGCCACGGGCAGGTGAGCACCTCGCCCTCCCGCTCCCGGATGAACTCCCCCGGTCGCGTGGAGGTGTAGGTGCCGTCCAGCGATCCCTGGCACAGCGGAGCCCCCTGGTGCGGGCAGGCGTTGCGCAACGCGTAGAAGCGGCCCTCGACGTTGAACACGCCGATCGAGCGCCCGTCGATCTCCACGATCTTCCGGGCTCCCGGGGGGAGCTCGCTCACCCGCGCGACCGGGTGGGTGGCCATCAGGTCGGCAGGCCGTAGAAGCTGCTCGCGTTGTCCACGAAGATCTTGCGCCACAGCTCGTCGGGCAGCTTCGGGAACGCGCGGGTGGGCGAGTCGAAGTCCCAGTGCGGGTAGTCGCTGGAGAACATCAGGATGTGCTCGGCGTCCATCGCGTCCAGGATCGACAGCAGGTGCTTGTCGTTCGCCGGGCGTTCCAGCGGCTGCGACGCCAGGCGCACGTGGTCGCGCAGGTACTCGCTCGGCGCCTTGCGCACCCACGGGATCTCCCGGCGCAGCGCCTTCCAGTAGGCGTCGAGCCGCCACATCAGCGGCGGGAGCCACGCGACACCACCTTCGAGGAACGCCATACGGAGGCCGGGGAAGCGCTCGAAGACACCCTCGGTGAGCAGGCTGACCAGGTGGGACTGGAAGGCCAACGACATCGAGCAGTGCCACTCGATGTAGTGCGTCGGCATGCCCGGGGTGGGCTGGATGTTGACGCCCATCCCGTCGGTGCCCGGGTGCACCGCGAGCGGCAGGCCGTGGCGCTGGCAGGCCTCGTAGATCGGGTGGTAGAAGCGCTGGCCGAACGGGAACCGCGCCCCCGAGTCGGTGACGACCTGCACGATGTGCGGGTGCCCGGCCCACTTCTCGATCTCCTCGACCGCGCGCTGGGGGTCGTGATGGTTGATCGTGATGGAGCCCTTGAACGCGCCGTCGTGGTTGTACTCGGTGAGCCAGGTGGCCATCAGCCACTCGTTGAACGCCGCGGCGATGGCCGACCCGTAGTCGGGGTCGGGCTGGATGTTGCAGAACGTGCGCGGCACCAGGATGGGGTGGCTGACGCCGTAGGTCTCCATCAGTTGCAGGCGCAGGAAGTCCGGATCGGAGCCCTTGGGCCCGCCGTCGGGCGGCACGCTGTCGAGCCGGGAGCCGTGCACCGGGTTGTTGTAGAACGCGCGCCGCTCCCCGGCGTACATCTCACGCCACGGCATCGGGAGGAACTGCTTGATCTCCTCGACGCCGCGCGGCACGGGGTGCACGTCGGTGTCGACGATCCCGCGCCGGACGGCACGCTGCGGCGTCGCCGGTCCGACGCGCGGTTCGGCGGTGGTACTCACGAGGCCTCCTCGGGTCCGGGGCTCGGCGCCCCGGTCGAGGCTAGACGATGCTCAGGCCGCCACACCCAGCCACGGTTCCCAGGCCGGGTGCGGCTCGACGGCGAGCACGAGGATGCCGCCCGCGGCGCGGCTGGGCGGGCGGGGGACGACGTCGAGCGTCCAGCCGATCTCCTCGAGCAGCCGGTCGGCCTTCCTGGAGTTGCACGCCTTGCACGCCGCGACGCAGTTGTCCCAGGTGTGGGCGCCGCCGCGACTGCGCGGCACGACGTGGTCGATGGTGTCGGCACGCTTGCCGCAGTACCCGCAGCGGCGACCGTCGCGGCGCAGCACCCCGGAGCGGGTCATCGGTACCGCGCGCCGGTACGGGACACGGACGTAGCGGGACAGGCGCATCACCGCGGGGGCGGGGACGGTGAGGTTCTCGGAGTGGAACGCGCTGTCGAGGAGCACCTCGACGCACTCGGCCTTGCCGGTGAGCATGAGCACCACCGCGCGCTTGGCCGTGACGACGGCGAGCGGTTCGAAGGTGGCGTTGAGGAGCAGGACCCGGGACCCCGTCGGGACCACGCCCGGGTTCGGCGCGATCCCCGGTACCTCCCCTGGATCGGGGTCGGCACCGGTGGGGTCGGGTTGTCGGTGCTTCACGCGACCACCTCCTAGCCGAATCAGACCACAACGGCCCCGGCTGCGCGAGTGTGATCTCACACCGAACGGGCCCGCAGCGCGCCGAGCACGTCGGCCACGAGGTCGGCGGGGTCCTCGCATCCCGCGGACAGGCGCAGCAGCCCGGGCGCCACGTCGTCACCCCAGCGGGCGCGGCGGTCGGCGGAGCTGCGCAGACCGCCGAAGCTGGTGGCCGAGCCGACCAGGCGCGACGCGGCGAGGAACTCCCCCACCGCCGTCTCCGAGGCCAGCGTGAACCGCAGCACCCCGTTCCAGCGCCGCATCTGCCGCGCCGCCACCGCGTGGGCCGGGTCGCCCGCCAGGCCCGGCCAGCGGACGTCGGAGACCCCCGGGTGCCCGAGCAGCGCCGACGCGACGGCCCGGGCGTTCTCGGCCTGGCGGGCCAGCCGCAGGTCCAGCGTGCCCAGGCCGCGGTGGGCGAGCCACACCTCCATCGGCCCCGGTACGGCCCCGCCCCGCGAGCGGGCCTCCCGCAGCTCCGCGGCCAGAGCCGGGTCGCGCACGCTCACGTGCCCGAGCACCACGTCGCCGTGCCCGGCCAGCGCCTTGGTGTCGCTGGCGACGGTGAGGTCCGCGCCGAGGTCGAGCGGGCGCTGGCCCAGCGGCGTGGCCGTCGTGTTGTCGACGGCGAGCAGCGCGCCCGCGGCGTGCGCGGCGGCCGCGGCGTCGGCGATGTCCACGACGTCGAGCCCCGGGTTGGACGGGGTCTCCACGAGCACCAGCGCGGCGCCGCCCAGCACGGCACCCCCGCGAGTCGGGGCCTGCGTGCGCGCGAGTCGGGGTCCCGCTGCGCGCGAGTCGGGGTCTGCGTGCGCGCGAGTCGGGGTGTGCGTGCGCCCGAGTCGGGACCCCGGTATGCCCGCGTCGGGACCGGCGTCCGCGAGGGTCGGGTCCTGCGTGCCCGCCAGTCGGGGCCCCGGTGTGTCGGGGGCGGGGTCTGCGTGCGCGGGAGTCGGGGTGTGCGTGCGCCCCCCGAAGGGCCCCGGACCCGCCGTCGGGACCTCGCGGATCTCGACACCCAGCGGGGCCAGCTCCGCGTGGGCGAGCGAGCGGGCGAGGTAGTAGCCGTCGGAGGGGAGCACGAGGGCGCCGTGGGCGGCCCGCAGCCGCAGCACGGCACCCAGCGCCGCCATGCCGGAGGCGAACAGGACGCACTCGCCGCCGTCGAGCTCTCCGATCGCGTCCTCCAGTGCCCGCCAGGTGGGGTTGCCGGCGCGGCCGTAGAAGTCACCGGGCAGCGACCCGCCGGTCCCCAGCTCGAACGTGGAGGACAGCACCGGCCCGGGGTGCAGCGGCTCTCCCGGATCGGGCCGCCGGTGCCCCCCGTGCGCGCACCGCGTCCCGTCGCCCATCACGGGGTCACCCTACGGCCGGTCCAGGCGCGGGGCGCGGGGTCGGAGGGACGCGGGGCCGCAGAGTCGCGGGGTCGCGGGGCCGCGGGGCCGCGGGGCCGCGGGGCGCAGCCTGGTCAGGGGCGGCCCGCGTGCCGGGCCCCTCCGCCATGATCGCTGTGTCGGTACCGCGAGGCGCCGCACACGGACGGTCCGCGGTTCCGACACGGCGATCGACCAGTCCCCCGGACCGGCCCGCCCGCGATCCCCGACGGAGTCCGCGGGGGCCCTGCGGTCGACCCACCGACACCCGAGATCATCGGCTCGGAACCACGAGGCGTCGGATGCACGCCCTCGGGTTCCACGACGCCGATCAACCCCGGCCACGGACGCCCACCGGTTCCGAAACGCTGATCATCGGACGGGACCCCGGCCGATACGGACGGTGCCCCGGCCGGCACCCTGCCCGGTCACCGGCCGTGGCCGTCCCGGCCGGCACCCTGCCCGGCACCGGCCGCGGGCGACGCACCCGGCCGGCGGCCCCCACCTACTCCGGGCGGGGCGCCCGGCTGATCAGCTCCTTGCCCATCTCCGCCGCGGACAGGCCCTCGTGGCAGACGCGGCGCACGGCGTCGGCGATGGGGAGCTCCACCCCGTGCCGGGCGCCCAGCTCGCAGATCGACGTGCACGACTTGACGCCTTCGGCGACCTGACCGTGGTTGGCCTCCTCGGCCTGCGCGAGGGTCTCGCCGCGGCCGAGCCGCTCACCGAAGGTGCGGTTGCGCGACAGCGGCGACGAGCACGTGGCCACCAGGTCGCCGAGCCCGGCGAGCCCGGCGAAGGTCATGGGATCGGCCCCCAGCGCGGCGCCCAGCCGGGCGATCTCGGCGAGCCCCCGGGTGATCAGCGACGCGCGCGTGTTGTCGCCGAAACCCATCCCGGCCGCCATGCCGGTGGCCAACGCGATGACGTTCTTGCCCGCGCCGCCGACCTCGCAACCCACCACGTCGGTGTTGGTGTAGGAGCGGAAGTAGCCGGTGGTGCAGGCCAGTTGCAGAGCGACCGCGCGGTCGTGGTCGGCGCAGGCGATCACCGTGGCCGTCGGCTCGGCGGCCGCGATCTCGCGGGCCAGGTTCGGCCCGGAGACCACCGCCACCTGGCTCGGGTCGACGCCCGCGACCTCGATCACCACCTCGCTCATCCGCTTGAGCGTGCCCAGCTCCACCCCCTTGGCCAGGCTGACGAGCGTGGCCCCCGGCGGCAGCAGGCCCCGCCAGCCGGCCAGGTTGGCGCGCAGCGTCTGCGACGGCACCGCGAGCACCACCGCGTCCACCCCGTCGAGGGCGGCCACGGCGTCGGAGGTGGCCGTCAGGAGCCCGGGCAGCTCGACGGCGGGCAGGTAGTCGGCGTTGACGTGCCGGAGATTGATCGACTCCGCGACCTCGGGCCGGCGCGCCCACAGCACGACCTCGCGCCCGGCGTCGGCGACGACCTTGGCGAACGCGGTGCCCCACGATCCGGCACCGAGCACGGCGACCCTGCGAACGTCGTTCACGACCCCGTCCGATCCGACGAATGGGACTTTCGTCCGAACCTACGGGACGAGCGTCCCGGTCGTCCCACGGCGTCCCGGCTCATGACGCCCTCCGGTAGAACGTCGCAGGTGCCGGCTCGCCGCGGACGTCGGCCAGCAGGTCGCGCACGCAGGTCATGAGCAGGTCGGTGACCTCGCGGAGCAGCCCGGCGTCGATCGGGCGCCCGCGGTAGGCGGACAGGTCGACCGGCGGACCGCAGCGCACGACGATGGGGCCGCGCGGCAGCGGCCGGAACTTCTTGTTGTAGCCGTCGAGCACGCGGTGGGTGCCCCAGTGCACCATCGGGACGACGGGGACGTCGGCGGTCAGCGCCAGCCGGGCCACGCCGGTGCGCGAGTGCATCGGCCACGTGTCGGGGTCGCGGCTGATCGTGCCCTCCGGATAGATGATCACGGTCTTGCCCTCCCGCAGGGCCGCGGTGCCGTCGCGCAGGCTCTGCTGGGCGTCGGCGGACTCGCGGTAGACCGCGATCTGCCCGCTGCCGGCCAGCGCCTGCCCGAGCACCGGCACGCTCCAGAGGCTGTGCTTGGCCAGGAACCGGGGCACCCGGCCCGATCGGTCCAGCATCAGCCCGGAGAAGATCGGGTCGAGGTGGGAGATGTGGTTGGCGACGATCAAGGCGCCGCCCTGCGCCGGGATGTGCTCACGGCCCTCGTACCGGCCCCGCCCGGTCAGCCAACCGATCGGGTAGAAGAAGATCGCGCAGAACGCGATCCAGAATCCCCGCTTCTCACGCCGCACCAAGGACCTCCCGATGTCCGATCTCCGCGGCAGTCTCCCTGCCCGGGTCCACCAGGTCCACAGGGCGGGTGCGGCGGCGCGCGGCGTCACCGGTGCACTATGGCCGACGTGGATCTGGTCGTGCCGGTCAAACGGTTGCACGAGGCGAAGTCGCGGCTGCGCGGGGCGGCCGACGGTGGTGGCGGCGACGCCGCCGCGCACGCCCGCCTGGCCCTCGCGCTGGCCCACGACACGGTGGCCGCGGCGCGGGCGGCCCGCCTCGTGCGGCGGCTGCTGGTCGTCAGCGCGGATCCGACCGTGGCGGCCGAACTGGCCGCCGTCGGCGTGCGGGTCGTGCCGGACGGGCCGGAACCCGGCCTCAACGCGGCCTACGCCCACGGTGCGGCCCTGCTGCGCGCCGAGGACCCCACCACCCCCATCGGGGCGCTGCAGGCCGACCTGCCCGCGCTGCGGCCCGCGGAGCTGGACGAGGCGCTCACCGCGTTCGCGAACTCCGCGAGCCGCCGGGCGTTCGTGGCCGACGCCGGAGGCACCGGCACCACGCTGCTGATGGTGGCGGCCGGGGAACACCTGGAGCCCCGGTTCGGCGTCGGATCGGCGCGCGACCACGCCCGCGGCGGCGCCGTCGCGCTCACCGGCGCCTGGCCCGGCCTGCGCCGCGACGTCGACACCTCCGCCGACCTGCGCGCGGCGGCGGAGCTCGAACTCGGCGAGCACACCCGCGCGGTGCTCGCCCCGTGCCCCGAACCGCTGACCCCGTGACCGGGTACACCGCCCCCGAGGACGGATGCGGCCGAGTTCACCCGGATGTACGCGCAGCACCGGCGTGGGTGGGGAACAATGCCCGCGTGGGTGATGACGTGAGCGGCTCCAGAGGTACGTCCGGCGGTACGCGCCGGTCCACCCGCGCCCAGGGCGCACCGCGACCCCGGCCCTCGACGCGGCGGGTGCACGCCGCAGCCCGGTCCGCCGGCAGCGGCACCGCCACCGCCACCACCGACGCGGGCCCGAACGGTGCGCAGCCGGGCCCGACCGCCGCGCCCACCGGGGCCCGGACGGACGGCTCGGCGGCCGCGGCGGTACCGGTCAGCCCGCCCGCACGCACCCCCGTGCCCTCCTCCGGCCTGCCGGACGACCGCTACCTCAACCGCGAGCTGTCCTGGCTCGACTTCAACGCCCGCGTGCTCGCGCTGGCCGAGGACCCGAGCCAGCCGCTGCTGGAGCGCGCCAAGTTCCTGGCGATCTTCGCGAGCAACCTCGACGAGTTCTACATGGTGCGTGTCGCCGGGCTGAAGCGGCGCGCCGACACCGGTCTCGCCGTCCGCAGCGCCGACGGCCTGTCCCCGCGCGAGCAGCTCGCCCGCATCGGCATCCGCAGCCAGGCCATCGCGGTCGCGCACGCGCGGGTGTTCCTGGACCACGTGGAACCGCAGCTGCGCCAGGAGGGCATCCGGCTGCTGCGCTGGGACGAGCTGTCCGAGGCCCAGCGCGAGCGGCTGTCGGCGTACTTTTCCGCCCAGGTGTTCCCGGTGCTCACCCCGCTCGCGGTGGACCCGGCGCACCCGTTTCCCTACATCTCGGGGCTGTCGCTGAACCTCGCGGTCACCGTGCGCGACCCGGAGGGCCGCACCGAGCGCTTCGCGCGGGTGAAGGTGCCCAACAACGTGCCGCGGCTGGTGCGCGTCGACGCCGAGGACGACGCCGTCACCTTCCTCCCCATCGAGGACCTCATCTCCGCGCACCTCGGCGACCTGTTCACCGGCATGGAGGTGGCCGAGGTCCATCCCTTCCGCGTCACCCGCAACGCCGACGTGGAGGTGGAGGAGGACCGCGACGAGGACCTGCTCCAGAGCCTCGAACGGGAGCTGGCCCGGCGCCGGTTCGGCCCACCGGTGCGCCTGGAGATCACCGACACGATGAGCGAGCACGTGCTGGAGCTGCTGCTGCGCGAGCTGGACGTCCATCCCGGCGACGTCGTCACCGTTCCGGGACTGCTCGATCTCACGGCGCTGTGGACCGTGCACGGGGTCGACCGGCCCGATCTCAAGGACGACCCCTTCGTCCCGGCGACGCACCCCGCGTTCGCCGAGGGCGAGACCCCGCGCAGCATCTTCGCCACGCTGCGCGAGGGCGACGTGCTCGTGCACCACCCCTACGACTCGTTCTCCACGTCGGTACAGCGCTTCATCGAGCAGGCTGCCGCCGACCCGAACGTACTGGCCATCAAGCAGACCCTCTACCGCACGTCGGGCGACTCCCCCATCGTCGACGCGCTGGTCGACGCGGCGGCCGCGGGCAAGCAGGTCGTGGCGCTGGTGGAGATCAAGGCCCGCTTCGACGAGCAGGCCAACATCCGCTGGGCGCGCGAGCTGGAGAAGGCGGGCGTGCACGTCGTGTACGGGTTGGTCGGGCTCAAGACCCACTGCAAGACCTCGCTGGTGGTGCGCCAGGAGGGCGATCAGATCCGCCGCTACTGCCACATCGGCACCGGCAACTACCACCCCAAGACCGCGCGCCTGTACGAGGACGTGGGCGTGCTCACCGCCGATCCCACCATCGGCGCCGACCTCACCGACCTGTTCAACTCGCTCACCGGGTACTCCCGCCAGACCTCCTACCGGTCGCTGCTGGTGGCCCCCTACGGCGTGCGGCGCGGCATCGTGCGGCGCATCGAGGACGAGATCGAGGCGCACCGCGAGGGCGACGGCGACGCGCGCGTCCGCATCAAGGTCAACTCGCTGGTCGACGAGCAGGTGATCGACGCGCTGTACCGCGCCTCGCAGGCGGGCGTGCCCGTCGACGTCGTCGTGCGCGGTATCTGCGCGCTGCGCCCGGGCCGGGCGGGGCTCAGCGAGAACATCCACGTCCGCTCGATACTGGGCCGGTTCCTGGAGCACTCCCGGGTGTTCCACTTCGGCTCGGTCGGCGAGTACTGGATCGGCAGCGCCGACATGATGCACCGCAACCTCGACCGTCGCGTCGAGGTGCTGCTGCGGGTGGCCGACCCGGGACCGGCCAAGCAGCTGGGCGAGATGCTCGACGGCTGCCTGGACCCGGCGACCCGCTGTTGGACCCTGCAGGACGACGGCCGCTGGGAACCCTCTCCCCCGCTGGACTCCGCGGTGTCCCCCGTCCGTGACCACCAGGCGGAGATGATGCTGCGCCATGCCGTCGTGGCCGAGTCGGAGTGACCGCGCCGATCCTCGCGGCAGGAGCTGTGCTCTGGCGGCGGGCGCCCACGGGCGTCGAGGTCGCGCTCGTGCACCGCCCCCGCTACGACGACTGGTCGCTGCCCAAGGGCAAGCTCGACCGCGGCGAGACGATGGCGCACACGGCCGTGCGTGAGGTCGCCGAGGAGACCGGGTTCACCGCCCGGCTCGGCGCCCGGCTGCGCGACGTGCACTACCCGGTCCCCGAGGGGCCCAAGACGGTGCGCTACTGGGCGGCGCAGGCCTGCGACGGCGCGTTCGTCCCGAACGCGGAGACCGACGAGCTGCGCTGGTACCCGCCCGAACGCGCAGCCGGCCTGCTGTCCTACCGCCACGACATGGCCGTGCTCGACGACTTCCTGCGGATCGGCGCCCCGGACTCGGTCGTCTTATTCGTGCGCCACGCCAAGGCGGGCAGCCGCTCCCAGTGGGACGGCCCCGACGAGCAGCGCCCGCTGTCGGGGACCGGCCGCGAGCAGGCGCGCCACGTCGCGGGCCTGCTCGGCCTGTTCGGGCCCGACCAGGTGATCAGCGCCCCGCCGATCCGCTGCGTCGACACCGTCACCTCGCTCGGCCTACCGGTCTCGGTGGAGCCGCTGCTCGGGGAGGACGGCTACTGGGTGCACCCGGCGGTGGGCCTGGCCCGCTTCCGGGAGGTCGCCGCCCGCCCCGGTGTCACCGTGGTGTGCAGCCAGGGAGGCGTGATCCCGGACGTGGTGGGGGAACTGCTCGCCGAGTTCGATGTCGGCATCGACCCGTCGGACGTCGCGTCGCGCAAGGCCAGCACATGGGTGCTCGGCTTCCGGGCGGGTGCCCTGCGCACCGCGGACTACTACGCGCGGCCCAGCGCCTGATCCCACCCACAGCGCCCGGGCGACGGTGGGACGCCCGGCGGCCCGGTCGGCGCGCCCGGGGACCACGACCCGGCCCTACGGCACCGATGGGGCGTCGGTACCGGTCGCCGCCCGCTCCCGCTGCCGGCGCCCCACACCCACCCACGTGAACCCGGCCCGCCGCAGGACGTCGGGGTCGAGCAGGTTGCGGGTGTCGACGACCAGCCGTGCGCTCATCCCGGTGCCGAGCCGCGGCCAGTCCAGCCCCCGGAACTCCGCCCACTCGGTGAGCACGACCACGGCCTCCGCACCGCGGGTGGCCTCGTACGGGTCGTCCACCACGGAGAGCAGCGACGTGTCGATCCGGGCGGTGGCCGCGTCCACCCCGGGATCGAAGGCCACCAGGTCGGCACCGGCCTGCCTCAGCAGAGCAGCCACCCCCAGCGCGGGCGAGTCGCGCAGGTCGTCGGTGTTGGCCTTGAACGTCAGTCCGAACAGTGCGATGCGCCGCCGCGACAGCGACCCGGTGCGCTTGCCGGTGACCGCCAACCGGACCTTCTCGACCATCCGCTGGTACTGCCGCGTGTTGGTCTCGATCGCGGCGCGCACGAGCCGGAACTCGAAATCGGCCGAGTCGGCTGCCTGCAGCAGCGCGTTCGTGTCCTTGGGCAGGCATGACCCGCCCCAGCCGGGCCCCGGGGACAGGAAGGCCTGCCCGATCCGCCGGTCGTAGCCCATGCCCTCGGTGACGTCCGCGACGTCGGCATCGAGGCGCTCGCACAGCTCCGCGATGGCGTTGACGTAGGACAGCTTCATCGCGAGGAAGCAGTTCGCCGCATACTTGATCATCTCAGCGCTGGCCGCGTCGGTGAGCACCGTCGGCGCGCCGAGGCGCGCGTACAACGCCGCCACTCGCTCGGCCGCGTCCGGCCGGTCGGAACCGACGACGATGCGGTCCGGATTGAGGAAGTCGTGTACGGCCGACCCCTCCCGGAGGAACTCGGGGTTGCTGACGATGCCGACGTCGTCGCGGTCGAGCAGCTCGGCCGTGCGGAGCGAGGTCCCGACGGGCACCGTGGACTTGTTGACGACCACGCATCCCGCGGGCAGCGCGCCGCGCGTCTCCTCGATCACGGCCTCGACCGCCGCGAGGTCGGCGATCCCCCCGACCCCCATCGGTGTGGGCACGCAGAGGAACATCACCTCGACCGGCGCCCCGTCCCGCTCCAGCTCCTTCAGCGCGGTCGAGGCACCGACGACGAACGACAGTCGGCCGGCCGCCACACCCTCGCCGACGAGGTCGGCGAGCCCGTCCTCCCGGATCCCGATCTCCCCGGCCTGCAGCCGCTCGACCTTGGCCTCGTCGACGTCGGCGCAGATGACGCGGTGCCCGAGCGAGGCCAGGCACGCCCCGGTGGTCAACCCGACGTAGCCGGTTCCGACGACAGCGATACGACGGGCGAACATGGGCAGGGATCTCCTCGTGGTCGGGCGGACGAGCAGGGCACCGGACACCCGGGACCCGACGCTACAGCGGACCGGACAACATCCTTCACCCCACCCGTGGCGCCCGGTGGGCGGGTACCGGACTCCGGAGGCCGACGCCGGCGGGCGGCGGCAGACGCGTCCACGGGCTCTCGGGCCGGACGGGTCGCCCCCGCGTCCCGGGAGCCTTCCGCTCCCGTTGCCGACCTACTTCTTGCCCTTGGCCTTCTTCGGCTTCCCGTCGGCGTTCGCCGTGGACTTGGCCGCAGCCTTCGGTGCAGGGGCGGGCTTGGGGGCCTTCTCCTTGGCGGCCTTCGTGCCCTTCTTCGGGGCCGCTGCGGCCTTCGGCTTCGGGGCGGCTGCGGTCTTCGCGGCGGCTGCGGTCTTCGGGGCGGCGGCGGGCTCCGCGGCGAAGGAGGCCTTGGCCTTCGCGGACCTGCGCGCCGTGGTGGCCGGGGCCGCGCCGTTGGTCGCCGCCGAGGCGGCCGCGGTGCGGCGGGGGCGGGCGGGGGTGGCGCGCGGGGCCGGGGCGGACCCGCCGACAGCGGTGCGGAACCCGACGCCGGGGCGGAACGCCGGGATCGTGGTCGCGGGGACGTCCACCGCATCACCGGTGCGGGGGTTGCGCGCCACCCGGGCGGCGCGGGCGCGGGGCTCGAACACCCCGAACCCGGTGATGGACACCGAGTCGCCCCCCTTCACGGTGTCGACGATGGTGGCGAGGATCCCGTCCACCGCGGCAGCCGCGGTCTTCCGGTCGCCGAGGCTGGCCGCGAGCGCGTCCACGAGCTGCGTCTTGTTCATGACAGCCGACCGTACGGGCCGGTCAGGGCGTTGCGCCAGCACACACGCGCAAGAAATGTGTTGGCAGGCAACGGATCCACCGGATCGGGTCGGCGGATCCGTTGCGCCCCAACGATGATCGGGTGGTGGTCACCGGACCTCGATGATGTCGAGAACGCGTTGCAGGTGTCGGAAGCCCTCGACGTTGCGCGTCGCGAGGCCGAGCCGACATCGGCCGTGTCGCGCTCCCACTGCTGCGGATCGGGCCCGGCCCCGCCGCGGCGAACATCTCGTCGACGTGCTCCGCGGGCACCAGCCGCGACCGTGCGGCCTCGCGCTGGTACGGCACCAGGTCGACGACCCTCCGCCCGTGCACGGTCACCGTGAAGGACTCCCCCTCGGCCACCCGGCGCACCCCGTAGCGCAGGCGCTATGTCGTGACGGGCAGCCGGTCGGGCCGGGCGGACTCGAACGTGGTGATGTCGGCCTCGTGGCGCAGGGTCAGGCCGATGTCGTCGAGCCCCTCCAGCAGCCGCCAGCGGGTGTAGTCGTCGATCTCGAACGGCACGGTGAGATCGGCCGCCTGCACCGTCTTCTCGGTGAGATCGACGGTGACCTCGGTGCCGGGCTGGTTCTCCAGCAGCTTCCACAGCAGCTCGACGTCGGGCTGGGCCACCTGCGCGGCGAGCAGGCCCGCCTTCGCCGAGTTGCCGCGGAAGATGTCGGCGAACCGGGAGGAGATGACGACGCGGAACCCGTAGTTCAGCAGCGCCCAGACGGCGTGCTCGCGCGAGGACCCTGTGCCGAAGTCCGATCCCGCGACCAGCACCGATCCGCGGTCGAACGGCTGCTGGTTGAGGATGAAGCTCTCGTCGGAGCGCCAGGCCGAGAACAGGCCGTCCTCGAACCCGGTGCGCGTGACGCGCTTGAGGTAGACCGCCGGGATGATCTGGTCGGTGTCGACGTTGGAGCGGCGCAGCGGCACGCCGATGCCGGTGTGGGTGGAGAAGGCGTCCATCAGAGAAGGTCCTCCGGGCTGCTCAGGGTGCCGCGTACGGCGGTCGCGGCGGCGACCAGCGGCGACACCAGGTGGGTGCGGCCGCCCTTGCCCTGGCGGCCCTCGAAGTTGCGGTTCGACGTCGAGGCGCTGCGCTCGCCCGGGGCGAGCTGGTCGGGGTTCATGCCCAGGCACATCGAGCAGCCCGCGGAGCGCCACTCGGCCCCGGCCGCGGTGAAGACGTCGTTCAGCCCCTCGTCCTCGGCCTGGAAGCGCACGCGCATCGAACCGGGTACCACGAGCATGCGCACGCCGTCGGCGACGTGGCGTCCCTTGATCACGTCGGCCGCGGCGCGGAGGTCCTCGATGCGCCCGTTGGTGCAGGAGCCGACGAACACGGTGTCGACGGCGACCTCGCGCAGCGGCTGCCCGGCCGTGAGGCCCATGTAGGCCAGCGCCTTCTCGGCGGAGACGCGCTCGTTCTCGTCGACGATCCGGGCCGGGTCGGGCACGTTGTCGCCGAGCGGGAGCCCCTGGCCGGGGTTGGTCCCCCAGGTGACGAACGGCGTGAGCGCGT
This sequence comes from Pseudonocardia sp., assembly GCF_029263155.1. Lineage (GTDB taxonomy): Bacteria > Actinomycetota > Actinomycetes > Mycobacteriales > Pseudonocardiaceae > Pseudonocardia. The sequence continues at coordinate 111,270 of NZ_JAJCYB010000104.1, forward strand.
CGCCGTCGACGGTGACCTCGGCGTCGAACACGGCGTCGTCGTCGGTGCGCAGCTCGCGCCACTCGGCGACCGCCGCGTCCCATGCGTCACCGGCCGGCGCGCGGTCGCGGCCCTTCAGGTAGGCGAACGTCGTCTCGTCGGGGGCGATCATCCCCGCGCGGGCACCCGCCTCGATCGACATGTTGCAGATCGTCATCCGGGCCTCCATCGACAGGTTCTCGATGACGTTGCCGCGGTACTCCAGCACGTAGCCCTGCCCGCCACCGGTGCCGATCTGCGCGATGATCGCCAGCACGACGTCCTTGCTCGTGACGCCGGGGCGCAGGGTGCCGTCCGCGCTGTTCACCGTGATCGACATGGTCTTGAACCGCTTGAGCGGCAGGGTCTGCGTGGCCAGCACGTGCTCCACCTCGGAGGTGCCGATGCCGAACGCCATCGCGCCGAACGCCCCGTGGGTGGAGGTGTGGCTGTCGCCGCAGACGACCGTGGTGCCGGGCTGGGTGAGCCCGAGCTGCGGGCCGACGACGTGCACGATGCCCTGCTCGGCATGGTTCATCGGGTAGAGCGGCACGCCGAACTCGGCGCAGTTGCGGCGCAGCGTCTCCACCTGGGTGCGCGACACCGGGTCGGCGATCGGCAGGTCGACGTCCTTGGTGGGGACGTTGTGGTCCTCGGTGGCGAGCGTGAGGTCCGGACGGCGCACGGTGCGGCCGGCGAGGCGCAGGCCGTCGAACGCCTGGGGGCTGGTCACCTCGTGCACGAGGTGCAGGTCGATGTAGAGGAGGTCGGGTTCGTCACCGTCCCCGGTACGGACGAGGTGCAGATCCCACACCTTCTCGGCCAGAGTGCGTGCCATGTTGATTCTCCCAGCAGTTGGGACGCTAGTATCGCGGTGTGAGACAGCATAGCGGCATAGGCGTGCTCGACAAGGCCGTGGGTGTGCTCCGCGCCGTGGCCACCGACCCGTGCGGGCTGGCCGAGCTGTGCGAGCGCACCGGGCTCCCCCGCGCCACGGCGCACCGCCTCGCCGTCGGACTGGAGGTGCACGGGCTCCTGCACCGGGGGTCGGACGGGCGCTGGCGCCCCGGGCCCACGCTGGCCGAGCTCGCCGGCGGCGGGGCCGATCCCCTGCTGGAGGCCGCGGCCGCCATCCTGCCCCGGCTGCGCGACATCACCGGCGAGAGCGTCCAGCTCTACCGCCGTGAGGGCAGCCAGCGCGTGTGCGTGGCGACCGCGGAACCCGCCAGCGGCCTGCGCGACACCGTGCCCGTCGGGTCGCGGCTGCCGATGACGGCGGGATCGGGAGCCAAGGTGCTCGCCGCGTGGGCCGAACCCGGCGTCCAGCGGGCGGTGCTCGCCGACGCCACGTTCACCGAGCGCGTACTGGTCGACGTCCGCCGCCGCGGCTGGGCCCAGAGCGTCGCCGAGCGCGAGTCCGGCGTCGCCAGCGTGTCGGCCCCCGTGCGCGACGGGGCCGGGCAGGTCGTCGCCGCGGTGTCGGTGTCGGGCCCGGTCGACCGGATCGGTCGCCGGCCCGGCGTCCGGTGGGCCGCCGACCTGCTCGCCGCGGCGGAGGCGCTTCATCACCGTCTGTGATCGACACGCGCGGCCAGGGCCGCACGAGCAGGCGAACGCCGAACCGCTACCGTGTGCCGGTCTCGACACAGGGTGAGTGCGCTGCCGCGCCCGTGGGTGCGCAACGGTGTCCCAGCACCGCTGCGCACCCACGAGACGCGCGGCGCCAGGCGAGGACGGATGGCGCATGACGTACTTGCTCGGGATCGATCTGGGCACCACGCGGACGTCGGCTGCGGTCTCCCACCCGTCCCGGTCCGGCGAGATCGAGGTCGTCAACCTCGGTGACCGGTCCAGTGCCGTCCCCTCGGTGTTCTACGCGGGCGCCGAGGGAGGCGTCCTCGTCGGGGAGGCGGCCGAGCGCCGCGCCCTGACCGACCCCTCGCGCGTGGTGCGCGAGTTCAAGCGCCGCATCGGCGATCCCACGCCGCTGGTCGTCGCGGGGGTGCCGTGGTCGCCGCAGGAGCTCTCGGCGCGGGTGGTGCGCTGGGTCGTCGACCGGGTGGCCGAGCGCGAGGGCGGGCCCGCGGCGCGCGTGGCCGTCACCCATCCCGCGTCGTGGGGCGCGCTGAAGAAGGAGCTGCTGGGCGGCGCGCTGGCCGGGCAGGGCCTGCAGGTGTCGTTCCTCGCCGAGCCGCAGGCCGCCGCGCTGCACTACGCCTCCACCGAGCGCCTCGGCCCCGGCTCCACGATCGCCGTCTACGACCTGGGGGGCGGCACGTTCGACGCGGCCGTCGTGCACAAGGACACGCACGGGTTCGGCCTGCTGGGCCGGCCGGAGGGGATCGAGCGGCTCGGGGGCGTCGACTTCGACCAGGTCGTGTTCGACCACGTCCGTGCCGGCATGCCCGAGGCGTTCGCCGAGCTCGACGACACCGATCCGTCCGTGCTGGCCGCTGTGGCCGGGGTGCGACGGGAGTGTTCGGAGGCCAAGGAGGCGCTGAGCAGCGACACCGAGGTGTCGATCCCGGTGCTGCTGCCCGGGGCGCAGGGATCGGTACGGCTGCACCGCAGCGAGTTCGAGTCGATGATCCGCCCGCAGATCGAGGACACGGTCGCCGCGCTGCGCCGCGCGGTCGGTTCGGCCGGGCTGGCTCCCGAGCAGCTCACGGCCGTGCTGCTGGTGGGTGGTTCGTCGCGGATCCCGCTGGTGGCCCAGCTCGTGTCCGAGCAGCTCGGGCGGCCCGTCGCCGTCGACGCCGACCCCAAGAACGCGATCGCGATGGGGGCCGCGCTCTCGCTGGACCCGGTCGCGTCCACCGGCACCGGGCCGCACGTCCCCGCCCCCCGCGTGGGCGGGCGGCCGGGCGGGCCCCGGCGGCCCGGTTCCGCCCCGGTCGGGGCGGCGCTGGGTGCACCGATCCTGGGCGCACCGAGCCTGGGCGCACCGATCCTGGGTGCACCGAGCCTGGGTGCACCGAGCCTGGGCGCACCGGGGAAGGGCGCGCCCGGTGTTGGTGCGACAGGTCTGGGTGCACCGGGTAAGGGCGCGTCCGGTCTCGGCGCTGCGGGAGTCGGCGCAGCGGGTTCGGCAGCGGCCGGCACCCGCGGGCCATCGAGTACCGCGTCCGGCGGGATGCAGTCCGCCGGACCGCCTGCCCCGCGCACGCCGATGTCGCCCGGCGGTCCGAGCCGGGCCGTTTCACCGCCCCGTCCGGCCCCGCCCGGGTACGGCGACCGACCGGGCCGGTCGGCCGACAGCGGGTCGGCCGACAGCGGGACGTACGGCCACGCGGACTACGACCAGCCCGAGCCACCCGCGCGGCGCAACCCGACCCTGTTCGTCACGGTCGGGGGGATCGCGGCGGCGCTGGCCGTGATCGGGACCGTGCTGCTGGTGCCGACGCAGCAGCCGTCCGCGTCGGTCGACAACCTGCCCGATCTGCCCGCTGCACCGGTGGAGACGAGCATCGCGGAGACCCCGACGCCATCGACCGAGCCCGCTCCCACGCAGGACCCGGGACCCGTTGAGCCGGTCCGCCCGACCCGTCCGGTGGAACCGACCCCGACGCCGGCTCCCACGACCGAGCCCACACCGACCACGGAACCGACACCGACCACCGAGCCGACACCGACCACCGAGTCCACCACCACCGAGCCCACGACCACCGAGCCCACCACCTGATGGGAGCTGCCAATGGCCGCGCACCCGAGGGCCTGCGGCCCCGAGGCCGCGAACGCAGAAATGCCGCACTCCGAGAAGGAGTCCGGCATTTCTGGGTGTAGCCCCGACGGGATTTGAACCCGCGCTACCGCCTTGAGAGGGCGGCGTCCTAGGCCGCTAGACGACGGGGCCAGGCTGTTGAATTGTATCTGCTGCGGTGATCTGTACTGCGCTGGGGTACCAGGACTCGAACCTAGACTAACTGAACCAGAATCAGTCGTGCTGCCAATTACACCATACCCCACCGGACAGCGATCATCCGGGGTCCAGCGGGTGGAACCGGCGTCCGCGTCCTGCGTGGAGCATTCTAGCCGAGGCCGCCGGCACGCTCCACACCGGCCCTGAGCCGTCGCAGCGAGCGCTCGCGGCCCAGCAGCTCCATCGACTCGTAGAGCGGGGGCGAGACGGTGCGGCCACTGACCGCCACCCGCACCGGCGCGAAGGCCTTGCGCGGCTTGAGGCCCATGCCGTCGACGAGGGTGGCCTTCAGCGAGTCCTCGATGGCGGATGTGGACCAGTCCGGCAGCGCATCGAGGCCGGTCAGGGCCGCGTCGAGGACCGGGGCGGCGTCGGCGCCGAGGTTCTTGGCCGCGGCGTCCTCGTCGAGGGTGAAGGCGTCCTCGGTGACGAACAGGAAGGCCAGCATGCGGGCGGCGTCGGACAGCACGACGCTGCGCTCCTGCACGAGCGGGGCCGCGGCGACGAGCAACTCGCCCTGCCCGGCGGTGAGCGTGCCGCTCGTCACCGGGTGGCCGGGAGACAGCTCGGCGAGCAGGTAGGGCTCGACCCGGCGGGCGAACTCGTCGACGGGCAGGGCGCGCAGGTGCGCGGAATTGATGGCCTCGGCCTTCTTCAGGTCGAAGCGCGCCGAATTGCCGGAGACCCGCGAGACGTCGAATGCGGCGACCATCTCGGCCATCGTGAACACGTCCCGATCCTCGGCGATGGCCCACCCGAGCAGCGCGAGGTAGTTGAGCAGGCCTTCGGGGGTGAACCCGCGCTCGCGGTACAGAAAGAGGTTCGATTCCGGGTCGCGCTTGGAGAGCTTGCGGTTTCCCTCGCCGGTGACCAGGGGCAGGTGGCCGTAGCGCGGCGGCCCGTTGCCGATACCCACCCGGGCCAACGCCTCGAGCAGCGCGATCTGGCGGGGCGTGGAGGAGAGCAGGTCCTCACCGCGCAGCACGTCGGTGATGCCCATGAGCGCGTCGTCGAGCGGGTTGGTGAGCGGGTAGAGCGGGGAGCCGTCGCCACGGGCGAGCACGAAGTCGGGCACGGTGCCGGAGCGGAAGGTCACCTCGCCGCGAACCAGGTCGGTGAACGTGATGTCCCGGTCGGGCATGCGGAGCCGGTAGACCGGGGCCCGGCCGTCGGCCCGGTACGCGGCCTTCTCCTCCTCGGTGAGGTCGCGGTCGGCGTTGTCGTAGCCGAGCTTGGGGTCCCGGCCGGCCGCCCGGTGCCGGGCCTCGATCTCCTCGGCCTTCGAGAACGACTCGTAGACCTCGCCCGCCGCGATCAGCTTGCCCAGCGCGTCGGCGTAGAGCCCGCCCCGCTCGCTCTGCCGGTACGGGCCGTGCGGACCGCCGACCTCGGGACCCTCGTCCCAGTCGAGACCGAGCCAGGCCAGGGCGTCCAGCAGCGCCGCGTAGGACTCGACGGAGTCGCGGCTGGCGTCGGTGTCCTCGATGCGGAACACGAAGCTGCCGCCGCTGTGCCGGGCGTGCGCCCAGTTGAACAGGGCGGTGCGGATGAGCCCGACGTGCGGGGTCCCCGTCGGGGAGGGGCAGAAGCGAACGCGAACAGTCATGGTGGCGCCAGGCTAGCGGACCGGTCTATAATTCAACGTATGGCGAATAGCGAGCGCACGACCTGCCTCGTCGTCGGTGGCGGCCCGGCCGGGATGGTCCTCGGGCTGCTCATGGCCCGCGCCGGCGTGGCCGTCACCGTGCTGGAGAAGCACGGCGACTTCCTGCGCGACTTCCGGGGCGACACCGTGCACGCCTCCACCCTCACGCTGCTCGACGAGCTCGGCCTCGGCGACCGGTTCGCCGCCGTCCCGCACCGGCTGCTGCAGCGGATGCAGGTGCAGCTCGACGGCGGCACCGCCGCCGTCGCCGACATGTCGCGGCTGCCCGGCGCCCACCAGCACATCGCGCTGGTGCCGCAGTGGGACTTCCTCGACCTGCTCGCCGACGCCGCCGCCGAGGAGCCGACGTTCACGCTGCGGCGCGACGCCGAGGTGGTCGGCCTGCTGCGCGACGGCGAGCGCGTCACCGGGGTGCGCTACCGCGACCGGACCGACGGCACCGAGCACGAGCTGCGCGCCGACGTCACGGTGGCCTGCGACGGTCGGGGGTCGGCGGTGCGGGCGGCGGCCGGCCTGGTGCCGCGCTCGTTCGGGACGCCGATGGACGTCTGGTGGTTCCGGCTGCCGCGCCGCGAGGACGACCCGGCGGGCGGGGTGGCGCGCTTCTCGTCCGGCCACTTCGCGGTGATGATCGACCGCGGGGACTACTGGCAGATGGCCTACCTGATCAAGAAGGGCAGCGACGCCGAGCTGCGGGCCGCCGGGATCGAGCGGTTCCGCGCGCGGGTGGCCGGGCTGGTGCCGTGGGTGGCCGACCGGCTCGACGCGCTCGCCTCGTTCGACGACGTCAAGCTCCTCGACGTGCGGTTGGAGCGGCTGCGACGCTGGTCGACCGACGGGCTGCTGCTGATCGGCGACGCGGCGCACGCGATGTCTCCGGTGGGCGGGGTCGGGATCAACCTCGCGGTGGCCGACGCGGTGGCCGCGGCCCGGATCCTGGCCCCCGCGCTGCGGTCCGGCGGGATCGTGCCGGAATCGGTGCTGCGGCGGGTGCGGCGGCGCCGGTGGTGGCCGACGGCCGTGGTCCAGGGGGCGCAGCGGATCGCCCACCGGGTCGTGTTCTCGTCCCCGCCGGACGTGGCCGACGCGCCACGGCCGGGTCCGGTCGACGCCCCCGCACCGGATTGGCTCGCCCCCGGCGAGAGCGGGTCGACCGACACCGCCGGCCTCCCCCTGCCGTTGCGGCTGGCCGCCCGGTTCCCGGTGCTGCAGGCCCTGCCGGCCCGGATGGTCGCGATCGGACCGCTCCCGGAGCACGCGCCGGAATGGGCCCGGCGACCCCCGTTGGCGGTGCGGGACGCGGCGGCGACCTGAGCGCGGTGGCGCCGGCCGATCTGGCACCGTAGGGGCGGTGAGCCCCAAGAGCCGCGGCCGCAAGCGCAAGCCCGCACCCGCCTCGCGCCGGCGCCGGGACGACCCGTTCGGCGACACCCTGTTCTCCGGGATACTGCGCGACGTCGGCCGGGACCTCGACCGGATCGACGACGCGGTGGCGGCCGAGCTGTGCGTCTCGGCGCTGCTGGGCACGTGGTGGAAGCTGTTCCTCGTCGACGCCGATCCCGAGGTGGAGCTCGGCGAGCGCCTCGTGGCCGTCGCCGCGCGCAGGAACACCACCGCCGCGCTGGCGCTGCTGCGCACCGTCGCCGTCCTCGGCACGCCCGCGCAGCGGGCCGCGGCGGGCGCGGCGGCCGACGCGCTCGCCGCGAAGGGCGTCACCGATCCCACGTGGGCGCGCGAGCTGTCCGGCGGCCGGGCGAGGTCCGCGTGGGGGTACGGCGACGTCTTCGGCGATCAGACCAGCATCCTGCTGACCGTCGAGCGGGGCGGCGACACGCACGGCGTCGTCGTGCTGATCGATCACGCCCTCGGCGGCATCGCGAAGGACGCCTTCGTCACCGACGACCCGGCCGGGACCCTGGCCGACATCCGCTCGCTCAGCGAACCGGACGTCTGGATCCGTGAGCTGACCCTCGACGAGGCCGCCCGCCTGCTCCGCCCGGCGTTCGCCGCCACCGACGGCGCCGCCGAACCCCCGGTGGGCGAGGACTTCCGCGAGTACCGGGCGCTCGCCCTGGCCCGGGTCCGGCTGCTCCCCGACGTCGAGCGGGAGGCCCCGCCCGCTCTCGACGACGCCGGGCGGGACGCGCTCGTGCGGGAGTTCCTGGCCTCCGACCACGCCCGCGAGCTCGTCGACGCCGGACTCGATGACGCCGTCACCGCCGGCTGCGCCCGGCTGATCGTCGAGCACGGGTGCGCGACCGACGGCCGCCCCCTGCGGGTCGGGCCGGCCAAGGTCGACCTGTTCCTGCTGAGCTGGCTCCCCGACCAGGACCTGGACGAGGACACCCGCGAGGTGATGCCGGACGTCCTGCGCGCGTGGGTGCGCTGGGCGGGCCGGCGGGCCGATCTCCCCGAGCCGGCCCTGCAGGCGCTGGAGGAGATCGTCGACGAGCTCGCCGACCTCGACGACCAGGGCCCGGACGGCCTGCCACCGGGGCTCGCCGACGCGGTCCTCGACGGGCTGCTCGACGGCGACGTCACCCCCGAGCAGGTGCAGGAGGCCGTGACGCGCCGGGTGTTCGCCACTCCCGACACGACGGTCGTGCTCGACGGCGAGCGGATGCAGCTCGACCCGAGCGACCCCGACGAGCGCGGCCTGCTCGTCCGCGCCGAGCACCCGGAGTACGCCGAGGCGCTCGACGACCCGTTCGCCGACGTCGCGACCGACGAGGTGAATCCGCGGCTGCACGTCGCCATGCACGAGATGGTCGCCACCCAGCTCTGGGACGGCGAGCCCGCGCAGGTGTGGCCCGCAGCGCAGCGGCTGCTGGCCACCGGGATGGACCGGCACGACGTGCTGCACGCGCTGGCCGAGGTGGCCGCCCGCCACGTGCACGCCGCGCTGGTCCGGCAGCAGCCCTACGACGCCGCGGCCTACGCCGCGGACCTCGCGGAGCTCGGCACGCCGCCCCCGCGGGCCCGCCGCCGCCGGAAGCCGAGCCCGCAGCAGGAGGGCCTGTTCGACGAGCCCGCGACCGTCACCCCGCTGCGCCCACCCACGCGGACCGGGTCGGCCTACCGGATCAAGGTGACGCTGCGCGGCGTCCGCCCGCCGGTGTGGCGCCGGCTGCTGGTGCCGCCGGACACGACGCTCGCCGGGCTGCACGAGATCCTGCAGGTCGCGATGGGCTGGCTCGACGGGCACCTGCACGAGTTCGTCGCCGGCACGCAGCTGTTCGGGCCGCCGGACCCCGACGCCGGTCCCGGGCGGCGCGACGAGGCGGGCGTCCAGCTCGACGAGGTGCTGCGCCGCAGCGGCGACCGGCTCCGCTACTCCTACGACTTCGGGGACGGCTGGGAGCACGACATCGTGCTGGAGTCGATGGAGGCCGAGACCGTGGACACCGCCCGGTGCACGGCGGGCCGGCGCGCGTGCCCGCCCGAGGACTGCGGCGGGCCGTGGGGCTACGCCGAGCTGCTCGCGGCCGTGTCCGACCCGGGCCATCCCGACCACGCCGAGCGGGTGGAGTGGGCCGGCCCGTACTTCGACCCGGCCGAGTTCGACCGCGCGGCGGTGAACGACCAGCTCCGCGCGCTCGCCCGCTGAAGGTCACAGCGCCACGCCCGCGAGCACCGGGCGGTGGTCCGAGGACGAGGTGGCCAGCACCTCGCTGCTCACGACGCGGAAGCCGGCGAGCACGTAGTCGATCCGGGCCGTCGGCGCCCATGCCGGGAACGTGGGCGCCCCGTGCACGCCGGAGTCGGCGAGCAGCGCCGTCAGCGTCGTCACCTCGGGTGCGCCGGGGGCACCGTTGAGGTCACCGGTGAGCACCACCGGCTCGGCCGAGCGCTGCACGGCGGCGGCGACGGCCTGCGCCTGCGGCAGCCGGGACTGCGCGAAGTCGGACTCCAGGTGCGTGGTCATCACGCGGACCGCGACACCGCGGACGTCGACCACCGCTTCGAGCAGTCCGCGCTGCTCCTCCTCGGCCGCCGTCCCCCGCGGCAGCAGGGTGTGGGTGTGCGAGACGATCGGGAGCCGCGACAGGATGACGGTGCCGTGCTCGCGCGGCGGCGCGCCCGGGGTGGGTGGGTCCAGGACGTAGTTGGGCGCGAACACCGCCGCCATGTCCAGCCGGGCGGCCAGCTCCGCGGGCTGGTCGGCGAACCCGGTGCGCTGCCCGTAGTGCCGGTCGACCTCCTGCAACGCGACGACGTCGGCACCGGTGGCCGCGATCTCGGCGGCGACCCGGTCCAGATCGACCACGCCGTCCGGCCCGGCCCCGTGATGGATGTTGAACGTCAGCACCGAGAGGTCGCGGGGCGCGGGCGGCGCCGATGACGCGCACCCCACGACGACGCACACCGCGAGGAGCTGTGCGATCCACCGTCCGCGCACGCAAGAGGTTCGCGCGCGGCCCGGCGCCGGTTCGAGTGGGACGGCCTCGACGCGGCGTGGTCCGCGCTCCCCGGTCCGTGCTCCCCGGCGACGGCCCGGTCGTGGTGAGGGGCGCCGTACGGGACGGTCGGGCGACGCACCGCGTCGCAGCGCTCGACGACGCACGGATCGTGCTCACCCCGTGATCGTGACGGGCTCGTCGACCCGGTCCCGGGTGATCGGCACGGCGAGCGCGACGACCACAGCGGCGGTGACCGCGACCCAGGCCAGTCCGGCGGCCTCGAACAGCGGACCGGCGACCAGCCCGGCCACCGCCGCGCCGCCGTAGGTCGCGGCGGAGTTGAGCGCGAGCACCGCGCCGCGTGCCTCCCGGGCGGCCGCGGAGAGCCGGCTGACCAGCAGCGTCAGCCCGACGTGGTTCACCAGGCCCCACGCGACCGCCGCGACCAGCAGCGCCGGGAGCAGGCTGACGGTCGCCGCGAGGAGGAGGTAGACCGCGGCCAGCGCGGCCAGGACGGGGGCGAGGCCGACTCGCACGGCGTGCCGGTCGGCCACCGCACCCAGCCCGAACCCGACGCCGTAGCAGAGAGCGAGCATTCCCGCCCCTGCGGCGCCGCCACCGTGCAGCAGCCGGATCTCGGCCCCCGCGAAGCCGAACACGGCGTAGAACGCGCTCATGAACGCCAGCGTGCCGAGCAGCAGCCGCGCCACGCCGGGGGTGCGCAGCGTCGTCGCGAACCTCGGCCGCGGCCCCACCGGGACGGCGGGAGCGGGCAGCGTCCGGTACAGCACGACCTGCGCCCCGGCCAGCACGGCGAGCGCGCCGAGCACCCCGCGCCAGCCGACCAGGTCGGCCAGCACCGTCGACACCGGCACGCCGGCGACCAGCGCCACCGACCACCCGGCCAGCACCCGCCCGGTCGCCCGCGCCTCCCCGCCCGGTTCGGCGAGCTCGGCCGCGAACGCGTAGGTCGCGGGCAGCACCACGCCCGCGCCCGCGCCGGCCAGCACCTGCGCGGCCACCAGCACCTCCCAGCCCGGCGCCAGCGCGGAGACCGTCGAGCTCACCGCGAGCGCGACGGCGCCCGCCGCCAGTGCGCGCGCCCGCGGGACGCGGTCCAGCCGCGGACCGAGCAGCAGCGCCACCAGCACCACCCCGGCGCCGTACCCGGCCAGCGCCCGTCCGATCTCCGACGGGGTGGCGTGCAGCGAGGTCGCGAGGTCGGGCAGCAGCGGGGCGAGCAGGAACGACTGCGCCCCGACCGCGACGACCCCCGTCGTGAGGACGGCGAGGTGGCGGGCCATGTACCGAAACTGCTTCGGCCAATGACGGTAATCAAGGGATTGATGTTCGTTGCGAAGACTGTTCGGCCGAAGGCCTGTCAGGATGGGCGCATGGACCCCACCGACCGGAGAATCGTCGGTCTGCTCGTCGACGACGCGGACCGCACCTACGCGCAGCTCGGCCGGGAGGTGTCGCTCTCCCCGGCGGCCGTGCACGAGCGGGTGCGCAGGCTGCGCGCGTCCGGGGTCATCCGGCGCACGACGGTGGAGGTCGATCCCGACGCGCTCGGCGTCGACGTGCTCGCATTCGTGCTGCTCGACACCGAGGGCTGGGCCCGCGACCACGTGTTCACCGCGGCGCGGGCCGAACCGCGCGTCGAGGAGGCCCATTCCGTGGCGGGCAACAGCAACTTCCTGCTCAAGGTGCGCGCGCCCGGGCCCGACGGGCTCGAGGAGGTGCTCCGGATCCTCTACCAGGTGCCGGGTGTCGTGCGCACCCGGACGATCATGGTGCTGCGGCGCGGGTTCGAGCGCGGGATCAGCCCGCCGTGACCGGCACCCGCCCGCGCAGCGCGGCGTAGGCCAGCGCGTCCACGAGCGCCAGCCAGGACGCCTCCACGACGTTGCCGTGCACGCCCACCGTCGTCCAGGTGCCGGCGTGGTCGGTGGTCTCGACGAGCACGCGGGTGACCGCGCCGGTGCCGCGGGTGAGGATGCGCACCTTGTAGTCGGTGAGGTCGACATCGGCGAGCCACGGGCACGACGGCGCCAGCGCCCGGCGCAGCGCCGCGTCCAGCGCGTTGACCGGTCCGTTGCCCTCACTGGTGGCGATCAGCCGCTCCCCGTCGACGACGACCTTGACCGTCGCCTCCGCCACCACCGCGCCGTCCGCACGCCGCTCGGTGATCACCCGGTAGGACTCGAGCCGGAACGGCGCCTCGTCGGCGTCGCCGCGGGCGGCGCGCATGAGCAGCTCCAGCGACGCGTCGGCCGCCTCGAACGACCACCCTTGCGCCTCCCGCTCCTTGACGGTGGCGACCACCGACGACACCGCGTCGGGATGGCCGGCCAGGTCGATGCCGAGCTCGGTGCTCTTGAGCTCGACGCTGGCCCGGCCGGCCATCTCGGTGACCAGGATGCGCTGCCCGTTGCCGACGACCACCGGGTCCAGGTGGTTGTACAGCTCCGGGTCCACCTTGATCGCACTCGCGTGCAGTCCCGCCTTGTGGGCGAACGCTGACATCCCGACATAGGCCTGGTGGGCGTCGGGAGCGATGTTGGCGATCTCCGCCAACGCGTGCGAGGTGTGCGTCATCTCCGCCAGGGCACCGTCGGGTAGAACGGGCATCCCCAGCTTGGTCACCAGGTTCCCGACGACGGCGAACAGGTCGGCGTTGCCGGCCCGCTCCCCGTAGCCGTTCGCGGTGCACTGCACGTGCGTCGCGCCGGCCTGCACCGCAGCGACGCTGTTCGCGACCGCGCAGCCGGTGTCGTCCTGGCAGTGGATGCCGAGCCGGAAGCCCGTGCGGGCCGCCACCTCGGTTACCACCTGCATGATCCCCATCGGGAGCATGCCGCCGTTGGTGTCGCACAGCACCGCGACGTCCGCGCCGGCGCCCACGGCCGCCTCCAGCACCCGCAGCGCGGTGTCGGGGTCGAACGCGTAGCCGTCGAAGAAGTGCTCGGCGTCGACGAAGACCCGCCGGCCCTCCCCGACGAGGAACGCCACCGTGTCCGCCACCATCGCGCAGTTCTCGCCCGTGTCGGTGCGCAGCGCGCGCTCGACGTGGCGGCGGTCGGACTTCGCCACCAGCGTCACGACCGGCGCGTGCGAGTCGAGCAGCGCACGCACCTGCGGGTCGGTCGCCGCCGCCGTGCCGGGCCGCCGGGTCGCCCCGAACGCCACCAGCGCGGCGTGGCGCAGGTCGAGCTCCCCCGCCGCGGCGCGGGCGAAGAACTCCGTGTCCTTCGGCAGTGCACCCGGCCAGCCGCCCTCGACGTAGCCGACGCCGAGCGCGTCGAGGTGCCGGGCGACCGCGAGCTTGTCGGCCACCGAGTAGGAGATGCCCTCGCGCTGCGCGCCGTCGCGCAGCGTCGTGTCGTAGACGTGGAAGGCGTCGCCGAGCGGGGTGGCGGCGGGCTCGGTCCGGGACATCGGGTCTCCTGGCTGTGACGACGGTTCTGCGGCAACAAAAAAGACCCCTCGCGGATGCGAGAGGTCTGCGCGGCGGCCTGTTCGAGCTAGCCGTCGCGCCTGCCGATAATGATCACGGTGCTGTGCACGTCTCGCAGCATCGCACGCGCCGTCCCGCCGTGTCACGCTCGCATTTCACATCGTGAGACTGCGGTAGGCGGCGCGGGGACGATCCACCAGGGTGTTGATCGCAGGACCCCGCGAGCAACGCCGCACGCGGGCGGAGAAGTCCGAAAGGCGAATCATGTACCAGCTCACCGCGCTCTACAACCACCCCGAGGACCCGGCCGCGTTCGACAAGCACTACACCGAGGTGCACGCGGAGATCGCCAAGAAGATCCCCGGCCTGCTCCGCTACACGACCAGCCACCCTGCCGCCGACGCCGAGGGCAACAAGCCGGCCTACTACCTGGTCGCGGTGCTCGACTTCGCCGACGAGGCCGCGTTCGGTGCCGGCATGAGCGGGGAGCACGGGCAGGCCGCGGTGGCCGACCTCCCCAACTTCGCCGGCGCCGGCGTCACCCTCCTGACCGGCCCGTCGAACGAGGCCTGAACCCGCGCCGTACGCCCGTCCCGATTGCAGGAAGGCCACCTTCACGCAACGAGATGGCGTGACGGTGGCCTTCCTGCAACGGGCCGTCCCGAATCGCCACGGGATCGGCCGGCAGTTGGTCATCATGCGCGCATGCCCAGGGCCACACCCACGCTCGTCGAACTCCGCTCAGCGTTCCCCGAGGGCGTCGCTTCTGTTCGCCAGCTCATGGCCGCCGGAGTACCGGAGCGCACGGTGTACCACCGCTGCCTGGAGGGTGGTCCCTGGCAGCGCGCACTCCCCGGGATCGTGTTCCTGTTCAGCGGGACCCCGACCCGTCTCCAGTACGTGATCGCCGCACTGCTCCTCGGCGGACCGGATTCCGTGGTCACCGGTGTCGAGGCCTGCCGCTTCCACGGCCTGCGGCGCGGCCCCGCCCGCCGGACCGGTCAGCCGGCCGAGGAGGTGCACCTGCTGGTCCCGCACAACCGGCAGGTTCGATCGGTCGGCTACGTCCACGTCGAGCGCACGACGAACCTGCCCAGGCCGGACCGGCGAGCGGGCCTGCGCATCGCGCCCGTGGCTCGGGCCTGCGCCGACGGTGCCCGCCGGCTGTCGCAACACGGGGAGATCACGGAGCTGATGTCAGACGCGGTACAGCGCCGCCTCTGCACGGTGCCCCAGCTGGCCCACGAGGTCGCGACGAACTCACGCCGGGGAACCGCGCTGCCCAACCGCGTGCTCCGGGACGTGTCCGACGGCGTGCGGTCGGCTGCCGAGTCCGCCGCGAAGAACCTGTGGGGGAAGGCCGGCATGCCGTCCGCCTGGTGGAACGCCCCGGTCCACACCGCCGACGGTCGGCTCGTCGGCATCGCCGACTGCTGGGTGGACGGCGTGGCGATGGTGTGGGAGATCGAGTCGACCGAGTGGCACCTCGACCCGGCCGCGCACGACTACACCGTGCAGCGGGCCGGTCTGTTCACCTCGGTCGGCGCTCTCTACATCGCGTCGAAGCCCAAGATGGTCCTCACCGAGCCCCGGGAGGTTGCGGCCCTGCTGCGTGCGGTGCACGCGCAGGCCGCAGCCCGCCCGCGCCCGCCGCTGCACGCCGTACGCCCGTCCTGATTGCAGGAAGGCCACCTACACGCACCGAGAGTGCGTCACGGTGCCCTTCCTGCAACGGGTGGGGCGGGTCAGTTGCTGGACGGGACCCCGGCGTGGCTGCTGACCAGCGCGGCGAGGCGGTCGCCGATGCTGCGCGTGTGGCCCGTCGCGCTGTGGTCGCGGGTGGCCAGGTCGAAGGCCACTGCCGCCTCGATGCGCCGGGCCTCCTCGACGTTGCCGAGGTGGTCGAGCAGCAGCGCCACCGACAGCACCGCGGCCGTGGGGTCGGCGACCCCCTGCCCGGCGATGTCGGGAGCGCTGCCGTGCACCGGCTCGAACATCGAGGGGTTGCTGCGGCTGACGTCGAGGTTGCCGCTCGCGGCGAGACCGATGCCGCCGGTGACGGCGCCGGCGAGGTCGGTGAGGATGTCGCCGAACAGGTTGTCGGTGACGATCACGTCGAAGCGACTCGGATCCTGCACGAGATGGATCATCGTGGCGTCGATGTGCTGGTAGGCCACCGACACCTCGGGGTGCTCCAGGGACACCTCCTCCACCAGCCGCGACCACAGCCGACCGGAGAAGGTCAGCACGTTGGTCTTGTGCACCAGCGTGAGGTGCTGGCGCGGGCGGCGCTGCGCGCGCGCGAAGGCGTCGCGGACCACCCGCTCCACGCCGAACGCGGTGTTGACGCTGACCTCGGTGGCGATCTCGTGGGGCGTGTCCTTGCGCAGCAGACCGCCGGTGCCGACGTAGGGCCCCTCCGTGCCCTCCCGGACGACGACCAGGTCGACGTCGGGGTTGCCGGCCAGCGGGCCGCGGACGCCCGGGTAGAGCCGGGCCGGGCGCAGGTTGACGTGGTGGTCGAGCTCGAAGCGCAGGCGCAGCAGGAGGCCGCGTTCCAGGATGCCGCTGGGCACCGAGGGGTCGCCGACGGCGCCGAGCAGGATCGCGTCGTGCTGCTGCAGCTCGGTGAGCACCGACTCGGGAAGCAGCTCACCCGTGGAGTGCCAGCGCGCGGCCCCGAGGTCGTAGGTCGTGGGCTCGACGCCGGGCGCGACCTCGTCGAGGACCTTGAGCGCCTCGTCGATGACCTCCGGCCCGATGCCGTCGCCCGGAATGACCGCAAGGCGCATGTCTGGTGTCCTCTCTCGACGTAACGACGTCGCACGCTACCGGCCGCAGCCGGGCCGACCTGACGCCCGCCACCCGTTCGTGGTCACCCCGCTGGGTGGAACCGGCTCCCCGGACCGGCTCGGCGGGCCCGATCGGCCCGCGACACGCCCCCGAGAGGGCCATTGTGCCCGGCGTGCTCCGGGGATCGCCGGGCGGGCGGTCCGCGGCGTCGGACGCGGGCCGTGCCGCCACCGTCAGTCGTCGAAGGAGATCAGGCGGGTGATCCGGGCCCCGACCGACGCCCCGATCGGCTCCAGCACGCCCGGGTCGACGGGCCGGTCGACGCGCAGCAGCATGATCGCGTCGGCGCCGTCGGTGGTCTGGCTGATCTGCGCCGCCTCGATGTTGACCGCCGCCTCGCCGAGCAGCGAGCCGACGCGGCCCATGACGCCGGGGCGGTCGGCGTACTCCAGCAGCACGACCTCGCCCTCGGCGCGCAGGTCGAAGTGCCTGCCGTTGACCTCGACCAGCTTCTCCACCTGCGCACGCCCGGTCAGCGTGCCGGACACGGTGATCGACTCCCCCTCGGGCATCGCCGCTCGCAGCTGTACGACGCTGCGGAAGTTCTCGCTCTCCGGGGCGGTGGTCAGCTCGACGTCGACCCCGCGCTCGGCGGCCAGTGCCGGGGTGTTGACGAAGGTGACCTGGTCCTCGACGACGTGGGTGAACAGTCCCCGCAGCGCCGCGAGCTGCAGCACCGAGACGTCCTCGGCCGCCAGCTCACCGGAGACGTCGACGGTGACCGAGCTCGGCACCCGCCCGGCCACGGCGTAGAGCACGGTGCCCAGCTTCTGCACCAGCGGCAGCCACGGGCGCACCTCCTCGCCGACCGCGCCGCCCACCTGCACGTTCACTGCGTCCGGCACGAACTCACCGGCCAGGGCGAGCAGCACCGACCGGGCCACGTCGGTGCCCGCCCGGTCCTGCGCCTCCTCGGTGGACGCCCCCAGGTGCGGGGTGACCACGATCTGCGGGATCTCGAACAGCGGGCTCGACGTGGTGGGCTCGGTGACGTAGACGTCCACGCCGGCCCCGCCGACGTGCCCGCTGCGCACCGCCTCGGCCAGCGCGTCCTCGTCGACCAGGCCACCACGGGCGGCGTTGACGACGATCACGCCGGGCCGGGTGACCGCGAGCTGGTCCTTGCCGATGAGCCCGAGCGTCTCCGGGGTCTTGGGCAGGTGGATGGAGATCAGCTCCGCGCGGCGCAGCAGCTCGTCGAGCGACACCAGCTCGATGCCCAGCTGTGCGGCGCGGGCCGGGGCGACGTAGGGGTCGTAGGCGATCAGCTCCACGCCGAACGCGGCGAGCCGCTGCGCCACCAGCTGACCGATCTTGCCCAGCCCGACGATGCCCGCGACCTTGCCGTTGATCTCGGTGCCGGTCAGTGAGCTGCGCGCCCACTTGCCGGCGCGCAGCGACGCGTCGGCCGCCGGGATGTGGCGCGCCGCAGCGAGCAGCAGGGCGACGGCGTGCTCGGCGGCGCTGACGATGTTCGAGGTGGGCGCGTTGACCACCATCACGCCGCGCGCGGTGGCCGCCGGGACATCGACGTTGTCCAGCCCGACGCCGGCTCGCGCGACGACCATGAGCCGGGTGGCCGCGGCGAACACCTCGGCGTCGACCCGGGTGGCCGAGCGGACGAGCAGCGCGTCGACGTCGGCGACCGCGGCGAGCAGCGCGGTGCGGTCGGTGCCGTCCACGTGCCGGATCTCGACGTCGTCGCCCAGCAACGCGACGGCGGACGGGGCGAGTTTCTCGGCGAGCAGGACGACGGGGCGGGTGGCGGCGGTGCTCACGGCGGAAGGGCTCCCGAGGACGAGGTCACGGACACCCCGATCGTAGGCCCGACCCGACCCGCGGCCACGGCCACGGCCACGTGGGCATCGCGACATGCCGTCGGTCCCGCCGGGCCGCGTGGGCACGACCGGCCCCCGCCGCGATCGACACCTCCGAGGGCGCCCGACGGTGCCGTGCGGATCGACGGTGGCCGGCTGCTCGACGGGCACGACCGCAGCGGCGCGCGCGCAGGCCGACCGCGCGAGCGGAACGCCATTGCTGGTCAAGCCCCATGAGAACAGCAACGGTGTTCCGCTCGCGCGTCGAGCGCGCGTTCCGGTGGGCGGGAGGGCTCAGGTGGCCTTGCTGCCCACCCAGCTCATCAGGCCGCGCAGCTTCTCCCCGACCTCCTCGATCGGGTGGGCCGCGCCCTCGGCCTGCAGCTTCGTGAAGTTCGGGCGCCCGGCCTCGTCCTCGGCCACCCACTCGCGGGCGAACGTGCCGTCCTGGATCTCGCCCAGGATCTTCTTCATCTCCTCCTTGGTCTGCGCGTTGACGATGCGCGGGCCGCGGGTGAGGTCGCCGTACTCGGCGGTGTCGGAGATGGAGAAGCGCTCGTTGGCGATGCCGCCCTCGTACATGAGGTCGACGATCAGCTTGAGCTCGTGCAGGCACTCGAAGTAGGCGATCTCCGGCGCGTACCCGGCCTCGGTGAGCACCTCGAAACCGGTCTGGACCAGCGCCGCGGCACCGCCGCAGAGCACGGCCTGCTCGCCGAACAGGTCGGTCTCGGTCTCCTCGGTGAACGTCGTCTCGATGACGCCCGCGCGGGCCCCGCCGATCGCGGCGGCGTAGGACAGGGCGAGCGCCTTGGCCCCGCCCGTGGCGTCCTGCTCCACGGCGATGAGCGCGGGCACGCCCTTGCCGTCGACGAACTGGCGCCGCACCAGGTGGCCGGGCCCCTTGGGTGCGACCATCGCGACGTCGACGTCGGCCGGCGGCTTGATCAGCTCGAAGCGGATGTTGAACCCGTGGCCGAAGAAGATCGCGTCGCCCGCCGTGAGGTTGGGGGCGATGTCGTCGGCGTAGATGAAGCGCTGCTTGGTGTCGGGCGCCAGGATCATGATCAGGTCGGCCCACGCGGAGACCTCGGCCGGCGTGCCGATCGTCAGGCCCTCGTCGGCCGCCTTGGCGCGGCTCTTGGAGCCCTCGGGCAGGCCGATGCGCACGTCGACGCCGGAGTCGCGCAGCGACAGCGAGTGCGCGTGGCCCTGGCTGCCGTAGCCGATGACGGCGACCTTGCGGCCCTGGATGATCGACAGGTCCGCGTCGTCGTCGTAGTAGATGTTGACACTCATGGCGGCTGGGAGGTTCCTTCCGAAGGGGTGGGTCTAGCGGACTGCGGCGGCGGTGATCGAGCGCGGCCCGCGGCCGACGGCGATCGTGCCGGACTGCACCATCTCGCGGATGCCGTAGGGCTCCAGGTTCTTCAGGAGCGCGGCGATCTTCTCCACCGTGCCGGTGGCCTCGATCGTGACGGCCTCCGGGGTGACGTCCACGGCGCGGGCGCGGAACAGGTCCACGATCTCCAGCACCTGGCTGCGGACGGCCGGATCGGCGCGGACCTTGACCAGCAGCAGCTCGCGCTGCACGGACGCGGCCGGCTCCAGCTCCACGATCTTGATGACGTGCACCAGCTTGTTGAGCTGCTTGGTGACCTGCTCCAGCGGCAGGTCCTCGACGTCGACCACGATCGTCATGCGGGACACGCCCGCCTGCTCGGTGGGCCCGACGGCCAGCGACGAGATGTTGAACCCGCGCCGGGAGAACAGGCCCGAGACGCGGGCGAGGACACCGGGCGTGTCCTCGACGAGCACCGAGAGGGTGTGCCGCTCATTCATCGTCGCTCCCCTGCGCCTGATCCTTCTGGGCCTCTGCGGTGACCGCCGCGATCGTCGCCGTGTCGGTCACGAGCTCGTCGCCGTCGAACAGCGGCCGGATGTTGCGCGCGGCCATGATCTCGGAGTTGCCGGTGCCCGCGGCGACCATCGGCCACACCTGCGCGTCGGCACCGACCACGAAGTCGATGACGACCGGCTGGTCGTCGATCTCCATGGCCTGCTTGATCACCAGGTCGACCTCGTCACGTGTCTCGGCGCGCAGCCCGACGCAGCCCATCGCCTCGGCGAGCAGCTTGAAGTCCGGGATCCGCCGCCCGCCGCCCGACCCGTGCGTGCCCAGGTCGGTGTTGGAGTAGCGCTCGGAGTAGAACAGGTTCTGCCACTGCCGGACCATGCCCAGGTTGCCGTTGTTGATGATCGCGACCTTGATCGGGATACCCTCGATCGCGCAGGTGGCGAGTTCCTGGTTGGTCATCTGGAAGCAGCCGTCGCCGTCGATGCACCACACCACGGCGTCCGGCAGCGCCATCTTCGCGCCCATCGCGGCCGGCACGGCGAAGCCCATCGTGCCCAGCCCACCGGAGTTGAGCCAGGTGCGCGGGTTCTCGTAGCGGATGAACTGCGCCGCCCACATCTGGTGCTGCCCGACCCCGGCCGCGTACAGCGCGTCCGGGCCGGCGATCCGCCCGATCCGCTCGATGACGTACTCGGGTGAGAGCGAGCCGTCCTCGGGCCAGTCGTAGCCCAGCGGGAAGGTCTCGCGGTAGCCGTCCAGCTGGGTCCACCACGCGGTGATGTCGGCCGTGCCGACCGCCCGCTCGGCCGTGACCGCGTCGATCAGCTCGGTGATGACCTCCTTGCAGTCGCCGACGATCGGGACGTCGGCGCGACGGTTCTTGGAGATCTCGGCCGGGTCGATGTCGGCGTGGATGATCTGCGCGTCCGGCGCGAAGCTCGCCAGCTTGCCGGTGACCCGGTCGTCGAAGCGGGCGCCCAGCGCGATGAGCAGGTCGGACTTCTGCATGGCGGCCACCGCCGCGACCGTGCCGTGCATGCCGGGCATGCCGACGTGCTGCGGGTGGCTGTCCGGGAACGCCCCGCGCGCCATCAGCGTGGTGACGACCGGGATGCCGGTCAGCTCGACGAGCTCCTTCAGCTCGTCCCACGCCTGCGCCTTGAGGACGCCGCCGCCGACGTAGAACACGGGCTGGCGCGCGGCGCAGATCAGCTTGGCCGCCTCCCGGATCTGCTTGCCGTGCGGCCGGGTGGTGGGCCGGTAGCCGGGCAGGCGCATCTCGGCGGGCCAGGTGAAGGTCGTCTGCTCCTGCAGGACGTCCTTGGGGATGTCGACGAGCACCGGGCCCGGGCGGCCGGTGCTGGCCAGGTGCCACGCCTCGGTGATCGCGCGCGGGATGTCGCGCGCGTCGGTGACCAGCATGTTGTGCTTGGTGATCGGCATCGTGATGCCGGTGATGTCCGCCTCCTGGAAGGCGTCCGTGCCGATCAGCGGCCGGGTCTGCTGCCCGGTGATGGCGACCAGGGGGATCGAGTCCATGTGGGCGTCGGCGATCGGGGTGACCAGGTTCGTCGCTCCCGGACCGGATGTCGCCATGCACACCCCGACCTTGCCGGTGGCCTGGGCGTACCCGGTGGCGGCGTGGCCCGCGCCCTGCTCGTGGCGGACCAGGACGTGGCGCACGCGCGTCGAGTCCAGCAGGGGGTCGTAGGCCGGCAGGATCGTGCCGCCCGGGATCCCGAAGACGACCTCGCAGCCGATCTCCTCCAGCGACCGCACGAGCGACTGCGCGCCGGTCATCGGCACGGCGTCGAACTGCGGCACCTCGGCGCGGGCTGCGGGTGCGGCCTGCTGCGACGGGACCGTGCGGCCGGGCGGTGGCGCCGGTTTCGGTCCGGATCGGGGCGTGACGGTGGTCATCTGATCTCTGCCTCGCTGCTGGAGAGGATGGCGAACGTGAACTCGGAACACAAAAAAGCCCCCGACCGCCGATCAGGGCGGTGCGAGGGTGGCGCGTCGACGACCGAGTGCTCGCTCAGGCGTGGACGCGCCCGGGAAGTACGAGGACATCGGTGACGGACATGACGGCGACGCTAGCCCGCGGCCGCGTCCTGCGTCAACTCCGTGGGACGGGGGTACCAGATCGTGGGAGACCGGCTCGGGCCGCGGATCCCGGACCGTTCGGAGCGGGTGGGACCATCCTGGGGTGAGCACCACCCCGCCGCCACCACGCGCCGTCTTCCAGAGTTCACGGCTGATCATCCTGTTCGCGATCGTGCTGGCCGTCTGCGCCACCCCGGTCGCGTTCGGGGCCCCCTTCCTGTGGCTGGTGTACCTCGCGCCGATCGGCGTCGTCGTGTGGGTGGTGCGGGTGCGCACCGTCGTGGACCCCGACGCCGTCACCGTGCGGCGGGTCGTCGGTGGGCGGCGGGTACCGTGGGACCGGATCAGCACGCTGAAGCTGGGTGACCGGTCCGGCGTCACGGCGGTGCTGAGCGACGGCGCCCAGCTACCGCTTCCCGCCGTTCGCGTCCGAGACCTCCCCCAGCTCGCCGCCGCGTCCGGCGGCCGGCTGCCCGACCCGGCTGGAGACTGACGTGCCGGCACTGCGCTCCCGAGTCACCACCCACGGCCGCAACGCCGCCGGAGCACGCTCGCTCTGGCGCGCCACCGGCATGACCGACGACGACTTCGGCCGCCCGATCGTCGCCATCGCCAACTCCTACACCCAGTTCGTGCCCGGTCACGTGCACCTCAAGGACCTGGGTGACCTGGTGGCGGGCGCGATCCGCGAGGCGGGTGGGGTGTCGCGGGAGTTCCACACCATCGCCGTCGACGACGGGATCGCGATGGGCCACGGCGGGATGCTCTACTCGCTGCCCTCCCGCGAGGTGATCGCCGACGCCGTCGAGTACATGGTCAACGGCCACGCCGCCGACGCGCTGGTCTGCATCTCCAACTGCGACAAGATCACCCCCGGGATGCTCAACGCCGCGATGCGACTGAACATCCCGACGGTGTTCGTCTCCGGCGGGCCGATGGAGGCGGGCAAGGCCGTCGTCGTGGGAGGCGTGGCGCAGGCCCCGACCGACCTGATCACCGCGATCTCCGCGTCGGCCTCGTCGGACGTCGACGACGACGGCCTCGCCGAGGTCGAGCGCTCGGCCTGCCCGACCTGCGGCTCCTGCTCGGGGATGTTCACCGCCAACTCGATGAACTGCCTCACCGAGGCCCTCGGTCTGGCGCTGCCGGGCAACGGCTCCACGCTGGCCACGCACGCCGCACGCCGCGAGCTGTTCCGCAACGCCGGTCGCACCGTGATGGACCTGGCGCACCGCTGGTACCGCGACGACGACGCGTCCGTGCTGCCGCGCAACATCGCCACCCGCGCCGCCTTCGAGAACGCCATGGCGCTCGACGTCGCGATGGGCGGCTCCACCAACACCGTCCTGCACATCCTCGCGGCGGCGCAGGAGGGCGAGATCGACTTCGACCTCGCCGCCATCGACGCGGTGTCGCGCCGGGTGCCGTGCCTGGCGAAGGTCTCGCCCAACTCGGACTACCACATGGAGGACGTCCACCGCGCGGGCGGCATCCCGGCGATCCTCGGCGAGCTGTGGAGGGCGGGCCTGCTGCGCACCGACGTGCACACCGTGCACGCCCCCTCGCTCTACGAGTGGCTGACCGCCTGGGACATCCGGGCCGCCTCGCCGTCCGACACGGCCGTCGAGCTGTTCCACGCCGCGCCGGGCGGGGTGCGCACCACCGAGGCGTTCTCCACGTCCAACCGGTGGTCCTCGCTCGACACCGACGCCGCCGACGGTTGCATCCGCGACCTCGCCCACGCCTACACCGTCGAGGGCGGGCTCGCGGTGCTCCGGGGCAACATCGCCCCGGACGGCGCGGTGATCAAGACCGCGGGCATCCCCGAGGAGCTGTTCCACTTCTCCGGCCCGGCGCGGGTCGTCGAGAGCCAGGAGGAGGCCGTCTCGGTCATCCTCACCAAGCAGATCCAGCCCGGTGACGTGCTCGTGGTGCGCTACGAGGGCCCGTCCGGCGGGCCGGGCATGCAGGAGATGCTGCACCCCACGGCGTTCCTCAAGGGCGCCGGTCTGGGCCGGGTCTGCGCGCTGGTCACCGACGGCCGGTTCTCCGGCGGCTCGTCGGGGATCTCGGTCGGGCACATCTCCCCCGAGGCGGCGGCGGGCGGCGTCATCGGGCTGATCGAGGACGGCGACGTCGTCACGATCGACGTGGCGACCCGCCTGCTGCAGGTCGAGGTCGACGACGAGACGCTCGCCGTGCGCCGGCAGAAGATGGACGCGAGCGAACGCCCGTGGCAGCCCCGCGACCGCGACCGGCCGGTGAGCAAGGCGCTGCGCGCCTACGCCGCACTGGCCACGAGCGCGCACACGGGAGCGGTCCGCCGCGTCCCGTAGCCCGATCCACGGTGCCCCCGCTGTGCCGAGGACCGACCCACGACCCGTCGCCCGCCTCGGTGTGATGGGAAGCCGGACCCCACCGACCGCCGGGTGCGGGACGTGGGAGGACCACGCGGTCGTCACCGGGTCGGGCCGGGGGGCCGGTAGGGGGCGGGCACGGCGGCCCGGTGATCACCGGTCGGGCGGGGACGGGTGAGGCGCCACGGTCCCCGCCCTCGGCCACCGTCGGGCGGCCGAGGCCCGGTGGCTCGGTGGTCGGGTGGCTCGGTGGTCGGGTGGCCCCGGTGCGGGGTGGGCGCAGCGGCCGGTGATCACCGGTTTGGAACGGGCAGGCGTTCAGGCTCGCAGTTGATCGAAGGTTCGGCACCCGGAACGGCAGATGCCGCGCCTCCCGGTTCCCCAGCGCCGATCATGGCCTGCACCGGACCCGGACATCCGAGGTCCTGCCCGACCCCGCGCCCCGAAACCCGTCCCGCCACACCCTCCGGCCGACCCGGCGGATCCGACCGCACCCGCCGTCAACCGCAGGCCGCGAGCCTCGCCGTGGCCCCTTCGGCAGCGGCGACCATCTCGCGCACCCGGGGCGCGCCGAGGTGGTCGCACGCGAAGCCCAGGTACTGGACGTTCGCGTGCACGTCGGCCCAGTCCCGCTCCTGCTCCGAGGTGGTGGCGGCGAGGGCGGCGGGCACCTGCGCGCCCTGCGCCCGCAGGACCGCCAGGTCGAGGGCGGCGGGGGCGACCCGGGCGTTGCCCCAGTCGATCAGCACGGCGCCGTCGGGGCCGGTGAGGATGTTGCCGCGGTGCGGGTCCCCGTGCACCAGCGTGCGGGGCAACGTGGCCAGCGCGCGGGCGATCCGCGGGTCGTCGCGCCAGGCCGACACCAGCTGCTCGGCGACGGTGAACGCGTCGTCGCCCGTGCGGGCGAGCGCCCCCCGCACGGCCACCAGCGTGCGGTCGCACAGTCCGCGCCAGTACGCCCGGTCGACGACCGGCACGCCGCGCGGCCGCCTGCCCCGCCAGTGCGCGTGCACCCCACCCAGCTCGGCCCACACGGCGTCCGGCACCGGCGCCCCGTCCGCCAGTGCCGTTCCCGCGTGGTGGGTGAGCACGATCCGGTCGCCGGCCACGGCGAGCAGCCGCAGCGGCCCGATGCCGCGGACGACGGCGCGGG
The DNA here is from genome assembly GCF_029263155.1 of Pseudonocardia sp. Classification (GTDB taxonomy): domain Bacteria; phylum Actinomycetota; class Actinomycetes; order Mycobacteriales; family Pseudonocardiaceae; genus Pseudonocardia. The sequence goes on from NZ_JAJCYB010000104.1 coordinate 136,871, forward strand.
CCCGCAGGGCGGCCACCTCCACGGGCGACGCCTGCTTGACCACGACCGGCACCGCGCGTCCGCCGACGTCGAGCTCGACCCGCTCGACGGACCCGGACGCGTAACCGCCGTGCGCGGGCTCCCGGCCGATCACCCGCACCGGGCCACCGAGGGCCCGGCCCGCCGCCGGCAGCCAGTCCCCGGTCATCCGCGACCCCGCCGATGCCGTCGCCGCACCGACGGGGAGCGACCACGACGTCGCGCCGGACCGACCCCACGGTGGGCGACCCCGTCGCCGCCGGGTCCGCCGGGCGTCACGGGGTGACGCCCGATCCCGGGGCAACGAGTTCCGCGTGGCCCGATCAGGGCGCGAGCGGGGCCGGGACCCGGAGGAGGAAGTACACGAGCAGGGCCGCCGTCACCCCGATGACCATGGCCAGCACGCCCCACGGGGCGGGGCGGCGCTGCCAGGTGCGGCCGCGGTCCAGGGCGATGTGGCCGGGGCCGGTCAGCACGATCGCGGCGGCGGCGAGCCCGAGCACGACCTCCAGCTCCACGGCGTCCGCGCCGGCCGGGGAGCCGATGAAGAACCCGTTGCCCGCCTTGAGCAGCACCACATTGATCATGATGCCGAGCAGGCCGGCCGCGGCGAGCGGCGTCAGCACACCGAGCACCACGAACCCGCCGGCCACCAGCTCGGTGATGCCGGTGACCCACGCCAGCGTGATCGAGGGCTGGTAGCCGAACCCGTCGAGCACCTGCGCGAACCCGTTGACGCCGGGACCGCCCCATAACCCGAAGATCTTCTGCATGCCGTGCGCGAAGAACGTGCCGCCCACGGCGAAACGCAACAGCAGCAGCCCGACGTCGGTGGCCGGGTTCCACTCCAGCGGGCGGCGGGTGGGCCGGGTCTTCGACGGGGCGTCCGGATCGCCGAAACCGGTGCCGGTCCCGAACGTGGCCGTCGGCTGCTCGCTCATGAGGCGAGACTAGCGGTCATCACCGTCCGCCTGCCGGGCCCGGCCGGGCGCCCACTTCTCGCATCGCCGCCGGAATTCGGCGGTTCCGGGCCGCGATTCGGGCTGCACCGCGAGAACCCGCAGCCGGACCCACCGTGCCGCGGCCGTCGCTCAGTACCCGTTCTCCACCAGGTTCGACGGCTGCTCGCCGCGCGCGAACGCCGCGAGCTGCTCGGCGACCACCCCGTAGGCGCGGCGCAACCCGCCGGGCACGCTGCCCCCCACGTGCGGGGTGAGCAGCAGGCCGGGGACCTTCCAGAGCGGGTGGTCGGTCGGCAGCGGCTCGGGCTCGGTGACGTCCACCGCCGCCCGCAGCCGCCCCGAGGCCAGCTCGGCGGTCAGCGCGTCGGTGTCGGCGACCGGACCGCGGGCGGCATTGACCAGCACCGCGTCGTCGGGCATGGCGGCGAGGAACTCGGCGTCGATCAGGCCGCGGGTGTCGTCGGTGAGTGGCACGATCACCACGCAGGCGTCGTGGTCGGGCAGCAGGTCGCGCACCTCGTCGATGCCGTGCACGCCGTCGCGGGCGGTGCGCCCCACCAGCGTGGTGCGCACACCGAACGGGTCCAGCCTGCGCACCGTGTTCTCCGCGACGTCGCCCGCCCCCACGATCAGCACGCGCTTGCCGTCGAGCTCCTCGGTCTGGTGGTAGTCCCAGCTCGCCTCGTCCTGCGCGCGCACGAACCGCGGGAGGTGCCGGTAGACCGCCAGCAGCACCGACACGATCCACTCGGCGGTGGCGCCGCCGTGCGCGCCACGGCAGTCCGAGAGCGCGACCCCGTCGGGCAACCGGCCCACCCAGTTCTCCGCTCCCGCGGTGAGCAGCTGCACCAGCCGCACCTGCGGGAGGTGGTCGACCAGCGCCACGGCCTCGCTCGTCGCGAGGAACGGGGGCACCAGCACCTGCGCCTGCGCCGCCTCGGCGGGGAGCTCGGCATCGGGGTCGTAGGCGACCACGGTGACGCCGGGGACGTCGGCGAGCAGGGCGCGTCCCTCCTCGTGGGGGACCAGGACGGTGACGGGATCGGCCATGGGCGAGACGGTACTCACCGCCCGCTCACCCGGCCCGGCCTAGCCTGGCCCCGTGAGGGGACGGGTGCGGCACGCGGTGGCCGCCGCGCTGCTCGCCGTCGCCGTCACCGGCTGCGCCACGTTCCCCGACAACGGCCCGCGGGAGTGGCAGGAACAGATCGAGGGTGCCGGTGAGCTCGGCGGCATCCCCCGCGTGCCCGACACCGCCGACCCCCGCCTGCCCCCACCCTCCGGCGACGCGGCGCCCCCGCCGGGAACCCCCGAGGAGCCGGAGCCCTGCGACGATCCGGACCCGGCCGTCGTCGAGTCCTGCCTGGACCCGGTGGGCGCCATCGCCGTGCTCCCCGACGGCAGGTCGGCGTTCGTCGCGGAGCGGGCCACCGGTCGGGTCCTGCGGGTCGAGCAGGGCACCGATCCCGTCCTGGTGGCCACGGTGCCGGTGGACGCCGGCGGTGGCGGCGGGCTCACCGGGCTCGTGCTCTCGCCCTCCTACGCCGAGGACGGCCTGCTCTACGCCTACGCCACCACCGGTGCGGACAACCGGGTCGTGCTGATCGCGTCCGGCGAGCCGCCGAAACCGCTGCTCACCGGCATCCCCCGCGGCGCGACGAACAACGGCGGGGCGCTGGCCGTCGACCTGGACGGGTCACTGCTGGTCGCCACCGGCGACGCGGGCGGCGCCGGCCCCGCCTCGCTCGCCGGCAAGGTGCTGCGCATCGACACCCGGGGGCGGCCGGCCGCCGGCAACCCCGACCCGACCTCCCCCGTGCTCGGCTCCGGACTCGTGGCGCCCGGCGGGATCTGCGTGAACCCGCTGACCGAGGCCGCGTGGGTGACCGACCGCTCCGGGGCGCGGGAGGTGCTGCACGCCGTCGTCCCCGGTCCCGTCGGAGCTCCGGCGTGGACCTGGCCGGACCGCCCGGGTGTCGGGGGCTGCGTGGCGGTGGGCGACCGGATCGTGGTGGCGCAGCGGGAGGCCGCGGCGATGTTCGTCATCACCACGGCCGTGGGCGGCGGTTTCACCGGCACTCCGGAGTCGCTGCTGGTGGACACCTACGGCCGCCTCGCCGCGGCCGCCCTCGGCCCGGACGGCGCGATCTGGCTGGGCACCGTCAACCGGGACGCGGGAGGTGCACCCGGGCCGCCCGACGACCGGGTGATCCGGATCGAGTTCGCGGCCGGGGGCGGCGCCGACCGGGCGTGACGCCCCCGCCGGCAGCGCCCGGTGCCCGTCCCGCACTCACGGGCGCGGGACGCAGCGTTCGACGATCAGCTCGCGCACGCGCTTGGCGTCGGCCTGGCCCTTCGTCGCCTTCATCACCGCGCCGACGATCGCGCCCGCCGCCGCCACCTTGCCGCCACGGATCTTCTCCGCGACGTCGGGCTGGGCGGCCAGCGCCTCGTCGACGGCCGCGATCAGCGGGCCGTCGTCGGACACGACCTTGAGCCCGCGCTGCTCCACGACCTCGTCGGGCGTGCCCTCCCCGGCCAGCACGCCGTCGACGACCTGGCGGGCCAGCTTGTTGTTCAGCTCCCCGGACGCCACGAGCTCGATCACCCGGGCCACCTGCGCCGGGGTGATCGGCAGGGCGTCCAGCGCCACCTCGCGGGCGTTGGCCTGCTGCGCGAGGTAGGCGACCCACCAGCTGCGGGCCTCACCCGCGGGTGCGCCGGCCGCGACGGTGGCCTCGATCAGGTCCAGCGCCCCGGCGTTCACCAGGTCGCGCAGCTCCTCGTCGGAGAGGTTCCACTCGGCCTGCAGCCGGGCACGGCGGGCCCAGGGCAGCTCGGGCAGCGTGGCCCGCAGCTGCTCGACCCACTCGGCGGACGGCGCGATCGGGACGAGATCGGGCTCGGGGAAGTAGCGGTAGTCCTCGGAGGTCTCCTTGACCCGGCCCGAGCGCGTGCTGGCCGTGTCCTCCTGGAAGTGACGCGTCTCCTGGACGACCTTCTCCCCGGCATCGAGGACGGCGGCGTGCCGGCTCATCTCGTAGCGCACGGCCCGCTCCACCGACCGCAGCGAGTTGACGTTCTTCGTCTCCGACCGCGTGCCGAGGATCCCGGAGTCGCGCGGGGACAGCGACAGGTTGACGTCGCAGCGCATCGAGCCCTGGTCCATCCGGACGTCGGACACCCCGAGTGCCTTGATCAGGTCGCGCAGCGCGGTGACGTAGGCGCGCGCCACCTCCGGGGCCCGCTCGCGGGTGCCGGGGATCATCTTCGTGACGATCTCGATCAGCGGGACGCCCGCGCGGTTGTAGTCGAGCAGCGAGTACTCGGCGCCGTGGATCCGGCCGGTGGCGCCGCCGACGTGCAGCGACTTGCCGGTGTCCTCCTCCATGTGCGCGCGCTCGATCTCCACGCGGAACACCTCGCCGTCGTCGAGGGTGACGTCGAGCCACCCGTCGACGGCGATCGGCTCGTCGTACTGGGAGGTCTGGAAGTTCTTGGGCATGTCCGGGTAGAAGTAGTTCTTCCTGGCGAAGCGGCCCCACGGGGCGATCGAGCAGTTCAGCGCCAGCCCGATGCGCATCGCCGACTCGACGGCGGTGCGGTTGACGACGGGCAGCGCGCCGGGCAGGCCCAGGCACGTGGGGCACACCTGGGTGTTGGGCTCCGCGCCGAACCCGGTGGGGCAGCCGCAGAACATCTTGGTGGTCGTGTTCAGCTCGACGTGCACCTCGAGCCCGAGCATCGGGTCGAAGCGCGCGACGACGTCGTCGAAGTCGACCAGGGTGGACGTGCTCATGCGGACACCTCCGGGGCGACGAGCGCTTCGCGGGTGGACTCGTAGGCGGCGGCCACGCGGTACATGACCGCCTCGCCGAGCGCGGGCGCCATGATCTGCAGGCCCACCGGCAGGCTCGGGCCGTCGGTGGTGGCGGCCAGACCCGACGGCACCGACATCGCGGCGGTGCCCGCGAGGTTGGTCGGGATGGTGGCGAGGTCGTTGAGGTACATGGCCAGCGGGTCGTCGACCTTGTCGCCGATCGGGAACGCCGTGGTGGGCGTCGTCGGCGAGACCAGCACGTCGGCCTGGCGGAAAGCGGCGGTGAAGTCGCGGGAGATCAGCGTGCGCACCTTCTGTGCCTGCCCGTAGTAGGCGTCGTAGTAGCCGCTCGACAGCGCGTAGGTGCCCAGGATGATGCGGCGCTTGACCTCGGGCCCGAAACCGGCCTCACGGGTGGCGGCCATGACGGCCTCCGCACTCGCCCCGTCCTCGACCCGCAGGCCGTAGCGCATGGCGTCGAAGCGGGCCAGGTTGGACGAGACCTCGCTGGGCAGGATCAGGTAGTAGGCCGCGAGCCCGTACTCGAAGTGCGGACAGGAGACCTCGACGACCTCGGCGCCGAGCTTCTCCAGCTGGCGCAGTGCCGCGTCGAAGGAGGCCTGCACGCCGGGCTGGTAGCCCTCTCCGGTGAGCTCGCGGACGACGCCGACGCGCAGCCCGGACAGGTCGCCGTCGGCCCCCTGGCGCGCCGCCGCGACGACCGACGGGACGGGCGCGTCGATCGAGGTGGAGTCGAGCGGGTCGTGCCCGGCGATGACCTCGTGCAGCAGCGCGGCGTCGAGCACGGTGCGCGCGCACGGGCCGCCCTGGTCCAGCGAGGACGCGCAGGCGATCAGGCCGTAGCGCGACACCCCGCCGTAGGTGGGCTTGACCCCGACGGTGCCGGTGAACGCGGCCGGTTGGCGGATCGAGCCGCCGGTGTCGGTGCCGATCGCCAGCGGCGCCTCGAACGCGGCGAGGGCCGCCGCCGAGCCGCCGCCGGAGCCGCCCGGTACGCGCGAGGCGTCCCAGGGGTTGCGGGTGACGCCGTAGGCCGAGTACTCGGTGGAGCTGCCCATCGCGAACTCGTCCATGTTGGTCTTGCCCAGGATCGTGACGCCGGCCGCGCGCAGCCGGGAGGTGACCGTGGCGTCGTAGGGCGGGCGCCAGCCCTGCAGGATCCGCGAGCCCGCGGTGGTGGGCATGTCGGAGGTGGTGAAGACGTCCTTGAGCGCCAGCGGCACGCCGGCCAGCGGGGAGGCGGGCGCGGTGCCCGCGGCCAGCGCGTCGTCGACCAGCGCGGCCGAGGCCAGCGCGGCGTCCCCGGCGACGTGCAGGAACGCGTGTGTGGTGGCGTCGACCGCGGCGATGCGGTCCAGGTGGGCCTGCGCGACCTCCACGGCCGACACGTCGCGGGTGTGGATCCTCGACGCGAGCTCGGCGGCGGTCGTGCGGGTGAGGTCGTCGCTCATGCCTCCTCCCCCAGGATCTGCGGCACGCGGAACCGGCCGTCCTCGCTCGCCGGGGCGCCGGACAGGGCCTGCTCCGGGGTCAGCCCCGGACGCAGCTCGTCGGCCCGGAAGACGTTCTCCAGCGGGACGGCGTGCGAGGTGGGCGGGATGTCGTCGGCGGCGACCTCGCCGACCCGTGCGACCGACCCCAGGATCACGTCGAGCTGGCCGGCGAACACGTCGAGCTCGGAGTCGGTGACGGCGAGCCGGGCCAGCCGGGCGAGGTGCGCGACCTCGTCGCGGGTGATCGCCCCCGCGGCGGGGGCGTCAGCGGCGGACAAATGGTCCTCCAGGAGATGTCGACGGATCTTCGTGGCGACGCCGGCCGCGCTGCTGAGGGTTCGCGTGGGCACGGTGCGGAGGCCGCCGGAGGCGCCGAGTCTAGTCCTGCGCATCCACCGGCCTGCGGGCGTGCCGCCCGGCGCTCCGGATGTGTGCGGGAACGGCGGGGCTGACAGAATCGCGGTTCCGGTGCCGCTTCGGCGCACGAGTGGTCGAGGAGGCGTGCGTGTCGTTCCTGCTCCGGGTGGTTCTGCCGGACAAGCCGGGCAGCCTCGGGGCGGTGGCCACCGCGCTGGGCAACGCCGGAGCCGACATCCTCGGCGTCGACGTCGTGGAGCGCGCCCACGGGCAGGCCGTCGACGACCTCGCCGTGGAGCTGCCGGCGGGCCGCCCCCCGGACGTGCTGATCACGGCCGCGGAGTCGGTGCCCGGCGTCGAGGTGGAGTCGGTGCGTCCGCACTCGGGCAGGCTGGAGACCCGCAGCGAGCTGGAGCTGATCGAGGCGATCACCAACGATCCGGCGAAGGGCCTGCAGCTGCTGGCCGAGGGCGTGCCGCGGATCTTCCGCGCGGGCTGGGCGATCGTCGCGACGCAGGAGGGCACCCGGGCGTTCCGGCTCGCCGAGAGCACCGCGGCCCCCGAGACCCGGGCCGCGCACCTGCCCTGGATGCCGCTCGACCGCGCCATCGTCATCGATCCGGCCGAGCATGCCGTGCCCGAGCCGTGGACCGACCTCGACACCGAGCTGGCCGCGGCCCCGTTCGGGCCGTCGTCGCCGCACGCGCTGGTGGTCGGGCGGCCCGGCGGCCCCGCGTTCCGTCCGTCCGAGCTGGCCCGCCTCGTGCACCTCGCCGGGATCGTGACGACCATCCTGCGCAGCTAGGCCCGCGGTGGACAGGCCGTGGGCGCGGGTCCCGAGCTGGGTCGGCGCCGCCGTGCGCCCGGAGCTCGCCGGGGCCGTCGACGAGATCATCGCGGTGGTCCGTGCCGAGGTGCCCGACTACGCCCGGCCGCTGACCGGCCGGTTCGGGAACCGGATCACCGAGGGCGTGTCGGTGGCGCTGGGGCAGTTCGTCGAGCTGCTCGGCCGCGACGAGGCCCTCACCGACACCCGCGTGTACCGCGCGCTGGGGCAGCTCGAGCACCGCGAGGGCCGGACGCTGGCCGCGTTGCAGTCCGCGTACCAGGTGGGCAGCCGCACGCTGTGGCGCCGCCTCGCCGTCAGCCCGACGGCCCGGCAGCTGCCACCGGAGGTGATCTTCAGCCTGGCCGAGGCGCTGTTCACCTACATCGAGCTGCTGTCCGCGGCCTCGGTGACGGGGTGGGCGGCCGAGGAGACCAGCCGGGCGGGGTCCCTGCAGACCCGCCGGCACGCGCTGGTGGAGCTGCTCGCCCAGCGCCCGCCCGCTCCCGCGGCCGAGGTCGAGCAGGCGGCGGCGGCCGCGGGCTGGACGCTGCCGGGACGTCTGGCCGCGCTGGCCGTCGACGACGTGGTGGAGGTGGCCGCGCGGATCCCGTCGGCGATCGCGGCCGACCTGGACCCGGTGGGGATCGCGCTGGTGCCCGCCGTCGACCGCACCGGCTGGATCGAGCGCGTCCGTACCGGGCTGGGCCGGCGGCGGGCCGTGCTCGGGCCCGTCGTCGAACCCGGTGACGCGCACCGCTCGATCGCCCGCGCGCAGACGGCCTGGCCGCTGCACGCGGCCGGTCACCTCGGACCCGAGGCGCTCTCCCGCGCCGACGAGCACCTGCTGGTCCTGCTGCTGGCGGGCGAGCCCGAACTGGCCGAGGACCTGCGTCGGCGGGCCCTCGCCCCGCTCGGTGACCTCCCGGCCGGGGCCGCGACCCGTGCCGAGGAGACGCTGCGCGCGTGGCTGGACGCGCACGGCGACGTCACCGCCACCGCCGCGGCGCTGCACGTGCACCCGCAGACCGTGCGCTACCGCCTCGCCGGGCTGCGGGACGTGTTCGGGGACGCGCTCGACGACCCCACCTCCCGACTGGAGCTGGCGCTGGCGCTGCGCGGGGCGGCACCCCTCCCCGACCCCGGCGAGCCGCCCGGCACCTGATGGCCGACCCGGATTGCAGCATGGCCACCTTCACGCAACGAGATTGCGTGAAGGTGGCCTTGCTGCTATGGGAGGGGCCGGGTCAGGCGGCCTGCGCTGCCGGCTTCGGGCCGCCGCCGGGGAAGGCGTAGCGGACGATCTTGCGCAGCACCTTGCCGTACTGCCTCGGCAGCGAGCCCGCGGTGTAGGGCAGGTCGTAGCGCTCGCAGATCTCCCGCACGCGCGGCGCGATCTGCGCGTAGCGGTTGCTGGGGAGGTCCGGGAACAGGTGGTGCTCGATCTGGTGGCTCAGGTTGCCGGTCATCAGGTGGAAGACCGGGCTCCCGGTGAGGTTCGCCGATCCCAGCATCTGCCGGACGTACCACTCGCCCTGGGTCTCGCCGTCGAGCCGCGACTCCTCGAACGTCTCCACGCCGTCCGGGAAGTGCCCGCAGAAGATCACGGCGTGCGACCAGATGTTGCGCAGTGTGTTGGCCGTGAAGTTCGCGGCCGCGGTGTGCAGGAAGCCGGGACCCGAGAGCAGCGGGAACAGCACGTAGTCCTTGGCGAGCTGCTTGCGCGTCTTGCGCCACAGGGTCTTCAGCTCGGCCTTGGCCTGCGACCAGGGCTTGGTGCCCTCGGCGACCTTCTCCAGCTCGATGTCGTAGATCGCGATGCCGTGCTCGAAGATCAGTGACAGGCCCAGGTTGGTCAACGGCTGGAACAGGTCGGTGGGCTTCCACGGCTGCTCGGGCGTGACGCGCATGACGGCGTAGCCGAGGTCGCGGTCGCGGCCCCGCACGTTGGTGAACGTGTGGTGCTCGTAGTTGTGCGAGCGCTGCCAGGACTTCGCAGGCGATGCGTGGTCCCACTCCCACGTCGTCGAGTGGATCTTCGGGTCCTTCATCCAGTCCCACTGGCCGTGCAGGATGTTGTGGCCGAGCTCCATGTTGTCCAGGATCTTGGCGACGGTCAGGGCCGCCGTGCCGGCCAGCCAGGCCGCCGGGTTCAGCGAGAAGATCAGCGCGCCGCGGCCGCCGAGCTCCAGCCCCCGCTGCAGCCTGATGATCCGGTGGATGTACTGCGCGTCGGCCTCGCCGCGGGAGGCGACGACCTCCTCGCGCAGCGCGTCCAGCTCGGCGGCGAGCGCCTCGACCTGGGTGTCGGTGAGGTGGGCCGCCGCGCTGGGCGCCATGGTCGGCACGGTGCCGGAGATGCGGCTGGGCAGCGGGTTCTCGACGACGACGGGCTCGGCGAAGGGGGCCGCGGCCTTGGCGGTGACGCGGGGTGCCCGCCCGCCTGCTGTGGAGGCATCGGTCGTGGTCGGGCGTTCGGTGGTGATGGTCATGTAGATCTCCCTACAGCTCGATCTCGACGTCACCGGCGGCGCCGGACACGCAGGTCCGGACGGCGTCGCCCGGGGTGTCGTGCAGCTCGCCGGTGTTGAGGTCACGGACGGCGCCCGAGCGCAGGCGCCCGACGCAGGTGTGGCAGATGCCCATGCGGCACCCGTTGGGCAGCACGGCGCCCGCGGCCTCGCCCGCCACCATCAGCGGGGTGCCGGGGCCGGCGTCGGCGTCGATGCCGCTGGTGGTGAACGCGACGCGGCCGCCGGAGCTGTCGCCCGCGAAGGCCGGCGCGACGAAGCGCTCGACGTGCAGGGCGGCCGGATCGCCGTGGCGGTCCCAGTGCTCGGTCAGGACGTCGAGCAGACCGGCCGGACCGCACGCCCAGGTCTGGCGGGCGGCCCAGTCGGGCACGCAGTCGGCGAGGGTGTCCGGGGTGAGCCGGCCCTCGAGCGCGGTGTGCCGCTCGACCAGGCGCATACCGGTGGCCGCGGCGACGGCGCGCAGCTCGGCGCCGAACACGACGTCGGACGGCGTGCGGTCGCAGTGCACGAGCACCGCACCGTCGAGGGTCTCGGGCCGGGTGGCGGCCAGCTCGCGCAGCATCCCCATGACCGGGGTGATCCCGCTGCCCGCGGTGACGAACAGCAGCTTCTCGGGCACCGGCGAGGGCAGCACGAACTCGCCCGCGGGCGGGCCGAGGCGCACCAGCGTGCCGACCGGGGTGCGGTGGGCGAGCACCCCGGACACGGTCCCGCCGGGGATCGCGGTGACGGTCACGGCGAGCACGTCGTCGCCGGGGCGCGACGTGGCCGAGTAGGTGCGCCACTGCCACACCCCGTCGATCCGGATGCCGACGCCGACGAACTGGCCCGGCCGGTGCCGGGTGCGCGCGCGGCCGGGTCGCAGCAGCAGCGTGGTGGTGTCGGCGGTCTCGCGGCGCAGCCCGACGACCCGTGCGTGCGGCTCGCTCGCCGACCACAGCGGGTTGAGCGTGCCGAGCAGGTCGTCGGGCAGCAGTGGCTGGGTCAGCCAGCCCGCTGCCGTCGTGGCCTGCCGGCCGATCGCGCTGAGAACTCCCATGGCCCCAACGGTATTGCGCGATTCGACGAACCGGCCACGTCGGCGGCCACGGCTGCACGCCCTGTTCTGTGGGAAATGCCAAACCCGACTGCGTCAGTAGCGGAGCTTGAGCGCCGTCTCGACGAGGTCGTCGTTGCCGGTGCCGAGCCAGCCGTCCGGCCTGACCAGGACGTCCTCGAAGCCGATGCGGGTGTCGAGGTTGTTGCGCAGCGCGTACTCCAGGACCGGCCAGGCGCCGTCCTCCTCGCCGTGCAGGAGCACCCGCACCGGGAGCGGGCCCAGCGCCTTGAGGATGCGGACGCCCTCGGCGACCGCGGTGTCGGGGTCGGGCACCGTGGACTCGGCGAGCACCCGGACCGTGCCGGGCGGCACGCCGTGGGTGCGCAGGGTGACGGCGTCGCCACCCGTCCACACCCCCAGCTCCACGCCGATCCCGACCGATGCGGCCGCCGCGCACACCTCGGTCCAGCCCTTCTCGTGCACGTTCACCGAGCACACGTCGGGCTTGCCCATGCCCAGCCGCCCCCACGCCAGGACCGCCTCGATGCGCAGCCGGGGGTCCGGCTGGATCCAGCGCCCGGTGGTGACCCCGATCTCCATGCCCGGCACCTCGGCGCGGATGGCGGCCACCGCGTCGCTGACGTGGACCGGATCGAGGGTCTCCTCGGCCTCCGGGCCACGGGGGTGGACGTGCACCGACGAGATGCCGTGCAGCGCGACCGCCCGCGCGTCGCGCGCGAGATGGCGGGCGAGCACCGGCAGGGCTGGGTGCGCGTCGGCGGGTCGGGACCCGTTCAGAACTGCCTGTAGCACCGCGACACCCTCATTGGTAGTCAGGGGCGCAGGGACCGCGTAGCGGTCCTGTTTCCCCATCCCCCTTTCAATCCGTACGTGCGGTTTTCCCGCATACGGCTTACCGACGATCTTCTGGACATGGTTACGCCGCCCTCGGGTATCGGATGG
>NZ_JAJCYB010000105.1 GCF_029263155.1 Pseudonocardia sp.
GGGGGCGGGGGGGCGGTCCCCATGTGTACGCGCCTGGTCCCCCCCGCCCACCGGCGGGCGGGGCGGTGCCGGGTGGGACCCCCCCCGCGTCCGCTCGGGAATCGTGCGCCTACCGCCCCGGGATCGGCTTCCCGCTGAACACGTACTTCTGCGCCAGCGCCACCGGGTCGTAGGCCGCCGCGGCCGGCTGCTCCGCCGTGACCGTGACCGGCCGGGACTGCACGATGCACACCGGATCACCCGCCCGGCGGTGCCGGGAGATGACCCACTCGACGTCGACCGGGTAGCCGTAGTGCTCCTCGATCGCGGCCACCGCCGTCGCGATCGCGGCGACCTGCTCGTCGTCGAGGACGCGCCGGTCGGCCAGCTTGGCCGGCATGTCGATCTCGGTGACCCGACCGTCGGCGAAGTCGAACGCGGACACGACCTTCTTGTGCGCCACGTCGTAGCGCAGGATCCGGCCGTCGGCCTTGCCCACCTCGACGTGGTCGGGATCGACGAGCCCCTGCACGATGGCCTCGCCCCACCCCCAGGAGGTCTCGACGACGATCCGGTCGGGCTTGCCGGTGACCGGGTGCACCGAGAACGCCACCCCGGACGCGCGGGCGTGGATCAGCTCGATCACGCCCACCGCGATCGGCATCGCGTGGTGGGAGATGCCCTTGCGCAGCCGGTAGGCCAGTGCCCGCCCGGTGAACAGCGAGCCCCAGCACCGCCGCACCGCGTCGATCACCCGCTGCGGTCCGGAGACCCCGAGGTAGGTGTCGAAGATCCCCGCGAACGACGCGTCGGCCGCGTCCTCCCCGGTCGCGGAGGAGCGCACCGCCGTCGGCACGTTGACGTCGACGGCCCGCAGGCACAGCTCCTCGTAGGCCTCGGTGATCTCCGCGGCGAGGGCGTCGGACATCGGCGTGGCCTCGAACAGCTCCCGGATCCGCGCCGACGCGTCCTCGACCGCCGCGTCGGACGGCTCGGCGCCGAGCCAGGAGATCACCTCCTCGATCCGGGCGTCCAGACCGGACTCGGTGCAGTGCCGCAGGTACGCCTCGACGGTGACGGCGAAGCCCTGCGGCACCTCCACCCCGGCCCGGTGCAGCTCGGTGAGCCGACCCATCTTCGATCCCGCCAGCGCGACCGCCTGCGCCGGATCGACCTCGTCGACCCAGACCACCGAGCGGAGCTCGCCGGAGCGAGCGTCCGAGACCGACTCCATGAGAACCCCCGTCGTCACGCGCCCGCCAGGTCCGCCGCGCGCTTGAGAATGGTGACCCGGCCGTTCGTGCCGTCCACCTCGACCTCGTCGCCGTCCTGGATGGCCAGGGTGGCGACCCCGATCGCGGTCACCGTCGGTACGCCGTACTCGCGACCGACGATGGCCGCATGGCTGAGCATGCCACCGCCGTCGCACGCCGCGCCGGCGATCTTGCCGAAGGCCGACGTCCAGCTCGGCGAGGTCGACTCGCACACCAGGATCGAGCCGGGCTCGAGCCGGTGCATGTCGTCGCTGCTCTGCAGGACCCGCGCGATGCCGGTGGCTGTGCCCTTGGCCGCTGCCACGCCCTCGAGCACGGTCTCCTCGGCCGCGTTCGGGTTCTGCACCGCCCGGATCGACGCCGGGTTGAGCCCGAAGATCTCGATCAGGACCGGGTCCTCGACGGTGTCGGGGACGGTGCCGAGCACCTTCGGCATCGAACCGCGCTGGGCACCCCAGTGGTCGAAGTACTGGCGGCGGTCCTTGACCAGGCTCTTGAGCTCACCGCGGTAGGTCCCGCCGGCCGCGACCTCCTGCAGCTCCGGCCAGAACAGGTAGAGCATGTCGTCCTTGCCGTCGGCGCCGACCCGGCCCGACAGCTCCTGGCAGACCCGCCGCAGCGGGATCATGACCTTGAGGTCGATGTAGTAGTTGTGGTCGTCCTGCCACCACGGGAAGTTGGCCGCCTGGTTGGAGCTGAGCCCGGCGTCGAAGACGGCCTGCTCCTCCTTCGTCAGCCCCGAGCGTGCCGCGTCGATCGCGGCGTCCCGCTCGGCGAGGGCGTTGCGCGCCGACGCCTCGAAGTCGTGGTCGGTGTCCTGGAGCACGAAGCTCTTGATCATGTCGAGCGGGATGGTGTTGTCCTCGACCCAGCTCGGCACGCCGACGTCGCAGGTGGCCTCCTGGCGGTGTCCGTAGACGGCCAGGAAGTCGTCGAAGTCGGTGAGCCACTGCGACGCCGAGCCGCCGTGCGCGGACAGGGCGGTACGGATGTCGTTGCCGGAGTTGTCCTCGAACACCTGCCGCAGGCCCGCGGCCTTGGCCTTCTTCGCGAGCTCGGCGAGACCGCGGTCGGTCTCCATGATCTTGGTGTCCTCGCCCTGGAGGAACTTGCCGATGTCGGCGGTGTTGATGCCCATCTCCGCACACGCGCCGTAGAAGCCGAGGAAGTTCACCAGCAGCGGGTACATCACGCCGAAGTGGATCTCCATGGAGCGCTGGTGGTAGCGCCGGGCCTGGGTGAGCAGGTCGGGGAGCTCCCCGGTGGGGACGGCGGTCAGGTCGAGGCCGTGGAAGTAGTCCCACGTGGCCTCGAGCTCGTCGCGCCCGGCCTCCCAGGTCTGGCGGTAGTTCGCCAGGAACTGCGGCAGGTTCGTGCCCAGGCGCTGGGCGCGCGCACCGATCTGGCGGGGATCGGGCTCGGGCAGCGCCGAGCCGTAGAGGTGCGTGCCGGCGAAGCGCGAGGTGATCCCCCGCCCGGGCGGCAGCGGCAGCGCCTCCGCGGCGTGCTGGGTGCCCCAGCAGTAGCCGTCCTGGCCCCAGGCGAACGCGGCCAGCGGGGTCAGCCCGCGCGACCAGTGGAAGTCGAGGAACCAGAACTTGTCCTCGTCCTCGGGGGTGAACGGCCCGGTGCCGTCGATGATGTAGGGCGAGGCGATGAACTCGGGCTTGAAGCCCGGGTACCACTCCCCGGTGTAGGGCTCCACGGGAACGACGTTGGCCATGGCGGACTCCTGATGCGTGTGGCGGTTCGTCGGACCGTGGCAGTCGTCACAGGCCCTCGGCAAGCGACCCGTTCTCCCCTGCCGAACGGAGCGACGCCGTTCTGCTCAGCCGAACGGCGCCCTTCCCGCAGGTACAGAGCGTTTCTACGGTCGTGGCCATGCTGAGCGCGGAGAAGAACGAGCGGCTGACCCGCGTCGGGCCGGGCACGCCGATGGGTGAGCTGCTGCGCCGCTACTGGTGGCCGGTCGCCACCCACGACATGGCGACGCGGGTGCCCGTCCGACGCCGCCTGCTCGGCGAGGACCTGGTGCTCTACCGCGACGGCCGCGGCACCGTCGGCCTGCTCGCCGAGCAGTGCCCGCACCGCCGCGCCGCCCTGTGGCTGGGCTGCACCGAGGACGTCGGGCTGCGCTGCGGGTACCACGGGTGGCGCTTCGCCGCGGACGGCACGTGCCTGGAGCAGCCGGGCGAGCCCGCGGACTCGACGTTCAAGGACCGCATCCGCGCCACGGCCTACCCCGTGCAGGAGCTGGGCGGGCTGGTGTTCGCCTACCTCGGGCCGCTGCCCGCGCCGGAGCTGCCGCGCTACGACCTGTTCGTCTGGGACGACGCGTGGCGCGACATCGGCCACGCCGAGCTGCCCTGCAACTTCGTGCAGATCATGGAGAACTCGGTCGACCCGTACCACGTGGAGTGGCTGCACGGGCGCTACGGCTCGTTCCTGCGCGAGCTCGACGGCAACAGCGCGCCGCTGCCCGTCGTCACGAAGAAGCACGTGAAGGTGGCGTTCGAGGTCTTCGAGCACGGCATCCTCAAGCGCCGCGTGCTGGAGGGCCACACCGAGGACGACGAGGACTGGAAGGTCGGCCACCCGCTGGTGTTCCCGCACATGCTGCGCGTCGGGGCGGCGGGGCTCGCGACGTTCCAGATCCGGGTCCCGATCGACGACGAGAACACCTGGCACGTGTGGTACCAGACCTACCGGCCCGACGGCGGCGCCCCACCGCAGGACGCGATCCCCGTCTACGAGGTGCCGCTGCGCGACGAGCGGGGCGAGTGGCTGCGCGACTACGTCGACGGCCAGGACATCGTCGCCTGGATCACCCAGGGCCCGATCTCCGACCGCAGCAAGGAGCACCTGGGCCGCTCGGACCTCGGCGTGATCATGCTGCGCAAGCTGTACATGGAACAGATGGACGCCGTGGCACGCGGCGAGGACCCGCTGTGCACCCACCGGGAGCCGCACGACGTGATCGAGCTGCCGATGGAGCGCGACAAGTTCGGCTCCGCGATGGAGTTCCGGCAGCTGTGGACGCGGGAGAGCTCGGTGCGGTACTCACCGATCCGCGACGAGGTGCTGGAGCTGTTCGGGGACCCGGTACCGGCGTGGTGAGGTTCTGTCCGGGCTGCGGCACCGAGCTGGCCGGCGCCGCGTTCGTACAGGAGTACTGGGCGGCGCAGGACCGGCACGTGGTGTGCTGGTGCCCGGGGTGCGCGCTGATGTGCACCGTCGTACTCGGACAGCTCGTGGGAACGGAGCCCGAACACTGATGGCGCGTGCACTGCTGCTGGACCTGGGCGGGACCGTGTTCCGGTCCGGCTCGGAGATGATGGCCCTGCTCGGCGAGGCGCACCCGGAGGCGGCGGCGGTCGCGGCCCGGCGCGGCCCGCTCGGCCCCGAGCCCGACGAGCTGTGGGACCGCATGATCCGCTCGGAGATCACCGAGCGCGACTACTGGCAGCGGCGCTGCGACGAGGTGGGCGCCGCGCTGGGCCGGGACTGGCCGATCCAGGAGTTCATGCACACGCTCTACGCGCTCGTCGGGGACGACATCGTCCGCCCCGAGGCCGCCGCCCTGATCGCCGACGCCCGCGCCGCCGGGATCGCCGTCGGGGTGCTGACCAACGACCTGCGGGCCTTCCACGGCGAGACGGGGATGGCGGCGCACCCGGTGCTCGACGGCATCGACGCGTTCGTGGACGGCTCGCTCACCGGCGTGCTCAAGCCCGACCCCCGCGCCTACGCGATCGCGGTGGAACAGCTGGGACGCGAGCCGGGCGACATCGTGTTCGTCGACGACATGCCGTGGAACATCACCGGCGCCCGCCGGGCGGGCATGATCGCGGTCGAGGTCGACCTGACCGACCCGGCGGCCGCGTTCGCCCGGGCCCGCACGGAGCTCTCGCTCACCGAGGAGGCCGCGTGACCCCCACCCGACCGCAACGAACGGCACACCGGTCCACTCCTGGCGCACGGGAGTGCCGTTCGTGGCGCGGGGGACGGAGGTGAGCGGGGGGATCGCCGTCGTCGTCGGCGCCTCCGGGGCGCTCGGTTCCGCCGTCGCCTCCCGGTTGCGCGGCGAGGGGCTGACCGTCGTCGCCGTCGCCCGGACAGCGGGGCCGGGCGTCTGCGTGGCCGACATCGGCGCGGACTCCGCCGTCGACGCCATCGCCGCCGGGGTCGCGGCCGCGGGCGAGGGGCCGGTGCGGATGGTGGTGCAGGCCGCCGGGCTGCCGGCCGCCGGGCCGCTGGAGTCGATCGAGCCCGACGCGCTGGGTCGCGCGGTGGCGCTGAAGGCGGGCGGCCTGCTGCGGCTGGTCCGGGCCGTGGACGGGCGGCTGGAGCGCGGCTCGCGGATCGTCGCGCTGGGCGGGCACTACGGCATCGAGCCCGCCCCCTACGCCTGCGCGGCGGGCGTCACCAACGCGGCGCTGGCCAACCTGGTGCGCCAGCTCGCGATCACCTACGGCCCGCGCGGGGTGACGGCGCACCTCGTGGCCCCCGGCCCGGCCGACACCCCCCGCCTGCGCGGGCTCTCCGAGCAGGCGGCGCAGCGCCGCGGGGTGCCGGTGGACGAGGTGCTCGCCGAGCGGGCCGCCGAGTCCCCGCTGGGCCGCCTGATCACCCCCGGCGAGGTGGCGTGGGCGGTGGCGACGCTGCTCGCGCCGGAGGCCGACGCCCTGCACGGCTCGACGCTGGGCCTGGACATGGGCGCCCGCAAGGGCATCTTCTGACGGCGCCGGCACTGACGGCGCCGGCACTGACGGCGGCCGTCGCACACCCCGCGGACGGTCGCAGAGGCCGGGCACGCTGCGACGATCCGGAAGCTCTGCGACACACGGGAAGCTCGATGCCCGCCGGGTGTGGGTCAGGGTGTCGCGCGGGCGGCGATCTCGCCGCGCCGGGCCGCGCTGGCCGGCACCCCGCCGATGCCCCAGTCGTCGGGGTCGACGGGCACGATCCGCCCCCGCACCGACGCCCGGTCGACGCCGAGCACGTCCACGATGATGTCGGTCAACGCGCCGAGCAGCCGGTGGCGCTGCTCCACGGGCCGCCCGGCCAGCACGATCGCGGTGAAGTACGGCGCGTCGACGCCGGGCACCCCGCCGGTCACCCAGTGCTCGCGACGGTGCAGCGTCAGGTGGGCCCGGATGCGCTCCGGTGGCGAGTCGAGCACCTCGGCGTACCGGGTGCCCAGCGCGGCGAGCAGCGCACGGTGCTGCTCGCCGGTGTGGCTCCCCTCGATCAGGTGGACCTCGAGGATCGGCATGCCGATCACGGTAGGCACCGCGCGGGGCCTGGTCCAGATCCGCGTTCCACCCACGGGACCGCCGGATCCGGACCGCGATTCGGGCTGTGCGACGGGCTCCTCCGCCGCGCACCTACCGGCCGGGTCGACGAGGTCCTCCGTGCCTGCCCGGCCAGGACCGGCTCGCCCCGGACCGGACACCCACGGCGCGATTCGCGCCGCCGGCTCGACCAGCCGTCGTCGACACCGCAGTGCCGAACGGGTGACCCGCTACGGCGTGATCGCCATGACCACGGCCTTGGGCTCGGTGAAGAACTCGCGGCTGAAGTTGCCGCCCTCGCGGCCCCAGCCCGAGTCCGCGAACCCGCCGAACGGGGCGCGCAGGTCGCGGACGAAGAAGCAGTTCGTCCAGACGGTCCCGGCGCGCAGGGCGGCGGAGACGCGGTGGGCACGCGACAGGTTCTCGGTGAACACCATCGCGTTGAGCCCGTACGGCGAGTCGTTGGCCGCGGCGACGGCCTCGGGCTCGGTGTCGAACGGCGTCACCGTGACGACCGGCCCGAACACCTCCTCGCAGACGATCGCGGAGTCCGCCGGTGCGTCGACGACGACGGTCGGCCTGACCGTCCACCCGTCGCCCAGGCCGCCGGTGAGGACCTTGCCTGCGCCGTCCTCGACGTAGCCGCGCACCTTCGCGTAGTGCGTCTCCGACGCCAGCGGCCCGATCTGGGTGGCCGGATCGCGCGGGTCGCCGATGACGAGCGCCTCGGCGGCCGCCACGAACCGGGCCAGGAACTCGTCGAGGATCTCCCGCTGCACGTACAGCCGGGAGCCGGCGAGGCAGACCTGCCCGGCGTTGGTGAACACGGCCTTGATCGACCAGTCGACGGCGTTGTCCAGGTCGGCGTCGGCGAACACCAGGTTCGCCCCCTTGCCGCCCAGCTCGAGGCTGACCGGGGTCAGGTTCCGCGCCGCGGCACCGGTGATCACCCGGCCGGTGCCGGACTCGCCGGTGAAGGTGATCCGGTCGACGCGGGGGTCCGCGGTGAGCGCGGAGCCCGCGGAGTCGGGCCCGTAGCCGTGCAGCACGTTGAGCACGCCCGGCGGGATGCCCGCCTCCAGCGCGAGCCGGGCCAGGATCGTCGCGCTCGCCGGGGTGTCCTCGGCGGGCTTGAGGACGACGGTGTTGCCCCAGGCCAGCGCCGGTGCGACCTTCCAGCTCTCCAGCATCAGCGGGAAGTTCCAGGGCGCGATCGCCGCGACGACGCCCGCGGGCTCGTAGCGGGTGTAGGCGTGGTGGCCGGTGTCCATCGGCAGCGTCTCGGCCATCGCCAGGCGGGCGTGGTCGGCGAAGAACCGGAAGTTCTGTGCGGTGCGCGGCACGTCCTTGGTGCGGGCGTCGGTGATCGGCTTGCCCATGTCGTGGCTGTCGGCCTGGGCGAGCTCCTCGGCGTGCTCGGTGACCAGGTCGGCCAGCCGGTGGATCAGCGCGCCGCGCTCGGCGAATCCCATCCGCGGCCACGGGCCCTCGTCGAACGCCGTGCGGGCCGCGGTGACGGCGAGGTCGGCCTCCGGCCCGCCGCCCAGCGCCACCTCGGCCCACGGCTGCTGCGTCCACGGGTCGACCGACGCGAACCGTGCACCGTCGAGCGACCCGCGCTCCTGCCCGTCGATGACGTGCCCGAAGAACTCCACGCTCACTCCCCTTCCGAGGCGAGCTGGATCGCCACGTCGATGATCATGTCTTCCTGGCCGCCGACCAGGCCGATCTCCCCGCAGCGGCGCAGGATCGCGTGTGCGGGGACCTTGTAGCGCTCGGCCGCGGCCTCCGCGTGCAGCAGGAAGGACGAGTAGACGCCGGCCCAGCCCTGCACGATCGCGTTGCGGTCCATCTTCGGCCAGCGGTTCAGGTACGGGCGCACGACGTCCTCGGCCGCGTCGAGCAGGCCCATGACGTCGACGCCGGTGGAGACGCCGAGCCGGTCGAACACCGCGGCGAGCACCTCGGTGGGCGAGTTGCCCGAGCCCGCGCCGAGCGCGCACAGCGAGCCGTCGATGTAGCGCACGCCCACCTCCTGGGCGATCACCGAGTTGGCGATGCCGAAGCTCAGGTTCTGGTGGCCGTGGTAGCCGACCCAGGCCTCGTCACCCACCTCCGCGACCAGCGCCTCGAACCGGGCGCGGGCCTCGTGCATGAGCAGCGCGCCCGCCGAGTCGGTGCAGTACGGGGCCTGGCACCCGGCGTCGACCATGATCCGCGCCTGCTTGGCCAGGTCCTCCGGCGGCGTGCGGTGGGCCATCATCAGGAAGCCCGCGGTCTCCATGCCCAGGTCGCGCGCGGCCGCGAAGTGCTGCGGCGAGACGTCGGCCTCGGTGCAGTGGGTGGCCACGCGCACCATGTCGGCGCCGGCGTCGCGGGCGCGCTTGAGGTCGTCGACGGTGCCGATGCCGGGCACCAGCAGCACCGCGATCTTCGCCTGGCGCGCCTCGTCGCGGGCGGCGGCGATGAGCGTCATCTCGTCGGTGTGGGAGAAGCCGTAGTTGAAGCTCGACCCGCCCAGCCCGTCGCCGTGGGTCACCTCGATGACGCCGACGCCGGCGCGGTCGAGCGCGCGGACGGTGTCGCGCACCTGCTGTTCGGTGAACTGGTGCGCCATGGCGTGGGAGCCGTCGCGCAGGGTGGTGTCGACCAGGCGGACGTCGTGTTCGAGCTCGGGCCTCATCGGGCCACCTCCAGCTTCCGGGCGGCCATCAGCTCACCGACGCGGGCCGCGGCCGCCGTCATGATGTCGAGGTTGCCCGCGTACTCGGGCAGGTAGTCGCCGTTGCCCTTGACCTCCAGGAACACCGCGACCCGGCCGTTGTGGCGCCAGCTCTCGCGCGGGTCGTCGAACTGGGGTTCGGCGCGCAGCGTGTAGCCGGGCACGTACTGCTGGACGTCGGCCACCATCTCGTGGACCGAGCGGGTGATCGCGTCGTGGTCGGCATCGGGGCCGATCATGCAGAACACGGTGTCGCGCATGATCATCGGCGGCTCCACGGGGTTCAGGATGATGATCGCCTTGCCGCGCTGCGCCCCGCCGACCTCGGACACCGCGCCCGAGGTGGTGTGGGTGAACTCGTCGATGTTGGCCCGGGTGCCCGGCCCCGCCGACCGCGACGACACCGACGCCACGATCTCGGCGTAGGGCACCGGCGTCACGCGCGCGACCGCGTGCACCATCGGGATCGTCGCCTGCCCGCCACAGGTGATCATGGAGACGTTGGGGGCGTCGAGGTGGTCGCGCAGGTTCACCGGCGGGCAGACCATCGGCCCCAGGTGCGCCGGGGTCAGGTCGACGGCCTGGATGCCCGCCTCGGCGTAGCGCGGCGCGTTCGCGACGTGCGCCGCGGCGGACGTGGCCTCGAACACGATCTGCGGCAGCGGGTCCTGGCGCAGCAGCCAGTCGACCCCCTCCGCGGACGCCGCGACACCCTGCTCGCGGGCCCGCGCCAGTCCGTCGGACTCGACCACACCCACCATGTACCGCACGTCGATCAGGTCGCTGCGGCGCAGCTTGGCCAGCAGGTCGGTACCGATGTTGCCCGGTCCGACGATGGCGGCCGGGACGCCTCTGGAGCTCATGCCCCGAGCCTGACGGCCGTGGGGTCCCGGGGGAACCGCCCCGTTCCGACCAGCGGAACGCCGGGCGGCGTTCGACACCGGTGACGTGGACCGCGCCCGGCGACACGGCACCGCACCGGCGACACGGGCACCGCACCGGCGTCCGGACGTCGGTGCCGCGTCGACGGCGGCGGCGCGGTCGCGACCGATCCGCTTGCGGTGCCGCGCGGCGGTCTCTCGGCGACCCGGGCCCGGTCGAGTCGGCCGCCACCCGGTCCCGCGGCCGGGAAGCGCCTAGGTTGAGCGGGACCGAATCACGCACGAAGGAGCCGACCGGCATGCCCGCCACTCCCCCCGATCCCTACAGCTTCCTCCCCGAGGTCCCGACCTTCACGCTGACCAGCACCGACGTCTCCGACGGCGGCACGCTCGCCGCGGCGCACACCAGCGGCGCGTTCGGGGTGCCCGGCGGCGAGGACCGCTCCCCGCAGCTGAGCTGGTCCGGCTTCCCCGAGGGCACCCGGAGCTTCGCCGTCACCGTCTACGACCCCGACGCTCCCACGGCGAGCGGCTTCTGGCACTGGGCGGTGTTCGACATTCCCGCCTCGGTCACGTCCCTGGACGCCGGGGCCGGCGCGCAGGGCGGCGCCGGGCTGCCGGCGGGCGCGGTGCAGCTGCGCAACGACGGCGGCTTCGCCGGGTACATCGGCGCGGCCCCGCCCGCGGGTCACGGTCCCCACCGCTACTTCGTCGTGGTGCACGCGCTGGACGTCGAGAGCCTGGAGGTCCCGGCCGACGCGAGCCCGGCGTTCCTCGGCTTCAACCTCTTCGGCCACACCCTCGCCCGTGCGACCATCACGCCGGTCTTCGAGCAGTAGCTGCCGCTGACGGCTGCGGGTGGCGGCTGGCGGCTGGCGGCCGTGCACTGCGGCGGCCGGTTGCGATGGGCCGGTGGGCGGCAACGGGTTGCCGGGATACCGCCGGTTGCCGCGGGCAGCGAGCGGTAGCCGGGCGCGGCAGGCAGCGGGTTGCAGCCGGGCGCAACGGGTTGCGGTACTGGGCGGCCGGTTGCGACGGGCGGCGGCCGGTCGCGGCAGGCAGCGGGTTGGCGGCAGCGGCCGTGATCGTCGCCTGGGTACCTGTGGGCGTGCGGGAGCCGCCCGGGCGTTCCGAGAGGCTGATCTTCCGAGCACCCGACCGGTCGGCCGGTCGACGATCACCGTTTCGGACCGGCGGCGCGTCCTGACCCGCCTGCGGGTTCCACGACACCGATCACCGATCGCCCGGCACCGCCCGGCAGACCCGGCACCTCCCAGCTGCCGTCGCCTACCCGGCCGCGGTCCTCCCCCTGCCCGTGATCGACGGTATGGAACCCTCAGCCGTGCCAGGGCGCGCACGCCGTTCCACGCCGACGATCATCAGGAGCGGGGCCGGGCACCTGCAGCCAGGGTGCCCGATGAGCGGGCCGCACCGCCACGACACTCCGCACACCACCGTCGCCACCGCACCGGCCGCACACCGCTGTGCCGGCGCCACAACCGGTGTGCCGACCACGGCCGGGCGCGGGTCGGGGCGACGGGGGGCCGCAGCCGGACCTCCGCTCCGACCGCCCACCCCGGCCGGCGGACCCGGCACCACGCGGCCGACCGCCCCTTCCGGCCCGGCAGAACCGACTCCACACAGCCGACCGCCCACCCCGGCCCGGTGGACCGAGCGCCGCGGCCTGTCGCCCGCCCGGCCGCCCAGGAACCCGCCGCCGACCACCCGACCGTCCTCAGGTCCCGGCCGGGCCCGTGACGGCCGCCAGCACCTCGTCGTAGGCCTGCTCCGCGAGCGCCGCCATCTCGGCGTCGGTGCGGTCCTGGATGGGATGCGGGACGAACACCGCCGGCACCGAGGCGTACCCCAGCGCCGCGGCCTGGGCCGCGCTCGCGTCGACGAACTCGGTGGAGGCCAGGAAGGCGGCCACCACGCCCTGGGCCTCCAGGGCGACGAAGTCGTGCACACTGCACGACGTGCACGAGCCTCAATCGGCGAGTGCGGAGATCACCACGTCGCACTCGGCGGCGATCTCGCGGCGCAGGTCCGGGGGCAGGGGCTTGGCGAAGGTCGGCTTCGCGTAGCGGCGCACCGCCACCCCGCGGGCGGCGAGCAGCGCCTCCAGCCGGTCGAGCAGGACGTCGCCGCGTGCCTTGGAGATGTCGAGCAGGCCGACGCGCGCCCCGTCGAGGGTCGACGGGCGGGGGATCGCCACCCGGTGCGCCG
Source organism: Pseudonocardia sp. (assembly GCF_029263155.1). Lineage (GTDB taxonomy): Bacteria > Actinomycetota > Actinomycetes > Mycobacteriales > Pseudonocardiaceae > Pseudonocardia. Next base: position 12,377 of record NZ_JAJCYB010000105.1, read on the forward strand.
GAGTCCTCTCGTCCGTGGGGTCGAGAACGATCATCTGGTCACCTCTCTCGTCACGGGTGTCGAGCCGCCCGGCCCGCCCACCCAGCCACCGATCACCATGGAGAACATCCCGGCGCCGCCGCCGGCGTGCACGATCATCAGCCCGCCTGGTCGGAACTTCGGCACCGCAGCGGTGGCCCTCGCCGCGGGCAGGCCCTCGTCGATCCCGCCGGCCCCGCGCACGATCTCGGCCGGGTCCAGCAGCAGCGCCTCGCCGAGCGCGTCGGCGAGGTCCGCGCGCGACCAGCCGGCGTCGGCGAACACGCGCGCGTGTTCCGGGCAGACGACGAGCGTGGCGTCGAACCCGAGCGGCAGCTTCGGGTGCGCCACCGTGCGCAGGCCGGCGGCCAGCGAGCGGGCGAGCGAGTCGGGCGTCCGCGAGATCTGGTCGGCGATCCCGCGCGGCCCCTCCGCGGCGAAGACGGTGACGGCCGAGGTCCCGGGCGCCACGCCGCGCGACACCGACAGCGGCTCCCACGGCGAGCCGTCCTCGTCCTCGGCGAAGCAGAAGCCGAGCTTGCCGGGGTGCCCCGTCGTGGCGCGGTCGACCCCGCCGGGCCGCCCGCCGCCGACGTTGCGGATCACCAGCTGCAGCGCGCGGCCGATCGTGGCGTTCGCTCGGTTGCCCTGGCCCAGCGCGTTGCCACCGGAGTTCATGCCGATCTCGCGGGCCACCGGACCGTTGACGACGACCGCGGGCCCCGCACCCCAGGTCGTGGCCAGCAGCCCGTGCGCGTTGAACTCGTCGGTGCACGCGGCCTCGACGGCGGCGAGCACGACCGGCAGGTACTCGGGGCGGCAGCCCGCCAGCACCGCGTTGATCGCGACCTTCTCGACGGTGGCGGGCACCAGGTTCGGCGGCACGACCGCCACCACCTCGTCCGGCGGCCGTGTGGTGCCCTCCAGCATCCGCAGCACGCGGACCTGTGTCGGCGCGACGACCGGCAGCCCGTCGGACCAGCCCCGGTCGAACAGGGCCTCGGCCTCGTCCTCCAGCGCGGTCAGCTCGACGGTCCGGGAGCCCAGCGTGGCGCCGCGTTCACGGACGAGGCGTGTGTCGGCGAACTCCGGGTCGGCGGTGCGGGAGCCGCATCCGGGGCGGTGGTCGGGCAGCCCGGCCCCCAGATCGCCGAGGCCGGTCAGCTCCTCCCACGCCGAGCGCAGCCAGCCCTCGGTGCGGGCCACCTCGGCGCCGTCCGCGATGCGCACCAGCGTGGGCACGGTGTCGATGCCCAGCGCCATGCTGACCTCGAGCGCGCTGTCGTCGCGGGCGCCGGGTGGGAACCCCGGGTCGTCCTGGGAGTAGACGACGAGCCCGGGCACCTGCGCGAGCACGGGCTCGACCATGACGCACGTCGGGCAATCACGCTTGACCACGGCGACGACGCCGTCGGGAGGAAGATCCGGCACGAGCCGATCCTAGGCGGGTACGGTCGGTCCAGGCGCGGCAGAGCGAGGAGGAGCCAGGTTGTTCCGGTGGTCCGACCGCACCTCCGAGCACGCCCCCGACGAGCGCGCGCTCGACGCCCGCAACGCCGCCACGCAGTCCTTCCTCGCCCTCGACGACGAGCAGCGCGCCGCGGCCGCGGCCGTCGACGCCGCCGACGAGCTGGGCACCGGGCGACGCCTCGGTGAGGCCTGGACGCAGATCGCGGTGCTCGGCGACCACGCGACGGAGGCCTACCTGGCCGCCACCACCGACACCCCGCCCGGGCGCAGCACCCGCGGTGCCGACGAGCGGGCCACCGCCGAGATCGAGAAGGCCCGCGAGGCCATTCGCCGGTTCCGCACCTCGCACGCCCGCGCCCTCGACGAGGCCGAGCTGGTCATCGGCGGAATGCCCCGGGCGATGCAGGAGGCGCGCGAGGCGCTGGTCGCCGCGCGCGACGCCGTCGCACAGGGTGAGGAGGCCGGGGTGCGGTCGCGGCGGGCCACCGAGCGGCTGGCCGAGGCCGAGCGGGCCGCCGCGCTGCTCGGCTCCCCCGGCCTGCGCGAACGCCGCGCCGCGATCCAGCGCACGCTCGATCTCTCGCGCGACGCCCGCACGCTGGCCGCCGAGGCCCCGCGCACCGCCGAGCAGGTGCGCACGGCGCTGGCCAGCGTGCGCACCCGCCGCTCCGCCGCCGACGCCAAGGTCGAGCGCATCGAGCCGGCCCTGTCGGCGTTGCGCCGCGAGTTCTCCGAGCCCTGCTCCCGTGACCTGGAGGACGCCGCCGAGCGCGCCCGCACCGCGCTGGCCGCCACGGACGCCGCCGTCGAGCGGGCCCGGACCCTGGCCGAGGCCGGCGACTGGGACGACGCCGCCGACCAGGTCGCCGCCGCCCGCGCCGGGCTGGGCCGGGCCGAGGAGCGGGCCGACGCCGTGACCGCGCGGCTCACCGAGCTGCGCGAGGTCCGCGCCGACCCGGCGAAGCAGGCCGCCGATGCCCGGTTCGTGCTGCGGGACGCGCAGCGGCTGGTGGTCGACCGCGGGCTGGTCACGGAGCACGGCCCGGTGCTCGACGCGCAGTCGGTGCGGCTGGAGAACGCCCAGGAGCGCCTCGGTGGCACCCATCCGGACTACTGGTTCTACCTGACCGAGCTGCGCGGGGTACGTGACCGCGCCCGCGAGGTCGTCGCCCGGGTGCGCGGCATCTAGTGTCCCCCGCCGGAAGTTCGTTGCGTATATCGGTGGATGCAGGTTTCCGCTGGCCGGGTCGTCGGATGGCCCTCGTACCGGGCGTACTCGGGCCGTCCGGCGGCCTGGTCAGCGGGGAGCTGGGCCGCCGAGATATGCGGTGAACTTCCGGCGGGGGACACTAGCCCGGCCTACACCGTCAGGACCAGCTTGCCGGAGGTGCGTCCCAGCTCGCCCGCCCGGTGCGCGTGCGACGCCCGCTCCAGCGGGAACGTCTCGGCGACGACCACCCGCAGGTGTCTCCCGTCGACCAGCCCGGCGAGCTCGTCGAGCCCGTCGCCGTCGGGTTCGACGAGCATCCCGGTGGCGCGCAGACCGCGCGCGCGGGCCGCCGCCATCGCGTCGGCCGCCGCGGCGGACGGGAGGCAGATCATGATGCCGTCGGGCGCGAGGACGTCCAGCGACCGCAGCGCCACGTCGCCGCCGATCAGGTCGTAGACGACGTCGACGGGTTCGAGGACCTTCTCGAACGCCTCGCGGCGGTAGTCGATGGCCTCGTCGATGCCCAGGTCGTGCAGCAGGTCGTGCTTGGCCGAGGACGCCGTGCCGATCACGTAGGCGCCGCGGGACTTCGCGATCTGCACGGCCAGGTGCCCGACGCCGCCCGCCGCGGCGTGCACGAGCACCCGCTGGCCCGGCGCGACGTCGGCGATGTCGACCAGGCACTGCCACGCGGTGAGCCCGGCCAGCGGCAGCGCCGCGGCGGCCACCTCCCCGAGCCCGGCGGGCCGGTGCGCGAAGTGGCGCGAGGGTGCCGTCACGAACTCGGCGTAGGCCGCGGCCTGGCGGGGGAACCAGGGCATCCCGAACACGGTGTCACCGACCGCGAACCGGGTCACGCCGGCACCGACGGCGTCCACGGTGCCCGCGACATCCCAGCCGACGGTGAACGGGGGCGGCCCGAGCACCGCGGCCATCCCGGAGCCCGCGCGGGTCTTCCAGTCGATCGGGTTGACCCCGGCCGCGGCGACGCGCACCCGGACCTCGGTGGGCAGCGGTTCGGGCACCGGCGCCGAGCCGAGCTGCAGGACCTCGGGCCCGCCGGTCGTCTGCTGCGTGATCACGCGCATCGTCTCCACGCGGGATGCCTACCAGTCGGGTCGGTGTCCCGTCCGGCGGACGGCCTACCGCGGCGGCGGGTGGTCGATGACCGTCGGCGACGTCCGCTCCCACGCGAGGAAGCGGTCGGTGTCGGCCAGCACGGCACCGCCGAGCCAGAGCGCGACGACCGCGTCGTCGCCGAGCCCGAGCAGCCCCAGGAACATCTCGGGGACCAGGTCCACCGGGGACACCAGGTAGGCCACCGCGAGCAGGAGCAGCGCGATGCGACCGCGCCCGAGGTCCGGGTAGCGACCGGACACCCCGGCCGCGATCATCCGAGGAAGGGCGCGTAGCTGATCGCCGACCCCGGGCGCGCCGGGTCGCCTGGTCTGGGTGAGGGTCCGCCACAACGCGTGGAACGCAGCGATGCGACGGGGTCCGAAGGTGGCCACGCCAGGCACAACGCCGACGGCCCCGCCCACGTTCCCCACACGTCCACCCGGCTATCCTCGGCGGATCATGAGGTTCGTCCCGGCAGGCGTGCTCGCGGGAGCGTTGCTGCTCGCGCTCGGCGGATGCGGCGGCTCGGTCGCCGATCGCGACCGCCCCTCCCCCACGCGACAGCAGCCGTCCACGGCATCGCCGTTCTGCGCCGCCGTGCAGGCCGGCAACGCGGCCGCGGCACCCCTGGGCGCCCGCGGCGGCATCGTGCCCGAGGAGCTGTCCAACACCGTCGAGGCGGTGCGGCGCAGCAACGTCACGCTCCTCAACACCGCGCCTCCGGAGATCCGCAACGACGTGGACACCTACGTCCGCATCGTCGACCTGCAGCTCGACGCGTTGCTGGCCAGCGGCGGCGACGCCGCGACGCTGCAGGACGACCCGGCGCTCGAGGCCCAGATCAACGCGCCGGATGCCGTCGCCGCCAACGAGCGCGTGCGCGACTACGTGACGCAGAACTGCTCGGCCGCCGCCGGGTAGGACACACCTGCGCCCGGCCCTCGCAGCTCGCCGACCGGCTTCCGGGCCGCCCCGGGCCGTGGAGGGGCCACCGGATGCGGTGCGCCACCGCGGGGCTGCGCCGCGAGTGCCGGGTGCAGGCCGGACCGTGCCTGCCCCTCCCGGCCCGTGCCAGGGTGACCGCGTGGAGCACAGCGTGGCGCGGCAGATCCTGGACACGGCGACCGCGGGCGGGGCCGGGCGGGTGTTCGGGCTGCCCGGCGTGCACAACCTCGCGTTCTGGCGGGGCGCCCCGGCGCCGGTGGTGGTGCGGCACGAGCAGGCCGCCGTGTACGCCGCCGACGGGTGGGCGCGCGCGACCGGCGGGCTGGGCGCGGCCGTGGTCACCACCGGTCCGGGCGCGGCCAACGCCGTCGCGGCGTTCGGGGAGGCCGCGGCCGCCCGGTCCCCGGTGCTGCTCGTGGCCTCGGAGATCCCGCAGGTGCTGCGGCGGCCCGGCCGGGTGCGGGGGGTGCTGCACGAGTCGCGTGACCAGGCGGCCCTGTTCGCTCCGCTGGCGAAGGCGGTGTTCACGCCGCGGACACCCGCCGAGGTGGCCGCCGCGGTGCCCGTCGCCGTCGACACCGCGCTCGCGCACCCGCGCGGGCCCGTGTACGTCGACGTTCCGGCCGATGTGCTCGCCCGCCCGGCGGCCCCGGCCCCCGCCCGCACGCCGCGGCCCACCGTGCCCGGCGACCCGACCGCCGCCGCCGCGATCCTCGAGGGCGCCCGGGTGGTGCTCTGGGCGGGCGGTGACGCGCTCGACGTCGCCGACGAGGTGGGCGCGCTGGCCATGCACCTCGGCGCGCCGGTCGTGGCGAGCTTCCGCGGTCGCGGCGTGCCCCCGGCCGGGCATCCCGCCGCGGTGGGCGTCCCCCCGCACGAGCCCGAGGCCGCGGAGCTGATCGGGTCCGCGGACGTGCTGCTCGTCGTCGGTGGGGACCTCGACGGCATGAACACCCGCAACTGGACGATGCCCCGACCGCCACGACTCGTCGTCCTCGACGCCGCCGCGCCCGCCGACCCGCCGGAGTGGGGGGCGGACGCCACCGTCACCGGCCCGCTGGACGCCACGATCGCGGCGCTGCGCGGCCTGCTGCCGTCGCGTGAGCCCTGGGCGCCCGCCGGGCTGCGCGAGAACGTGCTGTCACGGCTGCGCGCCGACCCGGCCACCGCCGAGGCCACCGCACTGCTCGACGCCGTCGAGAGCGCCCGGACCGTGGACACCGTCCTGGTCTGCGACATGGCCGTCGCCGGGTACTGGGTCGGCGGGTACGCGGCCGCGCCCGCCCCGCGCCGCCTCGCCTACCCCGTCGGCTGGGGCACGCTCGGCTTCGGGCTGCCCGCGGCGCTGGGGGCGGCGGCCGCGGGGCACCCGGTGATCGCGGTGTGCGGCGACGGCGGGCTGATGATGGCGCTGGGCGAGCTGGCCACGCTCGTGCAGGAGCGGCTGCCGGTCACCGTGCTCGTCGTCGACGACGGGGGCTACGGGATGCTGCGCTACGACCAGGAGCGGGCGGGGGAACCGGCGTCCGGTGTCGACCTCGTGACCCCCGACTTCGTCGCGCTCGCCGCCTCCTTCGGGCTGGCGGCGACCGCGGTCGGCTCGGTCGCGGAGCTCGCCGCCCCGCTGGCCGCGGCCGTCGGCAGCCGGGCGCCGCACCTCGTGCACGTACCCGCCCGCCTGACGCCGCCGCGGACGACCTCCCCCCGCTGGCACGAGTAGCCGCGCCGCCGCGGCGCGCGGCGGACCGTGCCGGGCGGACGCCCCGGGACCGACCACGGCGTCCGCCCACTCGGCAACGACGTCTCACCCGGCGGTGATCGCCGGCCGGGAACGCGGAGCCGGTTCGGGCGCACCCGCCGGTTCCGAGACGGTGATCACCGCGGTCGTCGACCCGTCGCCGCCCGTGATCGGCGTCCGGGGACAACGAGCGGCCGGCGGCACGGGTGCGGGTGCCGGTTCGGCATCCGCACCCGTGCGGGTGCCGAACCGGCGATCTCGGCGGGTCGGCCCGGCGAGCGAGGTCGGCAGGCCGATCACGGGCGGCAACCGGTCACGGGGGCGGCGGGCCGCTCCGCCAGGCCGCATCCGGCGGGCCGGGCGGCTGCGACAGGTCGCATCTCGGCATGATCGACGTCCGGGAACCCGCAACGGGTGTCGGCACGCCCGCCCGTTCCGAGCGGGCGATCACCACCGGCCCCCGGCCGGCCCACCCCCCGAGATCGGCGTCCGGGAACCGGCAACCGGCACCGGCACGCCCGCCCGTTCCCAACCGACGATCACCATGGCCACCGGCCCGGCCCCGGCCCCATGATCGCCGTCCGGGAACCCGGAACGGTTCATCACGCGCCCGCCGGTTCCGAACCGATGATCACCACGGCTCGAAGCCGTCCGTGCCCGACACCCCCGATACACGGCACCGGCACACCCACCCGTTCCGAGCAGATGATCACTGGGGCGGGCGTCGGCCGGCTCCCGTCAGTCGCACACCAGGCAGCTCCGGAACGCGATGTGATGCAGGACACCTCGCTAGGCGACTGTTACCGATATATCGTGATGCCATACGAGCTACTCAGTGCTATCGGAGCAGGAGGCTCGCGACGTACGAGGGGACAGCGCAGATGAACAGCCCACGACAGTTCCGGTTCCGGGGAGGCCCCCGGCACCCGCGGTTCGACGCACCCGACATGCCCGGCATGCCACCTCACCCCGGTCCGGCGGACGGCGAGGACGCCGGACCCCACCGTCACGGCGGCCCCCGCGGCCGACGACCCGGCGGCCCACGATTCGGTCCGGGCTTCGGTCCGGGCGGCCCGCGCAGCGGCCCCTTCCCCGGCGGCCCCTTCCCCGGTGGCCGCGGCTTCCCGGGCAGGCGGCGGCGCACCTCGCGCGGCGACATCCGCACCGCGGTGCTCGCCCTGTTGGCCGAGCAGCCCCGTCACGGCTACGACATCATCCAGGAGATCGCCGAGCGGTCGGGCGGCCACTGGCGGCCCAGCCCGGGATCGGTCTACCCCACGATCTCCCAGCTGGAGGACGAGGGCCTGGCACTGGTCGAGAAGTCCGACGGCCGCCGGGTCGTCTCCCTCACCGACGCCGGTACCGCCTACGTCACCGAGCACCGCGCGGAGCTCGACGCGGTCTGGGAGGCGCTGGGCCGGGACGCCGACAGCGAGGCGGGCGAGCTGTGGGACCAGCTGGGCCAGCTGCACGCGGCCGCGCAGCAGGTGCTGGGTGCCGGCACACCGGAGCAGATCACCGCGGCCACCGCGGCCCTGACCGAGGCCCGCAAGACGATCTACCGGCTGCTCGCGGAGTAGGCCGGTGGGTGTGTGGCGGTGCCGGAGCACCGCCACGCACTCCCGACCGGTCAGCAGTCGCGCAGCTCCGGGCTCTGGTTCAGGACCTGGCCGCGCGGCGAGATGAACTCGCGGTAGATCGGCGAGTCGACGGCGGCCGGGGCGAACGCGGCCACCCGGTGGCAGTTCTGGAACGCCAGCACGACACCGAAGTGCCGCTCCAGCGCACCGCGGATGGCGTTGCTGGCCAGTGCGCGCAGCAGCTCGCCACGCTCGCGCTCCGAGGGCGGGGGCACCTCGTGCTCGCCGAACGGGGCGTCCGGGCGGGCGGCGCGGTCGTCGGCCGCGGCGGAGACCACCTCCCACGCGTAGGGCAGCGAGTCGCGGACGACGGCGACGAACTGGGCGTCGTCCAGCTCGCCCCGCGCGGCGGCGGACAGGACCTGGGTGGGGACGTCGAGAGACACGTGACTCCTCTAGTGGGTGGTGGTGACGGGCCCGGGCCGGAAGTCCGGGTCGATCTGGGCGGCGAGGTCGGTGCCGGCGCTGCGGTTGCCCCACGCCTGCGCGTTGCGCAGGTGGAACGCGACGGTGCCGCGGTGGTAGGCCGCCCAGTCCCGTTCCTGCTCGTCGAGTGCGGCACGCACCGCGTCGAGCGTGGCGAGGTTCGCGGGCTCGAGCTGCGCGACCGGCGCCACGGCCCCGCGCTCGGCCGCCCGCACCCACCCCGACTGGCCGAACCAGCCCAGCAGCGCGTCCCCGACCTCCCCCCGCAGGTAGGCGACGTCCTCGGCGTCGACCACCTTGTTGCCCAGCACCCGCAGCGCCACCCCGTGCCCGGCCGCGTGCTCGGCGTACTGGCGGTACACCCCGACCCCGCGCCGGGTCGGCTCGCTGACCAGCACCGTCAGGTCGAAGCGGGTGAACAGGCCGGAGGCGAACGCGTCCGCGCCCGCGGTCATGTCGACGACGACGTACTCGCCGGGACCGTCGAGCAGGTGGTTGAGGTAGAGCTCCACGGCGCCGGTCTTGGAGTGGTAGCACGACACGCCGATGTCGGCCTCGTCGAACTCGCCGGTGACCAGGTGCCGTACCCCGGCCACGTCGACGGAGCAGCGGCGCAGCAGCTCGCCGGCCGGATCGAGATCGAGCAGGCGCGACCCGGGACCGGGTGGCGTCGTCTTGATCATCACGTCGGCGGACGGGATGCGCGGGTTGGTGCCGCGCAGGTGGTCCTTGAGCCACGCGAGGTCGCTGCCGAGCGCGCGGGGAGGCGGGCCGTCGTGACCGAGGGCCTGGCCGAGGTGCTGGTTGATGTCGGCGTCGACGGCGAGCACCGGATGGCCCAGTTCGGCCAGGTAGCGGCTGAACACCGCCGCCGCCGTCGTCTTCCCGCTGCCGCCCTTGCCGACGAACGCGATGCGCACCCGGCCTCCCCTCCGCCGTCCGTGATGGTCCCGCAAATGATAAGCGTTGTCACCATCGGGTGATCGACTCGGGCCGCCGCACCGGCTCGCACGCACACCCCGACTCGCGCGCACGCACACCCCGACTCGCGCGCACGCAGACCCCGACTCGCGGGTAGTGATCGGGCGGGTCAGCGGCGGCGGCGGGCCAGGACCTCGCGCAGGGGCGGGACCACCACGCCCTCCGTGGCGAGCTTGCGGCGGGCCCGCCTGCGGGCGACGAGCACCGCGACCAGCGCGAAGCCCCAGACGGCGTACTGCACCGTCCACGCGACCCGGAACGCCTCGGGGGTGTAGCCGCCCGCGCTCAGCCCCAGCACGACGCCGACGGCGAAGGCGACGAGGAGCGAGGCCACGAACCCGCCGATGTTGACGATCCCGACCGCGGTGCCCTGGCGGTTGCGGGGGTTGAACGTGCGGGCGTAGTCGAACCCGACCAGCGAGCCGGGACCGCCGAGCGCCAGCACCACCATCAACGCGACGAGCATCCAGCGCGGCGCGGGCGGGGGCACCGCGAGCACGGCGGTCCAGGCACCGGCGGTCACCACGATGACCGCGAGCACCAGCCACGACCGGCGCAGCGGGTGTCGCGCGGTGAACTCCCCGAACAGGGGGCCCGCGACGATCCCCACGCCGACCAGGATCGTGAGCAGCGCGCTCGCCTCACCCGAGCTGAATCCCTGCCCCGCGACCAGGTACGGCACGCCCCAGAGCAGCGCGAACACGGTGCCGGAGAACTGGGTGCCCATGTGTGTCCAGAGCCCCAGGCGGGTGCCCGGCTCCCGCCACGCCGCCGCGACGCCGGCGAGCACCTCGCGCGGCGCCGGCGCGGGCGGTGGGACGGGTGCGCCCGGCGGGCGGTCGCGTACGACGGCCAGCACGGCCACGGCCACGAACACGCCCAGCGCGGCCGCCGACAGGAACGCCGGGGTCCAGCCCGGCCCGTAGAGCAGCGCGGCGAGCGGCAGCGCGGACAGGACCTGCCCGAGCTGGCCGAGCAGCCCGGTGAGCTGGGTCAGCACCGGAACCCGGCGGGGCGGGAACCAGGCGTTGACCACCGACAGCACGCTGATGAACGTCAGCGCGTCGCCGGTGCCGACGAGCACGCGGGCCGCGATGGCCAGCGGCAGCCCGGTGGCGAGGGCCAGCATCAGCTGCCCGGCGGCCATCGTGAGCGCCCCGACGACCACGAGCCGCCGGGCGCCGAAGCGGTCGAGCAGCGCGCCGACCGGGATCTGCAGGCTCGCGTAGACGAGCAGTTGCAGCACGACGAATCCGGACAGCACGGCCGGTGCGGCGCCGAACCGGTCCGCCGCCTCGAGCCCGGCCACGCCGAACGAGGTGCGGTGCATGACGCCGACGAGGTAGGCCGACAGCGCCACGATCCAGACGGCCCACGTGCGGAAGGTGGGCCGGGCCGGAACGGGCCGTGGCACTGAGCTCTGCTGGTCCATGTCCTACCCATGGTGCGCGTCCCGGGCCCGGGACGGGATGCTGTGCGGGGAGATTCACGTTGTGCCGATAGCGGGCGGGCGCTTCGCCCGTCGGAAGGTGCCCGTCGGAAGGTGGAGGTGCGCGGTGCAGGAACCGGCCGAGCTGTACGAGATCGTGGACGACGCCCCGGACCTGGACGAGCCGGTGCTGCTCGTGGCCCTGGAGGGTTTCGTCGACGCCGGCAACGCCGCGCGGCTGGCCCTGGAGGCGCTGGAGACCAGCGGCAGCGAGTCGCGGCCGGTGGCGCGCTTCGACGTCGACCAGCTGGTGGACTACCGGTCGCGGCGTCCCCCGCTACGGTTCGAGTCCGACCGCTGGGCCGCCTACCACGGCCCTGAGCTGGACATCGTGGCGCTCACCGACACCGGCGACACGCCGTTCCTGCTGCTGTCCGGGCCCGAGCCGGACACCCAGTGGGAGCGCTTCTGCGCGGCCGTCGAGCAGCTGGTGGAGCGGCTCGGGGTGCGGCTGGTCATCAACATGACGGCGATCCCGATGGCCGTGCCGCACACCCGTCCGATCGGGGTCACGGTGCACGGCACGCGTCCGGAGCTGACCGAGGGCCACGAGGCGTGGTTCACCACCGCCGAGGTGCCCGGGAGCGCGGTGGCACTGATGGAGTTCCGGCTCGGTGCGGCCGGGCACGACGCGATGGGGTTCGCGGTGCACGTGCCGCACTACCTGGCGCGCGCGGAGTACCCGCAGGCCGCGCGGGTGCTGCTGGACCACGTCGGGCTCGCGGCCGGGCTCTACCTGCCCACCGAGTCGCTGTCGCAGGCCGCGGTGCGCTCGGAGGCCGAGATCGCCGAGCAGGTGGCGGGCTCGGAGGAGGTCACCCAGGTGGTGGAGGCGCTGGAGCGGCAGTACGACACGGTGTCCAGCGGCCGCGGCGAGCGCTCCGGCATGGGCCTGTCCGGCGAGCTGCCCAGCGCCGACGAGCTGGGTGCCGAGGTGGAGAAGTTCCTCGCCGCCCAGGACGACGACACGGGCGACGACCCGATGGGCCCCGGCCCCGCGACCCCCGCCTGACCCCGACTCGCACGCACGCACACCCCGACTCGCGCGCACGCACACCCCGACTCGCGCAACCACCTCGCGAGTCGGGGTGTGCGTGCGGTCGTGTCGCGCTGTGCGTGCGGTCGTCGTGCGGTCGCTGGCGGCGCCGCCCGCCCGGTCAGGACGCGACGTCGAGGGCCGCGGCCACCAGGCTGTCGGTGTCCAGGCCGTGGTGGCGGAACACCGACTCCAGGTCCCCGGACTGGCCGAAGCGCGACACGCCCAGGTGCACGGCCGGGACGCGGTTGATCCCGGCCAGGAACGCCAGGGTGTGCGGGTGGCCGTCCAGGACCGTCACCATCGGGGCGGCACGGCGGGCGGGGAAGGCGCCGTCGAGGATCCACGTCTCCGCGTCACCGCGGCCTGCGCGGGCCTGCACGGCGTCGAACACCAGCCCGGCGCTGGTCACGCACACGACGTCGCACGGGTGCCCCAGCGCATCGAGCCGCTGCGCCGCGGCCAGGGCCTCGGGCACGACGGCGCCCATCGCGGCGATCGTCACGGCGGGGCGCTCCACCTGCCGGATCGGGTACGCCCCCGCCACCACCTGGCGACGGCGACGCTCCCGGGCGGCCGGGTCCTCGGGCACCGCGGCGAGGGTCTGGTCCACCGGCCGCGTGGACAGCCGCAGGTACGCCGACCGCCCGCCCGGGCGGCCCAGCTGCGCCAGCGACGCGAGCAGCGTCCACTCGACGTCGATCGCGAACGCCGGGTCGTAGCTCGTGCACTCGGGCTGCTCCAGCCCCACCGACGGCGTGGTGATCGACTGGTGGGCCCCGCCCTCGGGCGCCAGCGCCACCCCGGACGGCGTGCCGACCAGGATCGACTGCCCGCCCGCGTAGATCCCGAACGACCACGGCTCCAGCGCGCGCTCCACGAACGGGTCGTACAGCACGCCGATCGGCAGCAGCGGCGTGCCCCAGCGGCTCCAGGTGGCGCCGAACTCGCCCAGCATCCCGACCAGGTTGGTCTCGGCGATGCCCAGTTCCAGGTGCTGACCGCTCGCGCTCTCGCGCCAGTGCAGGATCGTCTCGGGGTCGTCGGCGAACCAGTCGCGGCGGTCCGTGGCCGACCACACCCCCACCTTGTTGACCCAGCCGCCCAGGTTCGTCGACGACGCGACGTCCGGGCACAGGGTCACCACGCGCGCGGCGGCCTCGGGTGCGGCGCGGGTCAGGTCGAGCAGCGCGCGGCCCAGCGCGGCCTGGGTGGTGGCGGTCCCCGCCGGGGTACGGCCGATGTCGGCGGGCAGCGCGGGCACCGCCTCGACGGTGACGGGCTCGCGGGCCAGCCGCGCGGCCACCTCGGCGCACACGGCCGCCGCGGACGAGCCGGCGGGCAGCGGGGTCCACGGCGCGTCCACGTCGGCACCCACCGCGGCGGCCAGCTCGCCGTACTGCTCGTGGGTGAGCAGCGACGAGTGGTTCTGCGGGTGCCCCTCGCTGGCCAGGCCGTGACCCTTGACGGTGTAGGCGAAGACCACCGTGGGCCGGGTGTCGTCGATGGCGGCGAACGCCTCGCGCAGCGCGGCGAGGTCGTGACCGCCGAGGTTGCGGATCGCGGCGTGCAGCGTCTCGTCGTCGAGGGTGCCGATGAGCGCGGCGAGCTTCTCGTCGTCGGCGGGCAGGCGCTCGCGCAGCTGGGCGGGGGTGCAGCGCAGCAGGCGCTGGTACTCCGGGTTCTGCATGTCGTCGATGCGGGTGCGCAGCGCGTCGCCACCGGGACGGGTGAACAGCTCCTCCAGCAGCCGCCCGTACTTGACGGTGAGCACCTGCCAGCCCGCGGCGTCGAACATGCCCTGCAGGCGGGTGGCGCCGATGTTGGGCACGACGCGGTCGAGGCTCTGCCGGTTGAGGTCGACGATCCAGACGATCTCACCGAGCTCGCCGACCATCGGGTCGAGCACGGCCTCCCAGCAGGCGCCCTCGTCCAGCTCCGCGTCGCCGACCAGCGAGTACTGCCGCCCGCCGTGCGGAGCGTCAGCGGAGCGCGCATCGGCGCCGCCCACGGTGTCGTCGTACTTGGCGACGTACCGGCGGGCCAGCGCTCCCCAGATCGGGGCGGTGGCGCCGATGCCGACCGAACCGGTGGAGTAGTCGACGGGATCGGGGTCCTTGGAGCGGCTCGGGTAGCTCTGCAGCCCGCCGAACGCGCGCAGCGTCTCCAGCTTCTCCGCCGGCAGCTCGCCGAGCAGGTGGTTGATCGCGTGCAGCACCGGCGAGGCGTGCGGCTTGACCGACACCCGGTCCTCGCGGCGCAGGTGCTCGAACCACAGCGCCGTCATGATCGTCACCATCGACGCGCTCGACGCCTGGTGCCCGCCGACCTTCAGCCCGCCGGGGTTGGGGCGCACCCGGTTGGCATGGTGCACGATCGAGGTGGCCAGCCACAGCACCCGCTTCTCGATCGTGCGCAGCACGTCGTCGTTCATCGCACCTCCCGTGTCGCCCGCCAACTGCACCACCGCGGACCTGAATGCACAACCGGAACCGCTCTGATCGAGCAGATTGCTTAGCATGCCGGACTTGTCGTGCAGAATGCCCAGCATGGACGCCACCGACGCCCGCCTGCTGCTCGCCCTGGCCGAATCCCCGCGTGCGTCGGTGCTCGCGCTGTCGCAACGCCTCGGGATCTCCCGCAACACCGTGCAGGCCCGGTTGGCCGGGCTGGAGGAGCGCGGCGTGCTCGGATCGTTCGAGCGCCGGATCGACCCGGCGGCGCTGGGCTACCCGCTCACCGCGTTCGTCTCGATGCAGCTGGTGCAGCAGCGCCTCGCCGAGGTGGCCGCCGCGCTGCACCGGGTGCCCGAGGTGGTCGAGGTGCTCGGCCTGTCCGGCGAGGCCGACCTGCTGTGCCAGGTCGTCGCCCGCGACGCCGACGACCTGTACCGCATCGCCGGCCATCTGCTCGCGATCGACGGCGTGGAGCGCACCACGACGTCGCTGGTGATGCGGCGGCTGGTGGGGCACCGCATGGCACCGCTGCTCGAGCGGATCACCGGCCCGGTGCCCGGGGCACCGTCCGGTCCTCGCTCGGGCTGAGCAGTCGGACGGTCACCCACCCGCGTCGCCGGTCCCAGCTGCAGCGCCGCCGCGCCGGTGCAGCGCAGCGACACGGCCCGCTCGGCCGGCACCCCGCCCGGATCGGTCGGCGCGCCCGCGCCGACCCGGAACCGAGAAGCCCCGGGCCGACGCGGTCGCCCTCAGTCGGACGGGACGTGCCGCACGGCGATCTGCGCCGGCCCGGCGGCGTTAGCGGCCCCGCTCACGACGATCTGCAGGACCCCCTCGCGCAGCTCGGCCCCGATGTCGGCCTCCCGCACCCCCTCGGGCAGGGTGATGTCGCGGCGGAACCTGCCGTAGTGCCGCTCCTGGACGTAGAAGTCGTCGTTGGTCTCGTCGCCGTGGTGCCGCTCACCGACGATGGTGAGCGTGCCGTGCGAGAGGGCGACCTCGACGTCCTCGGCGCGGACCCCGGGCACCTCGCAGCGCACGAGCAGGTCCGAGCCCATCGCGAGGATGTCGGTGGTGGGGTTCCACGCGTCGGAGTGCCCCCGCGGAGGCGCGGCGGCGCTGCTGTCGCCGCTGGTCATCCGCTCCGACATCCGGTTCATCTCGCTGATGATGTCGACGACCCCGCGGAACGGGTTGCCGACCTTGCCACGCTTCGCAGGCATCGGTCCTGCCCTCCTAGCTGTCGTGCTTCGTGGCCGCGACGGGCGCGTCGACGTCGGGCGTGACGGGCTCCCCCTCGGTGTTGTCGCGCTCGCGGGCATCCCGCGTCGCCAGCCGCGCGGCGGTGGGCGCGGCGGCGACGGGCTCGGCCGCCAGCGCCTTGTACAGGCCGACGCACATCAGCACGAGCACCACGGCGAAGGGCAGCCCGGCGGTGATGGACGCCGCCTGCAGTGCCTGCAGGGCCGTCGCACCGCCGACCGCCAGCAGCACCGCCGCCACCGCGCCCTCGGTGACCGCCCAGAAGAAGCGCTGCAGCCGGATCGGGTTCGGGTCGCCGCCGTTGGTGAGCATGTCGACGACCAGCGAGCCGGAGTCCGAGGAGGTCGCGAAGAACAGCACCACCACCAGGATCGTGAGCACCGACGCGGCGACCGACAGGATCTCCGGCACCGGCAGCGCCTGCAACAGCAGGAACAGCGACTCCTCTGCGGGCGAGCCGGCGATGTCGGTGACGTCGTTGATCTCGTAGAACATGCCCGACCCGCCGAGCACCGCGAACCAGGTGATCGAGGCCGCGACCGGGGCGATGAGCGCGCCCGCGACGAACTGGCGGATGGTCCGGCCGTAGGAGATGCGGGCGATGAACATGCCGACGAACGGCGCCCACGACATCCACCAGCCCCAGTAGAACAGCGTCCAGCTGGCCTGCCAGGCTGCGGCCTCGGCCTGGGTGTCGGGGTTGAACACCTCGAAGCTGGTGCCGACGAGGTTCTGCAGGTAGTAGCCGGTGTAGTCGGCCAGCCCGGTGAGGATGAACAGCTTCGGGCCGACCAGGAAGATGAACACCATCAGCAGCATGGCCAGACCCAGGTTGAGCACCGAGAGCCTGCGGATGCCCTTGTCGATGCCCAGCATCACCGACACGACCGCGATGGCGGTGATCGCGGCGATGAGGGCGATCTGCACGGTGGTGTTCACCGGCACCCCGAACAGCGTGGACAGGCCCGCGTTGACCTGCTGCGCGCCCAGCCCGAGCGAGGTCGCCAGCCCGAACAGGGTGCCGAACACGGCGAGGACGTCGATCACGTTGCCGCGCCAGCCGAAGGTCTTCTCCTTGAACAGCGGGTAGAACGCCGACGCCGGGCGCAGCGGCAGGCCCTTGCGGAAGGAGAAGTAGCCCATGGCCAGGCCGAGCACGATGTAGATCGCCCAGGGCTGCAGGCCCCAGTGGTAGATCGTGTAGTTCATCGCCTCGGTGGCCCGCTGCTGCGGGTCGGTCGCGGCGATCGGGCTGCCGCTGGAGGGGTCGAGGTAGTAGGCGGGCTCGTAGACGCCGTAGAAGACCAGGCCGATGCCCATGCCCGCGGTGAACAGCATCGCGAACCACGGCACCGTGCTGTACTCCGGGCGGGAGTCGTCGGGTCCCAGGCGCAGTCGCCCGTAGCGGCTGATCATCAGCGCCACGACGAAGACCAGGAAGCCGGTCGCAGCGAGGATGTAGAACCAGCCGAAGTAGGTGGCGATGAAGGCCATCGCGTCGCCGGCGACCTCGTTGGTGGCCTCGGTGAACAGCGAGCCCACCAGCAGGAACGCCACGATCACGACGGCCGAGACCAGGAAGACCGGCGGGTTGGTGTGCGTCCGGATGTAGGTGGCGAGCGGGTTGCCGCCGTTGCGCCCGGGCTCGGTGCGCCCGGGTGGGGCGTCGGTGGACATGTGCAGCACTCCTCGTCCTCGTCGATGGCCCGCCGGCGACCGGCGCGTGGCCGGGACGGTGGGCCGATCTTGGAGTCTAGGTCGAGGACCGGACACCCGCAGTCGCTGAGAGGCGATCGTGACCTCTCAGACCTCCAGCACGACCTTGCCGGTGACGCGCCGGCCGTCGATCCGGGAGAGCGCCTCGCCCGCCCGCTCGAGCGGGAACGACTCGCTGATCAGCGGGTCCAACCGGCCGGCCCGCAGGTGCGGCTCCAGCTCGGCCCACTGCCCGGCGAGGTACCCGGGCCGGCCCAGTGCGTACCCGCCCCAGCCGACGCCCACCACGTCGATGTTGTTGAGCAGCAGGCGGTTGACCTTCACCGTCGGGATGTCGCCCGCCGTGAACCCGATCACCAGCAACCGGCCCTCGGGGCGCAGGCAGCGCAGGGAGTCGGTGAACCGGTCCCCGCCCACCGGGTCGACCACGAGGTCGACGCCGCCGAGCGCCTGCACCGCGTCGCGGAACCCCTCGACCGGCACGGTGTGGGCGGCCCCGGCCGCGCGGGCCACCTCGGCCTTGGCGTCGGTGGACACGACCGCGATCACGGTGGCGCCCTCGGCGGCGGCCAGCTGGACGCACGCCGTGCCGACCCCACCCGCGGCGCCCTGGACCAGCACGGCCTGCCCGGCCCGCAGGTGCCCGCGGCGCAGCAGCGCGAAGTGGGCGGTGAGGTAGTTCATCGGCAGGCAGGCACCCGCGGCGAAGGACACCTCGTCGGGCAGCGGCAGCACGTGCTCGGCCTGCGCGGCCACGACCTCGGCGAACGCCCCGGTCCCGGGGAAGGCCACCACCCGGTCACCCGGATTCACGCCGGCGCCGTCGGGGGCCGCACGCACCACGCCCGCCACCTCGGAGCCCAGCGTGAACGGCGGATCGGGCTTGTACTGGTAGAGCCCCTTGCTCTGCAGGACGTCGGGGAAGTTGACGCCGGCCGCGCGGACGTCGAGGAGCACCTGCTCCGGCGCGCGCACCGGCTCCGGCACGTCCCGCACCTCGACCGCCGCCGGCCCGTCCAGCCGCACCACCTGCACCGCCCGCACGCCCTGCCCCTCTCGTCGCCGACGGCCATCCCACCACAGCGTCGCCGCCGCGGTGTCGGACGCGGGGGCCGGTCCGGCGCCCGGGCGGGTGTGTCCGGTGGCTCGGGCCGGTGCGGGGGCAGGCGGTGCGACCTTCGGGCGGCCCACCCCGTCGACGGGGTGGGCCGCCCGAAGGTCGCACCGCCTGCCCCCGCACCGGCCCGAGCCACCGGACACACCCGCCC
>NZ_JAJCYB010000106.1 GCF_029263155.1 Pseudonocardia sp.
GGACTTCGAGTGGTTCGAGTACAAGTACCCGGGCTGGTACGACAAGTACGGCGCGTGGTGGGAGAACTACAACCGCCTCGCCGTGCCGAACGGGCACAACCCGATCGTGTTCGAGGACGTCGACTACGTCTACCCGGCCCGCTGCTGGACCTGCATGGTCCCGTGCCTGGTCCGTGAGGACATGGTCATGGCCGAGGTCGACGGCGTGCACCGCACGT
Organism: Pseudonocardia sp.; assembly: GCF_029263155.1. Taxonomy (GTDB): domain Bacteria; phylum Actinomycetota; class Actinomycetes; order Mycobacteriales; family Pseudonocardiaceae; genus Pseudonocardia. Next base: position 219 of record NZ_JAJCYB010000106.1, read on the forward strand.
ACTGCCACGAGGTCTGCCGCTGGACCGACGTCGAGGCCTTCCGCCCCGAGTACCAGGGTCGCGAGACCCCGAACATGGGCCGGCTGGTCGGGCGTCGTGAGTGGGAGACGATCTACCACGGCTGGAACTGGGCCGACGTGGTCTCGGACATGGGCTTCGTCCGCGACGACGGCAAGACCATGACGGCACAGCCCCACCTCGACTTGAACCCCAAGAAGATGTGGACGCTGGATCACATGCGCCGCTGTCCTCCGCTGGGCAGCCCCAACGTGATCATCAACGAGATGGACGACGCCGGGCGCGCCGCCTACCTCGCTGACTACAACCGTCAGGGCCCCGCCGGACGACCGGCACCTTCGGGCGCCTGAGCGCGGGTCAGGTGAGGGGGGAGGGCCGGCGACTCCATCGTCGGCCCTCCCCCTGCCAGATCGGGGCTCAGCGATAGCACAGATGGTCCACCGGCGAAGGGCGCGGACGTAGTGGGTAACAAGCACAGAGTCAGGTTCGAGCCGGTGGGCATCGAGATCGAGGTCGACGAGGAGCAGAACATCCTGCGTGCGGCCGCCGAGCAGGGCGTCCAGCTCATGCACGGCTGCAAGGAAGGTCAGTGCGCTGCCTGCAAGTCCTTCGTCCTCGAAGGCGACATGGACAACATCGAGCTCGACAAGTACTCGACCTTCGCGTTGCCCGACTCCGAACGCGAGGAGGGTCAGACCCTCCTCTGCCGGGCACACGCCTACGAGGACCTCGTGATCGAACTCCTCCAGTACGACGAGGAGATCATCCGGTCGGGTCTGCCGATCTCGAAGGGCGTGGCCGAGGTCGTGTCCAACGAGCCGGCCACCCATGACATGCGCCATCTCGTACTCAAGCTGATCGAACCCGAGGAGATCAAGTTCTTCCCGGGCCAGTACCTCGACATCTCGGTTCCCAACACCGATGAGCACCGCTCGTTCTCGATGGCACACGTCCCGGGTCGCGACGCCCACTGGGAGTTCGTCATCAAGATCTATCCGGACGGCCTGTTCTCGGATTTCCTGGCCTCGAAGGTCCAGGTCGGCGACCGGCTCGATGTGGAGGGCCCATTCGGGACCTTCACGCTTCGGGAGAGTCGGACCTCGCCGATCGTCTTCGTGGGCGGCGGCGCCGGGATGGCACCGGTACTGGGACTGCTGCGCGCCATGGCCGATCGAGGCGTGGACCGCAAGGCGGTCTTCTACTACGGGGCCCGCGCGAAGCGGGACCTGTGCTTCGAAGAAGAGCTCCGGAGCCTGGAGTCTCGAATTCCAGGCTTCCGGTACGTCCCGGCACTGTCCGAGCCTGCCGGTGACGACGAGTGGGACGGCGAGGTCGGTCTCATCACCGACGTCGTCGAGCGGTGCGAACCCGACCTCAAGGGTCGGGACGCGTACGTGTGCGGACCTCCGCCAATGGTGGATGCGGCGTTGGCGAAGCTCACGGCCCTCGGAGTGCTCGAACAGAACATCTTCTACGACAAGTTCACCACCACCGGTGAGCCGGAAGGCGAGGACGGCCCATGACCACAGCTGCTCAACGTCCCGAACGCAGTGTCCCGAAGCCACAGTTCACGGATGCGGAGGCAGGCGCACAGGAGTTCCCCGACTCCAGTGCCAGCGCACGTCGGTACAACTACTACAAGCCGGCGAAGCGCAAGCAGACCCACTACGAGGACGTCACCGTCGACGTCCAGCCCGACCCGCGGCACTACCTGTCGCAGGGCTGGATCTACGGTTTCGCCAACGGTGAGGCGGGCTACCCGCTGCACTGGACGAAGCTGAAGGCGTGGGGCGTCGACAAGCCCGAGCCCGTCACCGGGCCCGGTACCGGTTCGCTGCACGTGGAGGACTGGCCCGCGCACGGCTGGCACGAGTTCCGGGACCCCAACGAGGAATGGGAGATGACGTTCTATCGCTACAACGCGAACGTCGTCCGCCAGACCACCCAGAACGTCGAGAACGCCCGCCAGGCGAAGGCCTTCGACAACTGGACCCCGAACTGGAAGTCGTTCGTCGAGCGCAACGTCGGCGCGTGGATGCACATCGAGCACATCCTCGGTCTGTACATCTTCGCGGCCTGCAACCGGTCCGGTCCGACGAACATGCACAACACGGCCATGGTCGTGAACAGCATGCACAAGATCCGCTTCGCGCAGGACCTCGCGCTCTACAACCTCACGCTCTCCGAGGAGATCGACGGTTTCGACGGCACCGCGCACCTCGACGCGTGGAACAACGATCCCGAGTGGCAGGGCGCCCGCAAGGTCGTCGAGGCCCTCACCGCGATCGACAACGACTGGGGCGAGTCGGTGTTCGCCACCAACGTGGTGTTCGAACCGCTGGTCGGCGAGCTGTTCCGGTCCAACCTGGTGCAGCAGGCCGCCGCAGGCAACGGCGACTTCGTGACGCCGACCGTGATCGGCGCCGGCGAGTACGACTACGCCCAGCGTGATCTCCGCTGGACCCAGGCGTGCTTCGGCCCGCTGGTCCAGGACAAGGAGTTCGCGGCCCACAACAAGGAGCTGTTGCAGGGCTGGCTGTCCAAGTGGGTGCCGCAGTGCCTGGAAGCGGCCCGCGCGATGCAGCCGCTGTGGAGCCAGCCCGACGCCAAGCCCCCGCGGTTCGAGGACGCCCTCGACCGGGCCAAGAGCCGGTTCGCCGGCATCGTGACCGACCTCGGACTGGAGCCCCCGAAGGAGCTGTCGCAGTGACCAGTTTCAAGACATCAGAGAGCCCGTACAAGGCGGACAACACCGCGTCCGGCATGGCCGGTGTGACGCTGATGAACAACCAGGTGGGCGTCGTCGTCGCGGATGTCATGAACCGGCAGGAGAACGTGACCATCACGCACCTGCCGTCCATGATCCGGGTGGACTGCGTCGGCCGGATGGACTTCGTCTACGACGAGATCTCTGAGGCACTCGGCGAGGAGGAGGGCTTCTACGACGCCTCCGAGTTCGAGGAGAACATGTCCACCCACTACGGCAAGATGATCCACATGGATGACCGGACCGTGATGTTCGGCAACCTGGAGGAGGCCGCCGAGTTCATCGGCGACATGCTCCCCCCGGCCGTCAAGTAGTCCGGCCGACACGTAGGTAGCACCATCCTCGGGTCGCCGTCCGTGCACTCCGGTGCGGGCGGCGACCCGGGCCTGCTTCACCTCTCTTCTTCCCCGCGCACATGTTGAGAATTCGTCTCCAGGAGGGGCCCCGTGGCCAAGGAACTCAAGTTCGGACAGGAAGCCCGCGACCTGCTCAAGGCCGGCGTCGACCAGCTGGCCGAGGCCGTGAAGTCGACGCTCGGCCCCAAGGGCCGCAACGTGATCCTGGAGAAGATCACCGGTACGCCGGAGGTCACGAACGACGGCGTGACGATCGCGCGCGAGATCTATCTGAAGGACCCGTTCGAGAACATGGGTGCCCAGATCCTCAAGGAAGCGGCGATCAAGACCAACGACATCGTCGGTGACGGCACCACGACCGCCACGGTGATGGCGCAGGCCATCGTCCGCGAGGGCATGAAGGCGATCACCTCCGGCGGCAACCCGGTGCTCGTCAAGCGGGGCATCGACGTCGCGGTGGGCGCGATCGTCGCGCACCTGTCGACGGTGGCGCACCCCGTCGACAGCCTGGAGCACCTCTCCCGCGTCGCGGCCATCTCGGCCAACGACGACGAGTCCATCGGCAGCGTGGTGGCGCAGACGCTGCACACCGTCGGCGACGACGGCGTGATCTCCGTCGACGACGGCCCGGTCCTCGGCCTCACCGTGAACTTCGTCGAGGACTTCGAGTTCGACAACGGCTACGTCTCGCCGTACCTGGTCACCGACCCGGGCAGCATGATGGCGGTCCTCGACGACCCCTACATCCTGCTGTGCGCCGAGAAGATCACGAACGTGCAGGCGCTGATGCCGATGCTCGAGCGGATCATGCGCGACCCGAAGCCGCTGGTGATCGTCGCCGAGAAGGTGGAGGGCACCGCGCTGCAGATGCTGGTGCACAACCACGTCAACGGGCACATCAAGTGCACCGCGATCCAGGCGCCCGGCTTCGGCGAGAAGCGCGTGCACATGCTCGAGGACATGGCGGCCCTGTGTGGCGGCAAGGTGCTGTCCAAGGCGTCGTCGTTCTCGCTGGAGCAGGTCACCACCGAGCACCTCGGTCGCGCCTCGCAGGTGCGTGCCACGAACGAGCACACCGCGATCATCGGCGGGCAGGGTGCGAAGGAATCGGTGGAGATGCGGCTCTCGCAGCTGCGCGCCGAGATGAACCGCGCCAGCATCGGGACCGACGAGGACTGGCTCAACGATCGCATCGCGCGGCTGTCGGGCAAGGCCGCCATCATCTCCGTCGGGGCGCCGACGAACGCGGAGCTCAAGGAGATCCGGCACCGGGTCGACGACTCGCTGCAGGCCACCCGCGCCGCCATGGCCGAGGGCATCGTGGCCGGCGGCGGGGCAGCGCTGCTGCACTCGGAGCCCGCGCTCGACAAGCTCGAGGTCACCGGCGACTACCGGATCGGCGTCGAGATCGTCCGTGCCGCGCTCACCGAGCCGGTGCACCTGATCGCCACCAACGCCGGGTACGACGGCCACGACGTGGTCAAGCAGGTCAGCGCGCTCGGTGTCGACGAGGGTTTCGACGCCCTCGAGGGCCGCTACGGCAACATGATCGAGATGGGCATCATCGACCCGTTGCGGGTCGTGCGCTCCGCGCTGCAGAACGGCGCGTCCGTGGCCGGCCTGATCCTCACCACCAACTCCCTGGTGGGCGAGGAGGTCACCCCCTGGAACAAGGCGCTGATGACCGAGTACGGCCCGCTCGACGACGGCATCCCGCAGCCGTCGCCCGACTCCAGCACCCCGCAGTCGCTGGGCATGGGCCCGTCGATGGGGTAGTCGCCCCACGAGGGAGGCCACCCAGCGGGGAGCCTGTCCAGAAGGGAGTGCACACCGGTGTACACGGCGGACGGCGAGCACTACCTCGTGGTGGACGCCCAGGTGCACGCCTGGGACGCGAGCCCGCACAACCAGGCAGGGCCCGCGGGGGAGGACTTCGCCACCGACCTGCTGCGGCGGCACCGGGAGCTCGACGGCTCCGCGGTGCCGCTGCCGGAGGTCGAACGGGTCACCGAGGACGGGCTGGCTCGGGACGTGTTCGGCGAGGGATGCGTCGACCGCGCGGTGCTGCAGCCGGTGGTGCTCGGGGAGCTGTTCGTCCTCGGGTTCTCGCCGGTGGCGTGGCACGCCGAGCTGGCCGGGCGGATGCCCGGCAAGTTCGTGCTGTCCGGGGAGCTCGACCCCGACGCGGGCCAGCCCGGCGCACGCGGGATCGCGGCCAAGGTGCGGCGCTGGGACCTGCGTGGCCTGACGTTCTGCGAGAGCCGCCACCCCGGCGGGCGGATGCGGCTGAGCGAGAGCTGGCTGCGCCGCGTGCTGGCCCGCGGCGGCCAGGCCGGCGCCGGCGTGGTGCATCTCGGCGTGACGCCCTCGGCCCGCCCGGCGCCGTGGTTGCGCTGGCGCGCCGCCACCGGGCAGCGTTCCGTCGGCGGGGCCCCGCGGCTGCCGAGCTGGGCGGAGCCGGTGCGGTCCGGTTCCGCGCTGCCGGTGCGGACCCGGCCCGTGGAACGGGTCGCGTCGGCCGGGTTCGACGTCGCGCAGTTCCGCGAGCTGGCCACCGCCCTGCCCCGCACGTCGTTCGTGCTCGGGGCGGGGTGCCTGCCGTCGGAGCAGCTGTGCCGGCTGGCCCGGTTGCCCAACGTGCACGTGGTGCTCACCGAGATCCTGCCGTGGACGTCGTCGCTGGAGTTCGGGCGGGCGTTCGGCGAGCTGCTGCTGGCGTACGGGCCGGAGCGGTTGCTGTTCGGCAGCGGCTACCCGCTCGTGCGCCCTGGCAAGCTGGTGCGGCAGCTCGCCGACTACCGCTTCCCCGACGAGCTTCGGGGCCGCTACCGCGACCTCGACGTCGACGCCCGCCGCGCCGTGCTGGGTGGGAACGCGGCACGCCTGTACGGCATCGAGGGCGGCAGGCTCGCTCCTGAGGTCTCGGCGCGCCGGGGCTAGGCGCTGCTGATCCGGCCTGACCGCTCGCACACGGGCGCCGGGGCCCGCGCACAGGTCCGGCCCTGTGTGCCGACCCACGAGCCTGTGCGAGCCTCGCGGGGTGAGCGCGCTGCAGCGGCGAGCCCCCGGCGACGTGCTCGTGCACCTGCGCCGGGCCCGCGACCACGCCGACCGGCACTACGCCGAGCCGCTGGATCTCGACGCGCTCGCGGCGGTGGCGGGGCTCAGCAAGTTCCACTTCCAGCGGCTGTTCACCGCCACCTACGGCGTGTCCCCGGCCGCGCACCTGTCCCGGCGGCGGGTGGAGCGCGCGCAGGATCTGCTGCGCGCCACCAACCTCACCGTCACCGAGGTGTGCCACACCGTCGGCTGCTCCAGCCTCGGGTCGTTCTCGCGGCGGTTCAAGGAGCTCGTGGGGGAGACGCCGAGCGAGTTCCAGCGCCGGTGGGCCGTGACCGGTGCACCCCGGATCCCCGGGTGCTTCGTGTTCATGTGGGGCCTCGCCGAGCGCGCAAGGGAGGAGAAGCCCGCGGGCCCCGCTGGCTCCTAGGCTTCCTCCCATGATCACAGGAGTTTCGATCGCCAGCGTCTTCGTCAAGGACATCGACGCGTCCAAGGCCTTCTACATCGACGTGCTCGGCTTCGTGGAGAACGCCGACATCACGCTCGGGGACGGCTACCGCTGGTGCGCGGTCAACCACCCGAACCAGCCCGAACTGATGGTCTCCCTCGCGGTTCCCGGCCCGCCGTACTCGCCGGAGATGACGGGCGCCATCAACCGGGCCCTCGACGAGGGCACGATGCACGGGCTGGGCTTCAACGTCGACGACTGCCGCAAGACGTGCGAGGACCTGCGCGCCAAGGGCGTCGAGTTCGTCCAGGAGCCGCAGGAGCGGCCGTACGGCGTGGAGGCCGTCGCCCGCGACAACAGCGGCAACTGGATGGTCCTGGTGGAGCCCCGGGCCTACACGGTGTCGGACTTCGACACCTGACCGGATCCGCAGGACGGCACTACGGCTGCGAGGTGTCGAGGAACGGGAGGAAGCCGGTCGTGGGGGCGCGCCAGGCGTAGGCCCAGGCCACCGTGCCGTCGGTGAGCACCGCGCGGATGCGCTCGTACTCCGGGCCCTCGTAGGCGTCCATCGCGGGGAATGCCCCGGCCGGGTCGTGCAGCTCGATCAGTGCGCCCGGGGTCGTGCCCGGGCCGTCGGGGAGCCAGGCGGGGTAGCCGCGGCCGGTGTCCAGCGCCGAGCCGGGCACCTCGCCGGGTCGGGTGCCACCGGTGGCGTACGGCGCCACGTAGGACCAGGAGACCTGTCCGGGACGCAGCAGGCCGTAGGCGAACAGCCGGGCGGGCCACTCGTCGGGGGCCGGGTCGCCGGAGACGGTCGGTGCGTCGAGGCCGTCGTCCGCCGCGGGCTCGCCGGCCAGGTCGCGGGCGTGGTCCTGCGCGAGGTCGGCGCACCGGACGGGCGCGCCGTCGACGAGCAGCGGCCTGCGGATCGCGCCGTGCCCGACGTAGACCCAGGGGGCGTCGACGTGGGCGCCGTCGTCGGTGCGCACGTCGCCGGTGTGCAGGCGGGCCAGGCGGAAGCGGTCGTCACGGCCCTCGCAGCGGTCCAGCACCGCGATCTGCGCGGGGGTGGCGAGCCAGACGGCGTGCTCCTCGACGACGCCCGGTGCCGCGGTCAGCACCGCGGGGCGCTGCCCGTCGCGGGCGCGCAGGCCACTCGCCCACACCGCGGCGACACCGGACGTGCGGGCCCGCAGCACCACGACCGGATCCCGGCCGAGTCCCAGCTCCCGCCGCAGCCAAGTGATCTTGCTCGGGCAGCGGTTGGAGCCGTAGGTCAGCACCGGGACCCGCGCGGCCGCCGGCGCGGCGTCGTGGGCGGCGAGCCACTCGTCGAGTGTCAGGCCGTCGACGCGCCACGGCCCGGGGACCAGCTCGTGGGACCGCTCGCCGACGTGCACGTACGACGCGGGCGGGACCGCACCGGGGTAGGGGTCCGCGGGGAAAGCGGAGTCGGGCCAGATCACGGCAGGGACGGTAGCCGGACCCCGGTCGCCCGCGCAGCGCACCGCCCGCACGCGCGGCCGGCCGCCCTCCCGCACCACCACTTCGCGCGCCCGAATGCGGCTCGCGCGCTGCCGACAGCGCGCGAGGTGCGGCTGGGCGCGCCAGGTGCGGCTGGGCGCGCGAGGTGTGGCTGGGCGCGCGGAGTGCGGCCCGGTGTGCGGGGGGGGCGAGCGCCATGCATCCGACGCACGTTCGCGCGCCCGGGTGCGGTGTGCGCGCGGCCGGCGGCGCGCGGAGAGCAGCGCGGCGCGCGAAGCGCAGCCGGGCGCGCGAGGGGCGGCGCGCGGACAGGCGCGGGCGGTCAGGTCGTGACGGACCGGCGGGTGCGCAGGCGGCGGGTGAGCAGGCCGTGCCGCGGGGAGCCGAGCAGGGCGAGCACGAAGCAGGCGGTGCAGACCAGGCCCATGGCGCCGGCGATCGAGGTGTCGTAGGCGGAGGCCAGCGCGTACCCGGCGACGGCACCCACCCACCCGACGCCGACGGCCAGCGCGAGCATCACCGCCAGCCGCTCGGTGAGCAGGTACGCGGTGGCCGCGGGCACGATCAGCATCGTCACCACCAGGATCGCGCCGACGGCCTCGAACGCCGACACCGCGGTGACGGCGACGGCCATCAGCAGCAGCCGGGACATCAGCTGCGGGCGCAGCCGGACCGTGGCGCTGAACGCCGGGTCGAACGTGGTGGCCTTCAGTTCCTTCCACAGGAGCGTGACCATCGCCAGGTTGAGCAGCACGACGACCGCGAGCACGAGGCCGGCCCGTGCCACCCCCACGCCGCCACCGAGGTCGACGGAGTCGAACGGCACGAACGCGATCTCGCCGTAGATCGTGGCGTCGAGGTCGAGGTGGATGCCGTCGGCGAACTGTGTCACGCCCAGGACGCCCAGGGAGAACAGTGCCGGGAACACCAGCGCGATCGCGGCGTCGGACGCCAGCAGGCCGGTGGCGCGCAGCGCGTCGATCGCCAGCACGCAGAGCACCGCGAACGCCGCCGCGCCGACGACCACCGGCAGCGGTGCACGGGTCTGCCACACCAGCCACACCGCGACGATCCCGGGCAGCACCGCGTGGCTCACGGCGTCGGACATCAGCGCGATCCGGCGCAGCACCAGGAACGGGCCGAGCAGCCCGCACGCGGTGCCGACCAGCCCGGCCACCATGATGATCACCAGGTCATCTGACACGGGGGTGCCTGCCCGTCGGGAGGGTGAGCACGGGGGCCGCCTGCGTCGTCCCAGCCGCGACGTCCCCCGTGCTCAGCCTGCGCAGCTGCTCGACCGCATCGTCGCCGAGCGAGCCGCGCAGGTCGGTGGGATCGGGCTCGCGCGCGTCCGGGAGCCGGACCGAGGCGCCGTGCTCCAGCCACGCCGACCAGAGCGCGCGGCGGTCGGCGAGATCGGCGGCGGCGATCTCGCCCGCCGGGGTGAGCCCGTCGGGCGCGAGCAGGCCCTGGCGGCGCAACGACGCCCGGGCCCACCGGTCGCCGACGGTCCGCGCCGGCGCGCCGGGCTCCACGAGGACGGCGTCGCGCAGCACCCGCCTGCGGCGCGCGGCGAGCTTCGCGCCCCGCCATGCCACCCCGCGCCCGGGGGCCAGCAGCACCGCGAGAACGGCGAGGGTGAACCCGACGAGCACGACCACCGGCCCGGTCGGCAGCGCCGCCCGGGTGGCCGCGAGCGCGCCGGTGACCCCGACGACAGCGCCGGTGAGCCCCGCCAGCGGCAGCACGAACGTGAACCGGTCGGCGAGCTGGCGGGCGACGACCGTGGGCACCACGAGCATCGCGACCATCAGGATCGCGCCGACCACCCGCACCCCGATGACGACGGCCACCACGAGCAGCCCCGTCATCAGGATCTCCAGCGCCCGCACCGGCAGCCCGATCGACCCGGCGTAGGAGGCGTCGAACAGCGTCGTGGTCAGCGCACGGCGCAGTGCGGCGACCACCAGCAGGGCGGTGCCGCCGAGCGCGGCCATCACCACGACGTCGGTCTCCAGCAGCCCGGCCGCCTGACCGAACAGGTAGTTGCCCAGGCCGGCCTGGTCGGAGTCCTGGCGACTGCCGATGTAGGTGAGCAGCACGATCCCGAGGGAGAAGAAGCCCGAGAGCACCACACCGATCGCGGTGTCGGGCTTGATCCGCCGGGTGCGTTCGATGCCCACCATCAGCAGCGCCGCGACCAGGCCCGCGACGGCGGCCCCGACGAGCAGCCCCGGCACGTCCTTCACCCCGGCGACGAGGAACGCCACGCACACCCCCGGCAGGGTGGAGTGCGCCACGGCATCGCCGACGAGGCTGCGCTGGCGCAGCACCGCGAACGTGCCGAGCACCCCGCTGGTGACGCCGAGCACCAGCGCGCCGAGCACGACGACGGTGTCGGTGTAGGGCAGGCCGAACATGCTCAGCCGGCCCAGGCCACGGCGTCGGAGGTGACCCCGTAGGCGCCGCGCACAGCGTCGGACGTGAGCACCTCGGCGGTGGGCCCGCATCCCAGCGCGCGGACGTTGAGCAGCAGCGTCCAGTCGAAGGCGGCCCGCACCTGCGCCATGTCGTGGTGCACGACGATCACCGAGCCGCCGTCGTCACGGATGCCACCGAGCAGGTTCAGCAGGTCGGACTGGGTGCGCGCGTCGATCCCCGCGAACGGTTCGTCCATCACGAGCACCGGGGCCTGCTGGGCGAGCGCGCGGGCCAGGAACACCCGCTGGCGCTGCCCGCCCGACAGCTGCCCGATCTGGCGGCGCCCGTAGGCCGCCATGCCGACGCGGTCCAGGCACTGGGCGGCGATCGCCCGGTCGGCCCGCCCGACGCGACGGAACCAGCCGGTGGCCCGGTAGCGGCCCATCGCGACGACCTCGCCGACGGTGATCGGGAAGTCCCAGTCGACGGACTCGCGCTGCGGCACGTACGCCACCCGGTCCAGGGCCGCCCGGCCCTCCACGCCGTCGATCAGCACCCGGCCCGCGTCGGCGGGGACGAGCCCCAGCGCGGCCTTGAGCAGCGTGGACTTGCCCGCGCCGTTCGGGCCGACGATCGCGCAGAGCTGCCCGGTCGGGAACCGCGCGTCCACCTCCCACAGCACGGGGGCCGACCGGTAGGACACGGTCAGCGACCGCACCTCCAGCGCGTCCGCCGCTCGGCTCTTCATGAACATCTCAGCCCCCCGAGTCCGGACGTGACAGGCCGGCGACGATCAGGTCGGTGTTGGCGCGCAGCATGCCGACGTAGGTGCCCTCGTCGGTGCCCGGATCGCCCGCGGCGTCGGTGTAGAGCTCCCCGCCGACGACGACGGTGGCGCCGCGTTGGGCGGCCGAGGCGATCAGCGCGTCGATGGTCTGGCGCGGGACGCTGGACTCGACGAAGACCGCAGGCACCCCGCGCGAGGCGATCAGCTCGGCCACGCGCTCCACGTCGGCCGTGGTGGCCTCGGCGGCGGTGGAGATGCCCTGGATGCCGGCGACGTCGAGGCCGTAGCGGCGGCCGAAGTACTCGAACGCGTCGTGCGAGGTGACCAGCAGCCTGCGTTCCTCGGGGATCGTCGCGATCTGCTCGGAGACGTAGGAGTCGAGCTCGGCCAGCTCGTCGAGGTAGGTCTCCAGGTTGGCCTGGTACTCACCGGCGCGGGCCGGGTCGCGCTCGGACAGGGCGGTGGCGATGGTGCGACTGACCTGCTCCCAGAGCGTCACGTCGAACCAGACGTGCGGGTCGTACTGCTCGGCGACGCCCGGGGCGGGCTCCAGCAGGTCCTCGCGCGGCAGGTCGTCGGTGACGGCCCGGACGAACTGCGTCTCCTCCAGCTGGTCGAGCAGGTCGGCCATCTTCCCCTCCCGCTCCCGCCCGCCGTTGAAGATCCCGTCGGCGCCGCGCCGCGCGTCGACGTCGCCCGCGCTCGCCGTGTACAGGTGCGGGTCGACGCCGGGGCCCATCAACCCCGTGACCTCGACGGCGTCACCCCCGATCCGCGAGACGGTGTCGGTGATGAAGTTGGTCGTGGTGGTGACGCGGACCGGGCGGTCCCCGATCGGTTCGGAGCCCGAGGCCGCGGTGGACGTGCACCCGGCCAGCAGGGCCAGCCCCGCGGCAGCGGCGGCGAGCAGGGCCCTCACGCGACCACCCGGCCGTGCACGAGATGGGTGAGCGGCTCGCCGAGCGCGTGCGCGGCGCCGTCGACGCTGACCCACAGGGGCCCGCCGAAGGGCAGTCGTTCGGTCACGTCGATCCTCACTCCCGGATGGATGCCCAGGTCGGCCAGGTAGCGCAGGGCGGCGCTGTCGCGGTCGTAGACGCGTTCGATGGCGAAGCGGGAGCCGGTCGGTACGGCGTCGAGCCGGACCCCCCAGCCCTCGCCGAGCACGCTCCCCTCGCGCGGGATCGGATCGCCGTGTGGGTCCCGGTCGGGGTGTCCGAGCTGGCGGTCGATCCGATCGATCAGCGTGGGGGAGACCGCGTGCTCGAGCGCGTCGGCCTCGCCGTGCACCTCGTCCCAGGGCACGTCGAGCACCTGGGCCAGGAACGCCTCCAGGAGCCGGTGGCGGCGGACGATGTCCCGGGCGTGGGTGGCGCCGTGCGGGGTGAGTGCGGCCAGGTGGTCCTCGGTGCGCTCCACGAGGCCGCGGGCCGTCAGCCGCTTCAGCATGATCGAGACCGTGGGTGCGCTGACGTCGAGCTCCTCGGCGATTGCCGAGGTGGACACCGGTTCGCTGCGGCCGGCGCGGACGAAGATCGTGCGCAGGGTGTCCTCGACGGCCGGAGTGTGCAGCAGCGTGCAGCACTCGGGGGCCCTTCCATCGATCATTAGTCACCTCTAACTCCGCGGTGCAGGAAATCTAAGCGATGGTGGTACTGCACCACAACCCGGCCGGTCGTCTCATCGTGCGACATAGGCTCCGGTCGTGCTGCCACGGACCATCGACTGGGACGGCGAGCGGATCGTGCTCGTCGACCAGACCGCGCTGCCCGACGTGCGTCTCACGTCCGTGACCGGCGTGGACGGCTTGGTCGACGCGATCGGTCGGCTCGTCGTGCGCGGCGCGCCCGCGCTCGGGGTGGCCGGCGCCCTGGGTGTGGTGCTCGCCGTGCGCACGGTCGGCCCGGCCGGCCTCGACGCCGCGTGCGCGCGGATCGCCGCGGCCCGCCCGACCGCCGCCAACCTCGCCGTCGGGGTGGCCCGGGCCCGGGCCGCGCTGCCCGCAGGACCGGACGCGGTGCTCGCCGCCGCGCTCGCCGTGCGCGACGAGGACATCGCCGCCTGCCATGCCATCGGTGCCCGGGGGGCCGCCCTGCTCGGCGAGCTGTGCGGGCCGGGCCCGCTGCGCCTGCACACGCACTGCAACGCGGGTGCGCTGGCCTGCGTCGAGTGGGGCACCGCGCTGGGGGTGGTGCGGTCACTGCACGGGCTCGGCCGGGTGGCGCACGTCGTCGCGGACGAGACCCGGCCGCTGCTGCAGGGGGCCCGGATCACCGCCGTCGAGCTGGCCGCGATCGGGGTGCCCTACCGGGTGGTCGTGGACGGCGCCGGGGCCTCGGTCATCGCCCGCGGCCTCGTGGACGCCGTGGTGGTGGGCGCGGACCGGGTGGCGGCCAACGGTGACGTCGCCAACAAGATCGGCACCTATCCGTTGGCCCTGGCCGCGGCGCGGGCCGGTATCCCGTTCCTGGTGGCGGCGCCGGAGTCGACGGTGGACCCGGCCACGCCCGACGGCGCGCACATCGTGATCGAGGAACGGGCCGCCGACGAGGTGGTGCACGGGCACCCTGCCTGGAACCCGGCGTTCGACGTGACGCCGCACGACCTGGTCACCGCGGTGGTGACCGAGGCCCGCGTGTGGCGACCCGGGTGACCGGCCGCGCCGTCCGGTTCCGGCGGGAGCCCCGCCGCCGATCGATGCGCACCGGTGGGATCGACGTGGTCGGGCTCTCCGCTGCCGCAGACCCCGATGGCGTCGATCTCACCCGTCGATCCGGGGAGGCGCGTCGTCGTGGCCGGGCGTGAGCGGTCCCTGCGTGGCGCGCGCCGCCGATGGGGCGCGGGCGGCGGCGTGACGGGCGGTCCGGGCGTCGGCGGCCGGGCGAGCCGCGATCCGCTGGTCGGTGGCTCGGCGGCTCGGTGGTCGGTGGCTCGGTGGTCGGTGGCTCGGGGGGCGGCGGCGTGACGGGGACCGGCGTCGGGTCGGTGCCGTTCCGGCTGATGCTCGCGACCACCGTGCTCGGGTTCGGCGGGTACGCGCTGCTGCTGCCCGTGGTGCCGCTGTGGGTGGCGGACTCCGGGGAGTTCGCGGCGGGCGCCACCACCGGGGTGCTGATGCTGACCACGATCATCACGCAGCTCGGGGTGCCGTGGCTGGTGATGCGCGTGGGCTACCGGGTGGCGCTCGGGGCGGGGCTGGTGCTGCTCGGTGCACCCACGCCGCTGCTCGCGCTGTCGGCGGACCTCGCGCCGGTCCTGGCGGTGTCCGCGGTGCGGGGCGTCGGGTTCGGGCTGCTCACCGTCGTCGGCAGCGCGCTGGTGGCCGAGCTGGTGCCACCGGCCGAGCACGGGCGTGCCGGCGCCCGCTACGGCATCGCGGTCGGGCTGCCGCAGCTGGTGCTGCTGCCCGCGGGGGTGGCGGTGGTCGATGCCGTCGGGTTCGCGGCGTTGTTCGTCGCCGCGGGGGTGGCGCCGCTGCTCGGCGCGCTGGTCGTGCCCACACTGCGGGTGCCGCGTCCCCGCGCCGTCACCCGGGAGACCGCGCCGCGGGCCGGTGGGGCCGCCGTCGGACCGCTGATGGCGATGCTCGTGTGCTCGGTCGCGCAGGGCGGGCTCATCACGTTCCTGCCGCTGGCCGTGCCGGGCGCGGGCCTGCTGGTCGCCGCGGCCCTGCTGTTGACGGCCGCAGGCGCGCTGCTCGGGCGTTCGGTGGCCGGGAGGCTGGTGGACCGGCACGGGATGGGCGGGCGGCTGCTGTTGCCCGGGGTGCTGCTCGCGGCCGCCGGGATGGGGCTGGAGGTGCTGGCGGTCGCCGGCGGCGGCGCGTTCGTGGTGATCGGCGCGGCGGTCGTCGGCGTCGGGTTCGGGCTGGTGCAGAACGACGCGCTCACCACGCTGTTCGCCGCCTCGGGCCCGGCCCGCTACGGCTCGGCGAGCGCCGCGTGGAACATCGCCTACGACGCCGGGACGGGGGTGGGGGCCACCGGGCTGGGAGCGGTGGCGGACCCGTTCGGGTTCCGTGCGGCGTTCGGGCTCTCCGCGCTGCTGCTCGTCGTGGCGGCGCCCGTGACGCGGGTCCGGCGGGTCGTGACCGGCAGGACCGGGACCTGAGCGTCGCACCCGGCGGTCACGTCCGAGTCCGGACGAGCACGGTGGTTCAGGCCGGGGAGGCGGTCGGGACCCCGTGGGTCCGGGCGGCCTCGGCCAGCCGGTCGTCGTAGGTGAGCAGGACGTCGACGTCGTCGCGGATCAGCAGGGCCGTGGCGAGGTGGATGGCGTCGTGCGAGCGGAGCAGTGGATCGGGCAGGCGGCTCGCCGACTCCAGGAGCGCGCCGGACATCTCGAGGACGTCGACCCGGTCGAGTGCCACATCGACCTCGGGGAGCTTCCGCGGATCCCGGCGCAGCACGCCGCGCCGGGCCTCGACGACGAGCAGCGCGCTCGACACCAGGTCGCCGCGTTCGCCGATGAGTCCGCGCAGCGCGGGCGACTCGGCCTCGTCCCGGACGAGCTTGAGGAACGCCGAGGTGTCGAGGTGGATCAGTACCGCTCCTCGTCACGCATCTCCTGCAGGACCTCGGACAGCGTCCTCTCACCGGGTTCGTAGGCCGGAAGGGGGCGGAGATCGGTGATCCCACGCCGACGGGCCAGCCGCACCTGCCCGGCCGCCACCATGCGCTCGAAGGCGGAGCCCGGCTCCTCCGCGGGGACGAGGTAGGCGACCAGCTTCCCGCGCTCGGTCACCGGCACCCGCAGGCCGGCCTTGGCCATGGCGACGTACCGCGAGGCGTGCTGGCGCAGCTCGCGGATGCCGATGCCTTCGGGCTCACCCATGTGGCGAGAGTAGCGCTGGGGTGCTACTTCTCAACCGCCTTTCGCGATCCACTCCTCCAGGTGCGGGGCCTCGTCGCCGATGCTGGTGGCGTCGCCGTGGCCGGTGCGCACCGTGGTCGCGCCGGGCAGTGTCAGCAGCGTGGTGCGGATCGAGTCGATGATCGTGTCGAAGCTCGAGTACGACCGCCCGGTGGCGCCCGGGCCACCCTGGAACAGGGTGTCGCCGGAGAACACGGTGCCCAGCTCCGCGGAGTAGAGGCAGGACGAACCGGGCGAGTGCCCGGGGGTCTGCAGGACGCGCAGCTCGATGCCGCCCGCGGTGAGGACCTGACCGTCGGCCAGCTCGCCGTCGGGCTTGCGGTCGGGCCAGGTCATGTCCCACAGGACCTGCTCGGCCGGGTTGAGCCAGATCGGCGCGGAGAACCGGTCGGCCAGCGCGGGGGCCTGGTTGACGTGGTCGTCGTGGGCGTGGGTGCAGACGATCGCCTTCACCGTGCGCCCGCCGACGGCCTCGGCGATCTTCTCGGCGTCGTGCGCGGCGTCGATGACGAACACCTCGCGCTCGTCCCCGACGATCCACACGTTGTTGTCGACGTCCCAGGTGCCGCCGTCGAGGGAGAACGTGCCGGACGTGACCAGGTGGTCGATCGGCCCCATCAGAAGACCACGACCGAGCGCAGGACGTCGCCGGAGTGCATCTTCTCGAACGCCGCCTCCACGCCGTCGAGCGCGATCGTCTCGCTGACGAACTTCTCCAGCGGCAGGCGGCCCTGCAGGTGCAGGTCGACGAGCATCGGGAAGTCGCGGCTGGGCAGGCAGTCGCCGTACCAGGAGGACTTGGTGGACCCGCCGCGGCCGAACACGTCGATCAGCGGGAGCTCGAGCATCATGTCCGGGGTCGGGACACCGACGAGGACGGCGGTGCCGGCCAGGTCGCGGGCGTAGAAGGCCTGCTTGAAGGTCTCCGGGCGGCCGACCGCGTCGACGACGACGTCGGCGCCGTTGCCGTCGGTGAGCGCCTGCACGGCCTCCACGACGTCCTGCTCGCGGGCGTTGATCGTGTGCGTGGCGCCGAAGCCCGTGGCCCACTCCAGCTTCCGGCCGTCGGTGTCGATCGCGATGATCGTGGCCGCGCCGGCCAGCTTCGCGCCCGCGATGGCCGCGTCGCCCACGCCGCCGCAGCCGATCACGGCGATCGACTGTCCGCGGCCGATGCCGCCGGTGTTGATCGCCGCGCCGATGCCCGCCATGACCCCGCACCCGAGCAGCCCTGCGACCTCCGGCTTGACCGCCGGGTTCACCTTCGTGCACTGCCCGGAGTGGACGAGCGTCTTCTCGACGAACGCGCCGATGCCCAGGGCGGGGGAGAGCTCCTGGCCCGACTCGAGGGTCATCTTCTGCGCGGCGTTGTGGGTGGAGAAGCAGTACCAGGGCTCGCCGCGGCGGCACGCGCGGCAGGTGCCGTCGACGGCGCGCCAGTTGAGGATCACGAAGTCGCCCGGCGCGACGTCGGTCACGCCCTCGCCCACGGACTCCACGATCCCGGCGGCCTCGTGGCCGAGCAGGAACGGGAACTCGTCGTTGATCCCGCCCTCGCGGTAGTGCAGGTCGGTGTGGCACACGCCGCAGGCCTGGATCTGGACGACGGCCTCCCCGGGCCCGGGGTCGGGGACGATGACGGTCTCGACGGAGACGGGCTCGCCCTTCTTCATCGCGACGACCCCGCGGACGTTCTGCGGCATGGCTTCTCCCTCATCGATGACGGCTCATGCAAAGCCTGCCATGTGATCGAAAGACGGGCCGGACGGGTTCGGTCCGTTCCGGCTGGTGGGCGTAGGTTCGCCCCATGATCGAGCGCATCGACGACGGCGAGGTCGCGATCCTCCGCCTGGCCCACGGCCCCGTGAACGCCCTGGACGCCGACCTGTGCGAGGCGGTGGCGGCGCAGTTCCGGGCGCTGGTCACCGATCCGGCGCGCGCCGTCGTCGTCACGGGGTCGGGCCGGGCCTTCTCCGCCGGTGCGGATCTGCGCCGGGTGGTCGAGGAGGGCGAGCCCTACGTCCGGCGCTTCGTGCCGTCCCTCGACGACCTGTTCCGCAGCGTGTTCGAGCTGGGCAAGCCCGTGGTGGCCGCGGTCAACGGGCACGCCATCGCGGGGGGCTGCGTGCTGGCCGCCTGCGCCGACGTCACGCTCATGTCGGCGGGACGGATCGGCGTGCCCGAGCTGGCCGTCGGCGTGCCGTTCCCCCGGGTGGCGCTGGAGGTGCTGCGGCACGCGGTCGGCGACGCCGTCACCCGCAAGCTGGTGCTCGGCACGCAGACCTACCCGGCCGACGAGGCGCGGAGCCTCGGGCTGGTGGACGAGGTGCCGGCCGCCGACGACCTGTTGCCCTCCGCCGTCGCCCGGGCCCGCGCCCTCACCGCGTCGATCCCCTCCGATACGTTCGCGGCGACCAAGGCGCAGCTGCGCCGGGACGCGGTCGAGCGGATGGCGACCTACGCCGACGAGGCGGAGTCGGTGACCACGCTCTGGATCCGCCGCGTCGAGGACGGCTGGACCCGGCGCTACCTGGATGCGGTGACGAGGAAGTGAGCCGCTCGCTCAGCGTGCGGTGAGGGCGGCGACCACCGCGTCGACGTAGGCCCGACCGGCGGGGGCGAGGTCCGGCGTGGCGTGCGCGAGCTGCGCGTGGCCGAGGTATGCGGTGTAGCCGAGCAGGCTGCGTTCGCGGGCCCGGGCGCGGTCGAATCCGAGCTCGGTGAACAGCGCGGTCAGATAGTCCAGCCGCCGCCGGGTGACCCGCGCGAGCACGGGTGCCACCAGGGGGTGCGCTGCGGCGGGTTGCAGCGCCAGTTCCACGGCCGCGCCCGGCCTGCCGTACGACCCGCCCAGCGCGACGGCGAGCAGCCGCCGCAGGCGGGCCGCGGCGTCCGGCTCGTGCTCGATCAGCGCGATCACCTCGTCGGTGTCGGTGCGCTCCCAGTGCTGCAGGCTCGCGGCGAGAAGCGCGTCGCGGCCGGTGAAGTGCCAGTAGAAGCTGCCCTTGGTGGTGCCCAGCCGGGCGGCGATGGGCTCCACCGCGACGGCCGCGATCCCGCCCTCCGCCAGCGCGGCGCAGCCGGCCTCGATCCAGTCCTGTGCTGTCAACCGCTTCCGCTCCGCCACCTCCGTACGCTAGCGTACGGAGGTCCATACGCAAGCGTACGGAGGTGGCGCGCGTGGTGTGGAACGTGCACGAGCGGGTGATCGCCGCACCGGTGCAGGAGGTCGGTCGGCTGCTGGAGGGTCTCGGCGGCCCCGCCGACAGGATGTGGCCGGTCCCGGCGTGGCCGCCGTCGGTGCTCGACCGGCCGCCGACCGTCGGTGCGGCCGGCGGGCACGGCCCGGTGCGCTACCGCGTGACGGGGTACGACCCGGGGCGCCGCGTGGAGTTCACGTTCGATCCGCGGATCGGGCTCGACGGCACGCACATGTTCACCGTGGAGCCGGCCGGGCCCGCACGCTGCACCGTGCGTCACGTCATCGCGGGCCGGACGGTCGGCCGGGGCCGGATCCTGTGGCCCGTCGCGTTCCGGTGGCTGCACGACGCCCTGCTGGAGGACCTGCTCGACCGGGTCGAGCACGCCACGGCGACCGGCCCGGCCCGGTCGGCGCGCTGGCCGCCGTGGGTCCGCCTGCTGCGCCGGGCGGTCGGGGTGCGGGCCCGCACCGCGGCCGTGCCGGACACGCCCCTGCTGGCCGACGCGCTGCCGCGGACCGACTTCGCCGACGCCCACGCCATCGCCTGCGGGCCGGGGATGCCGAGCGATCCGCAGGTCTGGGCGGACGCGGTGTTCCGCGATCCACCGGGCTGGGTGCGGGCCGCGCTCGGGCTGCGCGAGGTGCTCGTCGGGTTCGTCGGGATCGCGCGGAGCGGCACGTCGTCGTTCGACACCATCGCGCGCACCGCCGACGAGGTGCTGCTGGGCACCGACGAGCGCCACCTCGACTTCCGCGCCTCGGTGCTCCGCGAGCCCGGCCGCGTCGTCCTGACCACGGTGGTGCGGATCCACAACGCGCGTGGCCGGGCCTACTTCGCGCTGGTCCGGCTCGTCCACCCGGTGATCGTGCGGGCCATGCTCACGCGCGCGGCCCACCGCCTGTCGCGCGGCTCCGATGCGCGGGCGGCGACGACACGCGCGTGAGCGCGCGGCCCGGTCGCGTCGCGGTGCCGCCGCCGTGCTCGGCGCGGGTGCACTCCTCCGGCACGACCCGGGCTGATCACCCCGCTACGGTGCCGGTATGCGGAGCCTGGCGCTGGGGGTCGTGGGGGGCGCGGGACGTCCGGGGCCGGGGCGGGTGGTGGCCCGCTCGGCCGAGGGCGTCGTCGACGTCGGGTCGCTGGCCGACGTCGAGGCGGGCCCGTACCCGGAGCTGCTCGCCGCGCACACGCTCGACGCGCTGCTGGCCGCGGGCCGCCCGGCGTGGCGCGAGGTGCACGGCTGGCTGGCGGCCCGGCTGGGGGAGGACCACGCGCCGTACGTGCTGCCGCCCGCGGGCCTGCAGATGCGGCTGCCCTTCTCGGTGGCCGACTATGTCGACTTCTTCGCCTGTGAACAGCACGCCGCCAACGCCGCGCGGATCGCGCGCCCGAGCGGCCCGCCGCTGGCCCCGAACTGGAAGCACCTGCCCGTCGGGTACCACGGTCGGGCGGGGACCGTGGCGGTGTCGGGCACGCCCGTCGTGCGGCCGTCGGGGCAGCGCGCCGCGGGTGACCTCGGGCCCACCCGCAGCCTCGACGTCGAGGCCGAGCTGGGCTTCGTGCTCGGCGGGTCGGCGGGGCCGGTGGCGATGGACGACGCGCTGGACCACGTCTTCGGGGTGGTGGTGCTCAACGACTGGTCCGCGCGCGACGTCCAGGCGTTCGAGTCGCGCCCGCTGGGTCCGCTGCTCGGGAAGTCCTTCGCCACCTCGATCTCGGCGTGGGTCACTCCCCTCGACGAGCTCGCCGCGGCCTGGGTGGACCCGCCCCCGCGCGACCCCGAGCCGCTGCCCCACCTGCTCGGTACCGCCGACCGGGGGCTCGACGTCGCGCTGGAGCTGGCGATCAACGGTGAGGTCGTGTCCCGCCCGCCCGCGATCGACCTGTACTGGACCGCCGCGCAGCTGATCGCCCACCTGACCTCGAACGGGGCCCCGCTGCGGGCCGGGGACCTCCTCGGTTCCGGGACGGTCTCGGGCGCCCGGCGCGACCAGCGCGGGTGCCTGCTCGAGCTGTCCTGGGGCGGCACCGAGCCGGTGCAGGTGGGTACGGGCGCCCGCACCTACCTCGAGGACGGCGACGAGGTCGTCATCTCCGCCACGGCGCCCGCGGTCGGGGGCGGGCGAGTGGCGCTGGGCGAGGTGCGCGGCCGGGTGCACCCAGCATCCCGATCGGGTACGGCGCCGGTATGACCGTGCAGCTCCACCTCGACCGATCAGGCCGTGGCGGTGCGGACGGGGCAGCCGGCGACGTGCTCGGCCGGCATCCGCAGCGGCCACTCGGCCCCGCACACGCGGCAGAGCCGGGCGGCGCCGCGTTCGATCAGGGGGATGATCGGGGGCCCGCCGCTCAGGGCGGCGGTGGCGAAGGTGTAGATGCTCAGCTCGGTGTCGGTCATGTCGGCACGCGGCTTGTCGACGAGCTCACGGATGCGCACCAGCGCGTAGCGCATCCAGATGTCGGTGGTCAGCGGGCCGTCGGGGACGACGAACACGGGCACTCCCAGGGCTGACGTCGGCGGCGTTGCGAACACCGGGATAGTGCACCCTAACAAGCCTGATCGGGTGACCCGAATTGAGACGGCGCGTCAGGCCGGGAGCAGCGGGGCCGGCTTCCCGAGTGCGTCGGCGATCAGCGCCGGGATCGTCCGCTTGCCCGAGCCGTCGGTGGCGACCACGACGTAGACGGTGCGGCCCGCGCAGGTGACGGTCCCGTCGAGGCGGACCTCGAAGTCCAGCGCGAAGGACGTGCGGCCGATCCGCGCGGTGGAGACCGCGATGTCGACCGCGTCCTGGAAACCGACCCCGGCGCGCCAGTCGATCTCCGAGCGCACGAGCTGCACGTCGTGACCGGACTCCAGCATCGTGGCGTAGGGCAGGCCCCGATGGGCCAGGAACCCGGTCATCGCGTCGTCGAACCAGGCCAGGTACCACGAGTTGAACACGACGCCCTGGGCGTCGACCTCGAGGTAGCGGACGGTGTGCGGGTGGGTGTAGGTCATGCCCGGGAGCGCTCGGCGGGCGCGAAGACCACGACGATCGACAGGTCCTCGCTGACGTCGGTGTAGTGGTGCGCCTCCCCGGCCGGCACGAAGATCACCGAGCCGGGGCCGACCTCGACCTCGCGGGTGTCGCTGACCAGCAGCGCGCGGCCCCGCATCACGACGTAGACCTCGTCCTCGGTGTGCGGGTCCTGGCTGTCCTTGCCGCCGACCGGGATGCAGTACGTGCCGACCGACAGGTGGTCACACCGGACATGCTCGCGGTACTGGTTGGGTTCACCCTCTGGCACGGCGTAGTAGCCGGCGGCCCGCAGTACCTGCACAGCCTGCAACCTAACCCACCCGCTCGCGGATCGCGCGGTTGACCGCCCGCCCGAACGCGGTGACGACACCGCGCACCGTGATCGGCTTGAGCTGCGACATGGCCTCGGCCAGCCGGGTGCGCTCCTCCGCGGGGCGACCGCGGTCGCGGTAGGGCTGCAGCACGTCGTCCTGGAACATCTTCATCAGGTCCTCGGCCAGGGCCGTGGTGTGCTGCTCGATCAGCTCGTGGGCGCGGCGCCACACCTCGACGGGGAGCCCCGAGTCGAGGACGGCCAGCCCGCTGCCCAGCGTGCCGGGCCCGTGCAGTCGGAACCGCCCGGTGTCCAGGACGTCGACGACGCCCAGGCCGACGAGCGCGTCGAGATCGGCGTCGCGCAGGGTGCGACCGGCGCGGCGGTCCAGCTCGGCCCGGTCGACGTCCTCGATGTGCTCGGGGACCCACGGGGTGAGCAGCGCGCGCTGCAGGGCGAGCTCGGCGGCACCCGCGGACTCGGGCAGCGTCCCCAGGTGGCCCTCGATGGCGGCCAGCGTGAAGCCGAGGGCGGACAGCTCGCTGACCAGCTCCAGGCGCGCGAGGTGATCCGCACCATAGAAACCGGTGCGGCCGCGCAGGGTCGGGGGCGGGAGCAGGCCCCGCCCGGCCCAGAAACGGATGGTCCGGACGGTGACGCCGCTGCGCTCCGCGAGCTGGTCGATGGTGAGTGCGATCGCCGTAGCCGGTGGCCCCATGAGTGACACCGTAGCCCGAACCTTGACCTATGTGACAGTACTGCTGTAACAAAGGGTCATGACCGTCGCTTCTTCTGGGATTCCTCAGGCGTACGTGTATGACGCCGTCCGTACCCCGCGTGGTCGAGGCAAGGCCTCGGGCTCGCTCCACGAGGTCAAGCCGGTCTCGCTGGTGACCGGGCTGATCGACGAGCTCCGCGCCCGCTACCCGGAGCTGGACCCGAGCACCATCGACGACGTGGTCCTTGGTGTGGTCTCGCCGATCGGGGACCAGGGCGGCGACATCGCCAAGACCGCCGCCATCGCCGCGGGCCTGCCCCACACGGTGGCCGGCGTGCAGCTCAACCGCTTCTGCGCGTCCGGCCTGGAGGCCGTGAACACCGCCACCCAGAAGGTGCGCTCCGGCATGGAGGAGATGGTGCTCGCCGGCGGCGTGGAGGCGATGTCGCGGGTGCCGATGGGCTCCGACGGCGGCGCCTGGGCGATGGACCCCGACACCAGCTACCAGACCGGTTTCGTGCCGCAGGGCATCGGCGCCGACCTGATCGCCACCCTGGAGGGGTGGAACCGCGAGGACGTCGACACGTTCGCCGTGGAGTCGCAGGCCCGCGCCGCGAAGGCGTGGGCCAACGGCTACTTCGCGAGGTCGGTCGTTCCGGTCAAGGACCGCAACGGGCTCACGGTCCTCGACCACGACGAGCACGTCCGCTCCGGGGCCACGCTGGAGTCCCTCGCCGGCCTCAAGCCGTCCTTCGCGATGATGGGCGAGGCGGGCGGCTTCGACGCCGTGGCCCTGCAGGAGTACCACTGGGTCGAGAAGATCGACCATGTGCACCACGCCGGCAACAGCTCCGGCATCGTCGACGGTGCCGCGCTGTGCCTCATCGGCACCGAGGCCGCGGGCCGGGCCGCGAACATGCGGCCACGGGCGCGCATCCTCTCCACGGCGCTGTCCGGCGCCGACCCGACGATCATGCTCACCGGCCCCGCGCCCGCCTCGCGCAAGGCGCTCGCGAAAGCGGGTCTGACCGTCGACGACATCGACCTGTTCGAGATCAACGAGGCGTTCGCCGCGGTCGCCATGCGGTTCATGCGCGACATGGGCATCAGCCACGAGAAGACCAACGTCAACGGCGGCGCCATCGCGATGGGCCACCCGCTCGGGGCGACCGGGGCGATGATCCTGGGCACCCTGATCGACGAGCTGGAGCGGCGCGAGCTGCGCTACGGCCTCGCCACGCTGTGCGTCGGCGGCGGCATGGGAATTGCGACGATCGTGGAGCGGATCTGATGAGCACGGACAAGGCAGTGCGCTGGGAGAAGGGTGCCGACGGGATCGTCGTCGTCACCCTCGACGACCCGGGCCGCAGTGCCAACACCATGAACGAGCGCTTCGGCGTGGCGTTCGACGAGTGCGTCAACGCCCTCGTCGCTGACAAGGAGAACATCACCGGGGTCATCCTCACCTCCGCGAAGAAGACCTTCTTCGCCGGTGGCGACCTCGACTCGCTGTCGAAGGCCACCCCGGCCGACGCGCCGCGGTTCTACGAGCAGTCCATGGCGATCAAGACGGTGCTGCGGCGCCTGGAGACGCTCGGGCGCCCGGTCGTCGCGGCCATGAACGGCACCGCGCTCGGCGGCGGCCTGGAGATCGGCCTGGCCTGCCACCACCGCATCGGCCTGGACGCGAAGGGTGTGCTCTACGGCCTGCCCGAGGTGACGCTGGGCCTGCTGCCCGGCGGCGGCGGCGTCGTGCGCGTCACGCGCCTGCTCGGCATCGCCGACGGGTTCATGAAGGTCCTCGCGCAGGGCCAGCGGATGAAGCCCGCGCAGGCGCTGGAGGTCGGCATCGTCGACTCACTTGCCGCCACGCCCGACGAGATGCTGGAGCAGGCACGCGCCTGGATCGCGGCCAACCCCGACGCCGCGGCGCCGTGGGACAAGCCCGGCTACAAGATCCCCGGCGGCACCCCGTCCTCGCCGAAGCTGGCGGCGTTTCTGCCCGCCTTCCCGGCCAACCTGCGCAAGCAGATCAAGGGTGCGCCGATGCCGGCGCCGCGCAACATCCTCGCGGCGGCCGTGGAGAGCACGCAGGTCGACATCGACACCGCGTTCCGCATCGAGGCCCGGTACTTCACCGAGCTCGTGACCGGCCAGGTCAGCAAGAACATGACCAAGGCGTTCTTCTACGACCTGCAGACGATCAATGGCGGCGGCTCGCGCCCCGACGGGCCCGAGAAGTACACGCCCACCAAGGTCGCGGTGCTCGGCGCCGGGATGATGGGCGCGGGCATCGCCTACACGTGCGCGCTGTCGGGCTGGGAGGTCGTGCTCAAGGACGTCTCCCTCTCGGCGGCGCAGAAGGGGAAGGCCTACTCCGAGGCCCTCGTCGAGAAGGGCGTCACGCGCGGGAAGACCACGCAGGAGAAGGGCGACGCGCTGCTCGCCCGGATCACCGCCACCGACGACTACGCCGACCTGGCGGGCTGCGACATCGTCATCGAGGCGGTGTTCGAGTCCGTGGCCCTCAAGCAGGAGGTGTTCCGCGAGGCCGCCAAGGTGATCTCCCCGGACGCGCTGCTGTGCTCCAACACCTCCACGCTGCCGATCACCGAGCTGGCCACCGGCGTGGACCGCCCGGCCGACTTCGTCGGCCTGCACTTCTTCTCGCCCGTCGACAAGATGCCCCTGGTGGAGATCATCCGCGGTGAGCAGACCTCGGACGCCACGCTGGCGCGCGCCTTCGACGTGGTGCTGGGGATGAAGAAGACCCCGATCGTGGTCAACGACAGCCGCGGGTTCTTCACCAGCAGGGTGATCGGGACGTTCCTCAACGAGGGTGTCGCGATGATCGCCGAGGGCATCGACCCGCAGACGATCGAGCAGGCCTCGTCGCAGGCCGGTTACCCGGCGCCGGTGCTGCAGCTGATGGACGAGCTGACGCTGACGCTGCCGCAGAAGATCCGCAAGGAGACGAGGGCGGCGGTCGAGGCGGCCGGCGGCACGTGGGAGGCACACCCGTCCGAGGCGGTCATCGACCGGCTGGTGGACGCGGGCCGCACCGGCAAGTCCGGCGGGGCGGGCTTCTACGACTACGCCGAGGGCAAGCGGGCCGGGCTGTGGCCGGGTCTGCGCACCGAGTTCGGGGCGACCGACCACGACGTCGACCTGCACGAGCTGTCCGAGCGCATGCTGTTCGTCGAGGCCATCGAGACGCAGAAGTGCTTCGACGAGGGCGTGCTCACCTCCGTGGCGGACGCGAACATCGGCTCGATCTTCGGCATCGGCTTCCCGGCCTGGACCGGGGGCGTCGTGCAGTACGTCGAGGGCTACCCCGGCGGCCCCGCCGGCTTCGTGGCCCGCGCCGACGAGTTCGTGGCCAAGTACGGCGCGAGGTTCGAGGTGCCGGCGAGCCTGCGCGAGCGGGCGGAGGCACCCGCCGCGGCCTGACCGCGGGTCTGCAGCGCGGCCACCGTCACGTCGAACTCCCGTGACGGTGGCCGCCGCGCGCTTCGGGCACCCGCGGCGCACCGGCGGACCGCTCGGATTCTGAAGCGATCCTCATCAACCCTTCATGCCGGCGCAAGGGCGCGACGGCAGCGTGGCGGGGAGTTTGACCCGAGGAGCAGGCATGATCGCGCGATCCGACACCGACCGATCCGGGCGCCGGCAGGCGGCCGGCGCCGCGCGGCCCCGGTGCGGTGGACCGGCCGCCCCGACGTCCGGTGGCGCCGCGGCGCCGATCCCGGTCCGGTACCCCCGCGGCCGGCGCCGGGTGCTGCTCGCCGACGACGTCCCCACGCTGCGCCGCGCCTACGCCCACGCCCTCCGGCAGAGCGGTCACGAGGTCACGGCCGTGGCCAACGGCAACGCGGCGTTGGCGGTGCTCGCCGCCGCGACGACGGGGGGTCCGGAGATCGTCGTGGCCGAGGTCGCGATGCCGGTGCTGGACGGGGTCTCGATGGTCCGGGCGATGCGCGAGCGCGGCTCCACCGTGCCGGTGCTGATGCTCGGCGACGACGCCTTCCTGCACGACCTCGCACTCCACGTGGGCGCGGACCGGTACCTGAACCGGCCGTTCGGGCCGGCCGACCTGCTCGGCGCCGTCGGTTCCCTCGTGCCGCATCGCCGCTCGCGCCCGCCGTCGGCCGCGGCAGTGCGTGAGCCGGCCGTGTGGCAGGAGGCGTCGGTGCCCGGACCCGGTGCGCGCACACCGTTGCCCCGGCAGCGGTGTGCGCGCCACGTCCTGGTGCTGGCCGCGTGCGCCGAGGTGCGTCGCGGGTACGTCCGCACGCTGTCCACGGCCGGGTACGGGGTCAGCGCCGCGGGCGGCGTCCGGGGCGCGGCGGCGCTGGTCGGGGCGCGCCCGCCGGACGTCGCGGTGATCGAGGTCGGCGAGGCGGGCGACGCCGCGTCCGCGCTGATCGCCGCACTCGCGGTACGCCGGGTCCCCGTGTTGGCGGTGGGTCGGCGGCCCGGCGACGAGCCCGCCGCCCACCGGGCGAGTGCGTTCCTGGTCCGGCCGCTGGGCTCGCACGTGCTGCTGTCGACGGTCCGGATGTTGCTCGACGGCGCCCACCGGCCGGTGCCGGCGGTGCCCCACGAGTGCGGCGGCGCGAGCGATCCACCGACCGGTCCGGCGCTCGGGTGGTTCACCGGCGGCGGATCGCCTCCTCCATGATCGCGGCCATCGAGGCGTAGCCGCGCTCGTTGGGGTGGAAGTGGTCGGCGGCGAGCTTGCCCCGCCAGGTGCGGGTGCGGGGGTCGCGGAACTCGGCCAGCACCAGCCCGCGGCGGGCCACGGCGTCGTCGATCAGGCGGTTGATCTCCAGGGCCGGGGCGAACGTGCCCGGCTGGTTGCCCACCACGGTTCCGGGCGGGAGCCGCTCCAGCAGCTCCGCCAGGTCGGCGGCCAGGTGCGGGCGGTGGCGCGGGTTGAACATGTCGTTGGACCCGATCATGACGGTGAGCAGGTCCGGTGGCGCTGCCAGCGCGTCCAGCGCCGGGAGCTGGCGGTCCAGGACGTCGCGCACGATGCCGCCGGAGATCGCCAGGTTCACCACCCGCCACCCGGGCATCCGGGCCGCGACCTGCCCGACCCAGCCGCGCTCGTACGCGCCCGCCCCGATGCCCTGCGTCATCGAGTCGCCCAGCGCCACCCACAGCGGCCCGGTGGCGGCGAGCGCGGCGGCGTTGTGGTCCCGCCAGGCGGCCGCGTAGGGCAGCACCTGGTCCTGCACCGCGCGCACCCCCGGCAGCAGGCGTGCGGCGAGTGACAGGAACCGGCCGGGTGGGCGCTCGCTGAGGTTGGAGTAGCCCGGTGGCACGGTCAGCGCGGCGTCGTGGGCTGCAGGACGGCCTCCACCAACGCCTCGGTGCGCAGGTGGGTGCCCTCCTGGTAGCCGGGGTCGCGGACCATGTCGGAGAACGCGCGCCGGCTGGGGTAGGACACCAGCAGCACGGCGTCCCAGGACCGGCCGTGCTCGGCGACGATCGGATCGCCCCCGTGGCCGAAGTACACCACCGTGGCGCCCACCCGTTGCGCGTGCGGCCGGAAGTGCGCGAGGTACTCGTCGTAGCGCGCCGCCCCGCCCTCGGAGAAGCGCAGCAGGTTGAGCATCACGATCGGTTGGTCCGGCCCGACGTCGAGGAAGGCCTTCATGTCGGCTCCGGTGGGGTTCACAGCCATGACGCCATCCTGCCCGGAGTGTGAGCCGGCGACCGGCACCGGTTCGCCCTGGAGGGTTTCGGGCATCCTTGGCGGTATGGCCGACTGGATTTTCGCGATCGTCGACCGCCTCGGGGCGGCGGGCGTCGGTCTGCTGATCCTGCTCGAGAACGTCATCCCGCCGATCCCGTCCGAGGTGATCCTGCCGCTCGCGGGCTTCCGCGCCCGGACGGGCACGCTGAACCTGCTGACGGTCTGGCCCGCCGCCACCGCGGGGTCGGTGCTGGGGGCCCTGATCCTCTACGGGCTGGGCGCCTGGCTCGGGCACGAGCGCCTGCGTCGCCTGGCCCGACGTCGCTGGTTCGTCTTCGCGAGCGTGCGCGACATCGACCGCGGTGACGAGCTGTTCGACCGTCACGGCGGCAAGGTCGTCCTGCTCGCGCGCTGCGTGCCCTTCCTGCGCAGCGTGGTGTCGATCCCGGCCGGCATCTCGGGCATGCCGGTGCTGCGGTTCACCGTCCTGACGGCGATCGGGAGCGGGGTGTGGAACGCGGCGTTCCTCGCCATCGGCTGGGCACTCGGCGAGAACTGGGACACCGTCGAGCAGTGGCTGGGTCCCGTCAGCTACGTGGTGATCGGGCTGGTCGTCGTCGGCCTCGTCGTGCTGGCGGTGCGCAGGCGCCGCTCGACGGAGGCCGTCGCGACCCGCGGGTGACGCCATTCGGGCCATCGGTGTCCGGCAGACGTCGCAGTGATCGGGCCGGGCTTGCCCTGCGAACCGTCCGTGGGTCAAGCTTCCGCGCCGGCGCACGGCGCGAGAGAAGGGGGGCGAGGGTGACGACCGACCAGGAGATGGCCGACGACCGGCAGCGGCTCGACGCCCTCGTCGACACCGACGACATCCCCGGCCCGGTCGCCGCGGAGTTCCTGGCGCTGGCCGCCGCGCTGATGAACGCCACCACCGTGCGCGGGGTGCTGCAACGGGTCGTCGAGGCCGCCAGGGCGGTCGTGCCGGGCGCCGACCTGGTCAGCGTCACCCTGCGCAGCGGGAGCGGCTTCCACACCCCCGTGGAGACCGACGCGCTCGCGACCCGGCTCGACGAGATCCAGTACCGCATCGACGACGGACCGTGCGTCGACGCCACCCGCAAGTCGGGCCTGGGCCTGACGTTCTGCTCCGACCTCGCCACGAGCACCCGGTTCGGCGCGTTCGGGCCCGCCGCCGCCGAGCTCGGTGTGCACAGCGTCCTGGCCGTGGGCCTGTTCCCCGATGGCGACGGGCCGCGCATGGGCGCGCTCAACGTCTACTCCCACCAGGTGGGAGGTCTCGACGAGCTCGACCGCGATCTCGCCCTCGTGCTCGCCGCGCACGCCTCGGCCGCGCTCGCGGCCACGCTCGCCTCCACGTCCGCCGAGCTGGAGGCGGCGCAGCTGCGACAGGCATTGCAGAGCCGCGACGTCATCGGGCAGGCCAAGGGCATCCTGATGGAGCGGCGCAGGATCTCCGCCGACGAGGCGTTCGAGGTGCTTCGATCGGCGTCGCAGGCGCTCAACGTCAAGCTGGCCCAGGTGGCCCAGACGCTGGTGGAGCGACGCGCGGAGATCTGACCGGCCTCACAGCCGATTGCCGTTGACGATCGCGAGCACGTCGCGGGCGAGGAAGCGCCGCACCCGGCCGGCCCGGGTCACCTCGACCAGCACGCGCTGTTCCACCAGCTTCTCCAGGTTCGTGGTCGCCGCGCGGTGCGTGACGTGCAGCACGTCCATGACGTCGGCGATGGTCATGGCAGGGTTGACGAAGACCTCGTCGACGAGCCGCGGCAACAGGCTGGACGAGCGGGCTCCGGTGACCTGGCTGCGGTAGTTCTCGCGCAGCTTCTGGAGGGCCTGCACGCGGGTCAGGACGTCGCGGGCCTGCACGGCCACGACTTCCAGGAAGAACGCGATCCATCCAGCCCAGTCCGCCCGGGCCGAGACGGCGAGCAGCCGTGCGTAGTACTCCTCGCGTCGGGGCTCGATGTAGGCCGAGAAGTCGAGCAGCGGTCCGGGAAGTAGGCCCCACTCCGCCAGCAGCAACGACACCAGTAGGCGGCCCACGCGCCCGTTGCCGTCACGGAACGGGTGCACCGCCTCGAAGTGGTAGTGCAGCACCGCGATGTCGACAAGGGGCGGCAGGGTCCGTGGCCCGCGCAGGTACTGCTCGAAGGCGTCCAGGCAGTCCGGCAGGCGCTCGGGAGGTGGAGGAACGTAGGTGGCCTCCTCGACGGGAGCGCCAGGGGAGCCGATCCAGTTCTGATCGGTACGGAACTCCCCGGGAACTGCGGAGTCGCCACGGACCCCGGTCAGCAGGATGCGGTGGGCCTCGCGCAGGACCCAGAGGCCGAGAGGGGCTTGGCGCTCCTCGTCGAGCAGGTAGTCCATCGCCCGGACGTAGTTGGCCACCTCGCGCGCATCGGCACGCGTCGAGTCGTCGATGACCGATCGCGCGTCGTCGAGCTCGAAGAGGACGAGATCGGACAGTGTCGTCTGCGTCCCTTCGATCCGGCTCGACAGCACGGCTTCCCGGCGCAGCAGGGCGCGGGTGAACAGCGTCGGGCTCGGCATTCCGCGGCCGGTCCCGGCGAGTTCGCCGAGCGCCCGGTCGGCGCGGGACAACGTGCTGATGAGGGTCGCAGTGAACTCGATGGGAGGTGGGAGTGCAGGTGGGAGGAAAGTGCGGATCCCGCGCAGCGACTTCACGGTGTGGGACCCGGGTACGTCCACTGCTACTCACCTCCGGCGATGTCGAGTCTCTGCTACCTAAGTGCCTTTGTCTATCATAAGGAAGGGAGACTCGTAGTTCGGTAGCACAGGGCGCGTTCGCCAGCCTGGCGGCATGATCCGCTCGGCGACCCGCGAGGTGGGATCCGGCCGTGCCGAGTCACCACCTGGGCCCGGGCCCGACGGCGGGCCTTCGCTCCGGCGGCGGCGTTCGCCGCCAGCGCCGGCTCACCGATCGCGTCCAGGGTGCGCCAGGCGGTCGGCGGGCTGGACCCGTGCCGCGCCAATACCCGCGACAACCCCGGCGGTAGTAACAACCTGAGCGGTTGAGGTCGCGGGACATCCTCCTGGTGAGGTTCTCGGGCTTGGAGTCCCAACCGCACCAGGAGGATGTCGTGTCCAACGCTAGTAGGCACCGGTTGTCCCGGGGAGACCGTCGTCGCAACGAGAAACTCGCCCGGCTCCGCGCGGTGATCACCCGCGAGTCCGCGGTGCTGGCGTTCGATCTGGCCGCGGACAAGCAGGTGTGCGCGCTGACCGACCCGGACTCGCAGGTCCTGGCCCGGCGCACGGTGCGGTGCAAGGCCTGGCAGCTGTCCGACGCCGTGGAGTGGGGCCTGGCCCGCGCAGCCGAGGCCGGATACGGCTCGGTCGTGGTCGCGTGTGAGCCGACCGGGCACCGCTGGCGGGTGCTGGACCAGATCGCCGCGCAGTTCGGGGTGGTGCTGGTGTGTGTACAGCCGCTGTTGGTGTGCCGGGCGCGGGAGGCCGAGGACTTCACCCGCAACAAGAACGACGACACCGACGCGATGATCATCGCCCGGCTGGTGACCGAGCTGCGCTGTTACCTGCCCGAGCGGGCCGACCCGACCTGGGCAAGGTTGCGGCACCTCGGGGCACGCCGGGCCGGGCTGCTCGTCGCCGCTGGGGCGGCGCGGCAGCAGGTCCGCGACCTGCTCGAGTGCGCGTGGCCGTCGGTGCTCGAGGCCGCGTCCAAGCCGTTGGACTCCGCGAACTGGCTGGCCGCGGTCACCGTCGCGCTCGACCGGGTCGGCGAGAGCGGGGACCTGGGCGTGATCGGGCGGTGGGGCCCGACCCGCTTCGCCGCCGCGGTCCGCCGCGAGCTCGGCACCACCCGCTGGCACGGCGCGATCGTGCGCGCGGTGTTCGACGCCGCCACCGACCCCGCCCACACCGCGGTCGGGGTCACCGGGCAGCGAGCCGGCGCTCTGGAACGGGTCGGCTACGCGTGCGCCGACCTGACCGCCCGACGCACCGAGATCGTCGAGGTCGAATCCCGGATGCTCGCCGTGCTCGACCAGCTCGGGCTCACCGACCTGGTCTCCAGCATCCCCGGGGTGTCCGCGATCGGCGCGGCGACGATCCTGGCCCAGGCCGGTGACCCCGCCCGGTTCACCAGCGCCCGCGCCCTGGTCAAACACGCCGGGCTCTGTCCGCGCGACAACGCCTCGGGCACCTACCAGGGCAAGACCGGTATCAGCGGCCGCGGCCGCCCCGAGCTGCGCCTGGCCGCGTGGCGGGCAGTGTTCACCGCGCTGCGCCACAACCCCGTCCTCGCCGCCCGCCACACCCACCTCACCGGGCGCACCGACAACCCGCTCACCGACACCCAGGCCCGCGTCGCGTGCGCGGCGAGCCTGCTGCGCCAACTCCACGCCGTCATCGTCACCGGCACCGCCTGGGACCCCGCCATCGCCGCCGGCCTGGACCGCCACGAGGACCCCAACCCCCAGAACGGGGCCGCCGCCGCCTGAACCCGCGCGCCGCTGACCACCGGGCGGGGCGAGCTCGCATCGCCGTCGGGACCTGAGATCCCGCAACTGACCATGAGCAGCCCCGCCCGTCTCCCATCAAGCCCGGATGAAGGCTGTCGGGAACAACCCGCTTGAACGCTACGTAGGGCCGGAGACGGGCGCGGGGCACCACCCGACCAGCAACGCACACCCCCACCAAGAAGATCAACTCGGCGGTGGCAGACCGCCGAGTCGACCCCACACGCCCAAGATCACCTGAAGCCAGGACTTGACTTCGTCGTCATAGGTTGGTCAGGCCGGTGTGGGCGGCGAGCAACCGCGGCACCGCCGACCCGGTATGCGACACGACCCCGTGCCCGCGTCTACGACCTCGTCGACGCTCTTGACAGCCCCGTTCTCACGTTGCATGGTTAACTACATGAGTAACGAACCAACGGACTGGGTGTCGGCGTGAGGGACGACGGCCGTCCGCTGTTCGTGCAGATCGCCGAGCAGATCGAGACCTCGATCGTCGACGGGTCGCTGGCCGAGGAGGCCCAGGTGCCCTCGACGAACGAGCTCGCGGCCTTCCACCGCATCAATCCGGCCACCGCGGCGAAGGGCGTGCACCAGCTCGTCGCCGACGGGGTGCTCTACAAGAGACGAGGGATCGGCATGTTCGTCGCCACCGGCGCGCGCACGCTGCTGCTGGACCGCCGGCGCGAGGAGTTCGCGAAGGCGTACCTGGCCCCGCTGCTGGCGGAGGCCCGCAAGCTCGGCATGGACGCCGAGCAGGTCAAGAAGATGATCGACGTCGCGGGGGAGGAATCATGAGTGCGATCAGGGCGGTCGGTCTCACGAAGCGCTACGGCGAGGTCGCCGCACTCGACGGGATCGACCTCGAGCTGGCCGAGAACACCGTCCACGGGCTGCTCGGCCGCAACGGGGCGGGCAAGACCACGCTGATGCAGGTGCTCACCGGGCAGGTCTTCCAGACCTCCGGGAGCGTCGAGATCTTCGGCGAGGCGCCGCGGGAGAACGTGGGCGTGCTCTCGCGCGTCTGCTTCGTCAAGGAGAGCCAGCGCTACCCCGACGCGTTCCGCGTGTCCCACGCCCTGCGCTCGGCGGCGCTGCTGTACCCGCACTGGGACGCCGCGTTCGCCGCGGAGCTGGTCGGGGAGTTCGGGCTGCCGGAGCACCAGATGATCAAGAAGCTGTCGCGGGGCCAGCTCTCGGCGGTCGGGGTGATCATCGGGCTCGCGTCGCGGGCGCCGCTGACCTTCTTCGACGAGCCTTACCTCGGGCTCGACGCCGTCGCCCGCCAGCTGTTCTACGACCGGCTGCTCGCCGACTACGCGGAGCACCCGCGCACCGTGGTGCTCTCCACGCACCTGATCGACGAGGTCAGCGACCTCGTGGAGCACGTCGTGCTGATCGACCGCGGTCGCGTGCTGCTCGACGACGCCGCCGACGCGCTGCGCGACAGCGCGGTCACCGTCAGCGGCCCGACCGACGCCGTGGAGCGGTTCGTCGCCGGGCGCGCCGAGCTGCACCGCGAGCAGCTCGGCGGGTTCCTGCGGGTCACGGTCACCGGTTCGCCGGAACCGGCCGTCGACGCGCCGGAGCTGCGGTTCGAGCCGGTCTCGCTGCAGCAGCTCGTCGTCCGCACGACGCAGGCCCGGCCGGTGGGAGCCGGCGCGGCCCCGGGGGAGTTCTCATGACACGCATCGTCGACGTCGCCCGTCTCCAGCTGATGGACGGGCGCAAGGCCGTCGGGCTTCCGCTCGGGATCATGGCGACGGTGCTGGCCCTGAACGTCGCGATCGCGTTCATCGCCAGTTCCGGCGACCTGTCCACCGGCGGCGTGAGCGCGATCTACGTCGTGGTGGCCATCGGGCAGATCCAGGTCATCACCCAGTTCTTCCCGTTCGCGCTGGGCCTCGGGGTCACCCGCAAGGAGTTCTACGCCGCGGCCCTGCTCTACGCGCTGGTCCAGGCGATGGCCTTCGGCCTGGTCCTGGCCGCGGGCCTCGCGATCGAGCGGGCCACCGGGGGGTGGGGTGTCGGGCTGGGCTTCTTCCGGTTCGGGGCACCCGAGAACCTGCTGCTCGCCTGGCTGGTCTTCGCGGCGGTGCTGCTCGGCTGCTCGGCGGTGGGTCTGGGGTTCGGGGTCGTGTTCAAGCGGTGGGGCCAGCTGGGCGTGTATGCGGTGCTGATCGGTCTCGCGGTGGTCCTCGTCGGGGCGATGGCCGTCATCGGGTGGCAGGGCTGGTGGCCGCAGGTGTTCTCGGCGCTGGGTGACCAGCCGCCCGCGGCCGCCGTGGTCTACCCGCTGCTGCTCGCGCTGCTGGTCGGCGGCGCCGGGTGGCTCGGGCTGCGCCGGGCCACACCCTGACCGTCAGTACTCGTAGGGGTCCGGCGGGGCCGCCACGACCTCAACGGCCGCCACCGTCATCGCCGGGACGTACCCGGTGGCGGCGGTGGCGCTGCCGGTCTGCACGGTGCCGCGGACCCGCAGCCAGGTGTCCGGCGGCGGATCGCCCAGGTCGCCGACGAGCCGTACCCGGTTGGGGCGGGCGTCGGCCGCGCAGCAGGCGATCGTGAGGCGGGCCAGCTCCACGGCCGCGCCGCGGCGGACCGTGAAGCCGGTGAGCGTCACCTCGCGGCCGTCCAGCGAGCCCGAGCGGTCCCACGCGGCACGTTGCACGAACTCCGCGACGGTCAGCTCGGGCTCGGCCGGCAGCGGCGCGAACACGTCGCCGTCCTGCACCACGGCGTTGCGGGCACCGGCGCGGGCCACCGAGTCGGCGCCCAGCGCGGGCGGGGCGACCAGCGCGATGACCAGCACCGGGGCGAGCAGCAGCCACGGCACGTGCCGCTCGGCGGCGCCGTGGTCGTGGTCGTCGGCCGGGGCGTCGCCGCGCAGGTCCCGCACCAGCGCCACCACGGCCAGTGCGACGATGACCGCCCCCGCCGCGACCAGCAGCCAGCGGTGCGAGGGCTTGACGTAGCGCAGGTATGTGTCGTCGGCGGCGATCCGCAGCAGCGCACCGCCCAGCAGCACCAGCAGCACGTGCTGGGTGTCGCGCCTCACGGCAGGATCACCGACCCGGCGGCGCACGCGCAGAGGATCGCGACGACGAACGTGACCGGGGCGAAGCGGGCCGCGAACGCCCGCCCGAACGTGCCGGCCTGCAGCGCGATCAGCTTGACGTCCACCGCGGGGCCGACCACGAGGAAGACCAGCCGCGGCAGCAGCGGAAGCATCGACAGCGACGCGGCGACGAACGCATCGGCCTCGCTGCACAGCGCCAGCACCACCGCGAGCACGGCCATGACGACGATCGCGAGCAGCAGCTGCCCGGCCAGCGCGTCCATCCACTCCGGTGGCACGAGCACCGACAGCGCCGCGGCGGTGGCCGCGCCGAGCACCAGGAAGCCCCCCGCGGACACGAGGTCGTGGCGCGCGGTCTCGGCGAGCACCGCCCACCGGCCGGCGCCCCCGGTGGTGGGCGCGGAGCGCCGGGCCCGGTCGGCGATCCACTCCGCCCGCCCGGCCCGCTGCCACAGCCAGCCCATCACGCACGCCGTGGCGAGCGACCCGGCGAACCGGGCGGCCACCATCCGCGGCTCACCGGGGAACGCGACGGCCGTGGCCACCAGCACGACCGGGTTGATCGCGGGTGCGGCGAGCAGGAACGTCAGCGCCGCGGCGTCGGGCACGCCCTGCCCGATCAGCCGCCGTGCCACCGGCACCGAGGCGCACTCGCAGCCCGGCAGCACCAGCCCGGCCGCGCCGGCCACGGGAACCGCGGCGGCCGGGCGGCTCGGGAGCGCCCGGCGCAGCGCAGCCGGGGACACGAACGCCGCGATCACCCCCGACAGCAGCACCCCGAACACGAGGAACGGCAGCGCCTGCACGCAGACGGCGACGAACACGGTGGCCGCCGTGCGCAGCGCCGGCGCCGCCGCGACCTCGGTGAGCAGCGGCCGGGCCAGGATCGCGAGCACCAGGACCGCGCAGAACACGTGCAGCGAGGTGATGCGGGAGGCCCGCACGGCGGTGGTCACGACCGCGCATGCTGCCAGCCCGCCCGCGGCGCCGGGCCCGAATGCGCACACTGCCCCGGCCGTGGCGCCAGCCACCCACCCCCGCGACGTTGCGCCTCGCCGCCACAGCCAGGTTGCAGTGGAGCCACCCCACTGCAGTGTCGCCGCAGTGAAGCCACCCCACTGCGACCCGGAGGACCCCAGGTGCGGGTTCGGGGTGCTGTAGGACGTCGCGCAACTGCGGGGAGGGGGCGCGGGGGCCGGGTGGACATCGATCTCGGCCCCCGACAGGGTGGGCCGGTGCACTTCACCTACGACGCACTGCCCGGCCGCGTGGTATTCGGGGCCGGCGCGGCGCGCACGGAGCTGGCCGCGGAGATCGACAGGCTCGGGGCGACGAGGGTCCTGCTGATCGCCTCGGAGCGTGACGCCGGCCGCGTACGGATCATCACCGATCCTCTCGCCGGCCGGGTCGCGGCCACGTTCACCGCCGTGCGCGAGCACGTCCCGGTGGCCACGGCCGACGCGGCGCGGGCGGCCGCCGTCGGGGCCGATGCGGTGCTCTGCATCGGGGGCGGATCCACCATCGGGGCCGCGAAGGCCGTGGCCCTGACCACGCGGCTGCCCATCGTCGCCGTCCCCACCACGTACGCCGGATCCGAGGTCACCCCGATCTGGGGGCTGTCGGAGGACGGGGTCAAGACCACCGGTGTGGACCTCGCGGTGCTGCCGCGCACCGTCGTCTACGACCCGGAGCTGACGGCCACGCTGCCGCCCGAGCTGGCCGCGGCGAGCGCGCTCAACGCGATGGCGCACTGCGTCGAGGCGTTCTGGGCGCCGCGCCGCAACCCGGTGAGCAGCGTCCTGGCGGAGGAGGGGGTGCGGGTGCTCGCCGCCGGGCTGCGGGACGGCGATCCCGCGGACCTGCTCCGGGGCGCCTACCTCGCCGGCACCGCCTTCGCCGCGGCCGGTTCGGGCCTGCACCACAAGCTCGCCCACGTGCTGGGCGGCCTGGGCCTGCCGCACGCCCGCACGCACGCGACCGTCCTGCCGCACGTACTGGCGTTCAACGCTGCGGGTTCTCCGGAGGCCACCACCCGCATCGCCCGCGCGCTGGGGTGTGCCGACGCCGTGGCCGGGTTGCGGGCGTTGACCGACGCGGCGGGCGTCCCGCGCGGGCTCCGGGAGCTGGGGCTGCGGGCCGACCAGCTCGACGAGGTGGCGGCGCGCACCGAGGCGGTCGTGCCGGCGGACAACCCGGTGCCCGTCGGGGGTGGGGCGCTGCGGCGGCTGGTGCAACTGGCGTGGGAGGGGGCGGGGTGGGAGGGGGCGGCCGGGCCCACGGCGAGCGCGAGCAGCCCGGCAGTCGCCGATGCGCCCACGCGGTGAGGGCGGCCGGCGGGCTCGACCGCCGGGTACGGCGGGTCAGCGCGGAGTGCCGAACACCTGCGTCCAGTAGACGCCGTACTCCCCGCCCTCGACGCGGCCCACGCCGATCTGGGTGAGCTCCCCGTCGAGGATGTTGGCGCGGTGGCCCGGGCTGTCCATCCAGCCGCGCACGACCTCGGCCGCGGTGCGCTGGCCGGCCGCGATGTTCTCGGCGACCTTGCGGTAGGGATAGCCGGCGGCCACGGCGCGGTCCCAGACCTGCGCGCCGTCCGGGTTCTCGTGGGCGAAGAAGCCGCGGCGCACCATGTCCGCGGTGTGCGCGTGCGCGGCGCGGGTCAGCCGGACGTCCACGGCGAGCCCGCCCAGGCCATGCCGGGCACGTTCGGCGTTGGTGGCGGCGACGACCTCGTCGACGGGCGGGTCCCCGCGGGAGGCACCCGCGCCGGGTCCGGCCGGGGTGCCCGTGCCGTCGTCGTCGACCTGCACCCCGAAGTCGCGGGCGAGCCCGGCGAGCCCGTCGGAGTAGCCCTGGCCGATCGCCCGCACCCGCCAGGCCCCGGCGCGCGGGTAGATCTCGGCCAGCAGCAGCGCGGCCTCGGGCCCGAGTGCGGGCAGGCGGGCGAAGGGCCGCCCGTCCGGGCCGGCGAGGGTGGCACGCGGGCCCGCACCGGACGGGCCGTCCGGGCTGGCGACCACCACGACCCGTTCCGCGCCCGCTCGCAGCCGGGCCGGGGTCACCTCCACGCGGCCCGGCGCCACCGAGACCCCGGGTGCGCGGGGAGCGTTGTAGAACACGAAGTCGCCGTCCCCGCCGACCTTGCCTCCGGAGCCGAGGACCAGCGCCGACAGGTCGTACCCCCCGTCGAGGCGGACGGCGACGGCGGCCCCGGGCAGCGGGGTGTTCGCGCCGGCGACGAGCTCGATCACGCACCGACAACTCGCCGCCGGTCCCGCGGGTTCCCGGGGCGTCCACCGGGTGCGCTCCGGTCGTGGTTCGGGCCGGACGGCCGGCCATGGCGCGCGGCGGTGGTCGATGTGGGCCGGAACCGATCGGCTCGGCAAGTAGGCTCGGACCGGAGGCAGGTGGGTGATGAGCAGCATCGAACGGACCGGAGGCGTCCAGTCGCTGGACCGCGCTTTCGGCCTGCTCGAACACATGGCCGCGGCCGGGGGTGACGTCGCGCTGTCCGAACTGGCCACGAGCTCCGGCCTGCCGCTGCCCACGATCCACCGCCTCATCCGCACGCTGGTCGGGTCGGGCTACGTGCGGCAGCTCCCGTCGCGGCGCTACGCGTTGGGACCCCGGCTGATCGGTCTGGGGGACGCCGCATCGCGGATGCTGGGCTCGTGGGCGCAGCCGCAGCTCGCCGGGCTCGTCGACGCCGTGGGGGAGACCGCCAACATGGCGATGCTCGACGGCGACGCGGTCGTCTACGTGGCGCAGGTGCCCTCCAGGCACTCGATGCGGATGTTCACCGAGGTGGGCAGGCGGGTGCCGGCGCACTGCACCGGGGTCGGCAAGGTGCTGCTCGCGCAGCTGCCGGTCGCCGAGGTGCTCGCGCTGGTCGGGCGGGCGGGGCTGGTGGCGCAGACCCCGCACACCATCACCGACCCCGAGCGGCTGCTCCGCGAGCTGGAGAAGATCGGCGAGCAGGGCTACGCCGTCGACGACGCGGAGCAGGAGCTGGGCGTGCGCTGCGTCGCGGTGGCCGTACCCGGCGGGCCGTCGATGACGGCACTGTCGATCTCGGGCCCGGAGACCCGGGTGACCTGGACCGCGGTCGAGAAGATCACGCCGTTGCTGCACGCCGCGGCCGCGGCCCTCGCGGGTGAACTGTCGGGGAGGGCCGTGCCGTGAACAGCGAACATCTCGTGCGGTGCGCCGACGGGTTCCGCGGTACCCGGCCGCCCCGCTGACCCCGCGCCCCGCCGCCCCGATTCACGCGCACCCACACCCCGACTCGCGTGGCGGCTCCGCGAGTCGGGGTCCCCGTGTGCGCGAGTCGGGGTCTCCGTGTGCGCGAGTCGGGGTCTCCGTGCGCGCGAGTCGCGGTCAGCGGTGCTCGCGGTGCCACCTGCGCAGCCGCACGAGTGCCACGACGCTGAGCGGCAGCACGGCCGGTCTCGGGCGCTTCCGACCCCAGCACGTCGATCTCGTCGACGAACAGCACGCAGGGCGTGTCCCGCCGACGTCGGCGACGCGCAGGCCGGGCGTTCCGCGCGTCCTCGGCAGCGGCTTCGGGGCTGGAACCGGGGGGCGATCGCGGGTCCGCGTCGACCGCGGCCAGGAGGCCGGCGAGCGGGCGTCGTCGGACACCCGGGTACCGCCGTCGCAGCGGGGCTGCGTCCCCGGTGGTAGGACGGGTCCATGATGCCGGCGCGCGTGCGCGAGTTCTGTGACCGATTCGGCCTGCGGGTGCCGATCCTGGAGGCGCCGATGGCCGGGGCCTGCCCGCCCCAGCTGGCGGTGGCGGTGGCTGGGGCGGGCGGGATGGGCGCCTCGGGGGTCGTGCTGGACCCGCCGGAGCAGATCGCGCGGTGGATGCGCGAGTTCCGGGCCGGGTCCGACGGCCCGGTGCAGCTCAACATCTGGATCCCCGACCCGCCCGCCGACGACCCGGCCCGTGTCGACGCCGCCCGGGCCTTCCTCGGCAGGCTCGGGACGCCCGGTGAGCCGGGTGCGGCTGCCCCGGACTTCGCCGAGCAGTGCGCGGCGATGCTCGACGCCCGCCCCACGGTGATCTCGTCGATCATGGGCCTGTTCGAGCCCTCGTTCGTGGCGCGGATGCACGACGCCGGCATCGCCTGGTTCGCCTGCGCCACCACCCTCGACGACGCGCTCGCCGCGCAGGCCGCCGGCGCCGACGCGGTCGTGGCGCAGGGCATGGAGGCGGGCGGGCACCGGGGCACCTTCGACCCGGCCATGGCGGAGGCCACCGACGTCGGCCTGTTCGCACTGGTCCCGAGGCTGGCCGACGGTCTGGACGTCCCGGTGATCGCCGCGGGCGGGATCGCCGACGGGCGCGGCGTGGCGGCCGCGATCGCGCTGGGTGCGAGCGCGGTGCAGATCGGCACCGCCCTGCTGCGCACACCGGAAGCCGCGATCGCCGCGGACTGGGCCCGGTCGCTGCACGGCCTCGCTCCGGAGGCCACGGTGCCCACCCGTGCCTACTCCGGCCGGCTGGCCCGCGCCGCGCCCACCCCGTACGTGACGGCCTGGCACACGCCCGGGGCGCCGCCGCCCGCGCCGTACCCGCACCAGCGGGCGCTGGTCGCGCAGTGGCGGCGCGGCGAGCCGGACGGGATCGACCGCGTCAACCACTGGGCGGGACAGGGTGCGGCACTGGCCACGGCGGACCCCGCGGGGGAGGTCGTCGCGCGGATGTGGAGGGAGGCAGTGGCGGTACTGGAGTGAGTCCAGCGGTCGCGGGACGCAGCGCGGGCGACGTCGTCGCCCGGCGACCGCCGCATCCCCTGCCGCGGGGGAGATCGCCGGCACCGACGCCGTCCCGGCCGTCGGTCCTGTGCTCCGGTCGGCTCAGGTGTGGTGCGCAGGCCGGTCGTCGGTCG
Organism: Pseudonocardia sp.; assembly: GCF_029263155.1. Classification (GTDB taxonomy): domain Bacteria; phylum Actinomycetota; class Actinomycetes; order Mycobacteriales; family Pseudonocardiaceae; genus Pseudonocardia. Next base: position 42,887 of record NZ_JAJCYB010000106.1, read on the forward strand.
GCAGGCCGATGACGGCCGTGCGCGTCCCGTCCTCGCCCGGCGCAGGTGAGGCGGCCGGCGGGCCCGGCGGCGAGGCTCGATGCTGCGATGACGGCGGCGGACGCCCGCTGCTGTCGTGCCGATCCGGAGCAGGACGAGCGCGACACGGAGGTCTGCGGACGATGGAGCACTTCCACCCTCTGGGCACGCCGCCCTCCGCGGAGACGGTCGCAGCGCTGCGGGCGGCCCGCGAGGCACTCCCGTTCGACGACGTGCGCGACATCGAGGAGGCCCGCCGCGGGTTCGTCGCGGCGCCCGCCTACCGCCGGATCATGGCGGAGGCCGGACACGTGGCCTGGGACATGGGCAGCTACGACTTCCTGCTCGACGGGCAGGACTTCGACAGCATCCACCCGTCCCTGCAGCGCCAGGCCGTCCTCAACATGCACTACGGCCTGTTCGAGGTCGTACCCGACCGCATCTACCAGGTCCGCGGTTTCGACCTGGCCAACATCAGCTTCATCCGGTCCGAGACGGGCTGGATCGTGTTCGACCCGCTGACGGCCAAGGAGACCGCCGCGGCGGCGCTGGCGCTGGTCACCGAGCACCTGGGCCACCGGCCCGTGGTCGCGGTCGTCTACTCCCACTCGCACGCCGACCACTTCGCCGGCGTGCGCGGCGTGGTGGACGAGGCGGACGTCCGCGCGGGCACGGTGCAGATCATCGCGCCGGTCGGGTTCCTCGAGCATGCCGTGGCCGAGAACGTCTACTCCGGCAACGCCATGAACCGGCGCATGTTCTACCAGTACGGGTCGCTGCTGGCGCGGAGTCCGTTCGGGCACGTCGACCAGGCCATCGGCAAGGGCGTGGCGGCCGGGACGGGCGGCCTCATCGCCCCGACGGTCGTGATCTCCGGTGACGTGGAGGAACACACCGTCGACGGGGTGCGGATGGTCTTCCAGAACACCCCCGGGACCGAGGCGCCGGCCGAGATGAACACGTGGTTCCCCGACTGGAAGGTGTTCTGGGCCGCGGAGAACATCACCGGGACGATCCACAACATCTACACGCTGCGCGGCGCCCTCGTCCGGGACGCGCTGGAGTGGTCGCGCCAGATCAACAGGGCGCTGTACCTCTTCGGTACGCAGGCCGAGGTGATGTTCGCGTCCCACTCGTGGCCCCGGTGGGGCAACGACCGGATCCAGGAGGTCATGCGCACCCAGCGCGACACCTACGCCCACCTGAACAACGGCGTGCTGCACCTGGCGAACCAGGGCGTGACGATCAACGAGATCCACAACGTCTACCGGGTGCCCGAGTGCCTCGAGCGGCAGTGGGCCGCGCGCAGCTACCACGGCTCGGTCGAGCACAACTCCCGCGCCGTGGTCAACCGGTACCTGGGGTACTGGGACGGCAACCCGGCGACGCTCATCCCGCTCTCACCGCGCGACTCCGCGCCCCTGTACGTGGACATGATGGGCGGCGCGGAGCCGATCCTGCGCCGCGCCCGCGATCTCATGGCGGACGGCTCGTACCTGCTGGCGATCGAGATCCTCGACAAGCTCGTCCACGCCGAGCCTGCCGACGTCGATGCCCGACGTCTCCTGGCCGACGCGTTCGAGCAGGTCGGCTACCAGCGGGAGAGCCCCAGCCTGCGCAACAGGTTTCCTGGCCGCGGCGCTCGAGCTGCGCTCCGGCATCCCCACCGGGGCGGCGCCCAGCAGCAGCCACCCGGACCTGATCCGCGCCCTGAGCACCGGCCAGTTCCTCGACTTCCTCGCGATCCGCATCGACCCGGCGAAGGTCTCCGGGCTCGCCTTCACCATCAACCTGGTCACGCCCGACAATGGGGAGCGGTTCGTCGTCGAGCTCAGCAATGACACCCTGACCAACCTCCAGGGCTTCACGGCCGACGACCCGGACCTCACGATCACCGCCGACCGCACCGACCTGGAGGAGGCGATGATCGGGACGAGGCCGCTGCAGCAGCAGATCGCCGACGGGACGGTCGCGCTCGACGGCGACGCCGCCCTGCTGGGCACCCTCGCGACGCTGCTGGTCCACTTCCGGCCCGACTTCGAGATCATGCCGGGCACGGCCGGGGGCGCGGGTTCCCCGCTCACCGACCCCTTCGTCCAGGAGCCGCTGGGCGACAGCTCGGGGGGCTGACGAACCCGGACACGACCTTCGGCGCGTACGGGAGCATCTGCGCGCCTCGGCAGGACTCGAACCTGTGGCTCCCGCTACGGGAGGACCGACAACGCGAGGTTCCACGGGGTAGCGGCGTCACCGGATGAGTTCGAGGCCCTCGTGCTCGGCGACGTCGCGGTAGTCCTTGATGTTGAGCGTGATCAGCGGCAGGTCCCGGGCGATGCAGCAGGCCGCGATCAAGCTGTCGTTGATCGGGCGTGGTCGGCCGCGCAGCCGCCCGGCGGCCTGGATGTCGCCCCGGACGATCGCAGTCGTCGACGGTAGCGTTCAGGATGACGACACGGCGGAAGAACGCGTGCAGGCCCGCGCGGCGGGCCTCACCCCATCGGTGGCGGTGGGTCCACTGCGTGAGCTCGCCGACGGTCACGAAGGTGATCGCGATACGGCGCCCGCGATCAGGCGGTCGAGATGGTCGGGCAGCCGTGCTGTGAGGATCGCGGAGGCGACATCGGTGTCGATGACGACAGTGAGCCTTTGCCAACCTCGTCAGCGAGTGTGGCGGTTGTGCGGCGTGTCGGCTCCGTGCATGGGTGAAGCTCCTGGTAGACGGGCGATTGCCTAGATCAACTCGCCTGGCCAGGAGCTTCGTCGTGATGTCTTACCCC
>NZ_JAJCYB010000107.1 GCF_029263155.1 Pseudonocardia sp.
GCGCGGCGACGGATGGGAACATGTGTTCTACTATACCGCCACTGACCTGCGTGAAGATGCCGCTTGTCGACACGGGTCGACCATTCGGCGACCCACTACGATCGGGAGATCGACGCCGTACGGGAGCGGCCGACCCGACCCCGCACGGGTATCGAGTGGTTTCATTCGGTGGCAAGTCGATCCGTACCGCAGGCGCGCCAGCGCCGAGGAACGGAATCGGCGCGGCAGCACATCGGTAGAAGCCGACCACCCCCGAAACGGTTCACCTGAACCGCTGGGAGGTCGCCGACACGCCCGAACCCGGCCCCACCCGACACCGCGGGCGGCCCCGATCGCGGTGTCGGCAGAAGCCGACCACCCCCCGCAACGGTTCACCTGAACCACCGGAAGGTCGACGGAAGCCCGACGCAGCCGGCGCCGAGGAGCCCAGAACGCCACCGTCAATCCGCTCGCCCCGGATCGCCTGCACCACCCGACAGGCTCGAACAGCACTCGGACCCGATCAGCTCGCCGTCCAGCCCGCCCACCGCGTCGGGGTGATCACCAGCACCACGCCGTCCGGCGGGGCCGCCGCATACTGCGGGTACTTCGCCGCCAGCGCGGCGAGGGCCTCGGCCCGCAGCGGGCCGTGCTCGTGCACCTCCGCGACACCGTCGACGCGCACCCACCACAGCGTCGACCAGTCCGCGGCGTAGTGGTCGGCCACCAGCGCCACCCGCGGGTCGTGGCGTACGTCGTCCAGGCGGGCGAGGCGGGTGCTGGTCTTGGGCTTGACCTCGTCCACCGCCGAGCAGATCACGTCGCCGACCAGGGCGAATGTGAAGGGGACGAGCCGCGGCGTGCCGTCGGGGCGCAGCGTCGCGAGGCGCGCCACCGGGGCCAGCGCCAGCCGGGCGCGACGGGAGGCGTCGTCGAGGGCGGGCACTCAGGCGCCCGGGACGTCGACGCGGACCGACACCAGCGCCGCCTCCCGGGTGTCGCGGCGCTCGTGCTCGGCGAACCCCGGAGCGGTGCAGAGGAACAGGGTGCGCCCGTCGTCGCCACCGAGGGCGCAGGCGTACACGCCGGTGCCGGCCTCGACGGTGTCGACGATCCCGGCCTGCGGGCGCACCCGCACCGCCCGGTTGCCCAGCGCGTCGGCCGCCCAGACCGCGCCCTCGGCGTCGGCGCACATCCCGTCCGGCGCGACGACCAGCGCACCGAGCACGTCCGGCACCTCCGTGCCCGCCGGGTGCTCCCCGAAGCGGGCCCAGTCGCGGCGGGCGCCGAGCGAGCCGTCGAAGTCGACCGGGAAGGCGCTGATCCGGTTGCCCAGCGTCTCGGCCACCACCAGCTCCCCGTTGACCATGGCCGAGCCGTTGGGGAAGGACAGGTCGGTGGCGGCCACGGTGACCGTGCCGTCCGGGTCGACGCGCACCAGGGAGGCGGTGCGCACGGGGGCGCCGGTCATGAGGTCGAACCCGAAGTTGCCGACGTAGGCGCGGCCGTCGAGGTCGACGAGCATGTCGTTGAGCAGCCCGGTGGCGTGGGCGGAGAGGTCGGCGTGGGTGGCGAGCGAGCCGTCGGGTTCGCGGCGCAGCACCCGGTGGTCGCGCATGGACACGACGAGCAGGCGGCCGTCGGGAAGCCAGCCCAACCCGGACGGCTGGCCCTCCACCTCGGCCTCGACGCGCACGTCGGAGCCGTCCTCGCGGGCCGAGAGGACCCGGTGGGTGTAGAAGTCGGACACCCAGATCCGGCCGTCCCGCCAGCGGGGGCTCTCCAGGAACGAGTACTTCTCCAGCACGACTGTGGGCATGGTCAGAGTGTGGCTTCCTCGTCGGCCGCGCGCAGCACCCGCAGCACGTTCGCGCCCGCCAGCTTGACGCGGTCGTCCTCGCTCCAGCCGCGCGCCGCGAGCGCGTCGAGCAGGGCCGGGTAGCGGGAGACGTCCTCCAGCCCGACGGGCAGGTCCGCGGTGCCGTCGAAGTCCCCGCCGATGCCGATGTGGTCGACGCCCGCCGCCTCGCGGGCGTGGTCGAGGTGGGCGACGACGTCGTCGAGGGTGGCCCGCGGCGGCGCCTCCCAGCGGGCGGCGAAGGCGTCGCGGGCGGTGAGGTCGCGGTGGTCCAGACCGGCCACGCTCATCGCCGCGGCGAGGCGGTCGTCCCAGGCCGCCACCGCCGCCGACACGAACCGCGGCACGAACGTCACCATCGCGACGCCACCGTTGCCCGCCAGGGCGGCGAGCACGTCGTCGGGGACGTTGCGGGGATGGTCGGTGACGGCGCGGCAGGACGAGTGCGTGAACAGCACGGGCGCGGTGGTCATCGCCAGCACGTCCCGCATCGTGGTGGTGGCGACGTGCGACAGGTCGACGATCATGCCGATGCGGTTCATCTCGGCCACCACCTCGCGCCCGAACGGGGAGAGCCCGCCCGCGTCGGGCGCGTCGGTGGCCGAGTCCGCCCAGCCCACGTTCCGGTTGTGAGTCAGCGTCAGGTAGCGCACGCCGAGTCGGCGCAGCATCCGCAGCACGGCGAGCGACCCGCCGATGCAGTGCCCGCCCTCGGCCCCCAGCAACGACGCGATGCGGCCGCCCGCCGCGTCGACGTCGTCCGCGGTGACGGCGAGCGTGAGGTCGTCGGGGTACCGCGCGACCAGCCGGTGCACGAGGTCGACCTGCTCCAGCACCGCGGTGACGGCGGCGGCCCCGGTGTACGAGCACGGCACGTAGACCGACCAGAACTGCGCGCCGACCCGCCCGGCCCGCAGCCGCGGGAGGTCGGTGTGCAGGTGCGGCTGCGGCGCCGCGACGTCCACCTCACCCTGCTCGCGCAGGGCCCAGGGCAGGTCGTTGTGACCGTCGACGAGCAGCATGGCCGCCAGCATCGCATCGGGAAGAATGCGGCTCGGCGCGGCGTTCGACCCGGTAGTTGCGCTTGCAACAACCATCGATGGAGGTTCCGATGCCCGCGATCACCGTCCCCGACATCACCGTGCTGCCCCGCGTGCCCGACCCGGTGGGCACCGACCGGCCGGTCCGCTCGGTCACCACCGCGCCGTCCGGGTTCGAGGGCGAGGGCTTCCCGGTCCGCCGCGCGTTCGCCGGCATCGAGCTGCGCGACCTCGACCCGTTCCTGATGATGGACCAGATGGGCGAGGTCGAGTACGCACCCGGCGAGCCGAAGGGCACGTCGTGGCATCCGCACCGCGGCTTCGAGACCGTCACCTACATCATGGACGGCACCTTCGAGCACGCCGACAGCCACGGCGGCGGCGGTGTGATCACCAACGGCGACACGCAGTGGATGACGGCCGGCAGCGGCCTGCTCCACATCGAGCGGCCGCCGGAGAGCCTCGTGGCCAGCGGCGGGCTGTTCCACGGCCTGCAGCTGTGGGTGAACCTGCCCAAGGCCGACAAGTGGCTCGAGCCCAAGTACCAGGACCTGCGGGCCGAGGGTTCCGCGCTGCTGACCACCCCCGACGGCGGTGCGCTGCTGCGCGTGATCGCCGGGGACGTCGCCGGGCACACCGGGCCGGGCTCCACCTTCACGCCGATGACGATGATCCACGCGACGATCGCGCCCGGGGCCACCGTGCGCCTGCCGTGGCGGCCGGAGTTCAACGCCCTGGTCTACGTGCTCTCCGGCGACGGTTCCGTCGGCAGCGACCGGCGCCCGATCCGTACCGGGCAGTCCGCCCTCTACGGCCGCGGCGACACGATCACCGTGTCGGCGGCGGAGCAGCAGGAGTCGCGCCTGAACGGCATGGACGTCGTCGTACTGGGCGGCGCGCCGATCCGCGAGCCGATCGCCTGGGCCGGACCGTTCGTGATGAGCACCAAGGCCGAGGTGCTGGCCACGTTCGAGGACTACCAGAAGGGCAAGCTCGGCGTGATCCCGGCGACCTACATCCCGCACAGCGGCGCGCGTGGCTGAGCCGAGCATCCTGGACGTCGCGGAGCGGGCGCGGTTCGAGATCCACTCCGGCGGGCAGCCGGCCGGGTACCTGAACTACCGGCTCGCGCGCGGCGAAATCGCGCTCACCCACACCGAGATCGACGAGCGGCGGCGCGGCCAGGGCCTCGGCGGGGCCCTGGTCCGCGGCGCGCTCGACGCGGCCCGGCGCCGGCGCCTGTCGGTGCTGCCGGAGTGCGAGTTCGCCGCCTCCTGGATCGCGCGGCATCCCGAGTACGCCGACCTCGTCCCGGCGACGCGGCACCCCCGGTTCGGCCTGGCCTGATCCCGGCCCGATCCCCGGCGGTGCCGACGGCCCGGCTCGGTGTCAAGGGACAGCAGGACTTCCCTGTGGGCGGACAGTTGATCTCCCTGCTGGTGGACAGGTCATCTCCCTGTCCACGGACAGCTGATCTCCTGTTGATCTAGGTCAAGGGGACCACGCCCTTGCCTGCGGTGGCCTCGGCGAGGCGGAGGCTGGTGCCCTCGGTGAGCACGATGTGGGCGTGGTGGAGCAGCCGGTCGACCGTGGCGGTGGCCAGGGTCTTGGGCATGATCGTGTCGAACCCGGACGGGTGCAGGTTGGAGGTGACCGCGACCGAGCGGCGCTCGTAGGCGGCGTCGATGACGCGGTAGAGCGCTTCGGCGGCGGCCTGGCCGGCAGGCAGCATGCCGATGTCGTCGACCACGATCAGATCGGCTCGGGTGATCTTGGTGATGGTGCGGGCGACCGAGCCGTCCGCACCGGCCCGCCCGACCGCGGCGGTCAACGATTCCAGGGTGAACCAGGCGACCCGGCGCCCGGCATCGATCGCGGCGTGCGCGAGGGCCTCGACCAGGTGGGTCTTCCCGGTCCCGGACGGCCCGGTCACGGCAAGGTTCTCCGCGCGCCCGATCCATTCCAGCGTGGCCAGGGCGTGTTGAGTGGGGGCGGGGATCGAGCTGTCGGCCTCCCGCCACGACTGGAACGTCTTCCCGGCCGGGAGCCCGGCGGCGCGGCGGTGTTGGCGTCGGGTGGCGTCATCGCGGCCGGCGACCTCCTCGGCGAGCAGCACCCGCAGGGTCTCGGCGGGGTCCCAGCGCTGGGCGCGGGCGGTGGCCAGCACCTCGGGTGCGGCATTTCGAAGGTAGGGCAGCCGCATCCGGCGCAGCAGCGCGGTGAGCTCGTCGGGCAGCGGTGGCGGGGCGGGTTGTGCGGTCACGACCATGAGTCGCTCTCCTCGATGCGATGTTCGAGCCGGGAGGCGAGCGCCCCGAGCCAGGCGGCGACGCTGAACGCGTCGTCTTCTTCCAAGGAGCAGGCCGCCGCGCAGGCCTCGACGCTCGCCGGTTCCCCGCCACCGGCGAGCCATTGCTCGAGCCGGTCGAGCACCGCGGCGGTCTGGGTGGCGGTGGTGCGGTCGAGCAGGATCCACGGCGCAGGCGGCAGACCTGTCGAACCGGCCGATGCGGGGTCGGGGCTGGTGGGGTCGGGGTTGGTGGGGTCGGGGTTGGTCATCGGCCGAACCCCTCCCAGGCCTTGGTGCCGGGTTGCGCGGAGTGTGTCTCGTCGGCGACGACGAGCTGCGCGGTCGGGGCGCCGGCGGCGCGATGGTGCACGATGGCGAGCAGGTCGTCCACGGCGAACCGCCCGGCGGCCGCGGCGACACCGAGCGCGGCGTCGACCTCGCTGTGGCCGGCCAGGGCAGCGAGCTCGACCGCGGCGGCCATCTTCGTCCGCACCCGCACCGCCCCGGCCGCGGCGGCCTCGACCAGCCACGCCTCGGCACCTGGGCCCAGGGCGAGGAACGCGGCCTCCGCCGCGCTGGTGGGCTTGGGTGTGGGCGGGCGCGGCGCCCCGGACGGGTCCTGTGGGTGGCCGGGGTAGTGCGCGAGCTCGATCCGCGGCCGTCCCGGCGTCGACAGGGCGTGCCGGGCGACCTCGACCAGCCCGGCCGGCGGCGTCGGCGCCCACGACGGCCGCAGCGCCAGACCGTTGAGGTCGGCGACGACGACCAGCTCGTCCCCGGCCGCGCGGACCCACACCTGCGCACCCACCAAGCCCGGCGGGGTGGAGTAGCGCACCGATCCGAACCGCACGGTCTGGTCGGTGTTCACCAGCCGCGTCTCGCCGAGCGCGGCGGCATACGGGGCCGAGGGCAGCACGTGCAGCCGCTCCCGCTCGATGACCAGGCGTTCGGCCGGGACCGCGGCGCTCTCCCGATGCCGGCGGTGGTTGACCGTGGCGCAGAACGCATCGCACGCCGCGACCAACGCCATCATGTCCGGGTAGGCCTCGCCCAGGTTGGCCTCGGTCGGCACCAGATCCGCCTTCGCGACCCGCACGCTCGCTTCCGCGCCGCCCTTGGACTCGGGGTCGAACGGCACACACGTCGCGACCTGGATGCCGTATTCTCTGAACTTGATCTTCAGAGGCTCGTTGCGGGCGTGTGCGTTCAGCCGCTCGTGGTGATCGGCGGGATACCGAGGTCGACGGTCGCCGGGCGGGCGCGGCGGTCGATCTGGGCGA
>NZ_JAJCYB010000108.1 GCF_029263155.1 Pseudonocardia sp.
GCCCTCCAACGTCGACCTGCCGTCGTCACCGTGTCGTCGGCGACCAACGAGATCAACACGCCGCGCCGCACGCCCCCATCGTCGTCACGCCCGAGGACGACCTCGCCCCGCTACGTCGTCGTTCTCAGCGGCGGCTGACAGGCGGCATGGCGCGCGGGGGTCAGTTTTCACGTGCCGTCGACAGGCCGGGGCGGAGTGGCGAGTGAGCAAGGGTCGCGCAGCGTGGCGTCGTTCTTGTCCGAAGGGGGACTCGAACACCTGTTCGTTGCATCTCTGCAACATCCGACGTGCCCGTGTTCAAGCGCGCTTGACCCCGCCCCGAACAGCAGCTCCACGCCTTCAATTGTCCCCGTTGACCAGCGTCGTACCGGCTGTCATCCCGAGCCGGACGGTGCTGGGAGCCCGGTCGCAGCGCACGGAGCGACCCGCGATGAGGGGGGCGCCCGTCCCGGATCTGCCGTCCCGTTCTGCGCCCCATCTCGTGTACGGACTCGCGGTGCTGGACCGGTACGGACGCCTCGCCGAGCGAGCCGTGCTGCACGCGCTGGGCTGGACCCCCGCCCAGCCGCTGGACCTCACGGTGGTTCTCGGCTCCGTCCTCGTCGTGCCGGCGACCGAGGCGCGGTCCAGGATCGGCGCCGATCTCTACCTCCGTCTCCCGGTGGGTGTGCGCCGAGCCTGCCGGCTCGCGGCCGGTGACCGCGTTCTCCTCGTCGCCGACCCCATCGCCGGCCGGCTCCTGCTCCACCCGCCTGTGGCGCTGGACGTCGTGCTCACCGCCCACCACGCCGCGATGATCGAGGGTGTGACGCCGTGACCACGCCACAGCCACGCGGGGCCACGATCGACCACGGACGGCAGGCCGAGCTCGACGCCGCGCGGCTGCTGCTCGACCGGATGGGCATCTCCCCGTCCGATCTGCTCGCCGCGGCCCGACCACGCGCGACAGTTCCGACGTTCGCCCAGTACGTGCCACGAGTGCGGGACGCCGTCAGCGACGGAACACGCCGGCTGTACGGCTCCTACTGGAACCGGATCCTCGACCGCTGGCCGGATCGTCGGCTCGACGAGGTCAACGCGACCGACATCCGGCAGCTCGTCGAGAACACCAAGGCGAACCTGGTGGCCCGACGCAGCAACCGGGGTGGCCGCAGCGCGGCCGAGCATGTGATCAGCGCGCTGCGTTGCGTGTACCGGCATGCCGAGGACGACGGCCTGATCGACGCGGACGACAACCCGGCCCGGAAAGTGGCCAAGCCGCGGCGGCTGCCCAGCACGCGCCGGGCCGTTCCGGACGAGCGGCTCGCCGAGATCCATCACGCTGCGGCGACCACCGGGGACGACCCGGCACTGGACACGCTCCTGCTGCGCCTGCACGTCGAGACCGCCTGCCGCCGCGCCGGCGCTCTCGCGTTGCGGCCCCAGGACCTTGACCCCGACCAGTGTCTGGTCTTCCTGCGGGAGAAGGCCGGCACCGTGCGCTCGCAGCCGGTGTCCCCGACGCTGATGGCGCACCTGCAGCATCACGCCGCCGAGCGGCATGCCGTCCGGGACGGGCAGCTGGTGCGGTACGCGTCGGGGCGTCCGATGACCCGGCGCCGCTACGACCATCTGTGGACCCGGCTCGGCGACGCGCTGCCCTGGGTGGCCGTCCAGCAGGTCTCGACGCACTGGCTGCGGCACACCACCTTGACGTGGGTCGAGCGGAACTTCGGGTTCGCCGTCGCGCACGCCTACGCCGGGCATACCGACGGCGGCGGGGACGGCTCGTCGACCTCGACGTACGTGCGGGCCAATGTCCAGGAGGTAGCGGCCGCGCTTGCCGCCCTCACCGGCGAGCACCACCCGCTCGCGGGAGCGGCGCGCCGGTGAACGGCGATCGGGAGCCAGGTCGGGCTGGGCGGCTCGCCCGCGAGTCTCTCGTGACCAGCGTATGTGAGTTCCGCCCCTGTAGGTATCGGAGAGCCGAGAGGCCCCGGTTCGTGCGAGGAGTCCGGCGGTGACAGTGCCGAGGACGTCGGGCACGCCACCGGCCGTGGCGAGCACGGCGGGAGGGCGCAGCGGGAGGCAAGCCACGTCCGGGAACACCCGGACCCGCTCGGTGCTGGCCAGGATCGTGGCCATCAGCGACCAGGCGTCCAGGAACCGGCTCTGGTAGGGGTGGTCCTGAACGCCGATCAGGTCCAGCCCGCTCCGATCGGCCAGCTCGGCGACCTGCAGGATGTGCTCCACCGCGTCGGCGTGCGGCGTCGCGAACCTCCGCCTTTCACCGTGATCTTGGCGTGAGCGTGTCGTGACAGTGAAAAGTGCCCCTGAGCTGGGAGAATGCGGTTGCTGAAGTCGCAGAACACCCAGATCGAGGAGCACTTTTCCGGTGCACGATAGCGCGTGGTCCACGGACCTGACGGTAGAAGTCGACGGGCACGGGGTGGTGTCGCACACCGGGTCGGCGGTGCTGCGCCTGGTCGCTGACGGGACCGGGCTGACCGACACCCGGCACGACGCACACCCACCGACCCAGGAGCCCCTACCGGACCGTGGAACCGGCGCCACCGACACGACGTCGGCCCCACCCGCGGCCACCACCCGAACCACAGATCAACAACGGAGGTGAAGATCACCAACGACGGCCCGCCAGCCCGACCTACACACCCGGTGAATGATCAAGGCGAACACCCCGAAACCGTGGGTCTCGTCGACAGTCGCCCATCGTCATCCCCTACTCGACAACCGTCCGGTCTGACCGAAATCATGGTGCGTGCGCGATTCCCCGGTCGATCCGCTGGAGTGGAATCAGGAGCTTGAGATCTACGTACGTTTGCGTGTGTCGGGCGATGTGAAGATGTCAGTGGATGCGCGAATAATGTCAGTAGCCGTTATCCGACACGACCAGGCCAAGACCTGTGTCACTCTCGGTTCCATGAGCCGCGGGCGACCCAGACCGGAGCGGGGACCGGGACGGCAGAGCCGCGACCCGGTCGACGCCGGTTGGATGACGCCCGACTACATCAACGGCTTCCTCGACGATGACGACAACGACGACGACCCCGGCGGCTCGGTCGGGCCAACTGGCCGTCGCGAAGGCCCAGGCGCCGAGCTGAGCGGGATCGGCGCGGCCGAACGGACGTTCCAAGCTCTGTCCCTGACCGGCGCCGTAGCCGTCGCTGGAGACCATGAAGTTGTGCACTCGTACCAATTGAGCCACGGCGACCCAGTCCCTTCCTCAGATGCCTTTGGTCGATGGTTCTGACCGCTCGGCAGAGTAGGACTCATCGCAGCCTGAGTCAGTTGACGAGCCAGAAGAGGTGCTGTATGACATGTGAACGCTGGATCGTCGGCCTCGCGGGCCGACCAGGCAGCAGTGTAGGAGCTGCAATGCGTCCGAACGAGCTAGTCCGGCGACACGCCTCGGTGCGCACCGCCGACGTCGACCAGGCTCGCGAGGCGGTTGCCAAGATCTTCACGCCGCACCGTCTCGAGCTGCTCGGCAGCACGGCGCCTCTCGACGCCCGCCTCGAAGCAGTCAGCTTCGGCAGTGTGACGACGGGCCGATTGAGGTACGGCTCCGACGTCCACCTGCTCAATCTCGAGGCACTGGAATCATACTTCGTGAACATCCCGCTCGCGGGCTACACGGAGTCGCGCTCCGGCAACGCGTCCGTGGTGAGCACACCCGAGCGGGCAGCCGTGTTCGTCCCGGACCTACCCGGCGAGATCAGGTGGCAAGCCGACTGCACCCAGCTCTGCGTGAAGTTCGACCGGGTGGCGCTCGAGCTCGAGCTCGAGGGGTTGCTCGGACGGCCTGCTGCCAAGCCCATCAGCTTCGTGACTAGCATGGATCTCACCACCGCCGTGAGCCAGAGCTGGCTCGCGGCGGTGACGCTGCTCGAGCGGGAGCACCACCGGTCCGACAGTGTGGTCCTGCAGCCGCCCGCGGCCGCGCATTTCGAGCACCTCCTCCTCACCGGCTTCCTGCTGGCCCACACGCACAACTACTCCGCGACGCTGCTCGAAGCCCGCCCGCGAGCACAGCCGCGTGCCGTCAAGCAGGCCGTCGATCTCATCGAGAGCGAGCCGGAGGCGCCACTGACCGCGTCCGAAATCGCACGCCGGGTGGGCATCAGCGTGCGGGCCCTCCAGGAGGGGTTCAAGGACTACGTCGGCATGCCCCCGATGACCTACCTGCGCGAGGTCCGCCTGGCCCGCGCACACGACGACCTCCGGCGCGCCGACCCCGGCATCGTCGGCGTCGCCGATGTCGCCACCCGGTGGGGCTTCACCCACCTGGGTCGGTTCGGGGTCGCCTACCGCCGCAAGTTCGGGGTGGCACCGTCGCGCACCCTCCGTTCCTGACGCCGGCCGGGAGCGGCCGCGACATCGGGCCGATTCGAACGCGCAATCCGGAGTGCCCGCCGCGCTGAGCGGAGTGCCCGTGCGTAATGCGGAGGATTCGCAGCGCAAAGCGGATGGATTCGCTGATTTTTCCGAGCATGCTTGACCCGTTCGTTCTGTCATGGCTAGTCTCTCCCATCACAGAGATGAGTTCTGCCAGACAGAGAAGGTGGGTCGATGTCGATCGTCGGAGTTCCGACGCTTCCCGAGTTCGACACAGAGCTCGAGGCAGCGAATCTGCGGGGGCAATGGTTGTACGACGAGATGCTGGAAAGCGTCGTCGGGGGACCGAAGCCGGCCGGTATTCCCTTCTTGTGGCGGTGGGAGGACGTCTACGCGAAACTGCAGAAGTCGTGTGATGTGCTTCCCGAGAGTTTCACCGCCAGGCGCAACCTCTCGTTCATGAACCCGGCGACCCGGGGAACGACGCACACAATGAACATGGGCATGCAGATGCTCAAGCCGGGCGAGATCGCCTGGGCGCACCGGCACACCATGGCGGCGTTGCGCTTCGCTATCCAAGGAGGTCCCGGCCTCGTCACCGTGGTGGACGGCGAGCCGTGCCAGATGGACGACTACGACCTCGTCCTCACTCCCCGATGGACCTGGCACGACCACCACAACGGGACCACCGAGAACGTCGTGTGGCTCGACGTCCTGGACATCGGTCTCGTACTCGGGCTGAACGTCCCGTTCTACGAGTCGCTCGGTGAGATGCGGCAGCCCGAGCGGCTGAGCCCGGGGGAGCACCTCGCCGACCGCGGAGGCCTGGTCCGCCCGGTCTGGGAGCAGACGAAGGCGACGAACTTCCCGTTCCGCTACCCGTGGCGCGACGTCGAGCAGCAGCTCCGGCGGATGGCGGACGTGCCCGGCAGCCCCTACGACGGGGTCGTCCTGCGGTACGCGAACCCGGTGACCGGCGGATCCACGATGCCGACGTTGGACTGCTGGGTGCAGATGCTCCGGCCCGGCCAGCAGACCGCGGCCCACCAGCACACCTCCAGCGCCGTCTACTTCGTCGTGCGCGGCGAGGGGACCACCGTCGTCGACGGTGTGGAGCTGCAGTGGGGCCCGCACGACAGCTTCGTCGTCCCGAACTGGAGCACCCACCACTTCGTCAACTCCGGGGCCGGGGAGGCCGTCCTGTTCTCGGTGAACGACATCCCCACCTACCGGGCACTGGACCTCTACCACGAGAAGCCGGAGCTGTCCCTCGGCGTGCAGCCGGTCCCTCCCGCCCCGGCGAACGTCCGCGTCCGCTGAGTACCACCGACGAGAGGCAGTGCAGGTGACCAACCCGAAGTTGACCGTCGACGACATCACCGGCGTCGTCGGGATCATCCCCACGCCGTCCACCCCGACGGCCGACCGGTGGGACGCCGAGGACACCGTCGACCTCGACGAGGCGTCGAGGCTGGCCGACGCGATGGTCCGCGGTGGTGTCGACGTGCTCATGACCACGGGCACGTTCGGTGAATGTGCCTCCCTGACCTGGAACGAGCAGCAGGACTTCGTCGACACGGTCGTGGAGACGGTGGCCGGGCGGATCCCGGTGTTCGCGGGCGCGACCACGCTCAACACCCGGGACACGATCGCGCGGGGCCGGCGGCTGGGCGAGATCGGCGCCGACGGCCTGTTCGTCGGCCGCCCGATGTGGCTGCCCCTCGACGACACCGGCATCGTCCGTTTCTACCGCGACGTGACCGACGCGCTGCCCGGGGTGCCGCTGGTCGTCTACGACAATCCGGGCGCCTTCAAGGGGAAGATCGGGCCGGGAGCCTACGAGCAGCTCAGCCGGATCCCCCAGATCGTCGCGGCGAAGCACCTCGGGCTGCTCAGCGGGGCGGCCTTCCTGTCCGACCTGCGCGCCGTGGACGGCCGGATGCGGCTGCTGCCGCTCGAGACCGACTGGTACTACTTCGCGCGGCTGTTCCCGGACGAGGTCACCGCCTGCTGGTCGGGCAACGTCGCGTGCGGCCCGGCGCCTGCGACGCACCTGCGGGACCTCATCAAGGCCCAGAGCTGGGACGAGTGCAGGGCGCTCACCGACGAGCTCGAGCGCGCCCTCGAACCGCTCTATCCCGGCGGCAACTTCCCCGAGTTCCTCAAGTACAGCATCCAGCTCGACAACGCCCAGTTCCAGGGCGCCGGCTTCATGCGCACCGGGCCCACCCGGCCCCCCTACACCGAGGTGCCGGAGTCCTACCTGGAGGGCGCGCGCGAAGCGGGACGCCGCTGGGCCGCGCTGCACCAGCGCTACGAGGCGCTGTCCGAGGAACCAGGGGTTTCATCGATCGATCGAGAGAGGTAGCTATGGGCTGGCTAGACGGGCGGGTCGCCCTCGTGACGGGCGGTGCCTCGGGCATCGGACTCGCGGTGGTGGAACGGTTCCTCGCCGAGGGCGCCCGGGTGGCGATCCTGGATCGCTCGAAGGAGGGCGTCGAGAAGCTCCAGGACGAGCACCCCGGTGCCGTCGCGTTCACCGGCGACGTGACGTCGTTCGCGGACAACCGCCAGGCCGTGGCGAACACGGTGGACGCGTTCGGCAAGCTCGACGTCTTCGTCGGCAACGCCGGGATCTTCGACTACTTCGCCTCGCTCGTCAGCTTCGAGGGCGACAAGCTCGGCGACGCGTTCGACGAGATCTTCGCCGTCAACGTGAAGGCCTACCTGCTCGGGGCCAGGGCGGCCGTGCCCGAACTGCTCAAGAGCGACGCGCCGAGCATGGTCTTCACCGTCTCCAACTCGGGCTTCTACACCTCCGGCGGCGGGCCGCTGTACACCGCGTCGAAGCACGCGGTGGTCGGGGTCGTGCGGGAGCTGGCCTACGAGCTGGCGCCCAGGATCCGCGTGAACGGCGTCGCTCCCGGCGGCACCGTAACCGGCTTGCGGGGGATCGAGCATCTGGGCCAGGGCGACATCGTGCTCTCCACGGTGCCGGACATCGAGGCCCTCATGAGCACGAACCCGCTGCACACCGCGCAGCAGCCGGCCGATCACGCGGGCCTCTACGTGCTGCTGGCCTCCGCGGAGAACTCCCGGGCCGTCACCGGGGTCGTCATCAACAGCGACGGCGGGCTCGGCGTGCGCGGCATGACCCAGCCCGCCGGCGGCGTCGACCTCGCCCCCTGACCGACCCGGTCCTCACAACCTCACGGAAGGCGAAGAAGATGCTGGCGAGATCGCTGGGATATGTGGCTGTGGCGTCCCCGGACGCCAAGCAGTGGCTCGAGTTCGGGCCCGAGGTACTCGGGATGCAGGCGGTCGAGGCGGACTCCGGCGCCGTGCTGCTGCGGATGGACGACACCGACCACCGGATCGCCGTTCACCACGGTGAGCGCAACCGCATGCTCTACGCGGGATGGGACGTCGGCAGCGAGGGCGCGCTCGACGAGGCGGCCGAGCTGCTGCGCGAGCGTGGTGTCGCCTTCGCGACCGGCACCGACGAGGAGCGGGCCGCGCGCGGGGTGCTCGGCCTTCTCGCGATCGAGGACCCGTCGGGTCTGCGCCACGAGCTCTTCTACGGCCAGAAGGTCGTGCCGGGTTCCTTCCATCCCGGCCGGCCGATGTCCCGGTTCCTCACCGGCGCGCAGGGCCTCGGCCATCTCGTGCTCGCCACGCCTGACCTCAAGCAGTCCGACCGGTTCCTGCAGGGTGTGCTCGGGTTCAAGAAGAGCGACGAGATCTACACCTTCATCGACCTGTGGTTCTACCACTGCAACCCCCGCCACCACAGCCTCGCCCTGACACCCATGCCCGGGGTGCGCGGGCTGCACCACGTCATGGTCGAGGTCGCGGAGTTCGACGACGTGGGCACCGCCTACGACCTCTGCATGTCCCGCAAGATCCCGCTGAGCATGACGCTCGGGCGCCACGTCAACGACCGGATGGTCTCGTTCTACGTGCGGACGCCGAGCGGGTTCGACCTCGAGTACGGCTGGGGCGCGGTCACCGTGGACGACGAGACGTGGACCGTCGCGCAGTACGACCGCCCGAGCGTCTGGGGACACCAGATGGTGGCGACGACGCCGCCCGGCGCGCTCGAAGCCGCGCCCAACCGAACCTGACGACCACTTCCTCCCACCGAACGGAGCCATCATGTCGATCCAGTTCCTGACCGACGACTGGGCCAAGGCCGTCACGGCGGCCGCCAACGCCGACGACAGGTTCCGCAGCGCGGCTGCGGGCCACGACGTGGTGCTGCACGTCAGCGTCTCCGGCAGCCCGTGGAGCGAGGAGTACTACATGCACTTCGACGACGGCTCGCTCACCGTGGGCATCGGTGCCGCGCCCCGCCGTCCCGACGTCGAGGCCGAGCTCAGCTACGAGACGAATGTCGAACTGTCCAAGGGTGCGCTCAACGGGCAGACCGCGGCGATGACCGGGCAGATGAAGGCCACCGGCGACATGATGAAGATGATGACGATCGGCAAGGCCCAGGATCGGCTCTCCGAGCTCGAAAGCGCCTTGGAAATCGAATACCAGCACTGAACTTCTCGGACGTGAAGAGATGGGGACGGGAATGTCGATAATCGGCGGGGAACGGAGCATTCAGCGGCTCATCGCGAATGGGCGGCAGGGTGTCGAGAAGGGGCAGCTCCCGGCCCGGCTGGTCGCCAGCGCAGAGATCCACGAACTGGAGAAGGAGCGGGTGTTCGCCCGCTCGTGGGTGTTCTTGGCGCACGAGTCGGAGGTGCCGGAGGCCGGCGACTACGTCGTGCGCTACATGGGCGACGACTCGGTGATCGTGGTCCGGGACGAGAACGGCTCGGTGCGGGCGATGGCGAACTCGTGCCGCCACCGCGGCACCCTGCTGTGTCGCACCGAGGCGGGCAACACCTCGCACTTCCGCTGCCCGTACCACGGCTGGACCTACAAGAACACCGGTGACCTGACCGGCGTGCCCGCGCAGGAGGAGGTCTACGGCGCGTCGATGGACAAGACGCAGTGGAACCTGACACCGGTACCGCGACTGGAGACCTACAACGGTCTGGTCTTCGGTTGCCTGGACGAGTCGGCGCCGACGCTGACCGCGTACCTGGGTGACATGGCCTGGTACATCGACCTGTTCACCAAGCGCAGCGCCGGTGGCCTCGAGGTCCGCGGCGAGCCGCAGCGCTGGGTGATCGACGCGAACTGGAAGCTCGGCGCCGACAACTTCGTCGGCGACGCCTACCACACGCTGATGACGCACCGCTCCATGGCGGAGCTCGGTCTGGTGCCGCCGGACCCGAAGTTCGCCTCCGCGCCGGCCCACATCACCCTGGGTGGCGGGCACGGCCTGGGCGTGCTCGGCGTGCCGCCCGGCTACGAGATGCCGCCGTTCATGAACTACCCGGAGGAGATGATCGAGGATCTCGTTGCCGGGTACGGGAACCAGGCGCACGCCGACATGCTGGAGCGGACGATCTTCATCCACGGGACGGTGTTCCCCAACCTGTCCTTCCTCAACGTCATGATCAGCAAGGACCACATGTCGGTCCCCGTGCCGATGTTGACGATGCGGATGTGGCGCCCGCTCAGCCACGACTCCATGGAGGTCTGGTCGTGGTTCCTCATCGAGCGCGACGCCCCTGAGGAGTTCAAGGACCTCTCCTACGAGACCTACGTCCGCACCTTCGGGGTGTCCGGGGTGTTCGAGCAGGACGACGCCGAGACCTGGCGGTCGATCACCAAGGGGACGCAGGGCCTGCTCGCCGGCAGTCAGAAGCTGAACTTCGAGATGGGGCTCGGCGTGCTCGGCCGCGATCCCGAGTGGAAGGGCCCCGGCCGCGCCCTGTCCAGCGGCTACGCCGAGCAGAACCAGCGGGAGTTCTGGGGACGCTGGCTCGAGCTCCTCGAGGACGCCGACCCCGACCGCGTCGTCTCATGACCCGCGGCACGGAGCACCGCGCGACATCGACGGCGAGACGACTGACGAGGAAGGGTTTTCCGTGATGCTGACGAACGTGGAGGAGCGGCTGACGCTCCGCCTCGCGGTCGAGGACTTCCTGTTCGAGGAATCGGCCCTGCTCGACGACGGGCGGTTCCGCGAGTGGCTGGACCTGGTGACCGAGGACATCCGGTACCTCATCCCGGTCCAGACCACCCGGGAGCGCGCGCACGGGAGCGCCGGTTCGACGACGATGGCGCACTGGGACGACGACTACACCGGGCTGGAGATGCGCATCCTCCGGCTCGACACCGAGTACGCCTGGGCCGAGGACCCGCCGTCGAAGCTGCGGCACTTCGTGTCCAACGTGCGCGTCCGCCCCGGCTCCGGGCCCGACGAGTACGAGGTCCGCTCGAATGTGATGGTGTCGCGCAGCCGCGGCGACAGCAGGGCCACGGACCTGCTCACGGCCGAGCGCCAGGACACGCTGCGCCGGACCGACCAGGGCTTCCGCCTCGCCCGCCGCACCGTCGTGCTCGATCACGTGGTGATCGCCACGCACAATCTCGCGTTCTTCTTCTAGCGCGCGGCCAGGAGGTAGTCCGATGAACGACGAGCCCAGCTCGAAGACGACGGTGGCCAACGAGTTCGCGATGGTGACGGTCGACAAGATCCAGACCCGTAACGGGGAACGGCTGGAGATCGCCAGCCCGCGGCTGGGTTTCCGCATCCAGCTCGACGCGATGGAGCTGGAGAGCCTGTCGTGGCAGCGGAAGGACATCTTCTCCCAGTTCCTGAACAACCCCTACGGCCCGGGCCATTGAGACGCCGGGATCCCGGAGAAAGGACGCGGTCGTGACCCGCAGGACGAACACGCTCGTACCGAGCGACATGAAGGGGTTGTGGGCATTCGTGCCGGCCTGCTCCACCCCGGACGCGGCGGATGTCCACGCCGTCGACACGATCGACACCGACGCGCTGCTGTCGCTGGTGGACCGGCTGGTGCGCGACGGGGCCGACGGCATCGTGACCACCGGCAGTGCCGGTGAGTCGCACACGCTGACCACCCAGGAATACCGCACGCTGATCGCCACCGTGGTGGAGACGGTGAACGGGCGGGTCCCGGTGTTCGTCGGGGCCAGCACGCTGAACACCCGCGACTCGATCGAGCGCGCCCGGCTCATCGCCGACCTCGGGGCCGACGGGATCATGAGCGGGCCACCGATGTATCTGCCGCAGACGACGGAGAACGCGGTCCAGTACTACAAGGACCTCGCCGAGGCCGTGCCCGAGCTGGCGATCATGATCTACCAGAACCCGCACGCGTTCCGGATCACGCTGCCCCCCGCGGCGTTCCGGGAGCTGGCCCAGGTGAAGAACGTCGTCGCGCTGAAGCAGACGTCGATGGACATCTTCAACGTCATCGGCGCGATCAAGGCGGTCAAGGACAAGATGGCGGTCCTGGTCCTGGACCAGCTGATGTACCCGGCGATGATGTTCGGCGCGGCCGGAGGCTGGAGCATCGACGTCTGCATGGGCCCGTGGCCGTCGCTGTCGCTGCGCGACGCGTGCCAGCGCGGCGACTGGACCGAGGCCGCCGCGATCGCGGACCAGATGCAGGCCCCGATGCGGTCGCTCGGCCTGACCATGGAGGAGTTCCAGGCCATGCAGTCGGCCTGGTGGAAGATCGCCGTCGACGCCGCGGGGTACGGCCGCGCCGGAGCGGCCCGGCCGCCGTTCCTGCACATCCCCGACGCGGTCGTCGACTCCGCGCGCCGGTACGGCCAGCGCTGGGCCGGGCTGGCGGAGCGCCACTACCGGTCGCGCGAGGCCGCCGGGCTCACCCCGGCCGCGGCCGGCGGCAGCCACACCGGACGACCGGCACCGGTGAGCGGCCCGTCGAGCCGCCCGCCGCTCGCCACCGCCATCTAGCCGGCCGAGGAGACATCAGTGATCAACGCGAAGCTCATCATCAACGGACGGGAAGAGACGTCGAACCGCACGATCGACGTCGTCAGCCCGGCCGACACCCGGGTGCTGCTCGGGTCCGTACCCGACGCCACACCCGAACAGGTCGACGAGGCGGTGCACGCGGCCGCGACGGCGTTTCCGGAGTGGGCGTCGCGGCCGGTGGAGGAGCGCCAGGGCGCGCTGTTCGCGGCCGCCGGCGTGATCCACGACATGATCGAGGAGTACGCGCCGCTGCTGAGCCGGGAGAACGGCAAGATCCTCGAAGAGGCGCACATCGACCTGGAGTTCGCCTCCGGGATCTGCGGCTACACCGCCGGCATCGCGGTCGAGGCCCTGGCCGAGCAACGGATCCGCGACGCCGGCGGCATCACGATCACGCGGCGCCGCCCGATCGGGCCGGTGGCCGCGGTCACGCCGTGGAACTTCCCCGTGGTGCTGTCGTTCATGAAGCTGGCCCCGGCGCTCGTCGCCGGGAACACTGTGGTGCTCAAGCCCTCGGAGAACTCCCCGCTGGTGCTCACCGAGGTCATCCGGGCCCTGCAGGAGCACTTCCCACCGGGAGTGCTCAACATGGTCACCGGTGGCGACGCGGCCGGAGAGTCGCTCGTGGCGCACCCGCTGATTCGCAAGATCGGGTTCACGGGCGGCACCGACACCGGCCGCAAGGTGATGGCCGTGGCCGCGCAGGACATCAAGAGGGTGACCCTCGAGCTCGGCGGCAACGACCCCGCGATCGTGCTCGACGACGTGGACCTCTCGCCCGAGACCATGCGGCGGATCGCCAAGGGCGCGTTCGGCACGACCGGGCAGGTCTGCTTCGGGCTCAAGCGCATCTACGTTCCGACCCGCATCCACGACCGCTTCGTCGAGGCCTTCCACGCCGCGGTCGACGAGATCGTCGTCGGGCCGGGGGACGACCCGCGCTCCACGATGGGGCCGCTGAACAACGCCGCCCAGAAGGCCTCGGTCGAGAAGATCGTGGAGGAGGCCCGGGCCGCCGGGGCGGTGGTCACCACGCTCGGGCAGAAGCTGGACACGGCGGCCTGGGAGCACGGGCACTTCATGATGCCCAGTGTCGTGACCGACGCCGATCCCGGGCTGGCGGTCGTCGAGCAGGAGCAGTTCGGCCCGACGGTGCCGATCCTGCGCTACACCGAGCTCGACGAGGTGATCCGGCTGACGAACCGGTCGCAGTACGGGCTGGCGGCCTCGATCTGGACCGCGGACGAGGACCGGGCCTTCGACCTGGGCCGACGGTTGGACACCGGGTCGGTGTTCGTCAACAGCCACAGCTTCACCTCGCTGGATCCGCGGGCCCCCTTCGGCGGGGCCAAGGGCAGCGGCCTGGGCCGGGAGTTCTCCCCGGCCAGCCTGGACGCCTACACCGAGCTGCAGACGATCAGCCGTCGGACCGGTCCGCCCGGTCCGCCGCTCACCTGAGTCCAGAACAGATCAAGAACGAGGTGCACAGGTCATGCGTGTGGAGGTCGACCCCCGCCGGTGTTGCGGCTACCGGCTCTGCGTCGAGGCCGCGCCGGACGTCTTCCAGATCAACTCGGTCGGGAAGGCCGTCATCGCACTCGAGCAGATTCCGGTCGAGCGGCACGACGCCGTCCGCGCGGCGGTGCGCGAGTGTCCCGGGGCCGCGATCACGCTGAGCGGCGACGAAGGCGCCGCGCGGTGACGCGTGGCCGGGTGGCGGCCCTGGTCGGCGGCGGGATGGCGGCCGTGCACGCCGCCGAGGCCCTGCGCCGGGAGGGTTTCGACGGGCGGGTGCTGCTGTTCTCCGCGGAGCAGCACCTGCCCTATGACCGCCCGCCCCTGTCCAAGGCGCTGCTCCGCGGCGAGCTGACCCCGGTGGACTGTCTGCTGCGGCCCCCGGAGTGGTACGCCGAGCAGGGGATCGACGTGCGGCTCGGCGTCCGGGTGGACGCGCTCGACCCCGACCGTCGCACGCTCCGGCTCGACACCGGCGAGCACGTCGGGTTCGACCGCGCGCTGCTCGCGACCGGGGCCCACCCCCGGTGGCCGGCCGGCCTCGGGCCGGCGGGCGGCCCGGTGTTCGCGCTCCGCACCGTCGACGACTGCCTGGCCATCCGGTCGCGACTGCGGCCGGGAGCGTCCGTGGCGGTCGTCGGCGGCGGGTTCGTGGGCGCCGAGCTCGCCTCCAGCGCGGCGTCGCTCGGCTGCCGGGTCACGATGCTGGAAGCGACCGAGGCGCCGTTCCAGCGCGTGCTGGGGCGGACCGTCGGCGAGTTGTTCGGGGCGTTCTACGCCGGCCGGGGTATCCGGCTCGTCACCGGCGCGCCGGTCACCGGGGCGAGTGTCGGCTCGGGGGGCGCGCGCCTCACCGCGGACGGGGGCCGGTTCACTGACGCCGACGTCGTCGTCGTCGGGGTCGGCGCCGTGCCCGACACCGAGCTGGCGGTCGGGGCCGGGCTGCGGGTGTCCGACGGCGTCGAGGTGGATGCGTACTGCACGACATCCGTCCCGCACGTCTTCGCCGCCGGCGATGTCGCCAACCGTCCCGAACCCGTCCTCGGTGGACGCGTCCGGATCGAGCACTGGCAGAACGCCCAGCACCAGGGGACTGCGGCCGGGCGGGCGATGCTCGGCATCCGGGAATCCTTCGACGGGGTGCCCTGGTTCTGGTCCGACCAGTTCGGCCTGAACCTGCAGGTCGCCGGCTTCCCCGAGCGGGCGGACCGCGTCGTCGTCCGGGGCGGCCTCGAGGGGGGCAGGTTCGGCGCCTTCTACCTGTCCGGCCCGACGCTGGTCGCGATGCTCGGCGTGGGTTGCGCCGGCGAGGTGCACCTGAGCCGGCGGCTGATCGCCGCCCGGGTGCACGTCGACCCCCAGCGGCTCACGGACGAACACAGCGGCCTGCGCGACGCGGTCCTCGCGTCCGACGTACCGACAGCGTGAGCCGAGGAGAAGAGATCTCGTCATGGTAGTTCCCGAAGCGCCGCCTGCCCACCGGGTCATCGATCGCGAGTGGCGCGTGGTCGTCGCGGGTCAGCGGCGCGACGTGGCACGGCGCTACGTCACCGAGAACCCCGCCACGGAACTGGCGCTCGCCGAGGTACCCGACTGCACGCCCGAGGACGTCGCGCACGCCGTAGCTGC
This sequence comes from Pseudonocardia sp., assembly GCF_029263155.1. Taxonomy (GTDB): domain Bacteria; phylum Actinomycetota; class Actinomycetes; order Mycobacteriales; family Pseudonocardiaceae; genus Pseudonocardia. The sequence goes on from NZ_JAJCYB010000108.1 coordinate 15,362, forward strand.
AGCCCAGGCCGCACAGGTGGCCTGGGCGCGCACGGCGCCCCGGGAGCGGGCCCGCCACCTGCGGCGCTTCGCGACAGCTCTGCGGGAGCACCGCGAGGAGCTGGCGGCGATCGACGCGCTCGACGGGGGCTTCCCGATCAGCTCGATGCGACTGGACGTCGATGCCGCCGCCGAGTACGTCGAGGTCATGTGCGACCTCGCGCTCGGCCTGGGCGGGCGCACGATCCCGGCGTCGGGGCAGCACCTGCACTACACGCTGCAGCAGCCCTACGGGGTCGTCGCGCGGATCGTCCCGTACAACCACCCGCTGTTCTTCGCCGCGTCGAAGATCGCCGCGCCGCTGGTCGCCGGCAACACCGTGGTGCTCAAGGCCCCCGAGCAGGCCCCGCTGTCCGCCCTGCGCATCGCGGAGATCGCCGACCAGGTCCTGCCCCCGGGGCTGCTGACCGTCATCACCGGGCACGGCCCGGACAGCGGGCGTGCCCTCGTGCGCCACCCCGTGGTGCGCCGGATCGCGTTCATCGGATCGGAGCAGACGGGCCGCTCGATCCAACGCGACGCCGCCGAGACCGGCGTGAAGGACGTGACCCTGGAGCTCGGTGGCAAGAACGCGATGATCGTCCTCCCGGACGCCGATCCGGTGCGGGTCGCGGCGGGGGCGGTCGCGGGGATGAACTTCACCGCCACGATGGGCCAGTCGTGCGGATCGACGAGCCGGCTGCTCGTGCACCGGGACCTGGCCGACGAGGTCCTCGAGCACGTGCGGGCGCTGGTCGGGCGGATCCGGGTCGGCGAACCGCTCGCCGAGGAGACCGAGATGGGACCGCTCATCACACGTGCCCACTACGACCGGGTGCTGGGCGCGATCGACACCGCCCGCGGAGACGGCGCCGAGATCGTCACGGGCGGTGGCCGCCCGGAGGGCGCAGGGGAGCGCGGCTGGTTCGTGGCCCCGACGGTGCTCGCGGGCGTGGCCCGGGACAGCGCGCTCGCGCGCACCGAGGTCTTCGGTCCGGTGCTGTCCGTCATGACCTTCGACGGCGTCGACGAGGCCGTCGGCATCGCGAACGGCGTCGACTACGGCCTCACGGCCGCCGTGTGGACCGAGAACGTCGGCGCGGCGCACTCCCTCGCGGCCCGGCTGGACGCCGGCTACGTCTGGATCAACGGGTCGTCGCGCCACTTCTGGGGCGTCCCGTTCGGCGGGTTCAAGAACTCGGGGATCGGGCGCGAGGACAGCCTCGAGGAGCTCGTGTCCTTCAGCCAGACGAAGGCGGTCAACGTGCTCCTCCCGGACTAGCCGGGGAGCCGAGCCATGGAGAACGGAGGGTGCATGACGCGGATCGCGGTGGACGTCCAGCGGTGCGAGGGCTATGCGAACTGCGTGGTCGCGGCGCCGAGCGCGTTCGACCTCGACGACGACGGCAAGGTCGTACTGGTGCACGCACGGGTCGCCGCGGCGGACCGGTCAGCGGTCACCGCTGCCGTGCGCAGCTGCCCGGTCGCCGCCATCCGGCTGGAGGACGCGTGACCGCCCGCGTGGTGGTGGTCGGGGCGTCGGTCGGTGGCGTCCGGACCGTCGCCGAGCTCCGGTCGGCCGGGTTCACCGGCGAGATCGTGCTGGTCGACCCGGACGCGGCCCGCCCCTACGACCGGCCACCGTTGTCCCAGCAGCTGCTCGCCGGGGCGTGGGACCCGGAGCGTGCCGGGCTCGGTGACCCGGCGCGGCGCTGGGGAGCCACCGTGCTCCCGTCCCGCGCGGTGGGGCTGGATCCGGCGGCGCGGGTGGTGGACCTGGAGTCCGGGGAGCGGGTCGGCTACGACCGGCTGGTGATCGCGACCGGTGCGGTGGCGCGGCGGCTCCCGGGGCCCCCACGGGAGGGCGTGCATGTGCTGCGCACCCTGCAGGACTGCCTCGACCTGCGCGCCGATCTCGAACGCGGCGGGCCGCTGGTGGTGATCGGTGGCGGTTTCGTCGGGGCCGAGGTGGCCTCGACCGCCCGTGGTCTCGGGGTACCGGTGACCCTTGTCGAGGTGTTGCCTGCCCCGATGGCCGCGGCGCTGGGTGAGCAGGCAGGAGGCATGCTCACCCCGTGGCACCGGGCCCACGGGGTGGACGTGCGGTGCGGTGTCGCGGCCGAGCGCGTGGAGGGACACCCGCGGGTGCGGGAGGTGGTGCTGGCCGATGGCCGGCGTCTTCCCGCGGACACGGTGGTCGTGGGCATCGGGGTCACGCCGGGTACCGGCTGGCTGGCCGGGTCGGAGCTACGGATCCGCGACGGGGTGCTGGTCAACGAGTTCCTCGCCGCGACCGCCGATCGGACCGTCTTCGCGCTGGGTGACGTGGCCCGCTGGTACGACCGGCATCTCGGCCGCCACGTGCGGGTCGAGCACTGGACCAATGCCGTGGAGGGGGCCGGCATCGTGGCGCACAACATCGTGCATCCCGGCACCCCGCGGGTGCACGACGCGATCCCGTACTTCTGGTCCGACCAGCACGGCACGAGGGTCGAGCTGGTCGGCCGCGTCAATCCGCAGTGGGAGATCGCCGTGGTCGAGGGCGATGCCGGGCGCCGCGCCGTGCTCTACCACGACGGCATCTGGGTGCACGCCGCCCTGACCATGAACTGGCCGCGGGCGCTGGCCCTCGTCCGCCGTGGGCTCGCCACCGAGCTGGAGGTGGCGGCCGTGCAGGCCGAGCTCCAGCAGGCGGCATCCCCGAGACATGTCGTCCCCGTACGGCAATGAGGCGTGCTCCATGTCGCCGGCCGCCGGGCCGTTCGAGCCTCCGGGTCGTCGGAGGAGTGCGAGTGCGAGTGCGCACGAACAAACCCTGCACCGCCACCCGACGGTTCGGATCGGTGAGCCGGTCGAGGCCAGGGAGGCGGTCTCCCGGGTCTACACACCACACCATCTGGAGCTTCTCGGACCCACTCCGCGTCTGGACGTCCGGCTCTCGGCGGTCAGCCTCGGAGGCGTCACCGTCGGCGTGCTGCGCTACGGCGTCGATGTCGAGGTCATCAACGACGAGCCGCTGAACTCCTATTACATCAACGTGCCCCTCGCCGGCACCGCGATCTCGTGGTCGGGCACCGATCGCGTGGTCAGCTCCCCCTCGCGAGCCGCGGTGTTCCTCCCGGATCTCCCGGGTGGGATCACCTGGGCGGGGGACTGCGCCCAGCTGTGTGTCAAGTTCGCCCGCGAAGCGTTGGAGCTCGAGCTCGAGGGTCTGCTCGGGCGGCCGGCGGCCAAGCCCATCAGGTTCGCCACGAGCATGGACCTGACGGCAGCGGCGAGTCAGGGCTGGCTCGCCGTCCTCGCGTTCTTCAAGCGCGAGTGTGCGCGACCGGTCGGTATCGCCCAGCAGCCGATCGCGGCGCGACATCTCGAGCACCTCCTGCTCCACGGGTTCCTCCTGGCGCAGCCGCACAGCTACTCCGACGTGCTCGACGACCCGTACCCGAACGTGCAACCGCGGGCGGTCCGAGACGCCGTCGACCTGATGGAGAGCCATCCCGAGCTGCCGTTCACCGCCACCGATCTCGCCCGTCGGGCCGGTGTCAGCGTGCGGGCGCTGCAGGACGGGTTCCGGCGGCACGTGGGAATGCCCCCGATGACCTACCTGCGCGAGGTGCGCCTCACGCGGGTCCACGCGGAGCTCTCGGCGCCGGGGCCGGGACCCGTCACGGTGGCCGAGGTGGCGTTGCGGTGGGGTTTCGTGCACCTCGGCCGGTTCGGAGTGGCCTACCGTCGCAAGTTCGGCGTGCCGCCGTCGCGGACGGTGCGCGAGGCGCACGGCACCCGTCGCGGCTGAGCCAGGGATGCTTGCGCAAAGTGGAGTGGACGGGCCGAATTCTCGCGCAATGCGGAGTATTCAGCAGTCTTCGACCGCGCAGATCGGAGTGTTCCAGCGGCTTTCGGATCGCCATTCACCGATGGTCGGACCTACTTGACGGGAATGCGGACACACTATTAGTGTCCCCTCTCACAGAGGACGCATCTGTAGAGCAGAGGGATGAGGATCTGATGGGCACCGCGGAAACGGTCGATCGGGCAGTAGCCGACGACGTCCAGGAGTTCATGTTCCGGGAAGCGGACCTGCTCGACTCCGGACGTCTCCGGGAATGGCTGGCTCTGCTCACCGACGACGTCCGCTACCTGGTTCCGCTGCGGACGACCCGGGAACGCGCCGCGGGTCCGGGATGGGTGAGCGCCATCGCCCACTGGGACGACGACCTCACCGGGCTCGAGATGCGCGTCATGCGAACGGAGACGGAGTTCTCCTGGGCGGAGGATCCGCCCTCGCGGACCCGGCACTTCGTGAGCAACATCCGGACGTCGCCGGGCGCGACCGCGGAGGAGCTGGCCGTCCGTTCCAACCTGCTGTTCTTCCGGAGCAGGGGGGACCACGGCGGCTGGGATCTGCTCTCCGCCGAACGCGCCGACGTGCTGCGGCGGATGGACGGCTCGCTCCGACTCGCGCGCCGCGAGGTTCTGCTCGACCACTCGACGCTCCCGGTCGACAGCCTCTCGGTCGTCCTCTGAGCGAGCTTGCCCCCCACCACATGCGAGAGGTGCTGACCCATGACAACCCACCGGACCGATGACGTCGAGCGTTCGCTGCGCGACGTGGCGGAGGGGCTCCAGAAGGGGCGGCTACCGGCTCGCGCCATCAGTGACCAGGCGCTGCACCCGCTCGAGATGCGCCGCGTCTTCGGGCGCACCTGGGTGTTCCTCGGTCACGAGTCGGAGCTGCCCGGGTCCGGTGACTACGTCGTCCGTTACATCGGGGCGGACTCGGTGATCGTCTGTCGGGACGAGTCGGGCCGGATCCGGGCGCTGTCGAACTCCTGCCGGCACCGCGGCACCCTCCTGTGCCGCACGGAGATGGGGAACACGTCCCACTTCCGTTGCCCGTACCACGGCTGGACCTACAGCAACACGGGCGACCTCGTCGGGGTCCCCGCGATGAAGGAGGCCTACGCCGGCGGCTTCGGCAAGGACGAGTGGGGGCTGCGGCCGATCCCCCACGTCGACTCCTACTCGGGATTCATCTTCGGCAGTGTCGACCCCTCGGCGCCGAGCCTGGTCGACTACCTCGGCGACATGGCGTTCTACCTCGACCTGGTCGCGAAGAAGACGGCAGCCGGCATGGAGGTGATCGGCGCACCCCACCGGTGGGTCGTGGAGGCCAACTGGAAGCTGGGCGCCGAGAACTTCGTCGGGGACGCCTACCACACGCTCATGGCCCACCGCTCCATGGTCGAGCTGGGAATGGCGCCCGGCGATCCCAACTTCGCGAGCTCCCCCGCGCACATCGGGCTCCAGAACGGCCACGGCATCGGCGTGCTCGGCTATCCCCCCACGCTCGCCGAGTTCCCCGAGTACGAGGGATACCCCGACGAGGTCATCGACCAGATGTCGGCGTCCTATCCCGATCCGCTGCACAAGGAGATGCTCCGCCGGTCGGCGTTCATCCACGCCACGGTGTTCCCGAACCTCTCGTTCATCAACGTCACGCTCTCGTCCGACCACATGTCGATCCCGACCCCGTTCGTGACGTTCCGGTCGTGGCGACCGCTCGCCCACGACCGGATGGAGATCACCTCCTGGTTCCTGGTCGAGCGGGATGCCCCGGAATGGTTCCGCGAGGCGTCCCAGGCGGTGTACGTGCGCACCTTCGGCCCGGCCGGCGTGTTCGAGCAGGACGACACCGAGACCTGGCGCGCCATCACCGCCGCCGTGCAGGGGCCGTTCGCCGGCGACGGTCCGCTGAACTACGAGATGGGCATGGACCTGGCCCCGGACGGGGACTGGCCGGGCCCGGGCCGGGCCATCCCCAGCGGGTATGCGGAGCAGAACCAGCGCCGGTTCTGGGCGACCTGGCTGCGGTACATGCAGGAGCAGCCGGTCATCGGCGAGGCCCTCCCGTGAGGATCGTGCTCGACACGCGCAAGTGCGTGGGCTACGGCGAGTGCGTCGCGCTGGCTCCCGAGCTGTTCGACTTCGACGACGAGGGAACCGGACGCTGCCTGCGCACCGAGGTGCCGCCGGGGTCGGAGGAGACCGCCCGCCGGGCGGTGGCCCGCTGCCCGGCCCGCGCGATCGAGGCGGCGTGAGCGCTGCTGGTCCCGGAGACGGGCGCGTCGCGATCGTCACCGCCGCAGCCGCGGGGATCGGCCGGGCGATCGCCGAGCTGTGGTGCCGGGACGGCGGGAGCTGCGTCCTGGCCGACACCGACGCCCCGGGCCTGGAAGCGACCGTGGCCGACCTGACCGCATCCGGTCGCCGGGTCAGCGGCGTGGCCGGCGACGTCTGCCGTAGCGATGTCGCCGCCCGCGTCGCCGACCGGGCCCGGACCGGGTTCGGCCGGGTCGATGCGCTGTTCAACGTCGTCGGGGTGAACCTGGCCCGCAACGTCGAGGAGATCAGCGAGGAGGAATGGCGCAGCCAGCTCGACGCGAACCTCGGCAGCGTCTTCCAGATGTCGAAGCCCGTGATCCCCCTGCTGCGCGAAGCCGGTGGCGGATCGATCGTGAACGTGGCCTCGACCGCCGGCATTCTCGCCGAGAACCGGTGCTCCGCCTACAGCGCGGGCAAGGGCGGGGTCATCCTCCTCACGAAGAACATGGCCCTCGATTTCGCCCGCGACGGCATCCGGGTCAACGCGATCGCGCCCGGGGGCACCCGCACGCCGAGGATCGAGCGATTCCTCGCCGAGCATCCCGACCACGCCTCGATGATGGCCGACACCTGCGCGATGCAGCGCTTCGCCCGGCCCGAGGAGATCGCGGCGCCGGCCGTGTTCCTCGCGTCGCCTGACGCATCGTTCATCACCGGCGCCGTGCTGCCGGTGGACGGCGGCATGACCGCGGGAGTGCGGTTCCGGGCGTTCGAGGACATGTGAGCACGACACCGGATCGCCACCGTGGCGACCGCAGACCCGTCGGATCGACGAGAGGACCGGGTGAGCCGGATGGATGCGATCGTCCTGAGGGGCAACAAGGACGTCGTGCTGGAGTCGGTTCCCGATCCGGCGCCGCAGGTCGACGAGGTCCTCGTCGAGGTGGCGGCGACCGGACTGTGCGGAACGGACCTGCACGAGTACGCGGCGGGGCCCACGTTCTCGCAGCCGCCGGTGGTCCTCGGTCACGAAGTCTCCGGCCGGATCGTCGACGTCGGCTCCGGCGGCGACAGGTCCCGCATCGGTGAGGCCGTCGTGGTGGTCCCGATGGACTTCTGCGGACACTGCCACTACTGCGCCCGGGCGCTCTACCACCTGTGCGCTGCGCCCGGCTGGGTCGGGTTCACCCGCAACGGCGGCCTGGCGCCCTACACGGCGGTGCCCTCCCGCCTCGCGATCCCGGTGCCCGACGCGGTGGACCTGGAGGCGGCCGCGCTGACCGAGCCGACCGCGGTGGCGTTCCACGCGGTGCGCCGCGCGGACCTGCGGGTCGGCGAGACGGTACTGGTGCTCGGGGCGGGGCCGCTGGGGCTCGCGGTGATCCAGTGCGCGCGGGCCGCCGGAGCGGCGCGGATCTACGTCACGGAGGGCAGCCCGGTCCGGGCGGGTCTCGCCCGCGACTTCGGCGCCACCGCGGTGCTGGACCCGCACGATCCCGGGACCACCGCGCGGATCATCGACGAGACCCGGGGCACCGGGGTCGACGTGGTCTTCCACGCGGCGGGCAGCCCCGACGCCTTCGCGCAGGGCCTGGACTGCCTGCGCAAGCAGGGCCGCTTCATGGAGATGTCGTCATGGGCCGGCGCCGCCCCGCTCGACGTCAACCGCAACCTGATCAAGGAGCCGCAGCTGCGGCTCGTCTTCGGCTACGACATGTTCGACGACTTCCCCGCGGTACTGGCTCTGATGGCCGAGGGGACGGTCGCACTCGAACCGCAGATCACGGCGCGGGTGCCGCTGGACAAGGGCATCGAGGAGGGCCTCGTGGCGCTGCTGGACAGCCGCGAGGACCGGATCAAGATCCTCGTGAAGCCGTGACCGGGTTCCGCACCACACCAGAAGGAGTCGACGGAGAAGTGAACGGCAGGTTGGAAGCCAGCATCGAGGAGTGCGACGTCCTCGTCGTCGGCGGCGGGATCGGTGGGGCGCGGGCCGCGCTGCGGGCCGCGGAGCTGGGCTCGTCGGTGATCCTGGTCGAGAAGGCCGTCGTCTCCCGAGCGGGCCCGATGACTTACGTCCACAGCCAGTACGCCCCCGACCACCGGCTCGAGGGCGAGGAGATGGTCGAGTGGATGCGCGAGTTCGTCGTCGGCAGCAACTACCTGGCCGACCAGGACTGGGTGGAGCAGTACATCGCCGAGGCCTACGACCGGATCAACGAACAGATCGTGTGGGGCGTCCCCTACACCACCCACGAGGACGGGTCGCTCAAGTACGTCACCGTTCGCGGGCACAACCTGGGCACGACGCTCGGCGTGGACGGGCGCGTCTGCATGGAGATCCTCAAGAAACGGATGAAGGCGGCGGGCGTGCGCCTCTTCGAGCGGGTGGACGTGATCGACCTGCTCACCACCGACGGGCAACGGCCGACGACCGGTGCGGTGTGCGGCGCCGTGGGCGTCAACGTCATGACCGGTCAGCGCCACGTCTTCACCGCCGGCGCCGTCGTCCTCAACACCGGCCCGTGGTACCCCAAGCTGCACTACGCGTTCGCCGACCACTGCAACGGCGAGGGCCACGTCGCGGCGTGGCGGGTCGGCGCCGAATTCGCAGGCATGGAGTTCGGCCAGTTCGCGGCCTGGAGCTACTTCAACAAGTCGTTCTTCACGCCGGGCCAGGCGAAGATCCAGGGGATCGGTGGCAAGTTCTGCAACGCCGCGGGCGAGTACTTCATGGGTCGCTACGACCCGATCTGGGGTGACAAGGGGGGGCTGTTCACCATCGCGCGGGCGATCATGACCGAGATGGTGGAGGGCCGCGGCCCCTGCTACCTCGATCTGCGCCACGTGAAGCAGGCCGACCTCGACGTGCTCTACGAGGTCTCCCCGACGGTGCGGCGCGCGTTCACCGAGTTCGAGGTCGACCCCTCGACGGACCTCCTCGAGGTGACGCCGTTCATCGTGCTCGGCACGAGCAGCACGAGCGGTCCGACCATCGACCTGGACGGTGCCACCACCGTGCCCGGGCTGTTCGCCGTGGGCTATGGGACGGCGTGCCCGCACCTCATGTCCGGGATCTCGGGCAGCGGGATCTCGAGCTTCTCCGCGGTCGCCGGATACCGTGCAGGCACGGCGGCCGTCGCGTTCGGCCCCTCGACGACACCGGTCGCGGTGTGGGAGGAGCAGGCGCAGCAGAGCTTCGCCGAGTACTTCGCCCCGATGCGGCGCCTGCGCCAGATCCGGCCGGTCGACGTGTGGAAGGCGATCGGCGAGGCCACGGCCAACCCGACCTTCGCGCTGTTCAAGACCGAGGCGCGCATCGACGAGGCGCTGACCGAGCTGTACCGCATCCGCGACAGGATGCTCCGCTACGTCTTCGCACCGGACTACCAGGAGCTCAAGAAGGCCCACGAGGCCCGCGCCTACCTGACGCTGGCCATCATCACCTGCGAGGCGATGAAGAAGCGGACCGAGAGCCGCGGCGAGCTGTTCCGGGTGGACCACCCCTACGCCGACAACGACGAGTGGCTCAAGTGGCTCCTCGTCCGCCGCGGCGACGGCGGCGAGCTGGACCTCGAGTTCGGCGAGCGCGACCTGCCCTTCGACAGGTGGCCGGTCCCGGCTCCGGCGGGCCGCCAACCGAGTCCCTACACCGTGCCGGAGCGGTACCGCGAGGAGGTGCGGGTTCCGTGATCGAGAGTATCGACGAGGCGATCTGCGACGGGTGCAACGTCTGCATCGACAGCTGCCCCACCGGAGTCATCCGGCTGGTGGAGGGCGACGAGCCGTGGACCGACACGAAGTGGCGAGCCAAGATCGTCTACGCCAACGACTGCCACTCGTGCCGGCTCTGTGCGATCGACTGCCACGTGGACGCGATCGTCGTGAGTCACCAGCTCGTGATCCCCGAGCCGTTCCTCCCGCGGGTGGAACCGTGAGGCCCGGCAGCCGGCCGGTGGCTGGGGCGGTGGCGCCATGCCCGTCGTAGCGACCGGTCAGGGGGTGCTGACGGTCTCCGCGGACGGCGCGGTCCAGCGCTGGCCCGAGCTCCCCGGACAGGTCATGGCCATGGCCGCGCACGGCGACAGCGTCGCCGTCGCGGTGCACAAGCAGGGCGTGTTCCTCGGGGAGTCCGGCGCCACTCACTGGCACGACCTCGGTGCCGGCCTCGCGCACCGCGACGTGCGCGCCCTGGCGTTCGATCCGCACTCGGGCGCCCTCTACGCGGGCACGGAGCCGGCCCACCTCCTGCGGTGGGAGAACGGGGAGTGGACCGAGTGCGGCGACCTCCTCGCACTCCCCGGAGCGAAGAGGTGGAGCTTCCCGATCCGTCCCGGCATCGGGCACGTCCGGACCATCGCCGTGCACCCGCTGGAGGCCGATGTCCTCTACGCCGGGATCGAGGTCGGCTCCCTGCTGTGCAGCAAGGACCGGGGGGAGACGTGGGAGGAGGTCGAGGGCCTCGGCCACGACATCCACCGCGTGGTCCTGCACCCCGAGGACCCGGATCGCCTGATCGTCACGACCGGCCAGGACACGAAGCCGTACCGGGGCGGCAAGGGCGTCTACCGCAGCGCCGACCGCGGCCGGAGCTGGGAGCAGGTGAACGACGGGCTCGGCGACCGCATCTACACCGAGGACGCGATCGTGGCGCATCCCACCGACCCCGACGTGGTCTTCCTCGCGGCGGCGGACGGGATTCCGCCGAAGTGGGCCTCGATGCGCCAGCTGGCGCGGGGCGCACTCAACGGGAACGTCTACTTCCTCTCGCCCGCCAAGCTGCGCCGCCGCCGCGGTGCCGACGTGGGGTTCTTCCGCAGCGACGACGGCGGCTCGACGTGGGCGCGGCTCGGTCCCGACGACGGGCGTGGCCTGTTCGACATGGTGTGGGCGCTGGAGGGCGAGCTCACCGAAGGAGGCGGCCTGCGGCTCTACCACGGCACGACGGGCGGCGAGGTCAACGTGTCGGAGGACGAGGGCCGCACGTGGGCCCGGCTCGTCGACGGCCTCGGAGAGGTGACCCACATCGTCACCCCGGCAGCAGGAGGGCAGCGATGAACGGCGGACGGACGTGCGAGTTCGAACGCATGCAGGGGCGCATCCGGGAGCGGTTCACTGCCGCTGCGGACATCCCCAAGGAGGTGTTCAGCGACCCCGACGTGTACCAGGAGGAGCTCGCGAGGATCTTCTTCGGCCCGTACTGGCACCCGGTCGCGCACCGGGCGGAGCTGCCCGAGCGCAACGCGTTCCGCACCACCTGGCTCGCCGATGTCCCGCTGCTCGTCGTGCGCGGCGCCGACGACCGCGTCCGGGCGTTCGTCAACTCCTGCGCCCACCGGGGCACGCTGTTGGAGCAGCGCCGGTGCGGGGTCACGGAGCGGTTCGAGTGTCCGTACCACCGCTGGCTCTACGACAACGACGGAACGTTCGCGGGCGCCCCCCGCCGCATGCAGTTCCGGCCGGACTTCCGCGAGGAGGACTACGGCCTGCGGGAACTGCACGTGACCGAGTCGTGGGGACTCGTCTTCGTCAGCATGGCGGAGCAGCCCCCGGACTTCGACGCCTTCCTCGGCGACGCCGCCGCGCCGCTGCGCGACTGCATGGTCGACGACGGTGACCTGACCTTGCTCGGCTACCAGACGGTCGTGTTCCAGACCAACTGGAAGACCTACATCGACAACGACCCGTACCACGCGCCGCTGCTGCACCGCGCGTTCCAGCTGCTGAACTGGCAGGGCGGCAAGGGGAAGGTCGTGGTCACCGAGCCGTACGGCCACATGTGCATCCTGTACGACGCGCAGCCCTACGCGGACAACGGATTCCTGGCCGATCCGAGCGTGGTGACGCCGATGGGGGACGACCGCAGGGCGCGGGTCGTGGCGCTGCGGCCGGTCACCGGGATCGTCCGGCACGTCGACACGATCAACGTGCGGTTCGCCCGGCCGCTCGGGGTCAACCGCACCGAGGTGCGGTACACGTTCTTCGGCCACGCGAGCGACGACGAGGACTACGCCCGGCACCGCGTCCGGCAGTCGTCGAACCTGCTGGGGCCCAGCGGCTTCATCAGCATCGAGGACGCCGCGATCTACAACCGCGTCCAGGCGACGGCGCGCGACGGCGGCCACCAGCGCTTCGTCGCCGGTGTCGGGCGACCCCTGTCGGAGTCGTCCCAGAACGACGAAGTGGCGAACACCGGCTGGTGGGCCCACTACCGGGAGGTGATGGGCTTTGCCGACCACGGACGGTGAACGGCGGGCCCGTGCCGCGCACCTGGTGGACGAGCTCCTCGCGGCGTACGCGGGCGCGGTCGACGACCGCGACTTCCCGGCGTGGCTCGGGCTGTTCGCCCCGGAATGCGCCTACGGCGTGCACGCGATGGAGAACCTCCGCGAGGGCCTGCCGCTGGCGTACATGATGGACGACCGCCGCGAACGGCTGGTCGACCGGGTGAAGATGATCGACGAGGTCTGGCAGGGCACGGTCGAGCCCTACGACACCCGGCACGTCCTCCAGCGGACCGCGCTGCGCGAGGTCGGCGAGGACCGGTGGGAGGTGCGGTCGAACGTGATCGTGTCCTACACGGCCACCTCCGGTGAGGCCGGAATCCTGGTCAGCGGCCACTGCGAGGACCTCGTCGTCCTCGACGGTGATGTCGCCCTGTTCGAGAAGCGGATCGTGGTGCTCGACAACACCCCGCCCCGCTACCTGGTGTACCCCGTGTGACCACAGTGGATCGACCACTGTGGAGAAGGAGAGGAATCCCCGATGAGCGCCGTAGCGTTGATGTCGTCCGAGTGGGCGCAGGCATACCGCGATCTCTGGAACGCGACACCCGAGACCAGGGACGGTGGGAAGGAGCTGTCCATGGTGATCGAGTGGCGGGTCCAGGGTGAGGCCGGGCACGTGTCGCAGATCGAGATCAAGCAGGGGGAGGCCGTCTACGGTGGCGCGCCGATCCCGGACCGCAAGCCGGACTTCGTCCTCACCGCCACGTCCGCGGTGTGGCGGCGGGTCGCGGCAGGCGAGATCAGCGCGGCGAACGCCATCATGACGCGCAAGATCAAGTTCGTCGGGCCGGTCAAGGTCGCCATGTCCCACATGCCGGTGCTGAGCACCGGGCTCCGCCTCGTCGGCGAGGTCGACGGCCTCGTGTGGGAGGACTGACGTCGTGGCGTCTCGGGGGGGACCGTGAGGGCTTCCTCGCTCACGTCGCTCGTGGCCGGCGCCGTGGTCGGCACGGCCACGGGCGCGCTGCGGTCCGGTCGGGTGCACCGCGGACGGCCCGTACTGTGGGCCGCCGGGGCGCTCGGCGCGGCCGTGGTCGCCAACGAGCTCGCCGGTAAGCCTGCGCTGTTCCTGCGGTGGTCCTTCCTCCGGATGCTTCTCGGCCATCGACGTCTGCAGACGACCTGGCAGGTCGGCGACGGTCGGGAGGACGCACTCGTCGCGTACGTGACGCGGCACGCCCGCGCCGGCGACGTGGACGATGTCATCCGGGCCATCGACAGGTTCTGCCTCGAGCGCAGTTTCCTGATCAACGTGGGGGAGGACAAGGGCGAGATCCTGGACCGTGTCGTGCGGCGCATCCGGCCCGCAGTGCTGCTCGAGCTCGGGACGTACTGCGGCTACAGCGCCTTACGGATGGTGCGCGCGATGCCGCCCGACGCCCGGCTCCACTCGATCGAGTTCAGCCCGGCGAACGCGCGGATCGCCCGCAGGATCCTCGAGCACGCGGGCGTCGGCGATCGCGTCACGATCGTCGTCGGGACGCTGGGCGACGGCGGTCCGACGATGGAGCGGCTGCGGACCGAGCACGGCTTCGCCGCGGGCGCGCTCGACTTCGTGTTCGTCGACCACGACAAGGACGCCTACCTCCCCGACCTGCGGCGGATCCTCGACCGGCAATGGCTGCACCCCGGCTCCGTCGTCGTGGCCGACAACGTCCGGATCCCGGGCGCGCCGGCGTACCGGCAGTTCATGCGCATGCACGAGGGCCGGCACTGGCGCACCACCGAGCACGAGGCCCACACCGAGTACCAGTCGCTCGTGAAGGACCTGGTCTTGGAGTCCGAATATCTCGGCTGACGGGAAGGGCGTCGGAGGATCGACGCCGGAGGAGGAGATCGGCGACATGGGCCGACGTGGCCATGCACAGGGAGCGGACACGGACCGGATCGGAACGGCGTTGGTGGAGCTGCGCCGGGGCCGGATGGTGCTCGTCGTCGACGACGAGGACCGGGAGAACGAGGGCGACCTCGTCGCGGCCGCAGAGCTGGCGACGCCCGAGACGCTCGCGTTCATGATCCGACACACGAGCGGGCTGATCTGTGTCGGCGTCGAAGGAGCGCGGGCCGACGAGCTCGACCTACCGCTCATGGTGACCGACAGCGACGACCCGCGTGGCACGGCGTTCACGGTGTCGGTGGACCTCAAGGGCGTGACGAGCACCGGGGTGTCGGCGGCCGACCGGGCCGCGACGATCCGCGCGCTGGTCGATCCGGCCACCCGGCCCGGCGACCTGTCCCGGCCGGGCCACGTGTTCCCGCTGCGGGCCCGGGCGGGTGGCGTGCTGCGGCGGGCCGGGCACACGGAGAGCGCGGTCGATCTGTGCCGGCTCGCCGGGTTGTTCCCGGCCGGCGTGCTGTCCGAGGTGACCAACGACGACGGCACGATGGCGCGCCGCCCGGAGCTGGCGCGCTTCGCCGCCGAGCACGGGCTCGTCTCGGTCACCGTGGCCGACATCGTGCGTCACCGCCGCCGGACCGAAGCCCTGGTGCGCCGGGAGGCCTCGGGCCGCGTTCCCAGCGAGCACGGCGAGTTCACCGCGATCACCTACCGGTCGCTCGTCGACGACGGTGAGCACGTCGCCCTCGTCCTGGGTGCTGTCCACCAGGCCGGTGACGTCGGATCCGGGGACGCCGTGCCGGTGCGCGTGCACTCGGAGTGCCTGACCGGGGACGTCTTCGGCTCCCGACGCTGCGACTGCGGCGAGCAGCTCGACGCGGCCATGACCAGGATCGGCGAGGCCGGCCGCGGGGTGGTGGTCTACCTGCGCGGACACGAGGGTCGCGGCATCGGGTTGAGTCACAAGCTGCGCGCCTACACCCTCCAGGACGCGGGCCTGGACACCGTCGACGCCAACCTGGTCCAGGGCCTTCCGGTGGACAGCCGGGAGTACGGAGTCGGAGCGCAGATCCTGCGAGACCTCGGGATCCGGCAGATCCGGCTCATGACCAACAACCCGGCGAAGTACCGCGGCCTGGCCGGGCACGGCATCCGGATCCTCGGCCGGGAGCCGCTGGTCGTGACCCCGAACCCCGACAACATCAGCTACCTGACCACCAAGCGCACCCGGATGGACCACGAGTTCGGTGGCGCGGTGCGGCCGTCGGCGCCGGCCGATGGCGCACACATCTCATGATTCCCGGTTCCGACGCCGCGGAGCGGGCCGGCCTGTTCCGTGAGGCGATGGCCACGTTCCCCAGCGGCGTCACGATCGTGACCACGACCGACATCACGGGCCGCTGGTGGGGATTCACGGCGACCTCGTTCTGCTCGGTCTCGATGCAGCCGCCGCTCGTGCTGGTCTGCCTGGCCGAGACCGCCGAATGCGCGCCGGTCTTCCATGTCGCGCAGCGCTGGATCGTGCACGTCATCCATCCCGAGCACGCCGAGCTGGCCCAGCGCTTCGCGACCCGGGGCGCGGACAAGTTTGCCGACGCCGGGTTCGTCGCCGATGAGCGCGGGCTGCCGGTTCTGCCCCGGGCCTGCGTCACCCTGGACTGCACGGCGCACGCCCGATACCCGGGCGGCGACCACGTGATCCTCGTGGGGGAGGTCGAGGGTGTCCGGATGGGCGAGGACCTGCCTGCGGTCTACTTCCGGCGGCGATTCCACCCCGTCACCACGTTCTGACCCGACGGGGGCGACCTGCGCGGAGCGCGCGCCCTGGGTCATGTCCGACCTCGTCTAGGATCGACGAGGTCGGGCTTTGTCGGAGCCCGCAGGGACGGGTGAGGACACCGATGACCGAGTCGACGAGCCGGGTCGTGCAGGGCCGGGCGACCGCGTCGCTGGACTCGGTCAACCGTATCCGGCCGGCCTACGAGCAGGTGGCCGACCAACTGCGGCAGCTGATCGTGCGGGGCGATCTGTCGCCGGGGGACCGGTTGCCCAGCGAGGGCGACGTCGCGACGGCTTTCGGGGTGAGCCGGGGCACCGTCCGTGAGGCACTGCGGGTGCTGGCGTCGGCCAACCTCCTCTACTCGGTGCGCGGCGCCAACGGCGGCACGTTCGTTGCGCAGAGTGACCCGACGGCGATCAGCGAGTACCTCGAGACCGGTCTGGGGCTGTTGAGCGGAACCGAGGCGATCAGTCTCGACGAACTGCTCGAGGCGCGTGAGCTCCTCGAGGTGCCGGCCGCGCGGCGGGCCGCGGAGCGGCGCACCGAGCAGCACCTCGTCGACCTGCGCGAGGCGCTGGAGGCGGAGCGGGCCGAGACCGGCGTACGTTTCCACCACCACCGGCGCTTCCACGTCCTGGTCCTCGAGGCATCCGGAAACGCGCTGCTCCAGATGGTGACCGTGCCGGTGTTCGGCGTCATCCGGTCGCAGTTCGTGCTCCAGCCCTCCGAGAAGGAGCTGTGGGCCGGCATCGACGCCGACCACGTCGAGATCCTGCGGCTGATCGAGGACGGCGACGGCGACGGCGCGGCCCAGGCGATGCAGAACCACCTGGTGCGGCTGAACGCGGTGTACCGGTCCCTGGGGCCGAGGCCGAGTGCGGCCGAGGGCGTTCCGTCGCCGTTCCGGGCCCGCTGAGAGAGGGCAACCGTCCACGCGCGGCCGGATCGGCGGGCCGTGCGTTGACCCCTGCTGCGCTCTGCAGCACTGTCGACTGGTCCTGCGCCGATCTCGTTGACACGTCTACCCCTGCCGGCTCATACTCGGCTCGTAAAGTCCGACGTTCGTAGTAGGTCGTTCGTCCGACACCTGGTCCGAGATGCTCCGCGTGGCAGCTCCCGCGGGGATCCCTCGGATCGAGCGGTGTCCACAGCAGGGCGTGCTCGTCCTGGACGCCGGCTCCACTCGATTCGTCTCGACACCTGCGGAAGGTGCGACATGCGAGCAGAGGATTTCCATGGCCTCTACGCGATCATCCCGGCCCCGGCCCGCCCCGGCGCCGACGAATGGAGCGCCACCGACACGGTCGACACCGACGAGACCTCCCGGTTGATCGAGAACCTCATCGGCGACGGCGCACAGGGGATCGTCGCCCTGGGCACGACCGGGGAGTGCGCCACGTTGTCCGGTGCCGATTTCGAGACACTGGTGACCTGCGTGGTCGACACGGTCTCCGGGCGCGTTCCGACGTTCATCGGGGCAACGGCGCTCGGCACGCACGAGGTCGTCCGGCGTCTGCGGTTCGTGCAGAGCCGGGGAGCAACGGGCTCACTGCTCGGACTCCCGATGTGGCAACCGCTCACCACACCGATGGCAATCCGCTACTACCGCGACATCGCCGAGGCGTTCCCCGATCTCGACATCATGGCCTACGCCAACTCCAGGGCCTTCCGCTACGACTTCCCCCTCGAGTTCTGGGCCGCGGTCGCGGACGTGGCCCCGAACGTGGTGTCTGCCAAGGCCTCCTCGAGTGCGGGCCTGGCGCAACTGCTCGAGGCGACCCACGGCGCCATCAAGTTTCTGGGGAACGAGCTGATGACCGAGGAGTTCTACGCCGTCTCGCCCGACGCCGCGCAGGCCTGCTGGGCGACGTCGGCCTCCATGGGGCCTGCACCGGCGCTGGCCATCCTCCGGGCCGCCGCGAACCACGACGTCGCCTCGATCAGCCGGCTCGGCGCCGACATCGCCCGGGCGCACGAACCGTTGCTCGGGGTCCTGTCCGACCCGGCCGCGTTCGCCTCGTACAACATCCAGCTGGAGAAGATCCGCATGGAGGCGGCCGGGTACTGCGTCCCGGGCCCGATCCGACCGCCCTACGCCGAGGTGCCCGCGGACGTCGACGAGGCGGCCAGGGAGTGCGGCCGCCGATGGCGCGAGCTGTGCATGCGGATCATCGCCCAGCCCACCGGCGCCGGCCGCACGGCGTAGCAGAACCGATAACCAGCCGACTCAGTCAGGGAGCCGAACACAGCATGACAGCGACGACGAAGCCGACGACCCAGCTCGGACACGACGCCAGGGCATGGGCCGCCGAGAACCTCAAGGGGTTCTACATGTGTCCCCTCACCCCGCTCACCGACGACTTCGAGCTGGACGAAGCAGGCCTGCGGCACAACATCGACGCGTTCGTGGACATGGGCTGCGCGGGCCTGGTCGTCGGGGGATTCTTCGCCGAGGGATGGAACATGACCCTGGCGGAGTGGCGGCGGTACCACGAGGTCGTCGCGGACGCCGCCGCCGGCCGCCTGCCGTTGTTCACGATCATCCTCGAGTCCTCCGCGTACCAGGCGATCGAAAAGATGCGCTACGTGGAGTCCCTGGGCTTCACCGGCGCCGAGATCATGAACCCGTCGGTGCAGCTGAAGACCGATGACGACGTGGTGTCGTACTTCGACTTCGTGGCGCCCGCGACCGGGCTCGCGCTCGTGCTCTACCGCACGCCCGTCTCCGGCTTCGTGTACAGCCACGACGCCGTGCTCCGGATCGCCGAGCACCCCAACGTCATCGGGGTGAAGAACGGCACGCTGAGCTGGACGGATAGCATCGCCCTGCGCCGCCGGGCCGGCGACCGGCTCGTGATCAGCGAGCCGAACGAGCGGTACTGGGCGCACGACGCCGCGCTCTTCGGCGGCCGGGTCCTCTACGGCGAGCTCTCCCTGCTCCTGTACGGGAAGCGGCGCTCGGACCTGCACCGCTACACCGATCTGGCGCTGGCGGGCGATCTCGAGAAGGCGTTGCCGGTGTCGGAGAAGCTGGACCCGATCCGGCAGGTCTACGACGAGGTCCTCATCGGTCGCATCGCGGCCACCGGTTCCTACGTGGCGGCGATGCCGCATCTCAAGGCGTGGTTCGAGCTGCTGGACCTGCGCGCCGGCCCGATGCGTCCGCCCGTCACCGCCCGGCTGTCCGGCGCCGAGCGGGACCTGCTCGCGCAGCGGCTGGAAGCGGCAGGGGTCCTCTGATGCGCGTCGTCATCCTCGGCGCCGGCGGACTCGGCTCGGTCCTGGGGGGTTACCTGGCGAGCACGGGCGTGGAGGTCACCCTGGTCGGCCGGCCGGCCCACGTCGCCGCCATCCGACGCGACGGCCTGCGGATCGTCGGCCGTCGCGGCGACATGCGGATCACGGACAACCTGCGGGCGGTCGACCGGGCGGCCGAGGCCACCGGGGCCTTCGACTACTTCATCCTCGGGGTGAAGGGCAAGGACACCGCGCAGGCCCTCGAGGACGCGGCGCCGTTGCGGAACGCGGTGGCCACCGCGTTGTCCGTACAGAACACGGTCGAGAAGGACGCGAAGCTCGTGCAGTGGCTCGGCCGCGACCGGGTGATCGGTGCCTCGACCATCGAGGGCGGGACGCTGGTCGAACCGGGTGTGGTGCGCAACACCCTGTCGGCGAAGGTGACCGCGTACTTCGGCGAGCTCGACGGGGCGACGAGCTCCCGCGTAGATGCCATCACGGCCGCGTTCGACACGGCGGGTCTGCCGGCGGAGGCGGTGGACTGCATCGAGCAGGTGGAGTGGGAGAAGCTGGCGCAGATCGCCCTCGCCGCGGCCTGGTCGGTCACGGCGCTCGGCGCGGTTCCCGGTACCTCGGTCTTCGAGGGGATGGAGGTGCCCGAG
>NZ_JAJCYB010000109.1 GCF_029263155.1 Pseudonocardia sp.
CACACCGCGCGTCTGGTGAGTGCAGAACGAGCCCCGCAGCGGACCGACCGACAGATCCCGTTAAAGGCACGCAGCCAGTCAGACGTTGGGTCAGGACGACCGCTGCGGGGCTCCCCTACATACTCACTGTCAGTCGTCGTCGGGGTCGTCGGTGACCGTGTCGCCCGCGCTCGCGCCGTTGGGGGACTTCACCGCGACCTTGCGCGAGCGGCGCTGGGTCGGGCGGGGCGGCGGGGGCGGGGAGGACACCTGGCCGCCGCGACCGAGGATCAGCTCGGCGAAGGTGGCCATGGCCTCGTCGAGCTGCCCGGCGTTGCGGCGCTCGGACTCCTCGTTGGCCTGTTCCACCAGCCCGCGCACCGCGGCGGCGTCGGGGCGCTCGACCAGCACGGCGTCGAGGCGGCCGAACCTCTCGTCGAGGCTGCCGGTGACACCGGACTCCAGGGAGTCGAGCCGGGCGCCCACCGAGTCCAGGCGTTCGGCCAGCGCGGAGAGGCGCTGGGCGAGACCGTCGAGCGGCTCGGTGGGGTCGACGGCCGGGCGCGCGGCCAGGTCCTCCAGCCTGCGGTGCAGGCCGACTCCGGTGTCGCCGAGCAGGTTGCGCAGGCCCTCGCCGGTCTCGTCGAACGAGCGGACGGCGGCGTCGAGCTGCTCGCGGACGCCGCGGTCGATACCGTCGATGCGCTCCTTGATCGGCGTGCCGACCGAGGACGGCATCGCGTCGAGGCGCATCTCGTGGCGGTCGAGGCGGTTGTCCAGGTCGTCGAGGCGCTTGTGCAGGCCACCCAGGCGATCGTCGAGGCCGTCCATCCGGCCCGAGATGCCCTCCATGCGCCCGGCCATGCCGTCGAGGCGGCCGTCGAGCTGGGCGAAGGGCTTGGCCAGCTTGTCCGGCAGCGCCTCCACCGCGCGTGCCAGCGACGCCAGCGCGGCGTCCTGCGCGTCGAGCTTCGCGACGGTCTCGTCGAGACGCTCGGCGAGCACGCTGACCTCGGTACGGTCGGGCAGCTCGGTCAGGCGCTTGCGCACCGTGCCGAGGGCGTCGAGCGCGGCCAGGCGGGCGTGGATCTCGTCGAGCGAGTCGAAGATCTGCTGCTGCTCGCTGTCGCGGATCTCGGCGGCGCGCGTGAGCATGCCGCGCATGCGGTCGAACGAGAGGGCGGAGTCATTGCTCATGGCAGCGGGGAGCTTCCTGACGAGCGGACAGGGCAGGCCGAGCGCACTGAGCGTAGCGACGGCTGTGGATCACCCGTCCGCGGCTCCCCGTTCGGACGTGCCGTGCCCTGATCGGCGCAATACAGCTGCCCGAGAAGGGTGCTTCGACGTGGTGTTCTAGCGTGACGGCGTGCCCGTGCCTCCCCAGGAAGTCCCGCTGAACGCCGAGACCATCCGCGACGCGCCCAAGGTCCTGCTGCACGACCATCTCGACGGGGGCCTGCGCCCGGGCACCGTCGTCGAGCTCGCCGACGCGACCGGCTACGCCGCCCTGCCCACCACCGACGTGCCCACGCTCGGTCGCTGGTTCCTCGACGCCGCGCACTCCGGGTCGCTGGTGCGCTACCTGGAGACCTTCGGACACACGGTCGGCGTGATGCAGACCGCCGACGCGCTGGTGCGGGTCGCCGCGGAGTGTGCCGAGGACCTCGCCGACGACGGCGTCGTCTACGCGGAGGTGCGGTTCGCGCCCGAGCTGCACGTGGAGGAGGGCCTGGAGCTCGACGCGGTGGTGGAGGCCGTGCTGGAGGGCTTCCGGGTGGGCACCGCCCGGGCCGCCGAGCGCGGCCGCCGCATCCGCGTGGGCTGCCTGCTCACCGCGATGCGCCACGCCGCGCGCAGCCGCGAGATCGCGGAGCTGGCCATCCGGTTCCGCGACACCGGCGTCGTCGGTTTCGACATCGCCGGCGCGGAGGCCGGGTTCCCGCCCACCCGCCACCTCGACGCGTTCGAGCACGTGCGCCAGCAGAACGGGCACTTCACCATCCACGCGGGCGAGGCGTTCGGGCTGCCGTCGATCTGGGAGGCGCTGCAGTGGTGCGGGGCCGACCGGCTCGGCCACGGCGTCCGGATCGTCGACGACATCTCCGTCGACGACGACGGCACCGCCACGCTGGGCCGGCTCGCCGCCTACGTGCGCGACATGCGGATCCCGCTGGAGATGTGCCCGACGTCGAACCTGCACACCGGTGCCGCGAAGTCGCTGGCCGAGCACCCGATCGGGCTGCTGGCGAAGCTCCGGTTCCGCGTCACGATCAACACCGACAACCGGCTGATGTCCGACATCTCGATGAGCCGGGAGATGGTCGGGCTGGCCGACACGTTCGGCTATGGCTGGGCCGACCTGCAGTGGTTCACCGTCAACGCGATGAAGTCGGCGTTCATCGGGTTCGACGAGCGGCTCGCCCTGATCAACGAGGTGATCAAGCCCGGGTACGCGGCGCTGCGCGCCTGAACCGCTGCGCGCCTGAACCGCTCGCGCCGGCCGGAGGTGGTCGCGACGTGATCGCCGGATCAGGGGCCGCTGCGGCCGTTCGGACCTCGCCGTAGGCGCCGTTCGGCGATACCCGGCGACGGTCGGCGGGCGTAACGTCGTCTTCTTGTGGAGACCCCGCCCGAGTCGACGCGCTCGGCCGGCGCCCGCCCCGGTGTCCCGCGCGTGAAGACGTCGATACCGCTGCTCTACCCCCGCCACCAGCGCCGGCAGCGGTTGCTGGACATGCTCGACGCGGGCGGTCCCGAGCAGGTCACGATCGTGAGCGCCCCGGCGGGATTCGGCAAGACCCAGCTGCTCGCCGAGTGGGCGGCCGGGCTCGCCGGGCCCGTCGCGTGGGTGTCGTTCGACGCCGCCGACGACGACCGCCGGTTCTGGGCCGCGCTCCTCACCGCGATCGGCTCCTGCGTGGAGCCCGGCAGCGCGGTGCACCGGCTGGCGATCCCCGGCGCCCCCAGCGGGGACCCGGAGTTCCTCGCCGCCGTGGCCGGCATCGTCGACGCCCTCCCCACCCCGATCCGGCTGATCCTCGACGACGTGCACGAGCTGACGGCCGCGGAGCCGCTGCACGGTCTCGCCGCGCTGACGCGGGATCGCTCGTCGCGGATGCGGCTGGTGCTGTCGGGCCGCACCGACCCGCCGCTGTCCGTCGCCCGCCTGCGTCTCAACGGGGAGCTGTGCGAGATCCGGGCCGAGCAGCTGAGGTTCCGGCTGCCCGAGGTGGAGGCGAAGCTGGCCGCGGAGGGGTTGGAGCTGCGCCCGGCCCAGGTGCGGCTGCTGGTGGAGCAGACGGGGGGCTGGGCCGCGGGGCTGCGACTGGCCGAGATCTCGCTGCGGGAGACCGACGACCCCGACCGCTTCCTCGCCGATCTCGCGGGCAACGGTCGGGCGGTGTCGGACTACCTCGTCGGGGAGGTGCTGTCGCGGCTCGACCCGGACACGCTCGACGTCCTGCGTGCGGTGAGCATCTGCGACGAGGTTCCCGCGGAGCTGGCGGCGGCGCTGGCGCTGCGGCCGGACGCGGGTGAGGTGCTCGACGCCATGGAGCACCGGACCGCGCTGGTCGCCAGCCACGGCATCGGTCGCACGACGTACCGGATCCAGGCCCTGCTCCGGGCGCACCTGCGCGCCGACCTGCAGCGCAGGCGCCCCGACCTCGCGGTCGCGCTGCACGTCCGGGCCGCCGCCTGGTACGCCGATCGGGGTCCGTCGGTCGATGCGCTGACCCACGCGCGGCTCGGTGGGGACACCGGCCAGGTGGCTGCGCTGCTGCGCAGGCACGGCATCCGGCTCGTCGCCGAGGGACGGCACTCCACGGTGCGGACGACCGTGGCCTGGCTCGCCGACCGCCACGCCGCCGCCGATCCCTGGTTCCCGCTGGTCGACGCCCTCGCCGCGATGGAGGTGGGGGACACCCGGGCGGTCGACTCCCACCTCACCGCCGCGGGCGGGCCCGCCGACACCGACACCGACGAGCTCCGCCTGCTGGTCCGGTCGCGGCGGGCCGGCCTGGCGGTGGACGCGCAGGAGATGGAGCGGGTCCCCGCGGTTGCGCCCGGTCCGCCCACGGAGGGTGAGCGGTGGGAGATCGACGCGATGGCGCGTCTCGACCAGGCGTTCATGAAGGCGGCGTCCGGGCACCCGGCCGACGCGATCGGCCCGGCCCGCGACGTGCTCGACGGCTCCCGGAGACGCCGGCACGGCTACCTGGCGGCCCGCGCGCTGGCGGTCCTCTCGGCGGCCGCGGCCGCCGCCGGGGACTACCGCCGGATGTCGGCGCTGGCCGAGGAGGCGGACGCCGTGATGCCGGGCTCGGAATGGCCGGCGACCGCAGCAGCCGCCCTGACGTCGACACTGCGGGCCTACGGAGCGCTGCTGCGGGCCGAGCCGGCCCGGTGCCTGGAACACCTCGACGCCGTCCCCCGACCCGAGATCGGCGATCCGGTCGCCGGAGGCCTGCCCTACATCCGCTCGGCGCTGCGGGGCAGCGCGCTGGTCGATCTCGGCCGGGTCGGCGAGGGGCTGGCCGAGCTGGCCACCGGTCGCACCGCGGCCGCCGTCCTGCACAACCCACCCCAGGTCACCGCGATCGTGGCCACGCTCGAGCACGGCGCAGCCGTGGCCAGCGGCCGGACCGACCAGGCGCGCGCGGCCCTGGCGTGGGCCGAGGACGAGCTCGGGACCTCCGTTCTCGACGTGGCGTTCCTGCACGGGCGGCGACACGTCGACCTCGGCCGCTGGGAGGCGGCGGGGGACGCGCTCCGAACGGTGCTCGACGGTCCCGCGAGCGTGCTGGCGCCCTGGACCCGGGTCGAGGCCCGCGTCCTGCGATGCCTGCTCGCGCTGCGCGCCGGGCGACGTCACCACGCCCGCCAGGAGCTGGGGCGCGCGCTGGCGGCGGCCGGGTCGACGGGCGTGCTGCGTCCGCTGGCGTTCGGGCCACCGGACGTCGTCGAGCTGCTGACCCGCCACCTGGGCGGGTTCGGCGACCTGGAACCTGTCGCCGGTCGGGTGCTGGAGCTGCGCCACGCGCTGGGTCCGGCCGATGCACCGATCCGGCTGACCGCCAGGGAACGCGACGTCCTCGGCCTGCTGCCGACGCAGCGGTCGCTGGAGGAGATCGCCGGCGAGCTCACCGTCTCGCACTCGACCGTGAAGACCCACGTCAAGGCGATCTACGCCAAGCTCGACGCCCGGTCGCGGCGCGAGGCGGTCACGGCGGCCCGGCGCCACGGGCTGATCGGGGCGACGACGCCCTGACCGGATCGTCCCCCGGGGTGGCGGGGCCCCGGTGCGCGGACCTCGGTCGGCTCGCGTTGGTGCAGACCACGCTGCCCATCACCACGGACAGGGCGACCATCGAGAGGTAGGGCAGGTGGTCCGCGGCGCCGTCCCAGCCGCCGCGTCGGCCGCGGCCATGCCGGCGGGTGTGGGTTCGCCCGCCGACGCGCTGCCTCACCCGTTGCGGGGGACCTCACCCGAGGTAGGACAGGCCGTCGCCGACGAGGGAGAGGCCGAAGACGACGAGGATGACCATGACGATCGCGTCGTTGTTGGCCGTCATGAACTCCTTCACCGAGGTGAGCGCCGCGGTGGCCCGCTCGGCGAGCGCGAGGTGGTAGAGCACGGCGCCCAGCACGGTGATCGAGCCCAGCACCACATAGCAGGCCACGGCGACGACGAGGTCCGGACCGGTGACCCCGGCCTGGCCGATCGAGGCGGCGGCGCCCACCGTCAAGGCCAGGTTCTTCGGGTTGCCGGCTGCCAGCACGAGCCCCAGGCCCAGCGCGCGTCCCGGCCCGGTGGACTCGACCGTCGCCATCCAGCCCGGGAGGACCACCTCCTCGCCGGACCTGCGGCGCGTGCGCCACTTGCGCAGCGCGAGGACCAGCAGCCCGGTCCCCAGGCCGAGCTCGACCCAGCCGATCCCCGTGGCGGCGGGGCTGCCCGGTTCGTCGACGTCACCGGTCAGCAGCACCGCCACCGCGCTGATCGCGGTGAGGCCCACCACCCAGCCCAGCGCGAAGGTCGGCCCGCTGGTCCGCGCGCGTGGCGAGCCCAGCACGAGGATGACCGCGACGACCGGGAACGGGCTCAGTCCGACCGCGGCCGCCGGACCGAGGATGCCCCCGAGGGCGTCACCCAGCACGGTGCGACCGGCCGGTCACCGTGGCTGCCCGCCTGCGCCGTAGCGGCGGGCCGCGCCCGCGCGGGTGGCGCTCGCCGCGGCCCCGGTGACCAGGCTCCCGATCGCCATCCCGATCACGAGGTGGATGACGGCCGACGCGAGCGCCACCCCGATCGAGCCACCCGCCAGGAACGGCAGCACCACCGCCGCGGCGGTGAGCAGGCCGACGATCCAGCCGAAGTAGGCCAGCGGCCGGGGCGTGCTGATCAGCAGCAGGTGCACCAGCCCGGTCGCGGCCAGCGCCGCGGCGGCCGCGAGCGCGCAGAGCACCGCGGTGCCCGACCCGCCGAACGGCCCGGCGTCGACGGGTGCGTGCAGCGCCACGCGGAACAGCGCGCGGACGACGAGCACGCCGACCAGGCCGATCAGGGCGGCCACGACGGCGGTGGCCAGACCGCCGGACCACAGCCTGGTCACGTCGATGGTCGGCCGGTCGGGTTCGGGCAGGCCGTAGCCGCTGGCGGACATCGGGTCTCCGGTCTGTCGGCGGGGTGCCGCGCCAGCTTTCGCCCCCGGCGCGGGCACGGCCTCCCCGCGCGGGGTGAGGTGCGCCCCCGACGACCGCCGCCCGGTCGAGGGCTGCGCCGCTAGTGTCGATCCGAGCCGGCCGCCCGGCCCGGCCCGGCGGCCCGCGGTGGTCCGGGCGCCGAGGCGAACAGGTCCAGGCCCAGCTCCCGGGACAGGAACTCCGCCGTGAGCCGGCCGCGCACGCTATTGCCCGCGGCGTCCAGCGGCGGCGCGAACGTGCCCAGCGCGCCCTTGCCCGGCGAGACGGTGACCATGCCGCCGCCGATCCCGCTCTTGCCGGGCAGGCCCACCTCGTAGAGCCAGTCGCCGGAGGTCTCGTAGAGGCCCGCGGTGGCCATCACCGACAGCACCGCGCGGAACACCGGCTGCCCCACGACCTGCTCCCGTGTGACCGGGTGGACGCCGCCGTCGGCCAGCGTCGCGCCCATGGTCGCGAGGTCGGCGGCGGTCACGGCGACGCAGCTCTGCCGCGTGTAGAGCTCCACGGTCTCGTCCGGGTCTGCGTCGAGCGCGTCGAGGGAGTGCAGGAGCTGGGCCAGCGCGCGGTTGCGGTGGTTGGTGGCCGCGGCGCTGCGGTGCACCTCGGGATCGAGCGCCAGCTGCCGGCCGGCGAACCGGGACAGCCCGTCGAGGACGAGCTGCCAGCGCCGCTCGAGGGTGCGCCCCGGTACCAGCCCCGCCGTGGCGACGGCCCCGGAGTTGACCATCGGGTTGGTCCGCCCGCCCGGGCCCGCCTCCACCGCGGCGAGGGAGTTGAACGCCAGTCCGGTGGCGTTGGCCCCGACCCGCAGTCGCGCCTGCGCCGGGCCCAGCGCGCCGCACACCAGAGCGAACACGAACGGCTTCGCCACGCTCATGATCGTGAACTCGGTCCGGGCGTCGCCCGCGGCGTACAACGCACCGGTCACGCCGGTGACGGCGACGCCGAAGCCCTCGGGCGCCACCGCGGCCAGCGCCGGGTACACCGTGGACACGGCACCGTCGCGGACGCCGCGGAAGCGGGCGTGTGCCTGGTCGACCAGCTCCTGCACCCGCTCGGGTGCGGGCAGCGACCCGGTCGAGACGAACGCGCTCACCGCTGGACTCCGGGCCCGGCCCGCGGCGGTCGGTCCGCCCGCCACGCGGCGCGCCGCACCCTGGCCGCGATCCCGAGCACGAGGTCGGACACGGGCTCGCCGGCCGACCCGGTCACGGCGCGGGCACCCGGTCGGGTCGCCCGCGCGAGCCCGTCCGGTGCATCCGCACCGCGAGCTGTGGCGAGGCCAGCTCGACCCCGCGCTGCGCGAACGCGGCGTCGACCGCCTCCAGCAGCGCACGTTGGAGGGCGAACTGGCATCCGGCCAGGGTCTTGACCCGCAGCCGCAGGACGATGCCGTCGGCGGTGAGCGCCTGCACGCCGAGCACCTCCGGCGGTTCGAGGACCTCCTCGGCGAACCGCCCGGTCGCGCTCACCGCCGTCGCGACCTCGTGCAGCGCCGCCCGGGCCGCGCCGACGTCCGTGCCGTGGGTGACGACCACGTCGATCAGCGCGGCCGACCAGAGCTGCGAGTAGTTGCCCACCCGCTCGATCTCACCGTTGGGGACGTGCCAGACCGTGCCGTCGAGGTCGCGGAGCACCGTCTGGCGCAGGCTGATGCTCTCGACCACCCCGACGGCCTCGCCGAGGTCGACCTCGTCGCCGATGCCGAACTGGTCCTCCAGCAGGATCAGGACGCCGCTGAGCAGGTCCTTGATCAGGCTCTGCGCGCCGAACGCCAGCGCGATGCCGGCCAGCCCGGCGCTCGCGATGACCGGCCCGAGGTCCAGCCCGAGGATGCCGCAGACCGCGATGAGCACGCTGGCCCAGACGAGCGCGGACAGTGCCCCGGCCACGGCCGTGGACACCGCGCGGGCGCGCGTCGTGCGGCGTTCCTCGACCGGCGGCTCCCCACCGGGCACCGGGCCCTGCGCGATCACCCGGTCCACGGCCCGGCGGACCAGCAGCCGGATCAGCCGGCGCAGAACCCATCCGGCGACGAGCGTCGCGAGCACCGCCAGCGGGCGACCGATCAGCCAGTCGGCCGCCGCCGCGAGGACGGCGTTCCCGCCGGTGCGGTCGAACACCCATGCGCAGACGACGTCGGTCTCGGGCCCGCACACGCCCGGTGGCGCGCCGGTCACCGGACACCGCTGGTCGGGGTCACGGCACCGGAGCCCGGCCGCTGCGCCGCTGCGCGGTCCAGCCGGCGACCGCGAGCACCAGCCAGACCGCCGTGGCGACCAGGCTCCCGAACAGCGTGTCCGGCTCACGCAGGAACCCCAGGAAGGGGGCGATCGTCACCGCGCCGCGCAGGGCCAGACCCGCGCCGGCCAGCGCGGTGACGACGGCCAGCACCGGGCTCCGGACCTGGGTGGCGCCGACGCCGCCGAGCAGCGCGGCGGAGAGCACGACGATCACCACCAGCGTGGGGCTCCACTCGACCAGCGAGAACGTGCGGAACGCCGCCGCGGCGATCGCCCCGCCCGCCAGGGCGCCGACGACGAAGAACCCGGTCTGCACGACCAGCCCGGCGAGCACCAGCGCGCCCACCGCGCCCGCGGCCCCGACGAGCAGCACGCCGAGCCAGCCGGCCCCGAGCGCGTCGGCCAGCACGCTGCCCATCCCGAACCCGGCGCAGGCCGCCGCCAGCCGCAGCGACCGTGCCCCGGTGAAGCACAGCAGCAGCCCCGCGGCGAGCAGCGCGAGCCCCCACCCGATGTAGACCCCGTCGTCGTACACGTTGCGTCCTCCCTGCCGGGGTCAGGTCCCGAGGATCCGGGCCTTCTGCGTCGCGAACTCCTCGTCGGTGAGCACGCCGGCCGCCCGCAGCTCGCCCAGGCGGGTGAGCCGGTCGAGCACGTCGTCGGCGGGTGGGGGCGGCGTGGCCGCCTGCGTGGCCAGGGCGGCGGCCACCTGCGCGTCCACCTCGGCGCGCCGCTGCGCCTCGGCGAGCTGCGCCTGCGCGTCGAGCCCCTGCCGGCGCTGCTGCGCCGAGGCCTGCTGCGCCGAGGACACCCCGCCCGCCACCGCCGACGCCGTGCCGGCCACCACCGCGGTGCGCGCGACCGTGCCGAGCAGGCCCGGGCCGCGCCGGGCCCGGCGCATCCCCCGCCTCATACCTGCACCCCTGCGTCCGTGGCCGCGGCCGCCATGGCCTGCTCGACGATGTCGGCGGGGATCCGGTCATGGGTGAGCAGGACTCCGCCCGCCGCGCGGACGGTCTGCGCGAAGGCGGCGGCCCAGACGTTCTCCCAGAGCACGACGAGCGCCGTCGAGCCGGGCGGGACCTCCTCGCCGACGATCGGCACGTCCTGCTCGCTGAGCAGCCCCAGCACGTCGCCGTCGAGGGCGTCGAAGGCGGCGAGCTGCTCGGCGTCGAGCTCGCCGAGCTCGACGGCCGAGACGGCTCCGTCCGCGTCCTTGGCGACGATGAGCAGGTCGAGGATGGCGATGGTGCCCGCGTCGACGAGGCCCGCCAGTGCCGGCACGACGGCCGGGTCGACGCCCTCGCCGTCGAACACGATCGCGACCCACTCGACGGGCCCGGTCGCCCCGCTCCCTCGCCGCGCGCGGTCGGAGACGCCCCCGACGTGCCCTGCGGACGGCGCGCTCACCGGTACGTCCCCACGTCGAAGGTGAGCGCCAACTCGGCGAGCAGGCGGGTGCCGAACCCGCTGCACCCGGCGGGCCGCCATCCCCCCGGCTTGGCCACGTCCGCCGTGCCGGCGATGTCGACGTGTGCCCAGGCCACGCCGTCGACGAACTCGGCGAGGAACAGCGCCGCCATGATCGCCCCGCCGTTGAGGTCCCCGAGGTTGTTCAGGTCGGCGATGGGGGAGTCGATGTCGGCGCGGTAGCGCTGCTCCAGCGGCAGCTGCCACAGCGGCTCGTCGGTCCGCGCCCCGGCCGCGATCAGCCGCTCGACCAGAGCCTGGTCGTTGCCCATCACCCCCGCCACCGACGTCCCGAGCGCCCGCATGCAGGCGCCCGTGAGCGTGGCGATGTCGACGATCGCGTCCGGGCGTTCCTCGGCGGCGAGCACCAGCGCGTCGGACATGACCAGCCGGCCCTCGGCGTCGGTGTTCTTCACCTCGACCGTCGTGCCCCCGCGCACGGTGAGCACGTCCCCCATCTTGAGCGCGGTGCCCGATGGCATGTTGTCGGTGCACATCAGGTAGCCGGTGACGGCGGCGGGGCAGCCCAGCTCCTCGAGCACCGACATGGCGGCGAGCACCGACGCGGCGCCCGACATGTCGTTCTTCATCATCGCGTGGATGCCGTCGGCGGGCTTGAGGCTGATGCCACCCGAGTCGTACATGATCCCCTTGCCGACCAGCGCGAGCCGGCCGGTCGGCTCGCCCGGCGGCTCGTAGGTCAGCTTGATTATGCGCGGTGGCTCCGCGCTCCCGCCGTTGACGGCGAGCAGGCCCCCGCAGCCGAGCCGCACCAGCGAGTCCCGGTCGTGCACCTCCACGTTCAGGCCGTGCTTCCCGGCGATCTCGACGGCGAGTTCGGCCATCCGGGTCGCCGTGAGGTGGGCGGGAGGGCAGTTGGCCAGGTCGCGGGTGAGCGCGGTGGCGCCCGCGAGCGTCCTGCCCCGCTCCGCGCCCGCCGCCCACGTCGCGGTCGTGTCCTCGGCCGTGACCAGGGTGATCGCGGTGATCGCGGTGCGGGCGGACGCCGACTTGAAGGGACCGAACGCGTAGCGGGCGAGCAGGATGCCCTCGACCAGCACCTGCGCCGCGGTCGCCGGGTCCGGACCGTCCGCGCCGGTGGCGAGCAGGGCGGGCCGCGCGCTCCACGGGGTGGCGAGGGCGAACGCCGCGGCGGCGTCGCGCAGGCCCGCCGCATCCGGTGCGTCACCGATCCCGACGGCGACCCGGACCGGCCCCGCGCCGCCGGGCACCAGCAGGGTCTGGCCGACCTTCCCGGCGAAGCCGGCGGCGCCGAGGGCGGCGCGGTCGAGACCGAGGTCCGCCGCCACGTCGCCCGCCGTCCCGACCGGTACGGCCAGCGCGTCGGCGTCGGGAGGGACGCCGGCCGCCGCCGTCACGCGCACCGCCGCGGTCTCCCGGAGCGACGGGGCGGAGTCGAAACCCGAGGGGACGAGGATGGCCTGGGACATGATCGTCACGGTCCTTTCTACAGGGGCCAGAAGAGGGGGACGAGCAGCACCGCGACGGTGAGGAACAGCGCCAGGTTCGGCAGGCCGAGCTTCCAGTAGTCGCCGAACCGGTACCCGCCGGGCTCCATCACCATCATGTTCACCGGCGTCGCCACCGGCGTGAGGAACGACGCCGCGCAGGCGATGGCCAGCACCATCAGCACCGGCCGGGCGGAGACCCCGAGATCCGTCGCCGCCGCGGTCGCGATCGGGATCATGATCAGGGCGGTGGCCATGTTGCTGATCAGCTGCCCGAGCGCGGCGGTCAGCAGGAACAGCCCGGCGAGCAGGGCGTAGGGCCCGGCGCCGCCGACGACGGTCACCAGACCGGCGGCGAGCACGTCCGCGGCGCCGGTCTGCACCATCGCCGTGGACACCGGGATCATCGCGCCGACGAGCACGACGGTCGTCCAGTTGATCGAGCGGTAGGCCTGCTCGGGCCGCACCACCCGCAGCAGGACCATGGCCAGCGCGGCGAGCACACCCGCCACGACAGCCGGTACGACACCGCTGGCGAGCAGCACCACCATCGCGACCAGCACGCCGATGGCCTCGCGCGCTTTCAGCCCGAGGGGCACCGCCTGGCGGCGCACCAGCTCCGGCGCGTCGACGACGAGCACCTCCGGCCCGGCGTGGTGCTCGTCGAGCGCCGCCCACGGCCCCCGCAGCACCAGCGAGTCGCCCGCCGCCAGCGCGCTCTCGGCCGGCCCGAGGTCCTCCCCGTTGCGCTGGATCGCGACGATCACCAGATCCCCGCTGTCGGTGGTCATGCCGGGGAACGCGGTCGTGCCGATCAGCTCCGAGCGCGGCGGGATCACCACTTCGGCGACACCCTTCTCGCGTGTGTAGAGCCCGCTCCCCGGTTGCAGGTCCTGGTACTGATCGACCAGGCGGTGGGCCAGCGCGGACAGGTCGGGCGGCATCGAGGCGGGCGTCCGGTGCGGCAGCAGCCGGCCGCCGAACAGGACGGCGATCGCGACGGTGCCCGCCACGAGGGGCAGGCCGACCAGCGCGAACTCCAGGAAGCCGAAGCGGCCGACGCCGGCGTCCTGCGCGGCGTCGGACACGAGCACGTTCACCGGCGTGCCGGTGAGCGCGAGCAGCGAACCCGCATGGGCGCCGAACACCAGGGGCATGAGCAGCTGCGACGGGGCGAACCGCAGCCGCACCGCCATCACGACCACGACCGGGAGCAGCGCGGCGACGGCCCCGTTCACGGTGATCATGGCCGTGAGCACGGCCACCAGCAGCATCATCAGGACCAGCACCCGGGGGCGGCTCCCGCCCGCGCGCGCCACCAGCCGCTGCCCGAGCCAGGTCGTGACCCCCGCGGAGTCGAGGCCCTCGCCGACCACGAACAGCGCGGCGATGAACAGCACGGTCGGATCACCGAAGCCGGCCACCACCTGGTCGATCTCCAGCACGCCGGTGAAGTACAGCGCCAGCCCGGCCAGCAGCGCGACCGCGCCGACGGGCAGCCGGCCGGAGACGAACAGCACCACCACCGTCGCGAGCACGGTGAAGGTGACGGCGATGTCGTTCATGCGCTGTCGTTCATCCCCGACCCGATCGTGGCGGCGTCACGCCGCGGCCGCGTCGGCCCGCGATCCAGGTCGCTTCGTGGCCGCCACGACGATCGCGTCCACGCCGGACACGATCAGGAAGATCCCGATCAGGTTCACGAACAGCAGCACCTCGCGCAACGGGGATCCGATCGCCCACATCCCCAGCAGCAGCTCGAAGAGTCCGAGCACCAGACCCAGCCACCACAGCCCCGCCCTGCTCCCCAGCAGGGTGCCCACGATCCGGGTCAGACCGCTCACCACGAAGGCCCAGGCCGTGATCACGGCCAGCACGTACAGCGTCGGCCCGGGCCAGACGAACGCGGCGACGCCGGCGACGATCCCCAGCGCCCCGCCGGCGTAGGCGACCCAGCGCCAGCCCCCGTCGATGCCCCCGGCGATGAGGAACTGTGCCACCCCCGACACGATGAAGCCGATCCCGGCGAACACCACGACCGACGCGAGGGCGGCGGGGCGCAGGCTCATCACGAGCAGGCCGTAGAAGACGGTGAGCACGCCCAGCAGGAGCAGCACCCACCAGCCGGACCGCTCGACGGAGGCCGTCTCCGCGGTGGTGCGGCCCGCCGTGGGCGCAGCAACGTGCTTCGCGGTGCGGGCGGCCGGCGGGGTGTCGCCGCTCGCGGCGCCCCCGGTCGAGCCCGTGCCGGCGAACTCCGGGTCGGGCGGGTCGGGTGTCGTGGACGTCGTGGTGGACACGGCAGCCTCCTGGTTCGCGTTGACCGGTGCGACGCTGCTCGACCCGCCCGGCCGGCGGCCTCACCCGGCGCGGGTGAGGTGTGTGTGGTGGTCGCCCGCCCCGCTGTGGCGTGGGGGCGTGCCGGCCGACGTGCCGGTGTCGGGGACGGGCCACCGCGCGGGCCGCGCGCCCGGCGGCTTCACCCGCTCCGGGCGAGGCCGGGTCGCCCGCCGCCGCCGATGGTGGTGCTCCGCGCCCGGCGGCAGGCGCACACCGTCCCAGCTACGGAGGCCTCGATGTCCACGCAGTCCGGCTCGTCCCCCGGCGGTCCCGGCGTCGCGAACGCGTCCTGGCTGCCTCTGGTCGTCGTGGTCCTGACCCAGATCCAGGCCTCGTTCGCCGTCAACGCCCTGACCGTCTCGATGCAGGGCATCACGACCGACCTGAACACGCCGGCGACGAGCGTGGGAACGGCGATCACCGCCGGCACGTTCGCGATGGCGGCGTTCATCCTGCTCGGCGCGAAGGTCGGCGCGAAGTACGGGTCGCGGCGGGTGTTCCAGATCGCGGTGGCGATCCACGGCGCGGCCATGGCGGCCGTGGCACTGAGCGTGAGCCCGGCGATGCTGTTCGTCGCACAGGCGGCGTCGGGTGCCGTGATCGCCCTGATCGCGCCCGCGCTGGTGGTGTTCATCGCCACGAACTTCCGCGGCGAGCAGCAGGCCAAGGCGATCGGGTTCCTCGCCGCGGCGATCCCGGCGGCGGGCGTGCTGGCCCTGCTCATCGCGGGCTCGTTCGCCTCGACCATCGGGTGGCGCTGGTCGTTCGCCCTCGTCGTCGCGTTCGCGGTGATCAACCTCGTGCTGAGCTTCCAGGTCAAGGCGGTCGCGGCGCAGCCCGACATCCAGATCGACTGGACCGGCGCCGCGCTGGCCTCCGTGGCCGTGATCCTGCTGAGCTTCGGCTTCAGCGGGCTGGCGACGTGGGGCCTGTTCCTGGCGACCCCGGCCGCCCCGTTCGACGTGTTCGGGGTGTCGCCCGCCCCGTTGCTCATCGTCCTGGGGATCGTGTGCGCCCAGGGCTTCTTCTCCTGGACGCGGGCTCAGCAGGATGCGGGCAGGCCGCAGCTGTTCAACCTCGACGTGCTCAAGACGTCCCAGGAACGGGCGACGACCGTCTGCATGGCGACGATGCTGTTCGTCGGGACGGCGGCGAACTTCCTGATCCCGCTGTACCTGCAGATCGTGCAGGGCCGCACCAGCTTCGAGACCTCGATCGCGGTGATCCCGTACACGCTGTCGATCTTCGTGGCGAGCTCGGTGGTGGCCGGGGTCTACCGCCGGTGGTCGCCGGCCGCGATCGCGCGCATCGGCTTCGTCGTGGTGGCGGCGGCGCTGACCCTGCTGGGGGTCACCATCCGCAACGACTGGAGCCAGATCCTCGTCGTCATCGGGCTGATCACGCTCGGACTCGGCCAGGGCGCGATCGTCGCGCTGGTCTTCAACACGCTGCTGACCGCGGCGCCCAAGGAGCTCTCCGGCGACGTCGGCGCGTGGCGCGGGCTGGTGCACAACGTGTCGGGCAGCGTCGGCATCGCGGTGGCCAGCGTCTTCGCGGTGGGGCTGCTCGGCGGGCTGGTCACCAGCCAGCTGGTGGAGAACCCGACGATCCCGCCCGAGCTGAAAGCCCAGGTCAACCTCGACAACGTCAACTTCATCCCGAACGACGCGCTCGTCGAGGTGCTCGGCGAGACCACCGCGACCCCGCAGCAGGTGGACGAGGCCGTGCGGATCAACACCGAGGCGCGGATCCGGGCGCTGCGGACCTCGCTGCTCCTGCTCGCCGCGCTGGCACTGCTGGCGATCATCCCGGCCGGGCGGATGCCCGGCTCGGTTCCCGAGGACCTGCTCGCTCCCGACGCTGCGGGCGGGACCCGGGAACGGGCCGGCTGACCGGTTCGGGACGGACGAGCCGGTGGACCGCACGACGGGTGGAGGTCATGACGTGACCAGGCGCTACGAGTTCCGGGTGGCCGGGCTGCTCTCCGACCGCGCGCGGGGGGCGTTCCCGGAGATGACGGTGCAGCACGCACCGCCGCAGACGATCATCCTGGGAGAGGTCGTGGACGAGTCGCACCTGCACGGGGTGCTCGCCCTGATCCAGCAGTTGGGGTTGCGCGTCGTGTCGGTGCAGGAAGTCCCGGACGTCGAGCCGTGACCGAGCCCGTGGGGTCAGCGGCGGGCACGCCACCGCCGGACGTCGCCGGGAACGAGCCGACGAGCCTGCCGTCCGGGGTGGTGCCGGCGCCCGGCGCGGTGCCGGTCGGGATGGCGCCGCAGGTCGGGGCGGTGCCGCAGGTCGGCGCGGTGCCGCAGGTCGGGATGGTGCCGCAGGTCGGGATGGTGCCGCTGTCGGGCACGGAGCCGCAGGTCGGGGTGGCACCGCAGGCGGGTGGCGAGCGGCGGCGGGGCGGTGGGCTGCCGCGCGCGTTCGTGGTGCTGGTCGGCGGGGCCGCCGTGGTGGTGCTGGCGGCCGGGGTGCAGGCCGCGGCATGGCTCATCGGGCCGGCGTTCCTCGCGCTCGTGATCGTCATCGTGGTCAGCCCGGTGGAGCGGCGGCTGCGCGGGCTCGGAGTGCCCGGGTGGCTGTCGACGGCGGCGCTGGTCGTGCTGGTCTACGGAGCGGTGCTCGTGCTGGTCGGGGTGCTGCTCGTGTCGGTGGCGCAGCTGGCGACGATCCTGCCGCAGTACGCCGCGGAGGCCGACGCGATCCTCGCGGTGGCCGTGGACCGGTTGCGCGACCTCGGGGTCGGCCCCGGGCAGCTGCAGCTGTTGACCGGCGCTCTGGACCTCGGGCGGCTGGTGGCGGTGATCGGCGTGCTGCTGTCCGGGGTGACGGGGCTGGCCACCAACCTGGTCTTCCTGCTGTCGCTGATGCTGTTCCTCAGCATCGAGTCGTCCGAGGTGGGGCCGCGCATGGCGGCGATCGCCCGCACATCGCCGACGGCCTGGGCCGGTTCGCGGTCAACACCCGCCGCTACCTGGTCGTCACGACCGTGTTCGGGCTGCTCGTCGGGGCGGTCGACGCGGTCGCCCTCGCGCTGCTCGGCGTGCCGCTCGCCCTGCTGTGGGGGCTGCTGGCGTTCATCACCAACTACATCCCCTACGTCGGCTTCTGGCTGGGGGTGCTGCCGCCGGCGCTGCTGGCGCTGCTGGTGGGCGGCTGGCAGCTGGTGCTCGTCGTGTACCTGATCTACAGCGTGGTCAACTTCCTGCTGACCTCGCTGGTCCAGCCCCGCTACATCGGCAACGCCGTCGGGCTGTCGATCAGCGTCACGTTCCTGGGCCTGGCGTTCTGGGGGTGGATGCTCGGCCCGCTCGGCGCGGTGCTCGCGGTGCCGCTCACGCTGCTGGTCAAGGTCCTGCTGGTCGACTGCGACCCGCGTGCGTCGTGGGCGCAGGCGTTGCTCGGCTCCGTGGCACAGCTGGGGGTGGCGCAGCTGGGGGTGGCGCAGCTGGGGGCCCCACCCGCGCGGGAGGAGGGCGATCCGTCCACCGGGTGAGGCCCCCGACAGGCCGCGAGGCAGCGCGCTGCTACTCGGGCGCTGCTACTCGGCGAACGCCACGCGCAGCGCCTCGTCCTGGTCGGAGGAGAGGTTGGTGAACAGCAGCTCGGGCTTCTGGCCGGCGAAGGCCTCGGTGACCTTGTCCAGGACCACGTCGGAGGTCAGGACGAACAGGGCGGAGGTCCCCGGCGTGATCTCGTCGCGGGCGCGCTTGACGAAGTCGTCGCTGATGCCCACGTCCGCGAGCGAGCCGCTGAGCGCGCCGAACGCCGCTCCGATGGCGGCACCGAGCAGCGGCACGAAGAACAGCAGCCCGAACAGCAGCCCCCAGAACGCCCCGCCGAGCGCCCCGCGGCCGGCCAGGTCGTGCAGCTGGCGGGTCCTCGGCTTCTTCGCGTCCTGCGGCCACGACACCGTGGCCGCGTCCCAGACGGTGACCAGGCGCTTGCGCGCCAGCTCCTGCAGTGTCGCGACGGCGTCCTCGGCACCCGACTCCGTGTCGAACCGCCACACGCTCAACGTGCTCATGTCCCGCTCCTCGTCCGGGCGCCGGGATGGCGCCCCCGGCGAGCCTCGCCCGAGGCGGCCGGGCGCGGCCTCCCCCGCAGCGGGCGAGGTACCCGCGGCCGGCCGTGATCACCGAGCACGCAATCGGGGCGACGGTCAGTGCCGGCGCAAGCGGGCCTGCAGGTCGCCCAGCAACTCCGTGAACCGGGCCGCCTCGGCGTTGAACGGCGGGCTCGGGGCCAGACGCGTGGGGTTGGGGCGCACCACGAACGACACCAGCCAGCCCAGCGGCTGGTTGTCGGCCAGCGCCTCGGCGGGCTCGTCGTCGCCCGCCCACTCGCCGACGTCGATCAGCAGCTCGGTGGCCAGGTCGAGCTGTGTGCGGTCGAGCGCGATCGGTCCCTCGGCGATGTCGGCCGAGAGGCCGGTGAGGACGTAGACGTTGACCTCGTCGACCTCCACCTCCAGCTCGCCCACCGCGGCCCGTTCCACGACCTCCGGCCACGTCGACGCCGTGACCAGGTCGTGGCCCTCGGCGCCGTCGTCGGCGATCCAGCGGGCCAGCGCCCGCTCGCTGGAGAACACGTCGATCTGCCCGCCGGAGCCCAGGAACACGGGCTTGTCGTCGAGGTAGCAGCGCAGCGTGACGAACTCGCCGTCGCGGGTGGTGATCCGGATCGGGTCGATGCCGATCTCGTCCCAGAACCCCTCGGGCTCGTCGTCGGTGTCGTCGGTGTCGTCGGCGGGGCCCACGACGTCGGCGTCCCGGGCCAGCTCGTCGGCCGCCACGACCTCCTTCTCCGCCGCCGCGAGCGCGGTGGCGTCGACGTCGGGGGTGTCGACGAGCGCGTCGAGCGCGTCGATCACGTCGTCCCAGCGCTGGGCGACGACGTCCACGAGCTGGGTCCACAGGCGCCTGCCCTCGCGACCGGCGAAGGGCAGGGTGCCCTGCTGCAGCAGGCCGAAGCCCGGCGCGGAGTCCAGCACCTCGGTGACGACGTCGAGCTCGCACACGTCGGCGATCGACCGCACCATCTCGACGACCTCCTGCAGCTCGCCGATCGACCACTGGTCGGCGTCCTGCGCGACGATCTCGGGCACGCCGACCACGTCGTAGCGCTGGGTGTCCTCGGGTGTGAGCTCGGGGACCGACAGGTCCGGCACCACCGACCACGCCGGGTGGTCGACGAGGTCGTGCTCGCGCACCGTGCGGACGAACGCGGCGAGCTGCGCCACCTCGGGGAAGGCGAACAGCGCGTCGTCGTCGCCGAGGAAGGCGACCCACTCCTCACCGTCCTCGCGCCACCGGGGCGCCCACAGCGTGACGAGGTCCCCCTCGGTGAGGGAGAGCTGGATCGGGACGATGTCGCTGGCCACCGCGAGAGCCTATGACCCGCCCAGGTCAGCGACCGACCGGGTGCCACACCGTCTTGGTCTCTGTCCACGCGCGCAGCCGGGCCAGGGACGGGACCGCCGAGTGGTCGGGCTCGACGGCAGGGCGGGGCAGGACCCGCTTGAGGGTGCCGGCCGCGGCGCGTTCGCACTCGGTGGCGATCTCCTCGGGGACGCCGGCGAGGTCGATCCCGGCCACCTCGCCGTGCGCGGCGAGCCACGGTGCGAGCTCGGCGGAGTCCCCCGTGAGGATGTTGACGACGCCGCCGGGCACGTCGGAGGTGGCCAGCACCTCACCGAGCGCGACCGCGGGCAGCGGCCGCTCCCGCGCCGCGACCACGACGGCGGTGCAGCCGGTGGCGAGGACCGGGGCCAGTAGGTCGACCAGTCCGAGCAGCGAGGAGCGCTGCGGTGCGAGCACCGCGACCACGCCCGCAGGCTCCGGGGTGGACCAGTTGACCAGCGGCCCGGCCACCGGGTTCACCGACCCGAGCACCGAGGCGATCTTGTCGGTCCAGCCCGCGTACCAGACCCAGCGGTCGATCGCGGCGTCCACCAGTGCGCCGGCCTTTCTGCGCGGGACGCCCTCGGCGGCCACCACGTCGTCGACGAACTGCGCGTCGCGGGCCTGCATCATCTCGGCCACCCGGTAGAGCACCTGCCCGCGGTTGTACGCGGTGGCCCCCGACCACCCGCCGAACGCCGAGCGGGCCGCGCTCACGGCGTCGCGGACGTCCTTGCGGGAGGCGAGCGCGGCGTGCGCCATCAGCCGCCCCGACACGTCGCGCACCGGGTAGCTGCGGCCGGACTCCGAGCGCGGGAAGGCGCCGCCGAGGTAGAGCTTGAACGTCTTCGCGACGGCCAGGCGCCCGTCGACCGGTGGGGAGAGGCTCACGGGGCCAGCCTACGGCCGCCGGACGAGTGGGACTCCCGTCGGAACCCTGGCCGGGGCCGTACCGGCCGTCGCCGGGTACGGCGCCCAGCCTCGATGATCAGCGGTTCGGAACGCGGAGTGGTGGGGCGGCCTTGATCGTCGCTTCGGAACCGAGAGGCGTGTCTGGCGCGCCTCCAGGTTCCCGTCCGACGATCGGACACAAGTGGTGGCCGCGCGCGCTCGCCACGCGGAACGATCTGCTGCCGAGGAGGAGCGTTCTCCGGTCCGGATACTCACGCGTCGAGGTAGGCCTCCAGGCCGATGCGCCCGCCCTCCCGGCCGAAGCCCGACTCCTTGTACCCACCGAACGGTGACGTGGGGTCGAAGCGGTTGAAGGTGTTGGTCCAGACCACCCCGGCGCGTATCCGCTGGGCCGTCCACATGGCCTTGGCACCCTTCTCGGTCCAGATCCCGGCCGACAGCCCGTAGGCGGTGTTGTTGGCCTTGGCCACCGCCTCCTCCGGTGTGCGGAAGGTGAGCACCGACAGCACCGGCCCGAAGATCTCCTCGCGCGCCACCCGCATCGTCTGCTCGACCCCGGAGAACACGGTGGGCGGGAAGTACAGGCCGCGCTCGGGCAGCGGGCACGGGCTGGTCCAGCGCACCGCGCCCTCGGCGTCGCCCGCGGCGACGAGGGCGTCGATCCGGGCGAGCTGGGCACGGGAGTTGATCGCGCCGACGTCGGTGTTCTTGTCCAGCGGGTCGCCGACGCGCAGGGTCTCGATGCGGCGCAGCAGCAGCTCCGAGAACTCCTCGGCGACCGACTCCTGCACGAGCAGCCGCGAACCCGCGCAGCACACGTGGCCCTGGTTGAAGAAGATCCCGTCGACGACGCCCTCGACGGCCTGGTCGAGCGCGGCGTCGTCGTAGACGATGTTGGCCGCCTTGCCGCCCAGCTCCAGGGTGAGCCGCCGCCCGGTGCCCGCGAGCTGCCGCTGGATCGACCGTCCGACGTCGGTGGAGCCGGTGAACGCCACCTTGTCGAGCCCCGCGTGCGCCACGAGCGCCGCGCCGACGTCACCCGCGCCGGGGAGCACGTTGAGCACGCCGTCCGGGAGACCGGCCTCGGCGGCGATCTCGGCGAGCACCAGCGCGGTGAGCGGCGTGGTCTCGGCGGGCTTGAGGACGATGGTGTTGCCGCAGGCCAGCGCGGGTGCGACCTTCCAGGCGGCCATCAGCAGCGGGAAGTTCCACGGGATCACCGCACCGACGACGCCGACCGGTCGCGGGTCGGACCCGAGCCCGGCGTGGCCGAGCTTGTCGGCCCAGCCCGCGTGGTGGAACAGGTGCGCCGAGGCGGTGGGCACGTCGACGTCGCGGGACTCGCGGATCGGCTTGCCGTTGTCGAGCGTCTCCAGCACGGCCAGCTCGCGGGAGCGCTCGGCGACGATCCGCGCGATCCGGAACAGGTACTTGGCCCGCTCGGCGCCCCGCATCGGGCCCCAGGTCTTCTCGTACGCCCGGCGCGCGGCGGCCACGGCCCGGTCGACGTCCTCGGCGGACGCCGTGCCGACCTCGGCCAGCACCTCCTCGGTGGCCGGATTGACCGTCTTCAGCGCCTCGCCACCACCGTCGACGAACCTCCCGTCGACGAAGGGCCGGTAGGTGGGCGAGACGTTGGCCAGCGCGGCGGACTCCGGGGCGGGCGCGTACTCCCAGGTCGTCATCAGCCGTTCCCGATCCGGTCGCTGTTCTCGTAGTGGCCCAGCGCCTGGGTGCGGCGCTGCCGCAGCAGGTCGTTCAGCAGCGACGACGCACCGAACCGGAACAGCTCGGGCACCAGCCACGCAGGCCCCGCCACCTCGTTGACGGCCACCAGGTGGCGGATCGCGTCCTTGCTGGTGCGGATCCCGCCCGCGGCCTTGACGCCGCGGCGCTCGCCGGTGGCGCGGTGCCAGTCGCGCACGGCCAGCAGCATCAGCTGCACGACCGGCAGCGTGGCGGCCGGGGAGATCTTGCCGGTGGAGGTCTTGATCACGTCGGCCCCGGCGAGCAGCGCGAGCCAGGACGCGCGGCGCACGTCGTCGTAGCCGGCCAGCTCCCCGGTCTCCAGGATGACCTTCAGATGGGCCGGTCCGCAGGCCCGCCTGACGGCGACGATCTCGTCGTACACCTGCCCGTAGCGCCCGGCGAGGAACGCGCCGCGGTCGATCACCATGTCGATCTCCGACGCCCCCGCCTCGACGGCGAGCGCGGTGTCGGCCAGCTTCACCGCATGCGAGGAGCGCCCGGCCGGGAACGCGGTGGCGACGGCCGCGACGGCGATCCCGGAACCGCGCAGTGCGTCGACGGCCACCCCGGCGAGATCGGGGTAGACGCAGACCGCGGCGACCGGCGGGACGTCGGCGTGGTCCGGGTCGGGACGGCGGGCCTGGGCGCACAGGGAGCGGACCTTGCCCGGCGTGTCGGAACCCTCCAGCGTGGTGAGGTCGATCATGCCGATGGCCATGTCGAGTGCCTGGAGCTTGGCGCCCCTCTTGATGCTGCGCGTGGCGAGCGCGGCCGACCGCCGCTCGAGACCGACCTGGTCGACGCCGGGCAGGCCGCGCAGGAACCGGCCCAGCGACCGGTCGTCGCGCACGGCGTCGGCGAACCCGCCCGCGGCGTCGGCGGTGGCCCGCGGGGCGGGCACGGTCGTGGTCACGCCGCGAGTCTAGGCCGGGACTCTGACAGCATCGGGCGTCGTGTGGGGGAATCACGAGACCGGTCGCCGGACCCTGCTCCGGGCGACGTTGCTGCTACCGCTGGCCGGGTGCACCGCCGCGCCGGCCGGGTCACCGTCGTCGGGGCCACCTGCGCCGGGGGCGTCGCCACCCCACTTCGCGCTGCTGGAGCGCCGCTTCGACGCCCGCCTCGGCGTCTACGCCCTGGACACCGGCTCCGGCCGCGAGATCGTCCACCGGGCCGACGAGCGGTTCGCGATGCTCTCGACGTTCAAGACGCTGGCCGCGGCCGCCGTGCTCGACCGCACCCCGCCCGAGCACCTCGACGACCTCGTCCGGTTCACCTCGGCCGACCTGCTGGAGTACGCACCGATCGCGGAGCAGCAGGTCGACACCGGCATGACGATCCGCGACCTGTGCGAGGCCGCGATCCGATACAGCGACAACACCGCGGCGAACCTGCTGCTCGCCGACCTGGGCGGGCCGCAGGAGGTCACCGCGTTCGCCCGGGAGCTCGGCGACACGGTGACCCGGCTGGACCGCACCGAGCCCGACCTCAACACGGCGGTCCCGGGCGACGAGCGCGACACCAGCAGCCCGCGGGCCATCGCGGGCCTCTACCGCGAGCTGGTGCTCGGGGAGCGGCTCGACCCGGCCGACCGCGAGCTGCTCACCGGGTGGCTGGTCGGCAACACCACGGGCGGGGAGGAGATCAGGGCCGGGCTGCCGGGCACCTGGCGGGTGGGGGACAAGACCGGCAGCGGCGCCTTCGGCACGGCGAACGACGTGGCGGTCGCCTGGCCGCCGGACCGTGCGCCGATCGTGCTGGCCACGATGTCGACGCGCCCCGCGCAGGACGCGGACGCCGACCCGGCTCTGCTCGCCGCGGCCGCCCGCGAGGTGGCGGCGGCGCTGGCCTGAGCGCGCCCCGCGCCCCGCGCCCCGCGCCCCGCGCCCCGCGCCCCGCGCGTCGCTCGGCTCGCGGGCGCGGGCCGGGCAGCAGTCCGCCCGCCGCGCGGGAGGTGCGGCGGGCGGAGCCGGGTTCCGGTGTGGAGGCGATGATGCGGGCGGGTCCTCAGGTGGAGCTGTGCAGGCGGACGACGCCGACCGTGACGTCCTCCAGCCCGCCGCGGTCGAAGTCGCGCCGCAGCTGGTCGGCCTTGATCGTGGCGGTCAGCCCGTCGAACGGCCCGTGGGCGTCGACCTCCCCCGTCTGGGGGTCGACGGCCAGCACGACGTAACCGTCGCACTGCGTGAGCTTTTCCGCCGCAGCGACCAGCGTCGCATCGTCGGAAGTCGTGTACTCCGGCACCGGATCACCTCCTAGTCATCTAGTACAGCGTCGGAGAGGTCCTCGGCGTGACAGAGTTCGGCGGGTACCACCCGTTCGGGTCAGGGTGAATATCGGAGTTGATCACTATCGGTGTCACATCGGGGACGGTGGGCGCATGAACCGGGCGACTCGGGTCGTCAACGTGACGTTGTCGGTACTCCTGGTGACGGTCACGGTCAGTGGGGTGCTCGCCTTCGCGGTGGGGACGCCGGTGGCGGCGGGGTGGATCGTCGGTGTCCACGGGGCGTCCGGACTGGGTCTGCTGCTGCTCGTCCCGGCGAAGGTCGCCGTCGCCCGACGGGGTCTGCGGCGCCCCGGCCGGTCGCGGAAGGTGATCAGCCTGGCCCTCGCCGGGCTGGCCGGGTCGGCGGTGGCCAGCGGGCT
Organism: Pseudonocardia sp.; assembly: GCF_029263155.1. Taxonomy (GTDB): domain Bacteria; phylum Actinomycetota; class Actinomycetes; order Mycobacteriales; family Pseudonocardiaceae; genus Pseudonocardia. The sequence continues at coordinate 24,925 of NZ_JAJCYB010000109.1, forward strand.
GCTGCACGCGTTCGCCGGGTGGGCGCCGGTGCTGGGGCTGCTGCCGATGCAGATCCACGTCGGCACCGCGGTCGCGACGGCGCTGCTGCTCGCGGTGCACGTCGGCGGGCACCACCGCCGCCGCGGGGGCGGGCGGCGACCGCTGCTGCGCCGCACGGATCTCGACCGGCGCCGGGCCCTGCTCGGGGTCGGCGTCGTCGCGGGGTCGGCGGCGCTGTGGTTCGCCGTCCCCGGGCGGGAGCGGCGCGCGACGGGCTCGCACGAGATCGCCGACGTGGCGCGCGTCCCCGTCACGCAGTGGCTGTTCGACGCGGTGCCGCGAACCGACCGTCGGGACCTGCGGGTGCGCACGCCGGGCGGCGCCGTCGACCTCGCCGCGCTGCCCCGGAGCAGCGTGCGCGCCGTGCTCGACTGCACCGGCGGGTGGTACACCGAGCAGGAGTGGCAGGGCGTGCCGGTGGCAGCGCTCGGGCTGCCTGCCGGGGCGTCGGTCGAGGTGGTGTCGCGGACCGGCTACCGCCGCCGCTTCCCGGCCCGGGACGCGGCGACGCTGCTGCTCGCCACCCACCTGGCCGGGCGTCGGCTCACGGCCGGGCACGGGGCGCCGGTCCGGCTCGTCGCGCCCGGCAGGCGCGGCTTCTGGTGGGTCAAGTGGGTGGTGGCCGTCGAGGTCGTGGACGAGCCGTGGTGGTGGCAGCCGCCGTTCCCCCTGCAGTGACGGTGCGATCCCGCCGGCTCAGTGGAGCCTGCGGTGCATGATGTGCAGGCCCACGTACCCGTGCTCGGGATGGGCGAAGCCCTCGGGCAGCGTGCCGATGACCGTGAAGCCCAGCGACCGCCACAGCGCGACGGCACGGGTGTTCGTCTCCACCACCGCGTTGAACTGCATGGCCCGGAACCCCCGGTCCCGGGCCCAGTCCAGGACGTGCTGGCCGAGGGCGCGGCCGACGCCGCGGCCGCCGTGGGAGGGGTCGACCAGGAAGCTCGCGCTCGCGATGTGCGACCCCGGCCCGCGGTGGTTGGGGTAGGCCTTGGCGCTGCCGAGCACGGGCCCGTCGGGATCGGTGGCGACGAACGTGGCACCCGGGGCGTCGAGCATCCACATCGCGCGGCACTGGTCCTCGGGAGCGTCGGGTGGCCAGGTGTAGGTCCGCCCCTCCGCCATGATCTCGCGGAAGAACGGCCGGATCGCGGTCCAGTCGTCGGGGGTGGCGTCGCGGATCAGCACGCGCGCGATCATGCCGTGCAGAGGGTCTCCATGTCAGGATCTCCTCCCATGCGCACCCTTCGCACCCCGGACGACCGGTTCGTCGACCTGCCCGCCTTCGATCTCGAACCGCACTACGCCGACGTGTCCGACGGCGACGGCGGCACCCTGCGGATGGCGTGGGTGCAGGACGGTCCGGCCGACGGACCCGTGGTGCTGCTGCTGCACGGCGAGCCGAGCTGGTCGTACCTGTACCGCACGATGATCCCGGTGCTGGCCGCGGCCGGGCTGCGGGTGGTGGCGCCCGACCTCGTCGGGTTCGGGCGTTCGGACAAGCCCGCCGAGCCCGGCGACCACACCTACGCCCGGCACGTCGAATGGACGCGGGCGCTCGCGTTCGACGTGCTGGACCTGCGCGGGGTCACCCTCGTCGGCCAGGACTGGGGTGGGCTGATCGGGCTGCGGCTGGTCGCCGAGCACGCCGACCGCTTCGCCGGGGTGGTGGCCGCCAACACCGGCCTGCCCACCGGCGACCACGACATGCCCGAGGTCTGGTGGCAGTTCCGGCGCGCGGTGGAGAAGGCCGACGTGCTCGACGTGGGGCGGCTGGTGCAGTCGGGCTGCCGCACACCGCTCACCCCGCAGGTGCGCGCCGCCTACGACGCACCCTTCCCCGACGAGTCGTACAAGGCCGGGCCGCGGGCGATGCCGCAGCTGGTCCCCACCCGCCCCGACGACCCGGCCACCGAGGCCAACCGCGCGGCCTGGCGCGCGCTGGGCCGGCGCGACGTGCCGTTCCTGTGCGCGTTCAGCGACGGCGACCCGATCACCGGGGCCATGGGGCCGATACTGGCGCGGACCATGCCCGGTGCCGCGGGCCGCGCCCACCCGACGATCACCGGCGCGGGTCACTTCCTGCAGGAGGACGCCGGCCCGGCGCTGGCGACGGTCGTGACCGAGTTCGTGGCGGGCATCCGATGACGGGACCTCCGATTGCAGCATGGCCACCTTCACGCAACGAGGTGGCGTGAAGGTGGCCATGCTGCAATGAGCGGGCCCGGAGGAGGGCCGTCACGGCGGTCGACGGACGGGGCCGGGTGGGGGTGTCGCGAGCTGGGGGCGGGGCCCCGGCTCGCCCCGCGGGGCAGCCGGTTCTCCTGGCTGAGCCCGGTGCCGCTGTGGGCCTCGCGCAACGACGTGCTCGCGAGGTGGCTGGGCGACCCCACCGACGGCCAGCGCCGCGAATGGCTGCACCGCCTCGACGCCTACGCCCGCGCCGCCGGGGTCGCCCCGCCGCCGCGCGACCGGGTCGTCACCCGCTTCGCCGACCGCGAGACCGCGTCGGTCGCCCTGCTCGGGGACCCCGGCGAGGGGGACGCGTCGCAGTACTGCGTGGTGCCGGTGCTCGAGAAGGTCGCGGGCGACACCGACCTCGCCGTCGTGTGCAGCGACGTGATCTACCCGGCGGGCGGCGTCGCGGCCTACGCCGACCGCTTCTACCGCCCCTACGCCGACTACCCCGGCCCGATCTACGCCCTGCCCGGCAACCACGACTGGTACGACGGGCTCACCGGCTTCATGACTGCCTTCTGCGACGCCCCGCCCGACGCCGGCGCGCCCGCCGCCCCGGGTGGCGGCTGGCGGGGTGCGCTGCGCCGGCTGCTGTGGCACCGCGCGCGGCGCGGCAGCGCGGAGCAGGTGGCCGACATGCGCTGGTACCGCGACGCGGAGTCCCAGCAGGCCGTCCAGCCCGGGCCGTACTGCGCCGTCGACGCCGGCCCCGTGCGGCTGGTGCTGATCGACACCGGTCTCGACGGGCACCTCGACGCCGAGCAGGGCGACTGGCTGCGGTCGGTGTCGGCGGGGGACCGGCCGAAGATCCTGCTCACCGGGAGGCCGATCTACACCTACGCCCGGCTCCGGCCCTCGCCGATCACCGGCGGCGGCGACGTCAACGAGATCGTCACCGACCCGCGCCACCACTACGTCGCGGTGATCGGCGGCGACGACCACAACTACCAGCGCTACCCGGTGCGGCTGCGCGACGGCCGCACGATCCAGTACGTCGTCGCCGGAGGATCGGGGGCCTACCTCTCGGCCACCCACCAGATCCCGAACGTCGACGCGCTCGCGCCCGCCGTCACCGAGGAGGGGTTCCGCTGCTACCCGCTGCGCGGGGACTCGCTCGCGCACTTCAGTCGCCACTACGACGCCCTGCTGGGGCTCGGCCGCGGGCGGCTGGTGCTCTCCCCGGACGAGGCCACGGCGCTGATGGCCGAGCGCGTCGGCAACGCGCCTCCCCGGGCCGGCTCGACCGTCGTGGACGCCAGGGCCCGCCGGGCCGCGGAGCGCGTGTACCCGCTCCCGGCGCGCGGCACCGCGGCGTCGCACAACCTGATGTCGCTGCTGTTCGACTCCGACTCCGCGCCGATGTTCAAGAGCTTCCTGCGCCTGGACGCCCGCCGCGACGAGATCGTGCTCTCCTGCTGGGCGGCCACCGGCTGCCGGGAGCACGAGCGGGAGCCGGTGCTGGAGGACCGCGCCCGCGCCGCCCGCGGCCCCGACGGCACCTGGTCCTGGCGCAGCGAGACCCCCGGCCGCCCGGTGCCGTGACCCACGGCCCGCCCCGGAACCTGCCGATCAAGGGCAGATGGTCGTCTGTGGATCTCCGCTCGCGACCATTTCGCCTTGATCGACCTAACCGGCGGGCTGAGGGCGGGGCAGGCGGCGGCTAGCCTCTGCCGCATGGACGTGCGTGTCGTCGACCACCCGCTGGCCCGGGCCCGCCTCACCACGATGCGCGACGCGCGCACCGACAACGCCGCGTTCCGGGCCGCCCTGCGCGACCTCACCCTGATGCTGATCTACGAGGCCACCCGCGACGCCCCGGTGGCCACCGCGCCGCTGCACACCCCGGTCGCCCGGACCACCGGGTTCCGCCTGGCCGACCCGCCGCTGCTGGTGCCCGTGCTGCGCGCCGGCCTGGGGATGGTCGACGCCGCGCAGGCGCTGATGCCCGAGGCGCAGATGGGCTTCGTCGGGCTGGCCCGCGACGAGCGCACCCACCAGCCCGTGCCCTACATGGAGTCGCTGCCCGAGTCGCTGGCCGGGCGCCCGGTGTTCGTGCTCGACCCGATGCTCGCCACGGGCGGGTCCATGGCGCACACGATCCGGTTGCTCACCGAGCGCGGAACCACCGACGTCACCGCGATCTGTGCGCTCGCCGCCCCGGAGGGGATCGCGCACCTGGAGGGCAGCGGGCTCCCGGTGCGCGTGGTCACCGCCAGCATCGACGAGCGGCTCAACGACTCCGCGTTCATCGTCCCGGGGCTCGGCGACGCGGGGGACCGCCAGTTCGGTGCGGTGCCGTAGCCGCGTATCACCGCGCTCGACGAGTGGGACCCCCGTCCGACAGGTACGTAGGGGAGTCCCACCCGTCCGACGTGGACCGGGCGTCCGTGCGGCGCCAGCCCTCCAGCGCCGCGCGCAGGGCATCCGCGCAGGGGCCGGGCCGGGCGTGGCCGCGCAGCTCCAGCGTCACCAGGCCGTGCACGAGACCCTGCACGGCGAGCGCGACGGTCGGGGGGTCGGCGTCGGTGCGCAACGCCCCGCACTCGACGGCGCGGTGGACGCCGTCGGTGAACGGTGTGAGCGCGGTGGGCGGGGTCTCCAGCACCAGGTGCGGGTCGTCGCGGGCGGCGGCGTGGTAGGCGTCGCCGAGCTGCACCAGGTGCTCCACCGGATCGGGACCGGGCTCGACGGCGGCCAGCCGCTCGCTCAACCGCGCCACCGCGTCGTCGAGCAGCTCCGCGAGCAGCGCGGGCTTGCCCCCGAACAGGGAGTAGACGGCGGTGGTCGAGGTGTCGCAGTCCTGGGCGAGCGTGCGCAGGCTCAGTGCCTCGGGACCGCCGCCCGACAGCAGCGCGCCGGCCCGCTCCAGCAACCGCTCGCGCAGCTCGTCGTCGTGCACCTTGGGCCGGGGCATGCGGCACAGTAGCGCCGGAGCCGATCAGTCGCAGGCTCCGAGCGTGGCCGCCACCGTGGCGCCCAGCTCGGTGCAGGCGTCCAGATCGTCACGGGTGGGCGCCCCGAGCACCTCGACGTGCGCGGCCACCTGCCGCCAGCCCAACCCGCCCGTGACCGCCTCCACCGAGCGCACCGCCCCCTCGACACCGAGGTTGCCGTGCACGTACAGACCGAACGGCAGGCCGCGCGTGTCGTCGGCGCAGACGTAGTAGACCGTGTCGAAGAAGTGCTTGAGCGCCCCGGACATGTAGCCGATGTTCGCGGGTGTGCCGAGCAGCACGCCGTCGGCGGCGAGCAGGTCGGACGCGGTGGCGGCGAGCGCGGCCCGGCGCACCACCTCCACCCCGGTGATCTCGGGGTCCGTCGCACCGCGCAGCGCGGCGTCGAGCAGGTCGGCCGTGGCGGGCGAGGGCGTGTGGTGGACGACGAGCAGCCGGCTCATGCCAGCAGCTCGCGTGCCTGCGCCCGCAGCGCGTCGAGCCGGGCCTGCGCCGCCGCCCGGGCCGCGGGCAGGTCGCCCGCGACCGGCTCGACGACCTCCAGGTACGCCTTGAGCTTCGGCTCCGTGCCCGACGGGCGGATCACCAGCCGCTCGCCGGGCCTGCGCAGCACCAGCACGTCCGGGGCGGGCCGCTGCGCGGACCAGCCGGGCGGTGGCGAGGCGCGCAGCCGCTCGACCACGGCGTCGCGGGCGTCCGGCTCCATCCGCAGCGACAACCCCTCGGTGCGGTGCACGCCGTGCGCGGTGGCGAGCTCGTCGAGCCGGTCGGGCACGCCCAGCCCCGCCGCCCGCAGCGTGGCGACCAGATCGCACGCGACGACGGCGGCGGCGATCCCGTCCTTGTCGCGCACGGTGTCCGGGTCGACGCAGTAGCCCAGCGCCTCCTCGTAGCCGTAGACCAGCCCGGGCCCGGCGCGCACGATCCACTTGAAGCCGGTGAGCGTCTCGGCGTAGCGGGCGCCGTGGGCGGCGGCCACCGCGCGCAGCATCGACGAGGAGACCACGGTGGTGGCGACGAGCGGATCGTCGTGGCCGCCGCAGCGCAGGAGGTGGTCGCCGAGCAGGACGCCCGTCTCGTCGCCGGACAGCATGCGCCACGCCCCCCGCGAGTCGGGGTCTCCGTGCGCCCGTGTCGGGGTCCGACTGCGATCGCGCACGCCGAGGGCGCACCGGTCCGCGTCCGGGTCGAGCGCGATCGCGAGGTCGGCGTCCACGGCGGCGGCCAGCGCGAGCAGCGCGTCGGTGGCGCCGGGTTCCTCCGGGTTGGGGAACGTGACGGTCGGGAAGTCGGGGTCCGGCTCGGCCTGCGAGGCGACGAGGTGCACGTCGGTGAATCCCGCGCGCCGCAGGGCCTCGACGGCCGTCGCGCCGCCGACGCCGTGCATCGCGGTGAGCGCGACCCGCAGGGTGCGGGCGGCGCCGCGGGGCAGCCGGGCGACCCGGTCCAGGTAGGACCCCACGAGGTCCACGGTGGACACCGCGGCCCGTACCGGAACGTCGGCCGCGGGCGGGGCCGCGGCGATCGCGGCCTCGATCTCCGCGTCCGCGGGCGGGGCCAACTGCGCGCCGTCGGCGAGGTAGACCTTGTAGCCGTTGTCGGCGGACGGGTTGTGCGACGCCGTGATCTGCACGCCCGCCACCGCGCCCAGCTCGCGCACGGCGAACGCCAGCACCGGCGTCGGGAGCGGGGCGGGCAGGGCGCGCACCGTGAAGCCGGCGCCGGCCAGCACGTGCGCGGCGGCGTCGGCGAACGCCGCGGAGCCGTGCCGGGCGTCACGGCCGACGACCACCACGCCGCGGGAGCCGTCGCGCGCCAGCCACGCCGCGAGCCCGGCCGTGGCCCGCCGGACCACCGCCACGTTCATCCCGGCCGGCCCGGCGCGCACCGGGCCGCGCAGACCGGCCGTCCCGAACCGCAGCATCCCGGCCATCCGGGCGGCGAGGTCGGCGTCGTCGCCCGCGGCGAGCACCTGCGACAGCTCCGCCCGGGTGGCCGGGTCGGGGTCCTCGGCGATCCAGCGCAGCGCCGCGTCCCGCGTGTTCACGACCGGGAGACCAGCTCGCGCAGCAACCCGCCCATCCGCCCCGCGGCGGCGGCCCCCGCCGCCAGCACCTCGTGATGGTCGAGCGGCTCGCCGGTGAGGCCCGCGGCCAGGTTCGTGACCAGCGACAACCCGAACACCTCGACGCCCGCGGCCCGCGCGGCGATCGCCTCCAGCACCGTCGACATCCCGACGAGGTCGGCCCCCATCCCCCGGAACATCCGGATCTCCGCGGGGGTCTCGAAGTGCGGCCCGGTCAGCCCGGCGTAGACGCCCTCGACGAGTGTCGGGTCGATCTCGCGGGCCAGCGCGCGCAGCCGCGGGGAGTAGAGATCGGTGAGATCGACGAACTGCGCTCCCCGCAGCGGCGATGTCGCCGTCATGTTGAGGTGGTCGGAGATCAGCACCGGCTCGCCGACGCTCATGCCGTCACGGATGCCACCCGCCGCGTTGGTCAGCACGACCGACGTGCAGCCCGCTGCGGCCGCGGTGCGCACGCCGTGCACGACCGCGTCGACCCCGTGCCCCTCGTAGAGGTGCGTGCGTCCGAGCAGTACCAGTACCCGACGCTCGCCCACGGGCACCGAGCGGACGGTGCCGCCGTGCCCGGCCACCGCCGGGGCGAGGAAGCCGGGCAGCTCGCCCATCGCGATCTCGTGCGTGGCCTCCCCGATCAGGTCGGCCGCCGGGCGCCACCCGGACCCGAGCACCACGGCCACGTCGTGCCGATCGATCCCGGTGGTGGCGGCCACTGCGGCGGCGGCCTGCGCGGCCGTATCGGGGGCCGCCGGGTCTCCTGGGTCGCTCATGGCCGGCAGCCTACGGGCGCGCCGGCGACCGTCCGGTCAGGGACCGGCGACCTCGAAACCGTCCACCAGCACGTCGAACAGGGCCGTCGTGGTGCCGTCGGGGCGGTCGCCCGGGACGGTGAGCCGTACCATCCAGACGCCGCCGTCGGCGGCCGGAACGATCTGCACCCAGCTGGCCCGCTGCTGCCCGTCGCGCTCGGTGCGGTAGCTCAGGCGGCCGTCCACCGGCTCGGTGCGGTCCAGCACGGCGACCCCGAGGCGGGCCTCGGTCAGCTCCGCGGTGGCCGCGTCCGCCGACTCCGCGGGCGCCACCGTGAGCTCCTCGGTGCCGTCCGGGCTGATGAACGCGACCGATCGCCTGCCGTCGGTGCCCTCGTGGGGGAACTCCGCCCAGCCGAGCGGGACGTCGACGTCGAAGCCCAGCTGGTCCCGGTGGCTCACCAGTTCCGCGTCCGCCGAGGTGACCGTGACCGTGCTCAGCGGCGACTGACCGCCGACCACGCGGGTGACGGCCCATCCCGCGGCCACGCCCACCAGCACCACCAGTGCGCCGGCGACGGTGAGCGCGACGGCGCGGCCGATCGAGGACGGCGCGCCGTCCGGCGGGGGCCGCCGGGCCGGGCGGGCCGGGGGCGGCGGCGCCGGCCGGGGCGCGGGCGGCCGCGCCGCGCCGGGCAGCGGACCCGGGTCGGCCGCCAGCGGCGTGGCACGCGGGACGGACGCCGAGTCCGCCGCCGCCGGCGGCACGGCCGGTTCGGGGACCTGTGCGGGGAACTGCGTGAGGAAGGACGCCACCGTCGGCGCGTCGGGCGAGCCGGGGTACATCGGGTCGTCCGGGTCGGAGATCAGCGGCCGCAGCCGCAGCCGCACCTCGTCGAGGGGCATCCGGCCGTCCGGGTCCTTCACCATCAGCGCCGCGATGACCTCGGCCACCGGGCCGCCACCGCGCGTCCGGGGCACCTCGCCGTCGACGACCTCGGTGATCGTCCGGACCGGGTCGCCGCCGACGTCGTAGGGCGGGCGGCCCTCCACGGCGGCGAACAGGGTGGCGCCCAGACCCCACAGGTCGGCGGCGGGGGTGACGGGCTGCCCGGCGGCGACCTCCGGTGCGATGTAGGCGGGCGAGCCGAGCACCAGGCCCGCGCTCGTCATCGGCGCGTCGGCGATGTTGCGGGCGATGCCGAAGTCGGTGAGCTTGACGCGCCCGTCGTCGGCGATCAGGACGTTGCCCGGCTTCACGTCACGGTGGGTGATGCCGGCGCGGTGCGCGGCCCGCAGCCCGCCCGCGGTGGCGTAGCCGACGACCGCGGCCTGCGCCACGTTGAGCGCGCCCTGGTCGGAGATCATCTCCGCGAGGTTGCGCGAGGGCACCAGCTCCAGCACGACGAGGGGCTCGCCGCCGGCGTCGACGACGTCGAACACGGTGATGATGTTGGGGTGCGACAGGCCTCCGACCGCGCGCGCCTCGCGCAGGATCCGCTCGCGCATGTCGAGCGCCTCCTGGTCGGGCACGCCGTGGGGCACCCGCAGCTCCTTCACCGCGACACGGCGGCGCAGCACCTCGTCGTAGGCCGCCCAGACCGTGCCCATGGCCCCGCTGCCGATCTTCCCGGACAGCAGGTAGCGGTCGCCGATGCGGCGCTGCGATGCATCACCCGGCGTCGTCACCTGCTCATTGAAGACGACGGGCGCCGGGGACGGCGTCGCGGGGGCACGCCGCATGGGCGGCACGGGCAGCGGGTAGAGGTGGGGACATGAGTCGCGACGACCACCCGGATGCTCGACGAGCGGACGTATCGTCCGCTCGTCGCGCGCCGGAAACACCGTTCGCCGTGGTCCCGGGGTCCGTCCGCAGCAGATCCGTGACCCCTCGGCGAGGGTTTGCGCGCGAGGCCGATTTGGGGTTGGTGCACCGCCGTCCGGGTGAGCACCATGTGCCGATGCACGACAGAGCGCAAGCCGATGTCGATGGAGGTGACCTGCGGTGACGCTGCTCGAATCGCACCCCGTCCTGCCGGTCGCCGCCGAGGTCGTCGATCTCGGTGCGGGTACCGGACCGGCCTGGCTCGACACCTGGCTGGAGGCACACTCCGACGACGTCGTCGGCTGGCGACGCACCCTGCACTCGGTACCCGAGCTCGGCCGGGCGGAGCACCGCACCACCGCACTGGTCGCGAGCCGTCTCCTCGCGGCGGGGCTCGAGCCGCGCACGCTCCCGGGTGGCACCGGTCTGGTCTGTGACATCGGTTACGGCGACCGCTGCGTCGCGCTGCGGGCCGACCTCGACGCGCTCCCGCTGCAGGAGGCCACCGGACTGCCGTTCGCGTCCACCGTCGACGGCGTCATGCACGCCTGCGGCCACGACGCGCACACCGCGGTCGTGCTGGGCGCCGGGCTCGCGCTCGCGTCGGCGCCGAACCTGCCCGGCCGCGTCCGGCTGATCTTCCAGCCGGCCGAGGAGGTGCAGCCCGGCGGCGCGCTGGACGTGGTCGCCGACGGCGCGATGGAGGGCGTACAGCGGATCTTCGCGCTGCACTGCGACCCGCGCCTGGAGGTCGGCAGGCTCGGCACGCGCGTCGGACCGATCACCTCGGCGTGCGACCTGCTGGAGGTCCGGCTGACCTCACCCGGCGGCCACACCGCACGCCCGCACCTCACGGCCGACCTCGTCGAGGCGCTGGGCCTGCTGATCACCCAGCTGCCGCTGCTGCTGGGCCGCCAGGTCGACCCCCGCTCGGGCACCGTGCTGGTGTGGGGGGCGGTGCAGGCGGGTGAGGCGGCCAACGCCATCCCACAGCACGGGCTGCTGCGCGGCACCCTGCGCACCGCCGACCACGCCACGTGGGGCGAGCTGGAGGACAAGATCCGCTCGCTGGTGGCCGCGGTGCTCGCGCCCACCGGCGTCGGCTACGTCCTGGAGCACATCCGCGGCGTGCCGCCCGTCGTCAACGACGAGGCGAGCAGCGGCATGCTCGCCGACGCGGCGGCCACGGTCCTCGGCCCGGCGGCGGCCGTCGGCACCGAGCAGTCCAGCGGCGGCGAGGACTTCGCCTGGTACCTGGAGCACGTCCCCGGCGCGATGGCCCGCCTCGGTGTGTGGTCGGGCCGCGGTGAGATGAAGGACATCCACCAGCCCACCTTCGACCTCGACGAGCGCGCCATCCCCGTCGGCGTTCGCGTCCTCACCCAGACCGCCCTGAACGCCCTCACCCCCTGACCAGGCCCCGCGAGTCGGGGTCTCCGTGCGCGCGAGTCGGGCCCTCGGTGCGCGCGAGTCGGGGCGTGCGTGCGCGCGAGTCGGGGTTTCCGGTCGCGCGAGTCGGGCCATGAGTACGCGGGAGTCGGGGTGGCCGAGCGGGTGCCGGTTATCCACATTGCCGGCGGGCTGTCCACAGATCTACCCGGCGAGGCCCGCCGCGCCGTTCGACGGTGCAGCGTGGCGGCATGGCCGAACCGAGTCCAGCTCGTCACGGTGCCGTCCGCCGGGCCGCCGCGATCGCGTCGATGGGTGCCTACCGCGTGCGGCTCGACCAGAGCTCCGGCCGGTGGGCCTCACCGTGGTCCGGTGTGCTGGTCGACACCGAGCGGGCCGCGGACCCGTTGACATTGTCGGCGGCCGCCGTCGAGCTGGGCGGCCCGGACGTCCTCCTGGCCGGACCCACGGCAGCGCATCTCCACGGTTGCTCCTCCGCCGAGCCGACGCCCGTGCACCTCATCGCGCCCTACGGACACTGGCTGCGCACCCGCCGCGGGCTCGTCGTGCACAACGGACACGTCCCGGACGGGGACCGGGCCGTGCGCCACGACCTGCCGGTGCTGAGCCTCGAGCGAACGATCACCGACCTGCTCTGCACCCAGCGGCCCGACCGTGCGCTCGCGGTCGTCGACGAGGCGCTGGCGATGATCGAACCGACGGGCCGGGAGCGGTTCAGGGCGACGATCGGAGGCCGGCTCGCCTCCCGGCGGGACCCGCGGGGGACGCGCCGGGGTGCGCAGCTTCTCGAACTGGCCACCGGTCGGGCGGAGTCACCCGCGGAGAGCTGGATGCTGTGCCGGATCGTCGACTCCGGCTACCCGGTACCGGAGGTGAACTGGTCGGTGGTGGGTCTGGACGGGCGCGAGGTGTACCGGGTCGACCTCGCCTGGCCGGCGCTGCGCATCGCCGTCGAGTACCACGGCTACGCCGCCCATGTCGGGCGCACGGAGGAGGACCAGGCGCGCGCCGAGGATCTGCGCCGACGAGGGTGGATCCTCGTCGAGGTCTGGGCCGAGGACCTCGCGCAGCCTGCTCGCTACGAGCGTGACCTCGACGCCGCGTTCGCCCGCCGCGGCGTCGACACCCGTCGTCGGCGGCCGCGCGCGCTTCGTGGGAGGTCCCACCGCGAGCGTCGGCGCGGCGCCAGACGCACCGCGTCGCGCCGCGCGCACGGAGAGCCCGACACGCGCGCCCGGAGAGCCCCACGCGCGCGCGCGGAGAGCC